>MKWM01000016.1 GCA_001899765.1 Thiobacillus sp. 63-78
TGCTTCGCTTGGCGTTTCAGCACGCCTGAATCGAATCCACAAAAACAAAACCCCGACTTCGGAAAAAGACGGGGTTTGTCAGCAGTCTGGGGACGCCACGGCGTCCCGTTTTTTTATGGATCGAATTCCCGGCCCGGCCGTTCAGTGCGGCTTCGTCGCTCAGGCGGGGGCCAGACGCGTGCGCCGGATCACGAATTTTTCCATTTCGGCGACGCAGAATACCAATAGTCCGGCTCCCAGCACCTTGGCCCATTCCCGCGGCGACAGATCGGTGGAGCCAAAGATGGCCTGCATGACCGGGGCGTGCGTGTAGGCAATCTGCAGCGGAATGCAGGCGGCAATCGCAAGCAGCACATAACGGTTACCGGTCAGGCCTGTCCAGTTCGTGACAGGCGCAAAGATGTAGCGGCTGTTGAGGAGGTAGAACATTTCCGCCGCCACCACCGCGTTGACAGCCATCGTGCGCGCCGTTTCGAGGCCGGTGCCGTCGCGCAATTCCCACAGGAACAGGCCGAGCGCCCCGGTCATCATCAGGATGGAAACCATCAGCACCCGCCAGATAAAGAAGCGGGAGAGCAGGGCTTCTCCGGGCGGCCGCGGAGGGCGGTTCATGATGCCGCGCTCCGCCGGTTCGAAGGCCAGGGCCAGGCCCAGGGTGCTGGAGGTGACCATGTTGATCCACAACACCTGCGCCGGAGTGAGCGGCAGGGCCAGCTCGAACAGGATGGCCGCGATGACCACCAGCGCCTCGCCACCGTTGGTCGGCAGCATGAACAGGATGAACTTCTTCAGGTTGTCGTAGACCGCCCGGCCTTCACGCACGGCGGTCGCGATGGTCGCGAAGTTATCGTCAGTCAGCACCATGTCGGCGGCTTCCTTGGCCGCTTCGGTACCTTTCATGCCCATGGCCACGCCAACGTCGGCGCGTTTCAGCGCAGGCGCATCGTTCACGCCGTCGCCGGTCATCGCCACCACCTGGCCGCCGTCCTGCAGGGCCTGCACCAGTCGCAGCTTGTGCTCCGGGCTGGCACGGGCAAACACGTCGACCTCCATTGCCACGCGACGCAGGTCAGCGTCGTCCATCGTGGCGACCTCGGCCCCGGTGATCGCAGGCTTGCCTATGCCGATGGCGAGCTGCGCACCGATGGCACGCGCCGTTTCACCGTGGTCGCCGGTAATCATCTTGACCTGGATGCCGGCGCGATGGCACTCGTGAACGGCGCGGATGGCTTCCTCGCGCGGCGGATCGATGAGCCCCACCATGGCCAGCAGCGTGTATCCCGACTTCATGACGGAAAAGTCCAGTCTGGTCCCCTCCGGCGCCGTGCGTTTGCAGGCGAGTGCAAGCAGACGCAAGCCCTGGGCCGCCGTTGCGGTCGCCAGACGGTGCCAGGTGTCGATATCCAGCGGTGACGCCCCGCCATCGTGATTCATCTGGGTGGTGCACATGTCGAGAATGCGCTCGGGAGCGCCTTTGACGAAAATCCAGGGCTCACCGTCGCTATCGCGATGATGGGTGGCCATGAAACGATGCTGCGATTCGAACGGGATGACGTCGAGCCGCGGCCACGCCGCATCGCCGACGTGCTGCGTGAATCCGGCCTTGCCGCCCAGCACGAGCAACGCGCCCTCGGTCGGATCGCCCTCGACCCGCCACACGCCGTCTTCCTCGCGCAGGCGGGCGTCGTTGCACAGCACGCCGGCACGGGCCGCCATCGATAGCGCCGGGTAATGATCGGCATCGACGATGTTGCCCGCGATGCTGAAGTCCCCACCCGGGGCATAACCGATCCCGCCGACCTCGAACACATGATCCGCGCAGATCACGCGCTGAACGGTCATTTCGTTGCGGGTCAGCGTGCCGGTCTTGTCGGAGCAGATCACCGTCACCGATCCCAGGGTCTCGACGGCGGGCAGACGCCGAATGATCGCGTTGTGCCGTGCCATGCGCTGCACCCCGAGCGCCAGGGTAACGGTCATGATCGCCGGCAGCCCCTCCGGAATGGCCGAGGCGGCCAGCGCCACCACCATCATGAACATTTCCGAGGGGGCATGGCTGCGCCACAGGACGCCGAGCACGAAGATCACAGCGGACATCGCAACGATGGCCAACGCCAGCAAACGGCCGAAGCGGTCTATCTGGCGCAGCAGCGGCGTGGACAGAATCCGGATGCCAGCGATCATCTGGTTGATCTTGCCCAGTTCGGTCATGTGGCTGGTCGCGACGACGATCCCCGTGGCCTGACCATAAACCACCAGGGTGCCCGAATAGGCCATGCCATATCGGTCGCCCAGTGGGGTATCGGCCGCCACGGCCTCGGTCGTCTTCTCGGCCGGCAGGGATTCGCCGGTCAGCGCAGCTTCCTCGACACGCAATTCCCTGACTGAAACCAGACGCAAGTCCGCCGGAACACGGTCGCCCGAAACCAGGGCGACCAGATCGCCCGGCACCAGGTCGGCGGCATCGATCTCGCGGTGGCTGCCGTCGCGGATCACCGTCGCATGGGGGGACAGCATCGCGCGGATCGCATCGAGCGCGGCCTCGGCTTTGCCTTCCTGGATGAAACCGAGGATCGCGTTGATGACCACGGCGGCCAGCAACACGCCGGTGTCGATCCAGTGACCCAGAAACGCGGTGATGACCGCCGCCCCCATCATCACGTAAAGCAGGACGTTGTGGAACTGCATGAGCAGGCGCATCAGGGGGCCGCGGCGCTTCGGCGGCACCAGACGGTTCGGCCCATATTGAGCGATGCGCCTGGCCGCTTCGGCATCGCTCAGACCTTTCGTTCCGGTTTGCAGTGCCTTTTGGACCTCTGCGGGAGTCAGGGTGTGCCAGTTTGCTGGCTGTGGATCGACGGTATTGGAATGTGAGTGGGTGTGGCGCGCCAAGGTATCGCTCCATTCGTGAATGGTGAAAGGGATGGTGATGCACTTGCCGCAACGGGGCAAGATGCAAGCTTGCGCGTGACCTGGCCACGCGTGCAGGGCGTTTGATCGTCCGTCGGCAGGACGCTCCCATGCCCCGGCCCCGCACGCTGCCTGCCGCGACCGATTTCCCGGCCCGGCGCGCCAGGCGCGGGAGCGTGCCGCAGCGTGAAACGGGGCAGTTTGACGAGACCAAGGGTTTTCAGTCTGGAGAGATGCAGAAGCGTGACGACAAGGGCGAACTCGACCCCAAGGTCAACTCATCGTCGGCTTGCCGATATCTGACGCTGGAATCAAACGGGACGCTGCGGCGTCCCGTTTGATTCACAGATAGCGACGTCTGCCAGAAAATACCCAGAAAATACGTTGCGTCTGAAAAAAGATCTTTATAAAGATCTTTTTTAAGTATACAGTTCGCCTCATGTCGAACCGACCTCTCCGCCCCGAAAACGGGCCGCCTCCCCTTCCTGAGATCGCCGGGGGATTCTCCACGGTTCTTGCCGACCCGCCTTGGCGATTCGCCAATCGAACTGGAAAGGTCGCCCCGGAACATCGGCGACTCGATCGCTATTCTACGATGTCATTGGAGGCGATCAAGGCAATGGATGTGGAAAGCATCCTCGCCCCGAAAGCCCATCTATATCTCTGGGTTCCGAACGCCTTGCTGCCTGACGGGCTCGAGGTTATGAAGGCTTGGGGGTTCCGCTATGTGTCGAATATCGTTTGGGCCAAGAGGCGCAAAGACGGTGGTCCGGACGGGCGGGGCGTGGGGTTCTATTTTCGCAATGTTACGGAGTTACTGCTGTTCGGCGTTCATGGATCGATGCGCACGCTTGCACCGGGTAGAACTCAGGTCAATATGATCGAGACACGGAAACGCGAACACTCCCGCAAGCCGGACGAGCAGTATGCCCTGATTGAATCGTGTTCTCCGGGGGCCTACCTCGAGTTATTCGCACGCCACGCGAGATCAGGGTGGTCCGCCTGGGGCGATGAATCGTCCGATGAAGTCACCCCGCGGGGGGGTATTCACAAGGGATATGAGGGGGGGCCGATATTGCCATCCTTGCTTCCAAACGAACATCTTGATCCTGACAGGGCGTCCGCTATCGGACTGGAACTGCGAACTCGATACGAGGCCGGGATGAGCGTGAGGCAGCTTGCGGATGAGACAGGATATTCAATACAGCGTATTCGTACGTTGTTGAGTGCGTCAGGCGTCGCCATGCGTCCCCGGGGGCGCAACACACAACTCGCTCAATTCGACATGTTTCACGCGGAATAAGGCTGGCCGTTCCATGTGGCCTGGGTTGCCGCAACCACCAGGAGCGGGCAGGTTCCCATCACGCCACGTCGTACACGGAGCGCAGCTTTTTCCAGGTTGGTTGTGGTGGACGTGGACAGATCCACGGGTAGCCGCGGGTTGCGTTGGCCAATGGGCAGGGTTTCCTGATAAGACGCCCAAATCCGATTCGCAAGTTCCTTTAGTGCGAGCCTGTCCTGCGTAATCAGCACCGCTGCTGAAATCACCCCAGCCTCGTGCCAGGCCCGGTATGCGGACAGGTCACGATCCAGGTTGCCGTCTTTGGCATTCCACTCGACGTCCAAAGCCACGCGCCCCTTGAAGTTATCCACCAGATAACCCTCCTGTTCCGTTGGCGGCAGCCTATCCACCACATTGCCGTTCTTCGCGATCAGAACACCTTGGGTCGATAGGTCTACACGAATTTCTCGCCAACCTCGTTGAGAGAACAGGCCATCAATTTCCTGCGCGATGTCACCGCGGTTTCCCCCGCTTTTTAACCAGCGGGCAGGATCAAGAGAGAAGGAGGCTAGAACTTCAGTGATATCGCGCCATTCTTCGGGGCAAACAGCCCGCAGTACTGCGGCGGCCGAGCTTGTCTCAAGGAACGCCCAGCGAGCACGGATTGCCGGGTCCAGAACGAGTGGATCCTCGTAGGTGTTTGTATCGTACATAAGCTAGAAGTCCGCCGTTGGAACCCTTGTCAGGAAAAGCCCCCCGAGTGTCTCATGGATGACGCGCCTGCTTCAGCGAAAGTCGAAGCGGCTACGGGCTTTCCAGGAATTTCGACGCCCCGGCCTCATAGGTCATCTTTACCGATCCAAAGCAGCTTGCGAACAAGCACGGAATTGAGTCCCGTGGCGAATTCGCGTCGATTCCGTCCTTTGCATCTTCACTGGAATGCAAAAGCTCCCCCTTTTTCTCCAAGGCTTAGCCGAGCATCGCCTTCAATGCCGCCAGCCGGTCGCTGCCGCTGGCCTTGGCTTCTGCGGTGGTGGGTTTCTCCGGCTGGCGCACGTCGTCGCCGAGTTCGTCGATGAAGCGCGAGGGGTCGCAGGCGACCGATTCGCGGGCGCGCTTGCGGCGCGAGCAGTACGACAGGGTGAGCGACTTCTTTGCACGGGTGACGCCGACGTACATCAGGCGGCGTTCTTCTTCCAGGCGGCCTTCGTCGACCGCGTCGCGGTGCGGCAGGATGTTTTCTTCGACGCCGACCAGGAACACATGGCCGAATTCCAGGCCCTTGGCGGCGTGCAGGGTGGATAGCCGCACGGCGTCGGGCTCTTGCTCTTCGCGGCCTTCGAGCAGGGTGATCAGCGCGATGGTCTGCGTCAGTTGCAACAGATCCTTCTCGTCCTCCTCGCCTTTCTTCGCGATCCAGGCGGCGAACTCCAGCACGTTGTTCCACTTGCCCTGCGCCGCGCGCTGGTCGTCCTGGTCGAACAGATAGATTTCGTAGTCGATGATCTTCAGCAGGTCGTTCAGCAGTTCGCCGGCCGGCTCGCGGACAATCCGTTCCTCGAAGCGGTTGATGAACTGACAGAACTCGGTGAGCGGCGCCAGCTGGCGCTCGCCGATCTGCGACGCGGCGGCGGCGGAGAACACCGCCTCGAACAGGCTGACGTGCAGGGTGGCGGCGACCTGGCCGAGCTTTTCCAGCGTGGCCGCGCCGATGCCGCGCTTCGGCGTGGTGACGGCGCGGATGAAGGCGGGATCGTCGTCGCTGTTGGCGATCAGGCGCAGGTAGGCAATCACGTCTTTGATTTCGGCGCGGTCGAAGAACGACTGCCCGCCCGACAGCTGGTAGGGCACTTTCTCGTTCCGCAGCGCCTGCTCGAACACGCGCGCCTGGTAGTTGCCGCGATAGAGGATGGCGTAGTCGCGCCATTCGGTGCGGTGCTGGAATTTGTGCGACAGCAGACGCATCACCACCGATTCGGCCTCGTGCTCGTCGTCCCGGGTCGGCATCACCTGGATCGCGTCGCCGACGCCGAGCTCGCTCCACAGGCGCTTTTCGAACAGCTTGGGGTTGTTGGCGATAAGGGCGTTGGCGGCCTTGAGGATGCGAATCGTCGAGCGGTAGTTCTGCTCCAGCTTGATCACGTGCAGATGCGGGTAGTCCTCGTTGAGTTGCCTGAGGTTGTCGGCCGAGGCGCCGCGCCAGCCGTAGATCGCCTGGTCGTCGTCGCCGACCGCGGTAAACGCGGCGCGCACGCCGGTGAGCTTCTGCAGCAGGCGGTACTGGGCGACGTTGGTGTCCTGGTATTCGTCGACGAGGATGTGGCGCAGGCGGTTCTGCCACTTTTCGCGCAGTTCAAGGTGGGTATCCAGCAGTTCCGCCGGCAGGCGGATGAGGTCGTCGAAATCCACCGCCTGATAGGCGCGCAGGGTCGCATCGTAGCGGTCGTAGATTTTGGCGTAGACGCGCGCGTTGTCGTCCTCGGCGGCGGCGAGCGCGGCGGCGGGCGACTGCAGCGCGTTCTTCCACAGCGAGATGCGGCCCACCGCGCGACGGATTTCCTGCTTGTCGGTGGTCTTGAGGATGTCCGACACGATGCCGGCGGCGTCGGCCGAATCGAGAATGGAAAACGCCGGCTTCAGCTCGGCGAACTTGGCGTCCTCGCGCAGCATCCTGAGGCCCATCGAGTGGAAGGTGGTGACGATCAGGCCCTTGGTGTTGACGTTCTGCGTCAGTTTCGAAGCGCGTTCCTGCATCTCGCGTGCGGCCTTGTTGGTGAAGGTAATGGCGGCGATCGAGCCCGGCTTGTAGCCGCACTCGCCGATCAGATACGCGATCTTGTGGGTGATCACCCGGGTCTTGCCGGAGCCGGCGCCGGCCAGCACCAGCAATGGACCGTCGAGATATTTCGCCGCTTCGCGCTGCGGCGGATTCAACGCGGCAAGCAGGCTCATGCGGTGCCGAATTCGCGCTCGAGATACGCGTTGATATCGTCGGACTCGTACAGCCAGGTCACGCTGCCGTGGGCATCGCTGATGGCGAGGCAGGGCACCTGCGGCTTGCCGCCGCCGGCGATGAGCGCGTCGCGGTGCGGGCCTGCGTGCTGCGCGTCGCGCAACTCGATGTCGAGCGACAGCCGCCGGATCGTGCGCCGGGTCTTGAGGCAGAACGGACAGGCGGGATAGTGATACAGCGCCAGCTTGCGTGTGCGGGCATCGACTGCCTGCTGTGCGGCAGCAGAGCGCACGATGCCTTTCGGGCGTGTCAGCCAATAGCCCGCGATCATGAAAGGGGCAAGGAGGAGACGCAGGGTTCTGAAAAACAGGCGGATCAGGGGTTTCATGGCGCAGGCGTACAAGAGGTTCAGGCGGGAGCGCTATGATGGGGGTCAACACAGCGTACACATGTTCAAAGCGTATTTTATATGTCCACCTATGCCATTGGCGATCCTCAGGGGTGTCAAACCTCGCTTTTGCGTTTGCTCGATGAAGTGAAATTCGATCCGGCCGCCGACCGGCTGTGGCTGGTCGGCGATCTGGTCAACCGTGGGCCGGATTCGCTGGCGGTGTTGCGCTTCGTCAAAAACCTGGGAAGCACGGCCATCAGCGTGCTCGGCAATCACGATTTGCACCTGCTGGCGCTGGCCGAAGGCTACGGCCGCGCGCACAAAGGCGACACGCTCGACGCGGTGCTGGCGGCGCCCGACCGCGACGAACTGCTGCACTGGCTGCGTCAGCGCAAACTGGCCTGGCGTGAAGGCGATTTCCTGATGGTGCATGCGGGCGTGCTGCCGGGCTGGACGCTGGACGATACGATGCAGCGGGCGGCCGAGGCCGAGGCGGTGCTGCATGGGGCGCATTACCGTGATTTCTTCGCGCAGATGTACGGCAACGCGCCGGTGGCCTGGGATGGGGATTTGCAGGGTGTCGAGCGGCTACGCGTCATCGTCAACGCCTTCACCCGGCTGCGCTACTGCACGCCGACGGGCGAGATGGAATTCCACCACAAGGGCGCGCCCGGCACGCAGCCGGCCGGCTGGCTGCCGTGGTTCGAGGTGCCGGGGCGGCAGAGCGCGGCGGCGACGCTGGTGTTCGGCCACTGGTCGACGCTCGGGCTGGTCAACCGCCCCGGCCTGATCGCGCTGGATACCGGCTGCCTGTGGGGCGGCAAGCTGAGCGCGGTCAGGCTGGAGGACCGCCAGGCGTTTGCGGTGCAGTGTCCGCAGATGCAGCATCCCGGCCGCCCGTAAGCGGTGTATCCGTCGCCGCTGCGTTTGCGGAGGGCGTGCCCAGAAGTCCGGCGGTGGCCGCTTCCGCCCGCGCGGCCAGTTCGCGCCGGTGGCCGTTCGGCGGGATCGGCTCGCCGAAGCGCAGTTCGGCGATGAGGCCGGGTTCGTCGATGATCTGTTTCAGACTTTGCCACATGCTGAGGTTGTCGATGTACGCGGGCGCGGCGCTGTAGTCGTTGTCCAGCGTGCGGTAACGCAGGGCGGCCGGCACGATCGGGCAGTTCAGTTCGACCGCCGGCTGCAGCAGCGACGGCATGAAGCGCTTGAGGCTGCGTCCGTCGCCGGTGGTGCCTTCGGGGAACACCGCCACCCAGGCGCCACTCGCCAGCAGCGCGCGCATTTCGGCATTGATGCGCGCGGTGTCGGCGCGGCGGCCGCGTTCGATGAACAGGGTGCCGGTCTTGTGCGCCAGCCAGCCTGCCACCGGCCATTGCCGCACCTCGGCCTTGGAGACGAAGTGCACCCGCCGGGCAGCGTAGATCAGGTAAATGTCCAGCCACGAGACGTGGTTGCACACCAGGAGCGCGCCGCCCGGCAGGCCGGGGGCGGCGCTCGTACGCGCCTGCACGCCGAGCACCCGCAGCAGACGCCGCGACCAGGCCATGATGCGGCGGTCGCGTTGCGCCGGGCCGAGCAGCGGAAACACCAGCCCGGCCAGCGTCACGCCCCAGACCAGGTGCAGCCCCAGCAGGCCGATGCGGACGGGACGGCGAAGGAAGACGGGGAGACGGACAGGATTCACCCGTGCATTGTAAGACTCAAACGATGAGGCGGCGGGCCTCACTGCGGTTGAGCTGCGCCATCGGCAGCAGCATCAAGAGGTCGGCGGTGTTGAAGTCGGGATCCCATGCCGGCTCCCCGCAGATCATCGCGCCGAGCCGGGTGTAGCCCTTGATCAGCGGTGGCAGCGCGGCATTGCGGCCATCGTCGAGCGATTCGACCGGCAGGCGGGTGCGCGGGGTGACGTGCCACTCGATCGGCGCGAGATGGCGTTCGGCCAACTGGCGATGCACGCTCGCCGCGATGTGGCCGCCGTCGGCCATGCCGATGCTGGCGCAGCCGACGATGGTTTCATAGCCGTAGCGCGTCATGTAATCGGCCAGTCCCCTCCACAAACGGGCGATCACGCTGCCGCCGCGATGCGCCGGGTGCACGCACGAACGCCCCAGCTCGGCCATGCGCGGCCGCAGGAAGCCCAGCCGGGTGAGGTCGAATTCCTGTTCGGAATAATAGCTGCCGACGCGCCTGGCGGCTTCGGGCGGCAGGATGCGATAGGTGCCGACGACTTCGCCGCGGGCGAGTTCGCGCACCAGCAGGTGGTCGCAGAACGGATCGTACAGATCGATGTCGTGTCCCGGCAGGACGGACGACAGGCGTGCGCCCAGTTCCTCGGCGAACACCTTGTAGCGCAGACGCTGCGCCTCGCGGATTTCGTTGTCGTCGACTGCCAGCGATACGTGGTAGCGGCCGGCGGGGGTGGCTTGAACAGTGGTGCGGATATCGAGCATGAGGCGCTCCCGTTGACGGAAGGCGCCCAGCTTAGAGAGCCGCGGTTAATCCGGCGTGACGTTCAGGTTGCGAAACGATGACCGGCAAGCCCGCCGCGCGTCAATGCGACACGCGCGTCGCGCCGCCGCCCGACAGCACGCGCACGCGGTCGCCGACCTGGAACACCTCGTCCGCCGCCTGGGTGATGGCGAGCATGCGGCCTGAATCGAGCCTGACGGTGATTTCCACGCCTTTCTGGCGGGTTGTCCCTTCTTCCACGGCCGCGCCGCCCAGGCCGCCCAGCACCGCGCCGAGCGCCGCACCGACCACGCTGCCCTTGCCGCTGCCGACCGTGCTGCCGGCCACGCCGCCGACGACGGCGCCCGCGCCCGCGCCTATCGGCGTCTTGGTGCCTTCGATATTGACTTCGCGCACCGATTCCACCACGCCCATCTGGACTTCCTGCACGGCACGGGTCTGATCGCGGCCGTAATCCTTGCCGCCGACGCCGCTGGCGCAGCCGCCGAGCACGGCCAGACTCGCCGCCATGAGCATGGCGGTCACGATTGCTGAGGTATTTTTCATGATGCGGGTTCTCCTGTTGAACTCATTGCATTCGGTTGTGGGTGATACGACCCTTGATCCTCGGCGTGGTTCAGAACGTCTTGCCGAACGCGATCATGAGCCGCTCGGCAATCTGCTGCCGGTTTGGCGCATGATTCTGTCCCCCGCGGTGCTCGATTTTGATCGCGCCCATCACGCTTGCCAACTGACCGGATGTCTCCCAGTCGAGTCCGTGGCTAATGCCGTACAGAATACCGCTGCGGTAGGCGTCGCCGCAACCGGTGGGATCGACGATGGCCGCCGGCCGCACCGCCGGAATGTCGAGTTGTCCGGAAGCCGTGTGGATCACCGAACCCTCGCCGCCGCGCGTCACGATCAGCGCCTCGACGTGGCGTGCCAGCGTGGCCAGATCTTCTCCGGTGCGGCTCTGCAACAACTCGGCCTCGTAATCGTTGAGGATGACATACCTGGACTTGTGCACGCATTCCAGCAGTTCCTCGCCCGAAAACAGCGGCATGCCCTGGCCCGGATCGAACACGCACGGCACGCCGGCCTCGTGAAAGCCGCGTATGTGGCACAGCATGCCGTCGCGCCCATCCGGGGCGACGATGCCCAGCCCGACGTCCGCCACCTGGCGCACGTCGTTCTCGTGCGAATAGTTCATCGCGCCAGGGTGGAAGGCGGTGATCTGGTTGTCGTCGAGGTCGGTGGTGATGAAGGCCTGGGCGGTGTAGGTGCCGGCGACATGGCGAATGCAGTCGCGCGGAATCTCCAGGGCATCGAGGCGCCCGGCATAAGGGCTGAAATCGTCGCCCACGGTCGCCATGATCAGCGGCTCGCCGCCCAGCAGCTTCAGGTTGTAGGCGATGTTGCCGGCGCAACCGCCATACTCGCGGCGCATCTCCGGCACCAGGAACGACACGTTCAGCATGTGGATCTTGTCGGGCAGGATGTGATGCTTGAAACGATCCTGGAACACCATGATGGAATCGAAAGCGAGGGAACCGCAAATGAGGGTGCGCATGATGGAGGTGGATTGAAAACGACAGCCCGGATTATACGCAGGCCGTCAGGACGGTGATTTACGGAAGTGTCTGGCCGGCGAAGCCGACGCTCAGGCGGCGGGCGGCAGTGTGTCCTGCGCGATCGAATGCAGCAGCAGGATGTCGCGGTAGGCGCCCGGTTCGAAGCCTGTGCGCGTGCCGCCCCGATTGTCGTGAATCAGATCGTGGAAGAAAGTCTCGGCATCCGGGGTGTTCCATACTTTCACCAACTGTTCCAGGAGGTGTGGATACGCTTCCAGCCCGTGGCTGGTCTCGTTGTCCCGGGAAACCGGATGATCGGAGAGGTTGACGTTGAAATACCGGCGGCATTCAGTGCTGGCGGCGGCATAACCCGTGGTATTGCCTGCGCGGTGCAGCAGGTCGAGCAGCAGCAGCCAGGGCACCGGTGATTCGGTCGGCGTGGCGCGCAGATGTTCCTGCAGCAGATGGATGGCCAGGTCGCCATGTCCGAAGGCCATGAACACTTCGGCCTGGTCGAGCACATCTTCCTTGACCTCGGTGCCGCTGGTTGGCGGGGGCGGGGCGATTTCAGGCATGCGCGGGGAGGCGGAAGGCGGATCGGCCGGCATGGCGGCGTTCAATTCGGACAGTGTTTTCTCCGGCGTTCCCGCCTGCGTCCAGGGCGTGCCGACGCCAGGCGCGGACCGGTTGCGGCGCAGCAGCCAGGCGGCCAGCGCGATCAAGCCGGCCAGGATCGCGATCGTCAGCAGGTACAGCGGCCATTGCGCGGGCCGTGCGGGGGTGGCAGGCGCGGCAGACGTCGTGGGCGCGGCATGCCGGGCGGCTTCGAGTTCGGTATTGCGCCGCTGCAAGGCGGCGAGTTGGGCTTCCAGGTGCGCGAGCTTGCGGCCCAGCGCCGTGTTTTCATCGGACAGTTCGGTGGCGCTCAACCCAGCGGGACGCGGCTGCGTCAGATCGGGCAGGCGCGTGTCGAGGCGCAGCGCCACCGGCGTATCGCTCTGGTTGGGCCGCGCGTGTTTTCCGGACAATACCAGGTGCGGGGCGTGTTGCTTCGGCGCGGCCTGCGCGTGAGTCGGGGTCCGTGCGGCGGCGTCCGACGGCCGCGCGAGGGGAACGGGCGCGCGATGGGAAAACCGGTGAGCGGCACGCCTGGGCGTGGCGCGACGGGGTGTGACGGCGGCGGGCGCCAGAGCGGGTTGCGCGTGCGCGGCGGAAGCGTTCTCGTCGAGAGGGACGTCCATCGTCACGGGTGGGTCGAGCAATACGACATACTCGCGTTGCAAGCGCACCTCGCAGTCCGAAACCAGCACGAACTGTACGATCGGATCGTTCACCGGGGAGGACGTGCGGATGAGCAGGCGTGTCTGGCCTCCTGCGCGCTCGATGTTCATTTTTGCGCGGAGCGGCGGCGCGATGCTGTCTGTACTTGTGCCGAGGCTGAAGCAATCCGCCGTCGTATCGGCGGTCGCGCCGAGCAGGGTGACGGTCGCGTTCAGGGGGCGGCCCAGTGGCGAATGCACGGCGATGTCGCCCATGCCCAGGGCCGCGGCGGAGCCGGCCTGACACAGACTGAGAAACAGCCAAACGGTTTTGAGGTTCACGCGGTCGGAAAGCAATAAGGAGCGCCCCTACTATTCCGGCCAGGAACGCCACAACTTTAGTGTGCGGCGTCTGTTTTTGTTGTGGGCTTAACCCCCCAGCACCAGCGCCCACACGATGACCACGTTGGCAAGCGCGATCATCACCGCTGCGCTGCCCATGTCCTTGGCGCGTTTGATGAGCTGGTGGTGATCGAGGGAAATCCGGTCCACCGCCGCCTCGAGCGCGGAATTCAGCAGTTCGACGACCAGTACCAGCAGGACCGCGCCGATCATCAGGGCGCGGCTGACCCCGGTCTCGCCCAGGTAGAACGCGAGCGGAATCAGCAGCAGCGCGAGACACACTTCCTGGCGGAATGCGTCCTCGTGCCGGAATGCGGCCGAAAGGCCGGCCCACGAATAGCCTGCCGCGTTCAGCATACGCCGCAGGCCGGTCTTGCCCTTGTAGGGGCTGGCGGGGTCGGTCATGCCTGAGGGGAGGCGACGGGTTGGCAGGCCAGATCGAGTTCACGCGCGGCCTTGACGTCGTCGAGACGCCGTACCGGCAGGCTGTAGGGTGCGCCCTTCACCAGCTCGGCCGTGGTTTCGGCCTCGTGCTTGATCGCCTTCATCGCCTCGATGAAGCCGTCCAGCGTTTCGCGGCTTTCGGTCTCGGTCGGCTCGATCAGCAGGCATTCCGGCACCAAGAGCGGGAAGTAGGTGGTCGGCGCGTGGTAGCCGTAATCGAGCAGGCGCTTGGCGAAATCCATCGCGGTGACGCCGGTGGCGTCCTTCAGTTTTTTCAGCGTGACGATGAATTCGTGGCTGGCGCGGCGCTCGGGATAGGCCAGCTCGAAGCCGGCGTCGCGCAGTCTGGCCATCAGGTAGTTGGCATTGAGGGTGGCGTATTCGGCGACGCGCTGCATGCCCGTGCCGCCCAGCAGGCGCGCATAGACGTAGGCGCGCATCAGCACGCCGGCATTACCCATGTTGGCCGACAGACGGCCGATCGACTGCGGCAGGTCGGCCTCGGTCGCCAGCCGGTAGAAGCCGTTTTCGTTCAGCACCAGTGGAAGCGGCATGAAAGGCAGCAGGCGCGCCGCCACCCCCACCGGACCCGCGCCCGGTCCGCCGCCGCCGTGCGGGGTGGAGAAGGTCTTGTGCAGGTTCATGTGGATGACGTCGAAGCCCATGTCGCCGGGGCGCGCCTTGCCGAGGATGGCGTTGAGGTTGGCGCCGTCGTAATAGAGCAGACCGCCGGCGTCGTGGACGATCTGCTGGATCTCGGCGATGCTCTGCTCGAACACGCCGAGGGTCGACGGGTTGGTCAGCATCAGCCCGGCGGTGTGCGGGCCGACCGCGGCGCGCAAGGCGGCGAGGTCGACGCTGCCGCTCGCGTCGGTGGGGATTTCCCTGACCGCGTAGCCGCACATGGTGGCGGTGGCCGGATTGGTGCCGTGTGCCGCGTCCGGCACGATGATTTCACGCCGCGCGCGGTCGCCGCGCGCGTCGTGCCAGGCGCGGATCATCGCCACCCCGGCGAATTCGCCGTGCGCGCCCGCCATCGGCGCCATCGACACGCCGGCCATACCGGTGACGTCCTTCAGCATTTCCTGCAGCTCGAACATGCTGGCGAGGAAGCCCTGGCCGGTTTCGTCCGGACTCGCCGGATGGCGCGCCAGGAACTGCGGCAGCATCGCCAGCGAATTGCACGCGCGCGGGTTGTACTTCATGGTGCACGAGCCGAGCGGGTAGAACTGCGTGTCGATCGAGAAGTTCTTCTGGCTCAAACGCGTGTAGTGGCGCACCACGTCGAGCTCGGAAACTTCGGGCAGTGCGGGTGCGTCTTTGCGGCGCAGCGCCGGAGGCAGGTCGTCGAGGCTGCCGCCGGCGGCCGGCAACTGGGCGGCGGCGGTGCGGCCGGGACGGGAATGGTCGAATATCAGCATGGTTTTCAGGGGTCAGGGTTCAGGATTCAGGGGCCAGGGAAAACCGGAATCGAACGGGTGCGGCGTAGCCGCTCCACCCCTGATCCCTGAATCCTGACCCCTGAACCCTTATTTCAATACTGCCAGCGCGGCCGCGTAATTCGGCTCCTGCTTGATCTCGGGCACGAGTTCGGCATGCAGCACCTTGTTGGCTTCGTCCAGCACGACCACGGCGCGCGCGGTGACGCCGGCGAGCGGGCCGCTGGTGATGTCCACGCCGTAGGCACGCTTGAATTCGGCGCCGCCGCGCAGGGTCGATAGCGTGACGACGTTGGGCGCCTCGGCGCCGCAGAATCGGCTCTGCGCGAACGGCAGGTCGGCAGAGATCACCAGCACGGCGACTGTGTCGGATGCGGCGTCGTTGAATTTTTTGGTCGAGATCGCACACACCGGGGTGTCGAGGCTGGGCACGATGTTAAGGAGTTTTTTCTTGCCGGCGAAGTCGGCCAGCGAAACGTCGGCCAGATCCTTGTTGACCAGCTTGAAGCCGGGTGCGGTGTCGCCGATTTTGGGGAAGTTGCCTGCGACGTCGATGGGATTGCCGCCTAAAGTCACTGCCATGTTTTTTCTCCTAGAGTGAATCAAAAATATCGGGTGTCAGAACGATAACGTCCGGTCTGTTTCCCGCCGATCAACTGCCATGCTGGTCGTAGCGCGCCAGATGCTCATCCAGATTTTCGCGCAGCATGTTTTCATACTGCTCCAGAAAGTAAGCGATCGCGGTTTCTTTTTCCGCGATGAACTGCTCTTTGCTTGCGGAGGCCGCCGTGATGACAAAGGCGTTGAACCTTGCAGCGGCAAACAGTGCACATGCACTGACCCGGCTGGGCTTCACTTCGTTCAAATGGGTGTTGGCCAATTGAATGAACGAGTCGGTGATGTCCCAGAACTGCTTGTCTCGTACTCCGCTCATGGTTCGCTCCGGTTAGCTCTTATACGCACACGGCGGGGCTTCGCGCCGTTTCGACAGGATACGTTCCATCTGTTGCGCGTAGCGATCGAGATCGGCGCTGGTTTTGGTCTCGGTGGCGCAGACGAGAATGGCCTGTCCGAGTTCGGGATACCAGCCGGAAATGTCGAGCCCGCCGAGGATCCCCTGCGCGCGCAGCGCGCGCAGCACGTCCTTCGCGCTGGTGCCCTTCAGGGTATTGTCGGCGAGCTTCAGCACGACTTCGTGGAAGAAGGGGTTGGCAAACGCGCGCGTCACGCCCGGAATCGCCGCCAGTTTGTCGGCCAGTGCCATCGTGCCGGCATGGCTGGCAGTGGCTACTTTCGCCAGTCCCTGCGGCCCCAGCAGCGCCATGTATTGCGTCGCCGCGGTGACCACCAGGCCCTGGTTGGTGCAGATGTTGGAGGTGGCCTTGGAGCGGCGGATGTGCTGTTCGCGCGCCTGCAGCGTCAGCGAAAAACCCGGCTTGCCGTCGAGATCGACAGTGCGGCCGACGATGCGCCCCGGCATCTGCCGCACGAATGCCTGGCGGCAGCACATGAAGCCGAAGTAGGGGCCGCCGGATGCCATGGGCACGCCCAGCGGCTGGCCTTCGCCCACCGCGATGTCGGCACCGCCGCCTTGATTCACACGGCTTCCCCACTGGCTGGGCGCTTCCAGCACCGCCAGGGACGTCGGGTTGACCAGCGCGATCGCCAGCGCGCCCTGGGCGTGCGCCCAGTCGGTCAGCGCGTGCACGTCTTCCAGCACGCCGAAGAAGTTGGGCTGCGGAATCACCAACCCGGCGAAGCTGCCGGGGTCGGCCGGCAGCACCGTCCGGCCGGTGGCGGGATCGTAGTCGAGCTCGACGATCTCAATACCCTGGTTTTTCACCGTGGTGACGGCGACGCTGCGGTAGACCGGATGCACGCTCTTCGGCACCAGCACGCGGCGCGAGGTCTTATGGGATCTGACTGCCATCAGCACCGCTTCGGCCAGCGCCGAGGCGCCGTCGTACAGCGACGCGTTGGAGACGTCGAGCCCGGTCAGCCGGGTCATCATGGTCTGGTATTCGTAGATCAGCTGCAGCGTGCCCTGCGAGGCCTCGGCCTGGTAGGGCGTGTAGGCGGAATAGAACTCGCCGCGCGTGGTGATCTGCCAGATCGCCGCCGGAATGTGGTGCTCGTAGGCGCCGGCACCGATGAAGTTGGACCAGAAGCCGTCCTGTGAGGCACGTTCCTGCATCAGGCGCGTCACCGCCATCTCGGACAGGCCGTCGGGCACGTCCTTCAGCTTGCCGGTCTTCAATGCGGGCGGGATTTCGTCGAACAGCTCATCGATGCTGGCGGCGCCGATGGCGCCGAGCATCGCGGCGACGTCGGCTTCGGTGTGGGGAATGAAGGGCATTTGGGTCAGGGATCAGGATTCAGGGGTCAGGATTCAGGGGTCAGGATTCAGGGGTCAGGATTCAGGGGTCAGGATTCAGGGGGAGGATTCAGTGCCCGGTTCAGATGCGCGGCGCAGCCGCACATTCCCTGACCCCTGACCCCTGAATCCTGGCCCCTCCTCAGTGAGCTTCCGACTCGACCACCTTCTGGTAGGCCGCGGCGTCGAGCAGTCCGGAAACGTCGGCGGGATTGGCCGGCTTGATCTTGAACAGCCACGCGCTGTAGGCGTCCTGGTTCACCGACTCGGGGCTGGCTTCGACGTCGGCGTTGGCGGCGACGACTTCACCGGCCACCGGCGCGTAGACATCGGAGGCGGCCTTCACCGATTCGACCACCGCGCATTCCTCGCCCTTGGCCAGCGTGCGGCCGGGGGCGGGGGGTTCGATGAACACCATGTCGCCGAGCAGGTCCTGCGCGTGGTGGGTGATGCCGATGGTCAGCGTGCCGTCGGCTTCGACGCGCACCCATTCGTGGCTGGGGGTGTATTTGAGGTCAGCGGGGATAGTCATCTGTGTATTCCTGGTCGAGTGGTAATCCAGGGATCAGGGATCAGGATTCAGGATTCAGGGAAGGTGCGGCTGCGCCGCGCATTTTCCCTGACCCCTGGCCCCTGAATCCTGACCCTTCCAAAATCAAATCAAAACCTTGCCATTGCGCACGAACGGATATTTCACCACTTTCGCGCGCAGCTTCTTGTCGCGAATCTCGACTTCAACTTCCTCGCCCGGGGCGATGCCGAGCGGGATGCGGGCGAGCGCGATGGATTGCTGCATCGTAGGCGAAAAAGTGCCGGAAGTGATTTCACCGGCGCCGTGCTTCGTCAGCACTGTCTGGTGGCTGCGCAGGACCCCCTTGTCGAGCAGCACGAGGCCGGCGAGCTGCCTGGTCACTTCGCTCTTTTCCAGCGCGGCGCGGCCGACGAAGTCGCGTTCGGTTTTTAGATCCACGGTCCACGCCAGACCGGACTCCAGTGGCGAGGTGGTTTCGTCCATGTCCTGGCCATACAGGTTCATCCCGGCTTCCAGCCGCAGCGTGTCGCGCGCGCCCAGCCCGATCGGCTTGCCGCCGGCTTCCATCAGCGCCTTCCAGAAAAAGGGTGCGGATTTCGCCAGCACCGTCGCCTCGAAGCCGTCCTCGCCGGTGTAGCCGGTGCGGGCGATGAACATTTCACCCATGGCGGCGGCGTTGAAGGGCTTGAGGCTGGCGGTCAGGCTGTCGACGCCGGGCAGCGCTTCGTTCAGCACCCGGGTGGCGTCCGGCCCCTGGATCGCGATCATCGCCAGATCGCGGCGCGGGGTGAGCGTGAGGCCCATGCCCCAGTCGGCGTTGCATGTTTCCATCCACGCGAGATCCTTGTCCGCGGTGCCGGCGTTGACCACCAGGCGGAACCAGCTCTCGTCCATGAAATAGAGGATGAGGTCGTCGATGACGCCGCCGGCCTCGTTCAGCATGCACGAATACAGCGCCTTGCCGCAGACCTGCAGCTTGTCGACGTTGTTCGCCACCAGCCGGCGCAGGAAGGGACGCACGTTGGCGCCCCTGAGGTCGAGCGACAGCATGTGGGAGACGTCGAACAGGCCGCAGCCGGAACGCACGGTGTGGTGCTCCCCGATCTGCGAGCCGTAGTGGAGTGGCATGTCCCAGCCGCCGAAATCGACCATCTTGGCGCCGAGCTCGCGGTGGAGGGCATTGAGTGGAGTGTGTCTGAGCATGGAGCCACCAAAAATAAAAAAGGGTGAAGCGGGATGCGCTCCACCCCTCTGTCCTTGGTACCTGAGAGATTACGGCGCCGATCCGGTCGGCGAGCCGCTGCCCCTTCGGTGGCAGTTGCGCTGGCCTGGGACGTCAGCGACTGCGCTCTCCAGAGTGTTCCGGTTGTTGCGGTCCTGGTGCCTGAGCGATTCCGGGTGGGTTACGCCTTCGGCGGCACGAGGTTCGTGCGCTCTCCCGCAACGGGAGAGCGCACTATACCGAAGATGCGCTGAGCCGGCTAGCCCGGTTTGCGTCGCGCTCCAATCAATACGTCAGCTGCAGATTGAATCCCATCGGCGTGAGTTTGCGAATGCTCAGCGGAAGGCTCAGCGGCTGTTCGCTGTGCGCGGGGATGCCGGCAGCGATGCGCGGGGCGTCGCCGAGGTATTCGCTCGGCGCGAAGCTGCGCCGTGCCAGCGAACGATTGTGCTGGTCGGTCAGCGTCAGCACGAGAACCGGCCAGGCCTGGGCGTGGTCGGCACGATTGCCCAGGGTCAATGTAAGCCTCATACGGTCGCTGCCTTCGGTTTGCAGATCGGAGCCGATGATCTGCAAGTGCGCAAGGTTCTTCGACAGGGAGAGCGAGCAGCCGAGCGCGTCGCAGGCCCGTTCAATGACGGGACGCGCCTGTGGTATCTGGCTGGCCAGGGTGTCGCGCAGGAAATAGGCGGTTTGCGCCAGCAGCACGATGAGCAGCAGCAGGCTGGCCAGGCCCCACACCCAGGCGCTGATGCGGCGGGAAGCGTATGCCCTGCGCGGCGTGCCGGGCAGGGGCGAAGCATATTCGATGCGTGCCGCGGGAGGGGCCGCGGCTGTTACGGGGGGTGGCCGGTGCATGGACGCAACGGGCTCGGACGCGTGGCTGGAAGCGGTACGAACCTGCGGCAGCGGGCCGGGATCGTCCGGGCAGGGGATATCCGGGTCGATCAGGATGATCGAATCGAGATCGGGCGATGCCTCACGATGAACGATGCCGCGTGGCGTGCCGGCAACGGAGAGATCGGTTTCTCCGGGTGGCAGGACGGGCGGAATGGTTTCGTCCGCCACGTCCGGCCCCGCGGCAGGTTGGGTTTCCTGTTCGGCGGGCCGGGCTTCAGGCGGCGGCGCGGATTCAACCCGACCGGGCTCAGGGGCAGGCAGGGGAGAACCGTCTTCCCCGAGCAGGCTCGGGCGTGCATCGAAAGCCGCTCCGCACACGCTGCATTGCACCCATCCCTGTGCAGCATCGAGCTGGTCCGTGCCAAGACGGAACACACTCAGGCAATGCGGGCAGGTCGTCCGGAAATTCACCGCTTGACGCCGGCCAGACGCACCCATCCCTCATCGACCGCGGGAGGGGCGAAAGTGAACCAGTCGCTGTAAACCACCATCACTTCATCAGCCTGTTCGGCAAGGATGCCGGACATTACCAGCTGGCCGCCGCTGCGCACCCGGCCGGCCAGCAGGGGGGCCATTCCCTTGAGCGGGTTGGTGAGAATGTTGGCGACGACAATGTCGTACTGGCCGGCCGCGAGTTCCCCGGGCAGGCAGAAGTGGGCAGCCACTCCGTTCAATGCGGCGTTGTCGCGCGATGCCGTGACGGCCTGGGCATCGATGTCGACCCCGTCGACGCCGGTTGCATCCAGCCTGGCTGCGGCGATCGCGAGGATGCCGGAGCCGCAGCCATAGTCCAGAAGCGTCTCCCCGCCGGTGAGATGCGCATCCAGCCAACGCAGACAAAGGCGTGTGGTGGGATGGCTGCCGGTGCCGAACGCCAGGCCCGGATCGAGCTTGAGGTTGATCGCGCGACTGTCGGGGGCGTCGTGCCAGGTCGGCACGATCCACAGGCGCGGTGAAATCGGAATGGGGTCGAACTGTGATTGGGTGAGGCGCACCCAGTCCTGCTCGGCCACGGTTTCGACCGAGTAGTCGGCGGGAACCGGGACGCCCGCCTGCTTTGCCGCGGCAGCCAGTATTCCCGCCACGTCGGCGTGTTCGTCGAGCAGTACCGTCGCGATGCTGTGCGGCCACAACTCGGCGCTCGGATGATCCGGCTCTCCGAACAGCGGCGTTTCATCGAGCGTGCCGGCGTCGGCGTCTTCCAGCGCCACCGACAGCGCACCGGTTTCCATCAGCGCGTCGGACAGCGGTTCGGCCTGCTTGGAGTCGACGAGAATGCGGACGGATTGCCAGGACATTTCAGGGATCAGGAGTCGGGATTCAGGGGACAGGGGGCTTTGTGCGGCTGCGCCGCGCTGGATTGCGAAAAGGTATGGCGCGTCACGGTTTTACTCTGACCCCCGATCCCTGAATCCTGACCCCTCACGCTTTTTCTTCTGCCAGTTTGTGTTCCAGATAATGAATACTGGTGCCGCCGGCGATGAAGGCCGCGTCGTTCATCAGCTCCTGATGCAGCGGGATGTTGCAGTAGATTCCCTCGACCACCATTTCCATCAGCGCGCCGCGCATGCGGGCGATGGCCTGGTCGCGGGTATCGCCATAGGCGATCAGCTTGCCGATCATCGAATCGTAGTGCGGCGGCACGTAATAGCCGTGATAGACGTGCGAATCGACGCGGATGCCGGGGCCGCCGGGCGCATGGTAGTTGGTGAGCTTGCCGGGGCTGGGAACGAAGGTGGTCGGGTGCTCGGCGTTGATGCGGCATTCGACGGCATGGCCCTTGAAGCGGATGTCCTTCTGCTTCCACGGCAGTTTTTCACCGGCGGCGACGCGGATCTGCGTCTGCACAATGTCGATGCCGGTGATGAGCTCGGTCACCGGGTGCTCGACCTGCACCCGGGTGTTCATTTCGATGAAGTAGAACTCGCCGTTCTCATAGAGGAACTCGAAAGTGCCGGCGCCGCGATAGCCGATCTTGCGGCAGGCTTCGGCGCAGCGTTCGCCGATTTTGTCCCTGAGCTTGGGGTCGAGCCCGGGCGCGGGGGCTTCTTCCAGCACCTTCTGGTGGCGGCGCTGCATCGAGCAGTCGCGCTCGCCCAGATGGACCGCGTTGCCGTGCTCGTCGGCCAGGATCTGGATTTCGATATGGCGCGGCGTCTGCAGGTATTTTTCCATGTAAACCATGGGGTTGCCGAAGGCCGCGCCGGCCTCGGTGCGGGTCATGGTCACGGCATTCAGCAGCGCGGCCTCGGTATGCACCACGCGCATACCGCGCCCGCCGCCGCCGCCGGCCGCCTTGATGATTACCGGATAGCCGATGCGGGCGGCGGTCTTGATGATCTCGTCGGGATCGTCCGGCAGGGCGCCTTCGGAGCCGGGCACGCACGGCACCTTGGCTTCGAGCATCGCCTGCTTGGCAGTCACCTTGTCGCCCATCAGGCGGATGTTGTCGGGGCGCGGGCCGATGAAGGTGAAGCCGGAAGACTCCACGCGTTCGGCGAAATTGGCGTTTTCCGACAGGAAGCCGTAGCCGGGATGGATGGCGGCGGCGTCGGTGACTTCGGCGGCGGCGATGATCGAGGGCACGTGCAGGTAGCTCTGCGCCGACGGTGCCGGGCCGATGCACACCGATTCGTCGGCCAGCTTCACATACTTGGCGTCACGGTCGGCCTCGGAATACACGACGACCGTCTTGATGCCCATTTCGCGGCAGGCGCGCTGGATGCGCAACGCAATTTCTCCGCGGTTGGCGATGAGGATTTTTTCGAACATGGTTTAGGGGCTAGGGGTCAGGATTCAGGGATCAGGGAAAGTGCTGCGCGCCTTGGTTCAAATGGCGCGGCAAAGCTGCTCATTCCCTGAATCCTGACCCCTGATCCCTGAATCCTTTCTCAAGCAATCACAAACAGCGGCTCGCCGTATTCCACCGGCTGGCCGTTCTCGACCAGGATGGCCTTGATGACGCCGCCCTGATCCGCTTCGATTTCGTTCAAGAGCTTCATCGCCTCGATGATGCACAGCGTGTCGCCGGCGTTCACGGTCTGGCCGACCTCGGAAAAATTCTTGGAACCGGGTGCAGGGGCGCGGTAGAAGGTGCCGACCATGGGCGAACGCACGACATGTCCTTCGTGAACGGTCTCTTCCATAGGGGCGGCCGCCGCGACCGGGATTGCCGCGGCCGGCGCTGCCATCTGCAGCATTTGCGGCGCGTGCGCCATCATCATCGGTGCGCCGGCAGGCGTTTTGGCAATGCGGACTTTTTCTTCGCCTTCGGTGATTTCCAGTTCGGCGATACCCGACGCTTCGACCAGGTCAATAAGCTTTTTCAGTTTTCTGAGATCCATGGGGGGTCCTGTTTTGGAGGTGACGCAGCGCGTATTCCAGCGCCAGTTCGTAGCCATGCGCACCCAGGCCGGACACCACGCCCACGGCGAGGTCGGAGAAATACGAGTGATGGCGGAAGGCTTCGCGTGCGTGAATATTGGAAAGGTGAACTTCGACAAACGGAATGGCGGTCGCCGCCAGGGCGTCGCGCAGGGCAACGCTGGTGTGGGTGTAGGCCGCCGGGTTGATGACGATGAAATCCACCTGATCGCGCGCGGCTTCATGCAATTTGTCGATCAGCACGCCTTCATGATTGTGCTGGAAGGTTTCGACATGCGCCCCGGCGGTTTCTCCCAGACCAACCAGCATGCGGTCGATATCGTCGAGCGTGGCGATCCCGTAGTGTTCGGGTTCGCGGCTGCCCAGCAAATTGAGATTGGGGCCGTGCAATACCAGAACATGCGGCCGCAGGCTGGGACCCGACTGGGTCGACGCACGGCGGGTTCGTTTTGTCGTCATGGCGGCGATTTTGCCGTGAATGAGGGTGAATTGTCCAGATATTGACGCTAAATCGCGACTAGACGCCGATCTCAAGCAGGGTTTTCTCGAGCGTCGCGCGCGGCAGCCGGCCCAGATGCCGCAGCGCGACGCGGCCGTCGCGATCGAGCACCACCGTGTACGGGAGCGCCCCGCTTGAGTTGCCGAGTCGCCGCGACAGATGATGGGCGGCGCCCTCGCCGATCAGAATCGGATAATTGACCGGCAGTCGCTGCAGAAATTGCGTGACATTGGCCGTATTGTCGATGGCGATGCCGACAAACTCCACGTTTCTGGGCCGGTATTGCGCGCGCAGGGCAATAAAATCCGGTATTTCTTCGCGGCATGGCGCACACCAGCTGGCCCAGAAATTCAGGACGACGATCTGCCCGCGCCACTGCGACAGGGCCTGTTCACGTCCATTCGTATCCGGAAAATCAAGCTGCCACAGCTCCGTTACAGCGGACGTAGCGGGCATGCGCGGCGCATAGCGCGCCTGCGCGATCCAGGCGCCTGCCGCCAGCGCGGCGAGGGCCAAAGGCACACCATACAACAGCTTTTTCTGCATGGACGCGGAGACGATCAGCCGGCCCGCCACGACAGGGCGGCGGAGGCGGGCCGGTGGCCCGCTTCGCCGGGAACGGGTTCAAGCATCGGCCGGCCGCTTACAGCGTGCCGTAAGAATGCAGGCCCGACAGGAACATGTTCACCCCAAGGAAGGCAAACGTCGTCACGATCAGGCCGCCCAGCGCCCACCACGCGAGCATCGGGCCGCGCAATCCCTTGACCAGGCGGATATGCAGCCAGGCGGCGTAATTGAGCCACACGATCAGCGCCCAGGTCTCTTTCGGATCCCACGACCAGTAGCCGCCCCAGGCTTCGGCCGCCCACATGGCGCCGAGAATGGTGGCGATGGTGAAGAAGGCAAAGCCGATCGCGATGGACTTGTACATGACGTCGTCGATCACTTCCAGCTTGGGCAGGCGGCTGGCGAGGATGCCGCGCTGCGCCAGCAGATAGGCGGCGCCCAGCATGGCGGAAATCGAGAACGAGCCATAGCCGATGAAGTTGGCCGGGACATGCAGCTTCATCCACCAGGATTTGAGCGCCGGCACCAGCGGCTGGATTTCGTGCGCGCCCCGGTCCAGGGCATACCACAGGATGAAACCCACGGCGGCCGAGATCACCAGCAGCACGAAGGCGCCCATCTGCCGCGTCTGGTAACGCGCTTCGTAATACAGATACAGCATCGCGGTGATGAGGCAGAACAGCACGAACACTTCGTACAGGTTGGACACCGGGATATGGCCGACGTCGGCGCCGATCAGATAGGACTCGTACCAGCGCACCATCAGGCCGATGAAACCGAGTGTGACGGCAGACCACGTCATCGCGGTGGCGGTTTTCATGGTGAATTCCGAGCGCGTCAGCAAGCCTGCCCAATACGTCACGGTGGCAAGCCCGAACAGGGCGCACATCCACATGATGGCGGCCTGGCTGGAAATCAGGTACTTGAGGAAAAAGGCCTCATCCATGCGCGCCAGGTTGCCCTGGTACTGGCTGATGGCGAACAGGCTAACCGCGCCGACGATGATGAAGAGCGGGCGGAACGACTTCCAGAACCAGCCGAACGCCGCCACCGACGGAATGGCCGCCAGCAGGATGCCTTTTTCATACGGATCCATGAATTCGCCGAAACGCGACAGCGCGAACAGGCCGCTCGACGCGACAATGACGGCAAACAGCCAGTCGAACCAGGACAGGCGCTTCAGGAGCGGGGTGGGGGGGTGCAGCAGGGCGAGTTCCATGGTTGAGGCCTCCGGTTTACCTGGCGAGCGTGTCGAGCGCCTGGACGTGCTGTGCAAATTCTTTTTCGAAATCGATCGTGTGCTTGGCCGACGACATGGCCAGCAGGGCATGGCCGGGTTTGATTCGCAGCCAGACCCGGCGTTCGCGTACAAAGAGCATGAAGAATACGCCGAGTGTCAGCAAAAACGAACCCAGATAGACGACATTCTTCCCGGGTGAGCGGGTGAGCTGCAGGCCGCTCGCTTTGACTTCGTCGTAATGCATCAGTTGCAGATAGATCGGCGCGCCGTAGACAAACAGGTCGCTGAGGCTGTTGAGCGTGTCGCGGACCAGCCAGCCGGTCGCGTCATCGACCTTGGGCGGCGGCAGGCGGGCCTGGCGATTGGCGATTTTAAGCGCTTCAAACGCGGTCAGTTCCAGGATGCGGAGGTAGGTTCCCGCCGCTTTCTCACGTTCGGCGGCGGGCACTTTATCTTCGATGAACTGGCCCAGGGTCTGGAACCCCCCTTTGTCGAACAATGCCAGCACCTGTATGGCGCTATTGGTCAGCTTGCCTTCGATGTCCGGGTCCGATGCATTGCTCGGCAGCGCCTGGCGGGCAAAATTCGCGGCGATTTCGTGCCGCCATTCCGGATTCAGCAGCGCGCCGCGCAGCCGCATGAACGTCTCGATGTTGCCGTCCGCGTCGAGCGGCATGCGTATGTAGCGGAAGGCCTCGTTCGGCGCATCGCGTACGCCGGACATCATGTACCAGCGGCCATCGAGTTCCAGCGGCAGCATGTAATTGCTGAATTCATGCGCCTGTCCGCGCGTATCGCGCAGCTTGTACTGGAAACTGGGCCCGACATTGCGCAGGTGCTTCTTGTCGCTGACCGGGCTGCCGCCGAACACGCTCATCGTGCTGGCGGTTGTCGCGTCGTCGCCGCCCATGTTCTCGATATTGAAGGGACGGAAATCGGTGAATTCCAGTGTGTAATCGCCGGCCGCGCTGGTCAGCGTGGCATTCTGGTGCACGGTGCCTTCGATCGGGAAGGGCGAGGCGGTCGGCGCGAACAGATTCCAGCCGCGCAGGCTCAGGCGCGTGCCGCCATCGGCAAAACTGGCCTGATAGATGGCGATGCCGTCCTGGATCAGCGGATGGTTGACCGCGATGGTCGCCTCACGGATTTTCTTTCCGGAGCGATCGAATATTTCAAGATCGCTTTCGAAATTCTTGGGCTGCCCCGTCGTGTAATGCTCGATGCGGAATTGCTTCAATGCCACGGTGAAAGGCAGGTCCTGGACCAGATAGCCGTTGGCCACGTTCAGGAAGACCACGTCGGCACTGGAGCCTTCCGGGATTTGCACGCTGCCCCGAAACGAGAGATTGGAGGGCGACAATCGTGAAATTTCCGGGACCTGGCTTTGCGGAATGTCACGCGTTTCGATCTTCTTGTATCCCAGTAGCTGCTGGGCCTTGAATACCAGATTGCCGTCGATCAGGCCGCCGATACAGATCATCACGATGGCCGAATGCGCCAGAAAGTAACCGAGGCGGTTCCAGCTGCCGGCCTTGGCGGCCAGCAGTACGCCTTCCTCGCGCGGCAGGATTCTCACTTTGTAACCCTGCCCTTCGAGATAGTGCTGGGCACTGGCGGCGAGCGCCGCGGGCGCGTGGGCCGTGGCCGCCTCGTGCTTGTGCTTGAACGCATTCAGCGACTGCTCGCTGACATTCTCGCGAAAGCTTTTCATTTCGCGTGCGAAATTCGGCGCATTGCGGTAGATGCAGACGCTGGTGGAGACGACCAGGAAAGTCAGTATGACCAGGAACCAGGCCGCATGATAGACATCGTACAAGCCGAGTTTTTCATAGGTCTCGAACCAGAACGGGCCGAACTGGATCAGGTAGTTGCTGTAGGGCTCGGCCTGCTTCAGTACGGTCCCGATGATGGAGGCGACCGCGAGGATGGACAGCAGGCTGATGGCAAAACGCATCGAGCTCAACAGCTCGAACACGGATCTTCCAAAGGATGGGCGCGTTGAATTCATGGAGGAAACCGGTCATGCCCTGTGGGGTGCCAGAAAAAAAGGGTGACTCGCGTCACCCTTTCATCGACATTGAAGGCCGTTGTTAAGTTCAACGCAAGCCCTGAATGTAAGCGGCCACGGCTTTCATTTCCGCATCGGTCATCTTCGCCGCGATGGTTTGCATCATCTTGGCGCCATCGTTGGCGCGCGTCCCAAGCCGGAAATTGTTCAGCTGGGCATAAATATAATCGCTGTGCTGTCCGGCCAGGCGCGGGAACTGGACAGGGATGCCCTTGCCTTGCGGGCCGTGACAGGAGGCGCACGCCGGTACGCCGGCACCCTGAACGCCGCCGCGGAAGATTCCCTGACCGAGCGTCGCCAGCACCTGATCCTTGGCGGTATCCGGTTTGGGTGTCTGGGCGCTGTAATAGGCGGCCAGGTTCAGCATGTCCTGGGGGCTGAGGCTGGCGACCATGCCGCTCATGATCGCATTGTTGCGCTCCCCCGACTTGAAGTTGGTGAGTTGCTTGTCAATGTATTCGGCATTCAAACCGGCCAGCTTGGGGTTGGCCGCGACGGTGCTGTTGCCGTCCACCGCATGGCAGCCCGCACAGACCTGATTGACAATGGATTCCGCAGCCTTGGGATCGCCTTTTCTGGCCGGGGTCGCGGCAGGTTCGTTGGCAAAGACGGAGGTGGCAACCAGGGCGGCAGCCAGGGTGACGACGAGTTTCATCAAAAGCTCCTGAGGCTTGCAAAACTTGGGAAAACGGGTAGTTTAGCGGCAACTAATATGACTGCCAAGCCCGTGCTCAATCGCGCTCAATTCCATACGTCTGCCGCCCAGTTGCGCGATTTGCCCTTCAGCCGGGCAGAGGTGGCGTTCGCCGGGCGCTCGAACGCCGGAAAATCGAGTTCGATCAATCTGTTAACTCGCAAGAATCGTCTGGCGTTCACCTCCAAAACACCGGGTCGTACCCAGCTGATCAACTTTTTCGAACTGGACGCCGACATCTATCTTGTCGACCTGCCGGGTTATGGCTACGCAAAAGTGCCGCCGGAAGTCAAAGCGAAGTGGGAAGGACTGCTCTCACGCTACCTGCAGGAGCGGGAAGCGCTGGTGGGCATGGTACTGATCATGGATGCACGCCATCCGCTCACCCCGCTGGACCGGCAGATGCTTGACTGGTTTACCCCGACCGGCAAGCCGGTGCATATCCTGCTGTCAAAGGCCGACAAACTGTCCAATAGCGAGAAAGCGTTGACCTTGCGTCGTGTCAAACAGGAGCTTGCGACACGGGAACTTGCGGCGCGGGAACACGTCACCGTACAACTGTTTTCAAGCCTCTCGCGCCTGGGCACCGAAGAAGCCGCGGCGTTGATCGAAGGCTGGTTTGCGCGCACGCAGCCGGCACATCCTGACCCGGTCAGCCCGGGCACGCTGTCCGTCGGCGTCCCACAAAAAAGCCCCGATCAAGGGAGGGATCGGGGCTAAAAATGCCTTAAGGGGATTAAGGCATCCCGCTCAGGGAGGAGAAGCGGGAGACGATACAAGACCGTCTATTCAAGTAGAGCAAGTCCAGGCTGAATAGTTCCGGTCATCCGCAAATTTTTTGGAGATTGTCGTGAGTCTGCCATTTGGCCAATTCCCATCCCGCCGCATGCGGCGCATGCGGCGGGATGACTTTTCCCGGCGCCTGATGCGCGAGCACACCCTTGCGCCCGACAACCTGATCTATCCGGTATTTATTCTGGATGGCCAGAACAGGCGCGAAGCGGTGAGTTCGATGCCGGGTGTCGAACGGCTGTCGGCCGATTTGCTGATGCCGGTGGCCGAGGACTGCCTGCAATTGGGCATCCCTGCCCTGGCGCTGTTTCCGGTGGTCGATGCCGGTCTGAAAAGCCTGGGGGCGGAAGAGGCGTACAACCCCGATGGCCTGGTGCCGCGCACCGTGGCGGCATTGAAAAAGCGTTTTCCCGAACTGGGCATCATCACCGACATCGCGCTCGACCCCTATACCGTTCATGGCCAGGACGGCCTCATCGACGACAGTGGCTACGTCATGAACGACGAAACCGTGGCGGTCCTCGTCCGGCAGGCGGTGGTTCACGCCCACGCGGGCGCCGATGTGGTCGCGCCCTCCGACATGATGGACGGCCGGGTCGCCGCCTTGCGTGCCGCACTCGAGGGGGCGGGACGCATCCATACCCGTATCCTGGCCTATGCGGCCAAATACGCTTCCAGCTTTTACGGTCCGTTCCGCGATGCCGTCGGCTCCGCTGCCAGCCTCGGCAAGGGAAACAAGCATACTTACCAGATGGACCCGGCCAACAGTGACGAAGCCCTGTGGGAAGCGGGCATGGATCTGCAGGAAGGGGCTGACATGATCATGGTCAAGCCGGGCATGCCCTATCTGGACGTGATTCGCCGGGTCAAGGACGCCTATGGTGCGCCGACTTATGCCTATCAGGTCAGTGGCGAATACGCTATGTTGAAAGCTGCCGTACAGAACGGCTGGCTGGATGAGCAGGCCTGTGTGCTGGAAACCTTGACGGCTTTCAAGCGGGCGGGGGCGGATGGCGTGTTGACGTATTTCGCGCGCGACGCCGCGCGCTGGTTGCGTGCCCGGAACTAAACTTTCGCGCCATACGAACCGATAGATAGCATGTGGGAGCGGGGTTTTCACTCCCGGGATGTCAGGAGCACAAGGTGACGCTGAGTTTGAATAAATTGATCGGGCGTGGCCGGAGCATTGCGGATGATTTTGATAAAACCATCATCAGCTTTGAGTCACCCTATCGTCTCAAGGATCTGAGCCCCCTGTCCGAAGGCGCGCCGGAAACCCAGGAGGAGCGTCTGGGCGAGAAGCTCTTCAAGCTGCGGTTTGCCCAGCAGGACGAAACCTTCAATCACGCCAGCATGCTGGTGCAGAAGCGCTATGCCTGGCGTGGCTTCCCCAAGGCCCAGTTGAAGAAGTATCCCAATCGCATCACGATCCTCTCGTTCCACCAGGAAAAGATCGTCGGGACCGTCACGGTCGGCTACGACTCGGAAGAAGGCATGCTGGTCGACGAAATCTACAAACCGGAAATCGACGCGCTCAGAGCGCAGGGCAGACGGGTCGGCGAGTTGAGCAAGCTTGCCATCGATGAAAATATCGGCTCCAAGCAATTGTTCGCCAGTCTCATTCACATTGCCTACCTGTATGGCGTGATCCACGACTGTACCGATGCCATCATTGAAATCGTTCCCCGCCACAAGGCCTTCTACGAAAGGATGCTGGGCTTCAGGCAGATCGGCGAGGAAAAAATGAATAATCGGGTCAATTTCCCGGTATTGCTGATGCACCTGGAACTGGACTACATGCGGCAAAAGATCGAAGCGCTTGGCGGCAAGGGAAAAGCCGCCAAAGACCGCAGCCTCTACCCGTATTTTTTCTCGCCCCATGACCAGGAAGGTATTCTGGGACGATTATTGCGGGAGGAAACCTGAGTTCGATCGACGTGCCAGCCTTCGACTACGGGGAAGCGTTCAGCCGCAATATCGGGTGGCTGACGCCGGACGAACAAACGCGGCTGCGCGGCAAAAAAATAGCCATTGCCGGACTCGGCGGCGCGGGAGGCGTGCATCTGCTGACGCTGACCCGTCTGGGTGTCGGAAAATTTCATGTGGCCGACATGGACGAGTTCGCCCTGGTCAATTTCAACCGCCAGGCGGGCGCCACCCTGGACAGCCTGGGGCAGCCCAAGGCGCAGGTCATGGCCGGGCTGGCGCGCGGGATCAACCCGGAACTGGATATCCGGATATTCGATGCGGGCGTGCAGCCCCATAACGTGGAGGCGTTCCTGGAAGGGGTCGACCTGTACGTCGATGGCCTGGATTACTTTGTTTTTCCGGCGCGCCGTCTGGTCTATGACGCCTGCCGTGCCCGCGGCATCCCGATCACTTTCGCGGTGCCGCTGGGCATGGGCGCTGCCGTCCTCAATTTCCTGCCGGATGGCCCGAGCTTTGAAGAGTACTTCCGGCTGCAAGGCACCCCGGAACATGAATGGCCCACGCGTTTTATGGTCGGCCTGGCGCCCGCGCTGCTCCATCGCGGCTATCTGGTTTATCCCGATATCGTCGATTTCAGGATACAGCGGGTGCCATCGACCGGCCTCGCCTGCCAGTTATGCGCGGGGATGGCGGGGACGGAAGCGCTGAAGATCCTGCTGGGCCGGGGCAAGGTGCGTGGCGTGCCCCACAGCATGCAGTTCGATGCCTATACGGGCAAGCTGAAACATGTCTGGCGTCCGGGGGGCAATGCCCATCCCCTCCAGCGTCTGGCGATTGCGTATGTCAACTGGCGCCTGTCGCGCGCGGCGCCTGCCTGACCCGGATGCTCGCTGCCTGCTGGATCGGGCAAAACGGACCTGTCCGGCGAGCGCCGCGCACTTGAATTCACCCTGGCGGAATAATGGAAATGGTCGGGCATGATCCCGCCCGATGAGTGTCGGATTTCTTTACATTTCGCCTCCTAGCGCCTAAGGTGTTTTTTATTAATGTATTGATAGATATGAGAAATTTATAACTGGCACATGCTGTGCTTCATGTTGGCCAAGGCAAGAAGGCGAATGCCCAGATCAGAAGTCAACATCAAGGAGCGCGAAATGAAATTCAAATTGAAATTGGTGCAAGCAGGTTTGGTTGCCGCCATGGCCACGGCAAGTGCGGCATCCATGGCTGCTGTTTTTCCTGATTTCCAGGTGGCGGAAGGCTCCGTGCCCGGAAGCAGCGTGCATAATTTTACTGCCGACAAGATCACCGGCAATTACGTGGAAATCGTTACGTTCACCCCGACGGGTGTGGGCACGGGTACGTTTGACACCTCCATCAAGTGGAATGCCGGTCAATTTGTCGCAAATGATGGAACGACTCCGGTGACCACCCAGCTTGGCAGCTTTGGTACCGGCGGGTATGGCCTGTATGCGCTGTTGCAAGGCTCGGGATCATTCTCGACCAGCGGCGGCGTGACCACCTTCAACTTCAACCCGGGCGGCAGCCTGAATGTCTGGATTGATCCCAATCTCGACACCACCTTCACCGCGCCTGCGACGGGCGCTGGTGCCTGGACGACGGGCAATACCGGCGATCCGGACATTCTGATTGCAACCGGCGCGCTGTTTGGTGGCGCGGGCACGCTGGATCCCGGCCTGAGCACCTGTGTGGGCGGCATCAACTGCGGCAGCTTCGGCACGTCGACCAGTTTCCTGCTGACGGCGCTCGGTTCGAGCTATTTCACCGGGCCGGTTCCTTTCTACAACATGTCGTTCGAGTCCGGCCAGCTGAATTCCTTTATCGTGGCGGGTACGCAGAGCATCAACGGTTCGCTGGACGTGGTGTTCGGTGTGCCGGAGCCGACCAGCATCGCCCTGATGGGTCTGGGTCTGCTTGGATTGGGTGTCAGCCTGCGTCGTCGCAAGCAAGCAGCCTGATCGATCGCTGTACGCTGTTCATGAAAAGCCCCAAGGCGCTGCCTTGGGGCTTTTTCTTATGGGCTTGCGTAGAAGAAGCGTTGAAGATATTTCCCCTGGCCTCAGGCCGGCATCGCGCTGATCGAAGGGTCGCCTGCCCTTTGGCGTCTCCCGGGGGCGGCGCAAGAAAATCGCTGGTATCTGTGCCCGCTTCGATGCGAAACGGCAGGGTCGCCTTCCGCCTGGACGGTTGGCCGCCAGGACTGGTGGTGCGTGTCTGCCTCGGGGGAAATCGATCGAGGCACGGCAGGTTCTACTGTTTGGCGGAAACCTCGATGGTTTTGAGGAGGGCGCTTGCCTGGGCGCGTTCGTCAAAGCGTTGTGAGGAGGCCAGCAGTTTCTGCAGCAGCGCCCGGGCTTCGGTGGCCTGCCCGGATTTGACCAGCGCCGCGGCCCAGTGATATTGCACGGCGGGCGATTGCGGCAGGGTTTGCGCAGCCTGCTTCAACAAGGGCGTCGCTTCCTGGATTTTGCCTTGTTGCAAAAGGCTCCAGCCATAGGTGTCCATGACGACAGGATTGGCGGGCTGCAGGGTATAAGCGCGCTGGGCGTAGCCAGGCGCTGCGGGGTCGTTCCGCTCATCGAGCAGGGCGGCCAGGTTGTTGAGCGCCATCACGTGATTGGGCACGGCTTTGACAATGTGCTGGTACTCGGCAATGGCGAGGCTGTTTTGTCGTTGCTGCAGATAGCGTCCCGCCAGATACATGCGAAACACACTGTCGTCGGCATGCTGTTTGAGCCATTGCTGGGCAACTTGCGCGGCCTGGTCGGTTTTCCCGGTCCGCAGTAACGCCAGGTGGTAGGTCGCGGCGGTATCGGGGGTCGGCAGGGTCTGGAAGGCGCGCGCCAGGGCCTGCAGGGCGGTATCCGGCTTCTTGAAGCGCGCGGCAAGCTCGGCTTCCAGATTGTAGCCGGTGGCGGTCCGGGGATTCAGCGTCTGGATCGTGCGCGCTTCCTGCAGGGCGTTGTCCTGTTGGCCCAACGCGGCGTAGAGGCCGGCCAGCGCAATGTGGCCATCCAGATAATCGGGGCTCAGGCGCACTGATTTTTGCAGGGATTTCAGGGCCGCATTCATGTCTCCGGCCACCCGTTGTGCCCAGGCCAGGCGGTACCAGGCAACCGCTGAATCCGGCGTCCGGTTGGTGACATTGGTATAGGTGTCGATGGCATCCTTCTTGTGTCCGGCACCGAGTTGGGCTTGCCCCAGGTTATCGAGAAACGCCGGATTTCCGTTATTGGCCTGGGCGGCTTTCCGCGCCACGTCAAGTGCCCGTTCGGGCTGACGCGCCTGATTCATGTAATACCGGGTCAACTGGCTGACCGGTTCAAGCGCATCCGGGTGCGACTGGATGGCTTTTCCGAGATACGTCACGAATTCGGCCTGATCCCCCAGGGCCAGGGCAATACGCGCCTGTCCCATGAGTGCGCCCAGGTTGTCGGGTGATTTTTCCAGAATCCGTTTGAAGCGTTCGCGTGCCTGAGCGGGTTTCTTTTCTTCGATATCCAGGTCGGCCAGGGCGCTGGCGGCGGGCAGAAAACCGGCATTCAGCGTCAGGCCTTTCTCGAATGCCTGGCGCGCCGCTGCCGGATTGTGTTGCATGAGATGAATGCGGCCTTCCAGCACCTGGGGAAGCGGGTTGGAAGGCTGCGCCGTGGTCATTTTCTGCAAAGTAGCCAGCGCCCCCTTGAAATCGTTTTTTCCGACTTGCGACGTGACGAGCAGCAGGTAGGCTTGCGGGTCGTCCGGATTGGCCGTGATGACGGATTCCAGTCCTTCGACCCCCCGCTGGTCTCCGGTCAGCAACTGGTTCTGCGCCAGCGTGCCGCGAATCACCGTGTCTTTCGGGTCGATCGTGCTGGCTTTGCCCAGGAAAGCCATGCCACGCTCGGCTTCGCCCTGATTGAGCGCGGCCTGGCCGGCCAGCAGGAACGCCTTGGCGTTGTTCCCCTGCGCGATCAGCGGTTCCAGGGTTTTGATGGCCCCGGCATTGTTTCCCATGCGCAACTGCGTGGCGGCCAGAAGCAGGCGCGCTTCGGGCAGTTCAGCGGCGCTGAGCACCTTGTTGAAGCTGGCGAGCGCGATTTCATCGTTCTTGGCGGCATAGTTGATCGTCCCATAGAGCAGGTTTGCCTGCACATTGTCGGGATTGTCCTTGAGGACTTCCTGCAGCAGGCTGCCGGCCTCGTTGTTCCGGCCCTGCTGGTAATACATATAGGCTTTCAGGTACTTCGCCAGGACGGCGTGGGGGCGCATGTCGATCAGCCGCTTGATTTCAGCCTCGGCTTCCTTCACCCGGTTGACCGACAGCAAGGTCATCGCCTTATAGGCAATGGCGTCGAAGTCATGGGCCTTGATGGTGAGGGCCTGGTCGTAGGCAGCCAGGGCCTGGTCCGGCTGCTTGATGGCGCGATAGAGGTCGCCCAGCAGATACCAGGATTCCAGATGGCCGGGATCGAGCGTGGTGGCCTGCCTGGCACTGGCCACTGCCGCGTCGGCGTGCCCGGCACGGTATTCGCAACGCGCACGCCCCAGGTAGCCTGGCGCAAAGGATTTGTCTGTCTGGATCGCGCGGTCGAACAACGGGCAGCCTTCGGGGTATTTGCCGAGGCCGAGCAAGGCATTGCCGCGCAGATCCAGGATCTGGACGAGGGTTCCGGGTTCTTCCGTGTCGACGGCGGGCAGCGAGTCGAGAATCTGCTGGAAATCACCCTGATACAGCCGGGCTCGCGCAATCGGGATGCGCGCGCTTTTCGGATTGATGCCGAGCGTCACGGCCTTGTCGAGCTGGGTTTCCGCCTCGCCGCCCAGCCTCAGATCGAGATAGGCGTTGCCCAGCAACCAGCGCGCCTGCGCGTTGTTGGGATCCTTCTGGACGGCATTTTTCAGTTCAAGAATGCTGGCGCGCGTATCGCCTTTGCTCTGAAAATCCTTGGCGCGCTCGATGAGCTGTTCGACGCTCAGATCGGCGCGGCCGCAGCCTGTCAGCCATGTGGTCGAAGAGAAAGCCAGCGCAAGTGAAAGGGCGAGTGGCGCAATACGTGAGAGGCGGGGGCGCATAGAATCCTCAGGGAGTGGCGGTCAGTTGCTTGTAAAGTGCGCGGGCCTCGTCATCGCCGAGGAAGCTGACCCGGCGGTCGAGCAGCGTTTTGAGTTCCTGCCGGGCGCGGGCCTTGTCGCCGCTGGCATTGAGGGCATACGCCAGATGCCATTGGATCTCCGCATCGTCGGGTGCCCTGGATTGCGCCTCCTTCAGGGTGTTCAGCCCCTTGGCGGCATCGCCCATGCGAACCTGCAGCCAGCCATAGGTATCGAGTACGTCTGGCTGATCCGGCTTCAGTTTCAAGGCCTGTTCGGCAAAGAGCAATGCGCGTTGATCGCGCTGCTCCGACAAGGCCCATGCCAGATTGTTCAATACGAGCAGATTGCCAGGATTGCTCTTGTTCAGAATCAGATAATGCTCGGCTGCGGCGGCATACTGTTTTCGTTTGAGCAGATTTTCCGCCAGAGCGGCGCGCGTGCCGGCCTCCTGGGGATGGCTGCCCAGCCAGTCGGCGAGACGCTTCTCGCCGATCTCGGGGCGTTGGGTGGCATTGAACACCTGGAGCTGGCGTACCAGCAGCGCGCCGGAGGGGGCCAGTTTCTGCGCACGCTCGAATGCCGCCAGGGCGGCGGCGTAGTCCTTGCGTGCAAGTGCAATGTCGCCTTCGAGCGCGAAGCCGGCCGGGAGGGCAGGTTTCTGCTGTTGTATCTGCCGGGCGAGTTTGAGGGCGTCGTCGAGCCGGGCGCTCTGAATCTCGACGCCGCCCAGCATCAACTGGGCGTCGAGGAGGTCGGGCTGGATGCGCAAAGCCTCCTGCAGGGTCTTGCGTGCGCCCGGGAGATCTTTTGCGGCGATCTGGGCCGTGGCGAGATGGATCAATGGCGCGGTCTGTCCGGGCAGGCGCTCGACCAGCTTGCGATAGCTGCCCAACGCATTCGGCATGTCTCCCAGTGCCAGTTGCGTGGCGCCGAGAAGATCGAGCGCGGCGGGGTTGTCGGGTTGCGCATTGACCGCTTCGCGGGCGATGGCGAGCGCCTTGCTCCGGTCGCCGCGGGCCAGCAGATAGCGCGCCAGCGCCACGCGCGGCTGCAAGGCCTGCGGATGGGCGGCGGCGGCTTTTTCCAGCCAGCCTGTGTACGCCTTCTCATCCTGGCTGCGCAGGCTCAGGTCCGCCAATGCGAGCATGGCGTTGAGGTTCTTGGGGTCGGCCTTGAGGAAGCGTTCGAAGCGTTGGCGGGCGGCATCGGGTTGTTTGTCCTTCAGATCGAGCTGCGCCAGAATGGCCGCAGCGGGGAAGAATTTGGGGTCGAGCTTGAGCGCCTGTTCGAAACTGTCGCGTGCGCGGACGCTATCCTGCTTGCCGAGATAGGCGGCGCCCCGGTAATTCCAGGTCACGGGATTCGCGCCCTGCTTCTTTTCCAGTGCCGCAATGCTGGCCAGCGCGGCGTCGAACTGCTTGCGCTCCAGTTGATCGCGAATGATGATGATGTCAGCCCGGCTGCCGGCGCCTTCCATCCCGGCGGCGGTCTGCAGGTCGGCCATGGCGCGACTGTCGCCCTGTGCGAGCCGGGAAATGCCGAGTTCGGTGCGGATCGCTGCGCTGTCGGGGCTGCGCTGCGCGGCCTGCTCGAAAAAGGCCGTGGCTTTGGCGAAGTCTTTTTTGGCCAGTGCGATTTCACCGGCGACGATCAATACGCCGGCGTCGTGATCGGCTGATCCAAGGGCGGGCGCGAGTGTGGCCGCCGCATCGTCGGGGCGCCCCAGCCGCAGTTGCGAGGCGGCCAGCAGGCGCAGTGCATAGAGATTGTTCGGGGTGGCCTTGACCACCTTGTTGAGGTACGCCTCGGCGGTTTGCAGGTTGCCGAGCGTGTACTCGATCGTGCCGCCCAGGAGCAGCGCGGGGGGATAATCGGGCGCCGCCTTGAGTACCGAGGCGAGACGGTCGCGCGCCTGTTCGGTTTTCTTCTCGCGGAAATCTATCAAGGCCTGCGTATAGCGGGCCTGCAGGCTGGCGGGCGTGATTTTCAGCGCGGCGTCGACTTCCTTGCGCGCCTCGTCCAGCTTGTTGCCGGAAATGGCGATACCCGCCAGCGCGAGCATCGTGCTGCTGTGGAGCGGATCGATTTGCAGGACCTGGCGATAGACGGCGGCGGCCTCATCCGGCTTGCCCGCCGTGCGCAGCAGATCGCCTTTCAGCAGCAGGCTGTCACGGTGTTTGGGGTCGATGCGCAAGGCGGCATCGATGTCCTGCATGGCTTTGGCGGGATCGTGGTCGGCCAGGGCCAGTTGCGCCAGCGCGAGATATACCTCGGGATTGGCGGGCGCGATCGCTTGCGCGTGCCGCAACAGTTTGCGTGCTTCTTCCTTGCGCGTCAGTCCGAGTTCGGCGACGGCGCGTAATGCCTGCAGCGTGGCGGAATCGGGATCGCTGTCGGCCGGCGCCGGAAGCTCGTCCAGCACGCGCTGATATTCACGCTGTCCCAGCAGCGCGCGCGCGATCATCGGGTTGACCGTGCCGGCCGGAAAGCCGGCTTCACGTGCCCGGCGGAATTCTTTCTCCGCATTGGCGAGTTCAAGCCGGGTGAAATACAGCTTGCCCAGTTCGAAGCGCGCTTCGGCGTTTTTTTCGTCCTTCGCCACGGCGTTTTTCAGCTGAATCATCGCCGTCTGGTAATCGCCCGCCACGAGTTTCGCCCGGGCGTCGGTGACCAGGGTGGTGCTGTCCTCTCCGTTACACGCACTCATCAGACACGCGCCGAGCAGCAGGGCAGGCAGCAGTAGCCGGGGGATAGGGGTGGCATGCGACATGAGGGGCTCCGGAATGGTTGGGGACATTGCAAGAAGATTGAGCCAGGGCTCACTTCATGCCGATTTTTGCCATCAGGTCATACAGCGTTGGGCGGGTGATGCCGAGCAATTCAGCCGCCTGGGCGATATTGCCGTCGCTATGCGCGAGCGCGCGGCTGACGGCCAGGCGTTCAGCGCTTTCGCGCGCCTGACGGAGATTGAACGGCAGGGGCTCGGCGTGGCTGGGCTCGAGGCCAAGATCGACGGCCGTAATCTGGTTGCCTTCGGCCATGATGGTGGCGCGCTTGATCAGGTTTTCCATTTCACGCACATTGCCGGGCCAGGCATGCGCTTCCAGCGCGCCCAGTGCGTCAGCGGTGAAGCCCCGGAGGTTGCGGCCCTGTTCGCGCGCATAACGTTCCAGAAAAGCCTGCGCCAGCAATACCGCGTCGCCGGGGCGTTCGCGCAGGGGCGGGATTTTTACCGAGATTTCAGACAGGCGGTAATACAGATCCTCACGGAAGCTGCCTTCGCGAATCATGTCGGCGAGATCGCGATGGGTGGCGCAGACGACGCGTACGTCAACCGGAATTTCTCCACGCCCGCCCAGCCGCTCGATCACGCGTTCCTGCAGGAAACGCAGCAGCTTGGCCTGCAGCGGCATCGGCAGATCGCCGATTTCGTCAAGGAACAAGGTGCCTTCATTGGCGTATTCAATGCGGCCGATGGTCTGCTTGGCGGCGCCGGTGAAGGCGCCTTTTTCGTAGCCGAACAATTCGGATTCCAGCAGGGTGTCCGGGATCGCCGCGCAGTTGATGGCGACGAAACGCTTGCCGGCACGCGGCGATAGTTCGTGGATGCCGCGCGCCAGGACTTCCTTGCCGGTTCCGGATTCGCCCAGCAGCAATACCGTGGCATTGGCCGGTGCAACTTTTTCAATGGTGCGGCAGATTTTCAGCATGGGCTCGCTGCTGGTGATCAGCCCCTGCAGGGCGGAGCCCGCCTGCCTGGCCGCAAGCATGCGGTTCTCGGTTTCCAGTGCCTGGACATGCAGGGCGCGGGCAATCATCAGGGCCAGCACGTCGGGGTCGAAAGGCTTCTGGAAAAAATCGTAGGCGCCGAGATGAATCGCCTTCACCGCATTGCTGCGATCGAGGTTGCCGGTGACGACGATGACCTTGGTGGAAGGCGCCAGCGACAGAATCTGCTGCAGCGCCGCCAGGCCCTCGGTCGCGCCGTCCACATCGGGTGGAAGACCGAGATCGAGCATGACCACCGGCGGCTCGTGACGCCGCAATTGGGCAATCGCGCTGTCGCGGTCGGCTGCGATGACCAGTTCATAGTCGGAGAGACTCCACTTCAGCTGCTTTTGCAGTCCGGGGTCGTCTTCGACCAGCAATATTTTCTGTTTGGCGTCGCTCATGCGGCGTGTTCTCCTCCAGCAGATGCGTGATGGGCAAGCGGCAGACTCAGGCGGAAGCGGGTGCCGCGGTCCGGGGTGCTGCTTACCTCGATATTTCCACCCAGTGCACGCAGGGTTTCGCGGCATTCATAGGCGCCGATTCCCATGCCTGCTCCTTTCGTCGAATCGAATGGCTGGAACAGCCGGGTGCGGATGAATTCGTCGTCCATGCCGATTCCCGTGTCGATGATCTCGATGATCGCCTGCCCGGATGCCTCAAACCCGCGCAGGGTGACCTGGCCGGTGGGCGGGGTGGCCTCAAGCGCATTCTGCAATATATGGCCAATTGCCCGGATGAGTCGATCGCGTTCGGCGCATACGCGCAATGTGGCGGGCGGCAATTCCAGAATCGGGCGCAATTTGAACGCCTGTTTGCTGACGACGGCCTCATTCAGGATGTCGGCCAGCACGACCGGCTGTACGTGTGCCGCCTCGCTGCCCCGACGTAACTGCACCAGCACCTTGTTCATGCGCGCCACGGCATTCGCGATCGTGTCCAGCATGTCGGCCTGGAATTCGGGTTTGTGCTGGTGTTTCTCGGCATTGGCCAGGAGCAGGGACAACTGGGCAATCAGATTCTTCAGGTCGTGGATGACAAAGGTCGTGGTGCGATTGAACGACTCGAATTGCCGCGCCACGATCAACTGGTTGGACGCGCGCATCTGGGCCAGATGCGCTGCCGCCTGACGGGCCGCCACCTTGAGCAGGTCGCTGACTTCCCAGTTGAACGTGACATTGCCTAATGAGTGTTTCAACACGACAAATCCGAGCAGTTCCTCGTGCAGCATCAGCGGCACCACCAGCCAGGCGTTGTCGGCGTGCTCAAGCCAGGCCGGCGTACTCAGGTCGCCGTACAGATCGCGGCGTACTTTCATTTCGTCCAGGTCCACCACCCATTGCTTGCTGGCGAGCCATTGAACGAACGGGGTATCGACCGGTTCGCTCCCCTGGATGTCGGCCCAGTTCCAGTGGCTGGCGCGCTGATAGCCGGCAGGGCCTTCGTGCATCCAGAGCGCTCCGCCAGGACTTTCGAGCAGCCTCGCCAGCGCCTCGACGGCGCGTTCGCACAACTGTTCGCCGGGCTGGCCCTCGGTGAGGGTGCGGGTGAAGTTGAGCCACTCCTCGCGGTAGTCGTAGCGGTAGCTGAAAAAATGCTTGGACAGAAAGACGCGCAAGCGCGCGCGCAAGGTGCCGGAGAACATCAGCAGCACCAGCAGCATGGCGGTGGCGAAGATGAAGACGGTCTGCACCACGTCGCCCCATTCGCCGCCGAACAGGCGCAGGTAATAGCCTGCACTCGCCATCAGCAGAAGATAGATGCCCGCTGCGACCAGACTGGCGGTATGGAAGGCCATGCTGCGCGACAGCCCCACCGGCGCCGCCCATTCCGGATTGCGGGCGGCGGAGACCGCGATCAGCGGCGTCACCAGGGCGGCAATGTAGCCCCGCGCGGCCCACACCTGGGCATCCAGCGCATTGAACAGCGCGGCGTTGGCATAAAGATAGAAGTCGTAAACGAACAGCCCGCCCAGCCCCAGGCAGAGGAATTTGATCGCCCAGCGATCTTTCGGCGGGGTGCTGCGGTACACCTGTTCGGTGAGCACCAGCCCCATCACGGTAAGCAGAACCAGCCCCATGTTGCCGGCCCACCGGGCCAGCACAGGCTGGGTCGGCGCAATGAAGGGATAGACGCTGGCGACGAGCAGTCCCCCGACGAGCAGGCCGCTCACGGTGCGGATCAGACGGACAGGCGCGGGCAGGAGGGTGCCGTCAGGCAGGCGCAGATGAAGAATGTGAAGCAACAGCGCCAGCCACGCGCCGTTGCGCGCCACTTCGATCGCCAGGCCTGGCTGTGGCGGGAATGCGCCCCAGGCCGTGAGCGCCGAGAATGCCGCCCACAGGGTGGTCAGTACGGTCGCGAGCACCAGCAGGCGGCCTTGCGGGCGGCGCCGCCAGCTGACGACGATCAGGCCGGACAAGCCGAGGTAGGCGAGCGTTGCCAGCCCATAGCCGATAGCAGCCAGAAAAAGCAGGGTATCGGACATGATCGTCTCCGGGCGTGTGCGCTAGCGCGCGCCCTTTCCCCACAGCACGACTTGCGCGGTCTGGAACAGGATCATGAGGTCGAGAAACAGGCTGTGGTTCTTGACGTAGTAGAGATCGTATTGCAGCTTGTGCATGGCGTCTTCGTCGTTCGCGCCGTAGGGGTAGCGCACCTGCGCCCAGCCCGTGATGCCGGGTTTGACGGTATGGCGCACCCCGTAATAAGGAATTTTCTGGGTCAGGTCCTGTACGAAATAAGGACGTTCCGGGCGGGGCCCGACGAAACTCATGTCGCCAAAGAAGACATTGAAAATCTGCGGAAGCTCGTCGATGCGGGTGCGCCGGATGAAACGCCCGGTAAGCGTCACGCGGCTGTCGTTCTGGCCGGCCCAGCGCGGCTTGCCGTCTTTTTCGGCATCGACGCACATGCTGCGAAACTTGAGAATGGTGAAATTGCGACACCCTTCGCCGACGCGCTCCTGACGGTAGAGCACCGGGCCCGGGCTTTCCAGCTTGATGAACAGCGCGGTGAGCGCCATGATCGGCAGGCAGACAATCAGCATGGCCGCGCTCACCAGCAGGTCGAACAGGCGCTTGGCCGTGTCGCGCAGCATGCCCTGGTGGAAACCTTCGGACAGGATCATCCAGCTGGCATTCATCGAATCGAGCTGCAGATGGCCGTTTTCACGTTCGAAGAAGCTCGACAACTCAAGAACCCGTATGCCGTAAAGCTTGCATTTAAGGAGATCCTGCACCGGCATGCCGCCGCCACGACGATCCCGCACGGCGAGAATGATTTCACCGATTTGCAGGCGAACAGCCAGTTCGGGCAGGGGCTCCTGGGTGTCGAGAATGCGGGCATGATCGACGAAATGATGACTGCCGCCCATCGGGAGATACCCGATGATCTGGATGTTGCTGGCATGGGAACGCCTGGCCAGCATGGCTTCGACGTGCGCGGCGCGACTGCCGGTGCCGATCACCAGGGCGCGGGTTTTGAGCGCGCCCACCCGCGCCCACCGGATGAACAGGGCGCGGCTGAGCAGAATGCCCAGCAGCGCCAGACCGAACGACAACAGGAAGGCGCCGCGACCCACCAGCAAGGCAGGGAAGAAATAGAACAGCAGGCTCATGGTCACCAGGCCCAGTCCGAAGCTCAGGCCCAGACGCTGTAACAGGGCGCGCACCCCTCCCTGCCATTCAAGATCGTACAGGCCGCTCGCGGTCATCAGTCCCAGCATGACGAGGGCAAAGGCGAGGGCCTTCGGCAGCAGCGGATCGAGTTCAGGCGGAATCAGGTGGCCGTCAAGAAAGCGGACACCCACGCCGGCGTAGATCGATCCGCTGAGGATCAGCGCTTCGATCAATACCAGAAGCAATAAATTCAGCGGCACGTAGTGCCTGAAAAATCGGATCACGGCCGTTGACTCATCAGAACCATGGAGGGGGTGGAAGCATTTTCCATGCTAGGGGTCGTCACGACAGGAATGATCAAATGAGTGTCCTGACCTGGGGCAAGCGCAGGCGCCGCGGACTGCCATCGGCCTGCAGGCGTTTCATGTTGCGCAGTTCGGAAGCGGGGTAGACGGTGAGATCGATGCGCGCGCGGGAGTCGTCAATCATGAAGCGGGGATGAATGCGTCCCGGGGTGTCCGTGACCCGGTGCTCGCCGGCCTGGTAGGGCACAGGCAGACGCATCAGCAGAAACTCCACGTCCTTCTGGTGGTCGGTAAAGAGTTGCAGATTGATGTCGGCGTGCGGTCCGGCCGTGCCGTTGAGTACGGCCCCGGTGAGATGAGGGTCGAAGTCTGCGAACTGTTCCATGTATTCAATGGCGGTTTGCCGCAGCAGCGCCAGATGTGCCCGGGTTTCGCCGGTCTGGTAAATGGCCTGGTAGCTGCGCAGCGCGTCTTCGATCTGCTGGTTGTCGGGCAGATTGCCGCTGTCGGACGCGCCAAGCTGGCGCGCGGCCTTGCGCTTGGCGCTGCCGTAATCGAGACTACCGTCCTCGGCCAGTATGCGCGCCGCCGCATGGGCGATGCGACGGCGCATGTCCTGATGTTTCATGGTGGAGGCCCGGGCAGGGTTGGCGCGGAATCTCCCGGCGTGTCGATGCCTGTGTTCCATCCGGCCGGGGGCGCGTCGGGGGGCGGAAATTCCTGATAGAAATGTTCGACCATCCCCTCTGAATGGGTGCCCAGGATATTTCCCAGGAATTCTCCTATCGGGGAATCGGGCAGCCGGGTTCCGGTGTTCGGATCGATATTCACGCTGACGATGCCGGCGGGCATGGTCCAGCCCAGTTGCGGTACTCCTTTCAACGCGGGGCCCATGAAGCCCATCCAGATCGGCAGGGCGGATTGCGCGCCGGTTTCGTGCCGACCGAGCGAGCGTGGCTGGTCGTAACCCATCCAGGCGATGGCCACCAGATCGGGCGTATAGCCGGCGAACCAAGTGTCGCGCGCATCGTTGGTCGTGCCGGTCTTGCCGGCGATGTCGCTGCGCCCGAGTTTGGCGGCGCGTGCGCCGGTCCCGTAGCGCACCACATCCTGCAGCATGTCCGTCATCAGCCAGGCGTTACGTGGATCGATCACGCGCGGGGCGCTTCCTCCTGCCGTCTGCGGCTTGGCTTCCATCAGCAGCCGGCCATCCTTGTCGTAGACCTTGTCGATCAGATAGGGCGTGACGCTGAAACCGCCATTGGCGAAGACGCCGTAGGCCGCAGCCAGTTGCAGCGGGGTGACGCTGCCCGCGCCGAGCGCCATGGTGAGATAGGGGGGGTGACGGGCAGGGTCGAAGCCAAAACGCCGGATATAGTCGCGCGCGTAATTCGGTCCGATCCCCTGCAGAATGCGTACCGATACCAGATTGAGCGATTTGGTCAGCGCGGTGCGCATGCGCACCGGGCCGCTGGTGCCGCCGTCGTAATTCTGCGGCTCCCAGGCGGTGCCGCCCGCCTCTTCGGCGCTGAGCGTCAGCGGCATGTTGTCGATCATGGTGGCCGGGGTGTAGCCTTTTTCCAGGGCGGCCGAATAGATGAACGGCTTGAAGCTCGAACCGGGCTGCCGCCAGGCCTGGGTGACGCGGTTGAATTTATTGCGGTGGAAATCGAAGCCGCCGACCAGTGCGGTGATGGCGCCATTGTTCGGATTCAGGGCCACCAGCGCGGCCTCCACTTCGGGAAGCTGTGCCAGTCGCCACTGCGGCGGCTTGCCGCCGGTCGCCTGGACGCGTACCACGGCGCCGGGGGCAAGCTGGCGTCCTTTTTTTCCGCTTGTCCAGTTGGCCACCCATTTGAGCGAGTCGCCGGTAATCTCGACGACCGTGTCGTCCTCCAGCTGGGCGCGGATCAGTTTGGGGCTGACGTTCACGACGACGGCAGGCAGCATGTCGCTGACTGGCGCGAGATCTTCCAGCGCGTTGGCGATGGCCGCTTCGCGATCGGCCTTGTCAGCGGGCAGACTGACTTCTTTTTCCGGCCCGCGATAGCCATGGCGCTGGTCGTAGTCGGCAATGCCGCGCCAGACCGCGAGGTCGGCCGCGGCCTGTTGGGCGCGGCGCAAGGTGGTGATGGCCTTGTAACCCGAACTGTAAATCGATTCGCCATATTTTTCGAACAGGGTCTGGCGCACCATTTCGGCGGCGTAATCGGCCGAAACGTCCGTTTGCTGCCGGGCCTGGCGAATCACCAGTTTCTGTTTGACGGCGGCCTGCCAGGTCGCCTGGTCAATGAATTTGAGCGTGCGCATCCGCCCCAGGACATATTCCTGGCGTGCCTTGGCGCGGGGGAAATTGACGACCGGATTGTAGCGTGAGGGCGCCTTCGGCAAGCCGGCCAGCATGGCGAATTCCGGCAGCGACAATTCGCGCATCGGTTTGCCGAAGTAGGTGCGGGCGGCTGCTTCGAAGCCGTAGGCACGCTGGCCCAGATAGATCTGGTTGAGATACAGCTCGAGAATCTTGTCCTTCGTCAGGCTGTGTTCGATCTTGATCGCCAGCATGGCCTCGGACAGTTTGCGGGTGAGCGTTTTCTCGTTGGACAGGAAGAAGTTTCGCGCCACCTGCATGGTGATGGTCGAGGCGCCTTCCTTGGCGCCGCCGGATACCAGATTGGATACTGCGGCGCGCAGCACACCCAGCGTATCCACGCCGCCATGCTCATAGAAGCGCTCGTCTTCGGCGGCGATGATCGCCTGTTTCATGTAAGTCGGGACTTTCTCGATGGCGATGAACGCCCGCCGTTCCTCGCCGAATTCGCCGATCAGGGCGCCGTCGGCCGTGTAGACGCGTAACGGCAGCTTGGGTTTGTAGTCTGTCAGCGCTTCGAGCGGCGGCAGATTCGGGTAAATCAGGGCGGCCGCCAATCCGGCCAGTGCCGTGCCCACGACGCCGAGACTGACAATCAATGCCAGTGCGTAATGCCACCATTTCGAAAACATCCGATTCCTTCTTTGAAGATCCCGCAAGCGCAGGATCATCCCTGTCAAACATCCGGCCTGCCGGCTCATCCCGTCCGGTTTTCAAGGGACCGGGGCGGGCCGCTTGCCGTGCAGTGTACTTGCGGCGGCCCACGCGCGGACAGTATTGGTCAAATCCGTGAGGGGACGCCTAAAGTTTCCGGCGATTATAGGCGTTAGTGGTGTTGGAAATTGGACACAATTGTTCAATCCCGAAGTTGCCGCAAGAAAAAAACTGTTAAAAACCGTGTGTTGTTGCTAGCATCTAAAAACACTTATAAGAAAAAGCTACAACTCACAGAAGTGTAAAGGAAAACTCTTGCACCTGAATATCAATCTGGACTGGCTGTCTGCCAAGGGACTGCCCATCCTGGGACTCGACATCAGCACGACCGCGGTCAAGCTGGTGGAATTGTCCGACGCCGGGAAGGGCATGCTGCGGGTGGAGCGCTATGTCATCGAACCCTTGCCCAAGGATGCCGTGACGGACGGCAATATCGCCAATCTCGATCAGGTGGCCGATGCCTTGCGTACCGCCTGGAAGGGTCTGGGGACGCGAATCAGGCACGTCGCCCTGGCGTTGCCGTCATCGGCCGTCATCACCAAGAAAATCCTGGCGCCCGCCAGCCTCAAGGGGATCGACCTGGAGAATCAGGTCGAGGCCGAGGCGAACCAGGTCATCCCCTTTTCACTGGATGAGGTGAATCTGGATTTCCAGGTGCTGGGCCCGTCGCCCGGCAGCCCGGACGATGTGCAGATCCTGCTGGCCGCGGCGCGCAAGGAAAAGGTCGAGGACCGCGTGGCGGCCGTCGAGGCGGCTGGCCTCAAGGCGCTGATCATGGACGTCGAATCCTATGCCACGCAGACCGCCTACGAACAGATCGCCCATCTGCTGCCGAATAACGGCGCCGGGCAGATCGTGGCGATCATCGACGTGGGTGCGCAGAACATGCACATCAATATCCTCAACGACAACGAGTCGGTCTATCTGCGCGAACACGGTTTCGGCGGCAACCAGCTCAACAATGAAATCTCGCGCCGCTACGGCATGACCGGCGAAGAGGCCGAGAATGCCAAGCGTAAGGGCACGCTGCCCGAGAGCTACGACATGGAAGTGCTGCAGCCCTACAGCGAGACCCTGGCCATGGAAATCGGCCGTGCACTCCAGCTGTTCACCACCTCCACGCAGTATCGCAAGGTCGATCAGATCCTGCTGGTCGGCGGCGGCGCCATGATTCCCGGTATTGATGAGGTGGTCGCCCAGCGCACCGGCACGCCGTCCATGGTCGTCAATCCGTTTGCCAACATGGCCGTCGGCTCCAAAATCCGGCCACAGGCCCTGACCGCCGATGCGCCTTCCCTCTTTGTCGCTTGCGGCCTCGCCATGCGGAGGTTTGACCCACAATGATCCGCATTAACCTCCTCCCCCACCGTGAACTCGCACGCGCCGCCCGGCGGCGCCAGTTCAATATCCTGCTGGGCATTGCCGTGGCAACGGGCGTGCTTGTGGTCGTTCTCGGACACAGCGTGATTGCCGCGCGCCAGTCGACCCAGGATGCACGCAATGCTTACCTGGATCAGGAAATCACCCGGCTCGACGGCCAGATCGGCGAAATCAAGAAAATCCGCGAGCAGACGCAGGCGCTGCTGGAACGCAAGCAGGTCGTCGAGACCTTGCAGTCCAACCGCACCGAGGTCGTCCATTTGTTCGACCAGATGATCCGCCTGTTGCCCGACGGACTCTATCTCAAGTCCTTCAAACAGGCGGGCGGCATCGTGACCATCAGCGGGTTTACCCAGTCGAGCGCGCGCGTTTCGACACTGATGCGAAACCTGGACAGCTCGCCCTGGTTTGAATCGGCCGCGCTGGTCGAGATCAAGGCCGCTACCGTGAACAACCTGCGCGCCAACGAGTTCGTGCTGACCGTCAAGCAGACGCCCCAGCAAGCGGACGACGCGAATGACAAGGGGGGCAAGGCATGACCCTGGACGACCTGAATAAACTCGACCTGAAGACGCTGGCCGACTGGCCGCTGCCAAGCAAACTCGTTGCACTGGGATTGTTGTGTGTGGCGATCGTGCTGGCCGGCTGGTGGTTCGACTGGCGCGGGGGGATGGAAACGCTCGATACCGCGAAGCAGAAGGAGACGGAACTTCGCGGCGTATTCATCACCAAGAAAAACCAGGCCATCAATCTGGAGGCCTACAAGAAACAGCTGGCCGATATCGGGCAGGCATTCGGCGCGTTGTTGAAGCAGCTGCCGAACAAGCAGGAAATGGATGCGCTGATCACGGACGTCAACCAGGCGGGGCTGGGGCGCGGCCTGCAGTTCGATCTGTTCAAGCCCCAGGCTGAAACCGTGTCCGAGTTTTATGCCGAAACGCCCATCCAGGTCAAGGTGACCGGCGGCTATCACGACATTGCCGCTTTCGTCAGCGATGTCTCCAAGCTGCCGCGCATCGTGACCTTGCAGGATATCTCCATGGAACCCGCCAAGGATGGCGTGCTGAATATGGACGCCATCGTCAAGACCTACCGTTACCTGGACGACGACGAAGTCATCGCCCGGAAGCAGAAAGCCAAGGAGCAAAAGAAATGAAGCGCCTGGCCATCGTATTGATCGTTACCGGCTTGAGCGGCTGCGGCGGCGGCGACATGGACGACCTGCGCCGCTTCGTCACCGAAACCGGCAAGGACACGCAGGGAAAGATCGACCCGCTGCCTGAAGTGAAGGTCTACGAGCCGTTCAGTTACGCGGCCTTCGACCTGCCCGACCCCTTCAAGCCCAGAAAGCTGTCGAGCGGCGGAGGCGGAGGCATGCAGCCCGATCTCAGCCGTCCGAAAGAGCCGCTCGAGGCGTTTTCTCTGGAAACCTTGAAAATGGTGGGCGTGCTGTCCCAGAAAGGCGTGATCCAGGCAGTGATCAAGACGCCGGACAACGCGATTTACCATGTCAAGAAGGGCAATTACATAGGCCAGAATTTCGGCCTGGTCACGCAGATCGGCGATAGCGAGGTCTCGCTGCGTGAAATTGTCCAGGACAGCGCCGGGGATTGGTCGGAGCGTACCAGCACCCTGAATTTGCAGGAATGATTGACAGGACTGAATTTCAAAGAGGCTGACATGAATGCATTGCCGAAAATTGCACAGAAAATGACCCGCCATTTGCTCGGCGTCATCCTATTCACCGGTCTGGTGCTGCCGTTCGCGGCGCGCGCCGCCGACGCACCGCCCACGGGCAATGCGGTACAAAGCGTCGAAACCACGACCTTGCCCGGCGGCAAGGTCGTGGTGCGCGTCAATCTCAAGAAGGCGCTGGCCGCCACCCCGGCCGGCTTCACGGTGGGGAATCCGCCGCGCATCGCGCTCGACCTGCCCGATACGGGCAATGCCATGGGCCGCAACACCGTCGAGGCCAACCTCGGCCCATTGTCCAGCGTGAACGTGGTGCAGGCCGGAACGCGCACCCGTCTGGTGCTCAACCTGAATAAATCGGTCGAATACGATGCCAGCGTGGACGGCAAATCCCTGTTGATCGCCCTGGGCGATGTCGGGGCCAGCGTCACGCCCGTGAATGTCAGCCCGCGTTTTGCCGAGACACGCCCCGGCGATGCGCGTCACGCCATCCGAGATGTCGATTTCCGACGCGGCTCGGCGGGTGAGGCGCGCATCGTCACCACCCTGTCCGACGCCCAGGCCGGGATCAACATCCGCCGACAGGCCAACGGCGTGATCGTCGACTTCGTGGGCACCGAATTGCCGAAAACCCTGCAACGCCGCCTGGACGTGGCCGACTTCGGCACACCGGTGCAGACCGTGGAAACCTACGCCCTCGGCGACAACACGCGCATGGTGATCCAGCCCAAGGGCGGCTGGGAATATTCCGCCTACCAGACCGACAACAACTTCATCGTCGAAGTCAAGCAGAGCGACGACGCCCAGAAGAAAACAGCCGACGGCAAGGTGAAATACACCGGCGAGAAGCTCTCGCTCAACTTCCAGAATGTCGAAGTGCGTTCGGTGCTGCAGGTCATCGCCGATTTCACCGGCCTCAACATCGTCGCCAGCGACACCGTGACCGGCAACCTGACTCTGCGTTTGAAAGACGTGCCATGGGATCAGGCGCTCGACCTCATCATGCAGACCAAGGGTCTCGACAAGCGCGAGAACGGCAACGTGATCTGGATCGCCCCCAAAGACGAGTTGATGACCAAGGAAAAACTGGAATTCGAAGCCAAGAATGCGGTGGCCGACCTGGAGCCGTTGACGACCGAGTATATCCAGCTCAACTATATGCGGGCGGATGAGGCGCGATCAATGTTGTACGGGGCGACGGGTTCGTCCAACTCGGTGAGAGGCGAAGCGGTGAACTGTTCCGCGCAGGCACAAGGCCTGCAAGGTGTGGCAGCGCAGGCCGCCGCTCAGCAGAGCCAGGGGAATGATGCCGAGAAGGTTCTCACCAAGCGGGGCCGTGCGACCTTTGAACTGAAAACCAACACACTCATCATCACCGATACTGCACGCAAAATTCAGGAAATTCGTGCGTTGCTTGCGCGCCTGGATGTGCCGGCACGCCAGGTTATGATCGAGGCACGGGTCGTGGTGGCGGACAGTGGCTGGAACCGTGATCTGGGTGCCCGGCTGAATTTCTCGGCTGCGAATGCCAGTGGTACCCGTTCATTCAGCGGCGCGGGACAAGCCCTGCCAAATGTGGCGCCTAATTTGCTTATGAGCCTCCTGGATCCCGCTAACGGAAACCTGCTGGGGCTGGAACTGCGTGCCCTTGAAATGGATAACCGCGGCAAGGTGATTTCCAATCCGCGTGTGCTGACCACTAACCAGAAGCCAGCGGTGATTCTCAATGGATCACAGATTCCCTTCGTTACGCCTGGGACGGTCAATTCACCAGCCACCGTGACCTTCAAGGACGTCTTTCTCTGTCTGTTGGTCGATCCACAAATTTTGAATAATGATTCGCTGATCATGACTGTTGAAGTGCAGAAAGACGCGCAAGATCCAGGGGGTAGTGTTACGACCGGTGGTTTCACCGTCCCGGCCATTGCGACTAAACGCATTAAAACTCAGGTGAGGGTGAATAATGGCGAAACTCTGGTATTGGGTGGCATTTTTGACGGTGACGAGAACTCGTCCGTGAACAAAGTTCCCCTGCTGGGCGATATTCCAGTATTCGGCAACCTGTTCAAGACGACCCACAAGGAAAACAAGAAAACCGAGTTGATCATTTTCCTCACGCCGCGCATTCTCGACGATCGCCTGTCGCTCCGCTGATCGCGACTGATATCGACACCCAAAGCGCGGGCATGTCCCGCGCTTTTTTTGGCTTATTCTTTGCCCCTCGTGCGCCGCTATCCATCCGGCCGCTCTCAATTAGAATGGCGTCATGAGCAAGCGAGACAATCTATACCTCGTCGGATTGATGGGAGCCGGGAAGACCACCGTGGGGCGGCTGTTGGCCAAGCATTATGGGTGTGTCTTTTACGACTCGGACCACGAGATCGAGGCGCGTACCGGCGTGAAGATTCCGGTCATCTTCGAAATCGAGGGCGAGGCGGGTTTCCGCAAACGCGAAGAGGCGGCGATCGCCGATCTGACCGGCTTGTCCGGCATCGTCCTGGCGACGGGAGGCGGGGCGGTTCTCTCGGCGGCCAATCGCGACAGGCTGAAGAAAAACGGGGTGGTGATTTATTTGCGCGGCACCCCCGAGCACCTGCATGAGCGCACGCGGCACGACCGCAACCGTCCTTTGTTGCAGACCGAGAATCCGCTCGCCAGGCTGCGCGAGCTGTTCAGGCAGCGTGACCCGTTGTACCGCGACGTGGCGGACATCGTGGTGGATACCGGCCGGCAGAGCGTGGCCGGCATGACCCGTGTGCTGTATGGCAAGCTGGACCTGCTTAAAAGCGGGCTGCCGTTGCCGGCTTCGGCGGACTGAATGCGGCGCGCCGTCTGCGCGGCATGGCTCGGCCTGCTGGCGGGCACGGCGGCGGCCACGGATTATCGCGCGGATGCGCGGGATTACCTCGATTATGTGCGCCGCCTGCAACCGGGCGACCGCTTGCTGCTGGAGGCGGGCGATTACCGGCAGGGTTTGCCTTTGCGCAATTTGTCCGGCGAGGCCGGCCGGCCTGTCGTCATCGAGGCCGCTTCGCCTGCCGCGCCGCCGCGTTTCCTGGCCCGGCCGGGCGCCAATACGGTCAGCCTGGTCGACGTGCGCCATCTGGTATTGCGCCATCTGGAACTCGACGGCCGTAATCAGCCGGTGGATGCGGTCAAGGCTGAAGGCCACAGCCAGTATGCCGACTTCATCACACTGGAAAATCTCACCATCCACGACCATGCCGCCTCGCAACAAAACGTGGGCATTTCCACCAAGTGTCCGGCATTCGGCTGGGTCATCCGGGGGAACCGTATCGAGCGGGTCGGCACCGGCATTTATCTGGGCGACGCCGATGGCTCGGATCCTTTCGTCGGCGGCGTGATCGAGGCCAACCGGATTTCGGACACGCTGGGCTACGCCCTGCAGATCAAGCATCAAGCCGCCCGCCCGGCCCGCCTCGCGGGTCGTTACGACACGGTGATTCGCTACAACGTTTTTTCCAAAGAAGGGGCCTTGCCCGGCCCGCAGGCGCGCCCCAACGTCCTGCTGGGGCATTTCCCGCTGGACGGGGCGGGCAGCGCGGACCGCTATCTGGTCTATGGCAACCTCTTCCGGCACAACCCCAGCGAAGCCTTGTTGCAGGCGGAGGGGCGCGTGGCGCTCTACGACAATGTCTTCATCAATGGCACGGGCGATGCGATCCATATCCAGCCGCACAACGAGGTGCCGCGCGACATGGATATTTTTTCCAATACCGTGCTGGCGTCCGGCACCGGCATCCGGATACGCCCCGCCGCCGGCACCGCCTATCGCCAGCGCGTGATCGCCAATGTGGTGGCCGCCGCGATTCCGTTGCAAGGCGGCGAGGCGGCGTACAACGTCGCCCTGGCCTATCGCCCCGATCTGCTTGACGCCGCCGTCTCGGCACTGACGCCGGACCTGCTGGCGAACGCTCCGCAAAGCAGCCGCCTGCCGCGCACGCTGGCGCGCGAACTGGCGGCCTATCCCGACTGGCAGGCGGCACGGCATCCCGGCGCACGCGTCTCCGCCGCCTTGCAGCACACGCTGGACGCATCCTGGCCATGAACGGCCGTGCGCCGCCTTCCCGCGATTCGCGTTCGCTGTTGTGGCTGAGCGCGCTGGGCTATACCGCGTTCGTCATCTACGGCAGCCTGGTGCCGCTCAAGTTTCATGCCTTGCCGTGGGAGGTCGCGCTGGCCCGGTTCGGCGCAATCCCGTTCCTTCAGCTCGGAATCGGCTCGCGCGCCGACTGGGTGGCCAACCTGCTGCTGTTCATTCCGCTGACTTATCTGTGGATGGGCGCCATGACCGGCGGCCGCGGCCGGCTGCGCAATCTGTTCGCCACGTTGGCGCTGGTTCCCGCGGCGACCGCGTTGAGCGTCGGCATCGAATTTACCCAGTTGTTTTTCCCGCAGCGCACGGTGTCGCAGAACGATATCTTTGCCGAAACACTGGGCGGTCTCATCGGTGTATTGGCATGGTGGCTGACCGGCGCGCGCTTCGTCGACTGGCTGCAGGCCTGGCGCCACGACCATGCCCGCGCCGCACTCGCCGAGCGCCTGGCCTGGACCTATCTGGCGGGCGTCGTCGTGTACAACGTCCTGCCGCTCGACCTGACCATCAGCCTGGTCGAGATTTTTCATAAATGGCGCGACGGCATGGTGGTGCTGATTCCGTTTGGCGATTTGCCGCATGATCCCGCCATGGCCGTCTATGAAATTGCGACCGATGCGCTGATCTGGACGCCTTTGGCCTTGTTGTGGCGGCTGGACGGAACACGCAGCGCGTGGCGCGCATGGGGCATGACGCTGGCCGCCGCGACCGGCCTGGAATTCGCGCAGTTGTTCGTCTTTTCCCGCGTCAGCGACGTGACCGACATCCTGACGGCCGGGCTGGGCGGGGCGCTGGGCAGTGTCGTCGGCGGGCGTCTGGCCAGACGCGACGCGCATCACGGCACGCCGTTGCCGTGGGGGACGTGGCTGCCTTTTGCGCTGGCGGCGGGATGGATGGTCGTGCTGCTGTTCGTATTCTGGTTTCCCTTCGATTTCCGCACCGACGGCGCGTTCGTCAAAGACCGGCTCGATTTCGTGCAGCGGGTGCCGTTCGAAGTGTATTACTTCGGCACCGAATACCGGGCCATTACCGAAGTCTTGCGCAAGACCCTGTTCTTCGCGCCGCTGGGCGGATGGCTGGCATGGGGCGTGGCGCGCCAGCCGTGGCGCTGGCGCGGTCCGCTGTTTGCGGTGGCCATGCTGATACTGGTGCTGATGCCCGCCTTAATCGAGTTGGGACAGGTGATGCTGCCGGAAAAAATCGCCGACACCACCGACTGGTTCCTGGCCTGGATGGGTGGACTGGCGGGCTATGCCGTGACACACCGTTTCCTGCGGGCGCCGCGGCATGCCGCCGCGCCACGGGCCTCCCATCGCGCGGCGCCCGAGTCCGCGGCCGAATCCTTGCCCGCCCCTCGGGCCATACGGGCGCGCTGGCATCTGCCGCTGGTGCTGGGCGGCATGGGCGCCCTGTTCTGGGGAGCCGGGCACTTTCCCTCCATGCCCTACAACGTGCGCGAACTGCTGCGGCCGGAGAATGCCTGGCTGTCGGCGCTATGGCTGGCACTGACCTGCTACTGGCTGGCGGTGGGGCCGGTGTGGCTGGCGCGCAGGCAGGTATCCGGACTGGCCCGGCTGGGGCAAGTCCCGCTCGGTCTGCTGGCGTACGGCGCGATCGCTTTTCTGCTGCTGGACGCCGCCGTGCCGGATGAAAGTCTCTTCGATCTGGGCGGCAGCCCGGTGCTGGGCTGGCCGGGCCAGTGGGAACTCGGGCTGCGCTGGACGGCACTGGCCCTGATTCCCGGCGCACTGATCTATCTGGCGACGCAGACCGTCCGCCGCTGGCGCGGGCGGCGACTGGGCGCGCTGCATTTTCTGGCCGCGCTGCCGGCGCTGGGCCTGGCGTATTGGGGCGTAGTGGTCCAGGCCGACACCGACAACCTCGTCGAACTGATGGCCACGCCGCAGCCGCTGGCTTTCGCGGCGCTGTGCGCCTGGCTCTATCTCCTGTTCCTCGCCGCCGCATTGCTCGCCTCGCCCGCGACGGTCGCGCAACGCGCCCTGCGGTGGGTCGGCGTGCTGGTTTCGTGGCCGCTTGCCGCCCTGTTCCTGCACCTCGGGCTGGCAGGATCCCTCGACAAGTATGGCCAGCAATTCTCGGCCCTGCAGTTCCTGCTGAGCACCGACCGCCAGCATTACGCCGCCATGCCTGTCATCTGGCTGCGTTACAGTGTGCTGCACGGGCTTGTCATCGCGGCGCTTGCCTTCATACAATGGCCGCACTTTCGCGCCGGTCAACGACAACAAAACCATCACCGCCATGAACCTCATTGACGTTTTCAACGGCGACGCCGACGGCCTCTGCGCACTGCACCAGCTGCGCCTGGCCGACCCCGCCGATTCCGCGCTGATCACCGGACCCAAGCGCGACATCAGCCTGCTGAAACGGGCTCAGGTCCGGTCGGGCGATCGTGTCACGGTGCTCGATATTGCCCTGTCGAAAAACCGCGACGCGCTCGACCGGATTCTCGCCGCCGGCGCGAGCGTACGTTATTTCGATCATCACCAGCCGGGCGACATCCCCGAGCATCCCCATTTCGAGCCACACATCGATACCGACGCCAACGTCTGCACCAGCCTGCTGGTGAACCGGTATCTACAGGGCAGGCATCTGCCGTGGGCGGTCGCCGCCGCGTTCGGCGACAATCTCGCCGAGGCGGCACGGCGGGCCGCCGCTCCGCTGAACCTGTCGGTCGAACAGTTGGCGCAACTGCAATCGCTGGGCGAATGCCTCAATTACAACGGCTACGGCGAAACGCTGGACGACCTGTTCTACGACCCGGCCGAGCTGTACCGCCAGATGCGTCCGTTTGCCGATCCTTTCGCCTTCATCGCCGAGTCGGCGGCCTACCGGACGCTGAAGGCGGGCTACCAGGAAGACATGGCGCGCGCCGTTGCGGTGGACGCCACGGACGCGCGCGCTGCCGGACGCATCTTCATGCTGCCCGCCGAGAAATGGGCGCGGCGGATTTCCGGCGTGTTCGGCAATCAACTGGCGGTCGAATCACCCGCGCAGGCCCACGCCGTGCTCACCGCCAAGTCGGGCGGCGGCCACGTCGTCAGCGTGCGTGCGCCGCTGGTGACTAAATCCGGTGCCGACGAATTGTGCAGCCAGTTCGACACCGGCGGCGGGCGCAAAGGCGCGGCCGGCATCAATCATCTGCCCGATGCCGACGTTGGCCGGTTTATTGCTCGTTTCTTCGAAATTTATCAATAGTCTTTGCGGTCTTTGTCCGGAGCTGACTCGTGAATCAACTGATCGCACCCTACGGCGGAACGCTCGTCAACCTGATCGATCCTGCCAGAACGACTGCCCTCAGGCAGGAAGCCCTGAGCCTGCCTTCGCTCGATCTGGACTGGCGGCAGCAGTGCGAACTTGAAATGCTGATGACCGGCGCCTACTCGCCGCTCACGGGCTTCATGACGCGCGCGCAATGCGAACGCGTCGAATCCGACAGCCAACTCGACGACGGCACGTTCTGGCCGCTGCCGGTCACGCTCGCCAGCCGGCAGAAAGCCGCCGCCGACCTGAAGCCGGGGAGTCGGGTGGCCCTGCGCGACGGCGAAGGCTTCATGCTCGCGGTGCTGGCCGTCAGCGATGCGTGGGAGACGGATGGCGTCTGGCATCTGGGCGGGGCGGTCGAGGGGGTGGCCCTGCCGCAGCATGCCGATTTCGTTGCCCTGCGCGCCACCCCGGCCGACCTGCGCGCGTTGTTCAGCCGCCGCGGCTGGCGGCGCGTGGTGGCCTGGCAGGCGCGCCAGCCGATGCATCGCGCGCAATTCGAATTCTGTCTGAAAAGCGCGATCGAAAACGAGGCCAACCTGCTGCTGCACCCGCAGGGCGGCGGAGATATTACCGAGGCCCCCGCGTATTTCGGCCTGGTGAGAAGTTTTCTCGCCATCCGCGAGCGATTTCCGGCCGCGACCACCCACTTGTCGCTCTTGCCCGCGCCGCCGCGCGAGGGCAGCGCCCGCGCGCTGCTGCTGCGCGCCATCATTGCGCGCAACCACGGCTGCAGCCTGCTGATCGCGGGCGGCGAGCAGCAGCCCGATGGCGATTGCCGCCGGGGTGAGGATCTCGCGCAGGCGCATGCCGATCTGCCCGTGGTGGAACTGGCCAGAAAACTGGGCGTGCGCCTCATCGCCTACCCGCGTATGGTCTACGTGGAAGACCGCGCCGAACATCTGGCAGAATCCGAAGTGCCCGCCGGCGCGCGTCTGCTGACCCTGAGCGGCGAGGAATTCCAGCGCCGCATGCGGACCGGACTGCGAATCCCGGACTGGTACAGCTTTCCCGAAGTCATCGCCGAATTGCACCGGCAAAGCCCGCCACGCGAACGCCAGGGATTCACGGTTTTCTTCACCGGCCTGTCGGGAGCGGGAAAATCCACCCTGGCGCGTGCGCTGGCGGCACGCCTGATGGAAATGGGCGGGCGCAGCGTCACCCTGCTCGACGGCGACATCGTGCGCCGCCATCTGTCGTCCGAGCTGGGCTTCACCAAGGCGCACCGCGATATCAACGTGCGGCGCATCGGCTTCGTCGCGTCCGAGATCACCAAGAACCGCGGCATTGCCATCTGCGCCCCCATCGCGCCGTATCGCCAGACGCGCCGTGATGTGCGCAGCATGATCGAAACGGTCGGCGGCTTTGTCGAGATCCACGTCGCCACCCCGATCGAAACCTGCGAGTCGCGTGACCGCAAGGGCCTGTACGCCAAGGCGCGTGCCGGCCTGATCCCCGAGTTTACCGGCGTGTCCGATCCCTACGAGGTGCCGGAGCGGCCGGAACTGGCGATCGACACCACCAGCCTGGGGATCGACGAGGCCGTGCAGCAGGTTTTGCTCAAACTGGAGCGCGAGGGCTATCTGCGCTGACTCCGAATTCAGGCGTATCGAACGATGACCACCTTCTTGCAGCGCGGCTATGCCGCCATCCAGGCCCGCAACCTTCCGGATGCCGTCCAGTGGCTCGAAAAAGCCCTGACGGAACAGCCGGGCGATGCCCAGGCGATGGCCTGGCTGGGGCAGACATTGTGCAGTCTCGGGCGACGTGCGGAAGGGACCGCCCGGTTGCGCCAATCCGGCCGGACTCTGCTGGACAAGGCGCACCTGGACAGGGACATCGGCCGCGTGCTCGAAGTCGCCCAGCAATTGCAGCAATGGGGCGATTTCCCCGGCGCGCTCGAGCTGCTCGGCCCGGCGGTGGAGATCAACGGGACCGGGTTTCGCGGATTGCAACTGCTTGCGGTCACCCTGGCACAGTTGAACAAGAAGTCCGAAGCCCTCGATGCGGGCCGGCAAGCCTTGGCGCTTGCCCCGGACAACACCATGATGCAGGTCCTGCTGGCAAGCCTGGAGGCGGATGCGGGGCTGAACGGGGAGGCGAGGCGCCGCCTGGAAACGGTCCTGAACGGCCAGCCGAATGCCCGGGAAGCGTTTCGCGCCCGCAAGGAAATGGCGCGGGTGCTCGATAAGCTTCAGGAATACGATCAGGTATTCCCCCATCTCCATGCCTCGGCGCAATTGTCCGCTTCGCTGCCGGAATACAGCCAGCAGAATCGGGCGCTGCTTCCGGACTTGATCCGGGCCAACCAGGCGGGATTTGACCGGGCACTCATGGGGCGCTGGTCCGGCACCGCATTTCCGCAGCCGGCGCCCGTTTTCCTCGTCGGTTTCTTCCGCTCCGGCACCACGCTGACCCAGGAAGTGCTGGGCGTGCATGCCGATGTCTTCGTCGCCGACGAGACCGATTTCGTCTGGGCCATGCAGCGCGAGCTCCAGCACATGGATGGTTCGGGCGACAGCCTTCCGGACAAGCTCCGCAAACTGGATCTGGCCGGCATCCTGCGGCTGCGCGAGTTCTACTGGAAGCGGGTACGGGATCGTTTCGGCGACAGCATCGGCGAGCGCCGGCTGGTGGACAAGTTCACCATGAATACCCTCGAGCTTGGCCTGATCAACACCGTATTCCCGGACGCCAGGGTGGTCTTCGTCATGCGCGACCCCCGCGACGTCTGCGTGAGCTGTTTCATGCAACTCATGGTGCCGACGCCGGCCACCGCCCATCTGCTGAGCTGGCAGGGGACGGTCGATTTCTATGGACAGGTCATGGCGTGGTGGATGCACATCCGGCCGCGCCTGACGATGGACGTCATCGAAATCCGCTATGAGGACGCGGTGGCGCAATTCGAGCCGACCTATCGGCGGGTGTTTGATTTTCTCGGCTTGTCCTGGGAGCCGGGCGTCGCAAATTTCCATGAGCATGCGGCGAAGAAGTTCATTGCCAGTCCGAGCCGCAACCAGGTGGCCCAACCCCTGTACGCCGCCTCGGTGGCGCGCTGGCGCCACTACGAGCCGGAATTCGCCCCGGTCGCCGATGCGCTGGGCCCGTTCATCAGCGCTTTCGGCTACGCGCCTTTCTGAACCGGACAGGCGCGGCGGAACCGGCCGACAACTGTCTCATTCCCGATAACCGAAGCCGTCGATGAAGGGGCGCAAGGTCGCCATGACCGGCCCGAACGCATCCTCATAGCGCTTCCAGCGATACCTGGCGTGCTGGTACAGCGGCTGGGTGACCTGGTGGTAGCTGGGCGTGTGGATGGCAAGGCGCTGCTGGGCGTGACGCGTATGCTCCAGTACGGCTTCGTCCCAGCCCACACCGAGAAAGTCCAATAGCTTGCGGGCCTCAGGCTCGAAATCGGTGATCAGATCCTCATAGCGTATGCGTTGCCAATGGAGCGGCAGACGCTCCGCATGCTCGCTCCAGGCATTCATGACCCGTGCATAGATTTCGGCAATGCTGTCCAGGGTGACGAAACCGGCCATGGCATCGTTGTGGCCGAAGTTCTGCATCAGGCAACTCAAAGCCACATCGCAGGGATGACGGATGGCAAGAATGAAATGGGCTTCGGGAAAAATCCGCCAGATCAGGGGGACGGCAACGATGTTGAGCGGCAGTTTGTCGATCAGTCGTGCCCCCGGCCGACGCTCCAGATGGCGCTCCGCTTCCTGGAAGTAGAGTCTGCGCAACTCGATAATGTGCGCCTTGCTGAGCGCCTGCAGCGCGCCGCTTCCGCCACCGGTCAACGCCAGGAAAGTCTGCTCCATCGTCGACACCATGGGCTTCTCTTCCAGGGCCTGCAAGGCCGGATGACTGTCAAGAATCTGTTCGAGGAGGGTGGTGCCGGAACGCGGAAACCCGATCAGAAAAATCGGCGTGTCTTCCAATGGAGGGAGTTCCCGCAGATCGATACCGGACGCTCCACTACCCAGCCACGTCCGGGCCTGGTCGATGCGGGCGAGAAAACGGGCGCGGCGGCTGCCGTCCGGATCGGTGGCCTGGGCCACACCGCGCTTGCCCGCGCTCAAGTGCGGCATGACCTGTTCCGCATTGCCCATGCGGTCATGCAATTGCCCGAGCAGCAAATGAACCTCGCAGCGCGTTTCCAGGGGCATGGAGTGGTCGAGGACATGTTCCAGCCTGGCCGTACCCTCGGCCAGGCGATCGTTTCGCCGATCCAGGCGGGCTGCCACCAGATTGAGGAGAGGATGGTTTGGCGCGAAAGCCAGTCCGCGTGTGATGGCCGCTTCCGCTTCATCGAGGTTCCCCAGACGCTCCAGCAGTTCGCCCTGTTTGGCCAGAACGTCCGGCGAATCCGGGCGTCGCGACAACGCTTGCCGGTAACATTCCAGGGCGCCGTCCATGTCCCCCGTTTTTTCCTTCAGGCTGCCCAGGTTGGCGAGAACCTCGATGCTGTCGGGTTGCTGTCCGAGGGCTCGTTGCAGGAAGTGAGCGGCCTCGTCGACCCGGTTCTGGGTGAGCAGCAGGGCGCCCAGGTCACTCAGCGCTTCAAACTGGGTGGGCCGCAGTGCGAGCGCCTGGCGCAGGCAGGATTCCGCATCGTGCAGTTGGCCGGATTGCAGCAGGGCGTTGCCGAGCAGGTAGTGCGGATCGGGATAGTCCGGTGTGAGCCGGATCGCCTGGCGGTAGCACGACATGGCGTCTTCCAGCTTGCCCTGACATTGCAATGCCACACCAAGGGTATGGTGGGCGAAGGTCTGATTCGGCGCGAGCAGCACTGCCCGCCGCCCGCTGGCTTCGGCCTCGGTGTAACGGCCCAGACGACGCTGGGTCGCTCCAAGCTTGACCCAGGCTTCCGCGTCAGCAGGGTCGGTTTTGCAGACACCGGCAAATAGCGTCAGGGCTTCCTCAAGCCGGTTTTCCAAGGCCAGCCGGTCGGCCTTGGCTTTTTTCCCTTGGGTCAGGATGTTCTTCTTGGCCACTGCACTGGTCCGGGAATTGAGGGTTCTTGATTGTATGTCCTCCAAAAGCACTACGGCGACCGAAGTCGCCGTAGTGCGGTTCGTGGTGAGGCCCGATCAGACCGTCTTGCGGCGACGCGTCACGCCCAGACCAGCCAGACCGAGACCCAGCAGGGCCAGGGTGGCAGGCTCCGGAACGGTCGGGCCGGGCGGCTGGATCACCGGCGCAAAGCCGTCCAGATAGACGTAGCCGGCGTGACCGCCGTAGGGACAATCGGACGCCAGCAAAGACAGGGTGAAGTCATGGCCCACGACGCCCAGTGCGGCCAGATCGATATGCTCAAGCTGCCAACCACTGCCATACCAGCGGCCATATTGTTTAAAGAGTCCTGCAGCAGACGCGGAACTGTAGGAACGGGTGAGCAGGACCGTGCTGGTCGTGTCGTCCGTCAGGGTCAGCGAGAAGTAGTCGGAGTCGGAGAGGCCATGGGACGCCTCCAGCACGGCGTTCCACTGGAAGAAGATGTCATTGTCCGTGTAGTTGAGCACCTGCTGGGTGAGGGTGGATACCGAATAGTTGTTATTGGAGTCGTTGACCCGGACGGAATAGTTGCCGTTGTAAACCGTGTTTTGGCCGGTGATGGGGTCCGTGCCGCCACTCATGATGGTGTTGTTGGAGGTGCCGCCGGCGTACTGGGGGGCCGTCGGCAAAGCGCCGCCGGTATAGGGAACATAGACGGAGCCAGAGTTGTAACCCCAATAGCCTCCGCCCTGGGTCCAGCCATTCAGATTGCCGTCTTCAAAGCCGCCGTTCGTGAAAGTACCCGAGAAGGCGGGGCCTGCGGCCATCATGGAGATGGCCAGGGCTAACGAGGTTTTTTTCAACATGATGTTCTCCCGAAGTTTCGTCTGGGGATCGGCATAACGGCTTGCCCGCCATGCCTGTTCCTTTTCTGAGCATTACCGCCACAGCCTGGTGTGGGTGTCGTGGTGATGCATCCGCCGAAACATCAAGCATCAGGCATGCCAGTGGCGAGAGATTCCAGTTTCATTTTTATTTTCAAGTGCTTGAATTGCGGTGTGTCGGCTGCTTGGGGCAAGAGAAGGAAAAAATGTAAAAAAGATCGACACCGGCAAGGGTGCGGATCAGTCGAAGGACGGGTCGCCATGGCGGCGCCGGGCCTGCCGGCCGCCGAAGTGCCGGGGCGCGAGCGAACCGACGATCATGCCCGTCAGGCTCGCGAGGAATCCCGCGAACTGCGGCGGCAGCAAGGCAGTGCCTTCCGGCAGCCAGACTTCCATGGGCAGCCAGACCATGAGGCCCAGGGCGATGGAAAGATAGGCGCCCCGCCTGTCTGCGCGTGTCCAGTAGAGACCGGCCACCAGCGGGACAAAGGCGACCACGAGGGTGACCTTGTAGGCGTTTTCCACCATCTCGTAGATGGTGGCGTTGGAATACAGGGAGAACAGCGTGACGATGAAGGCAAAACACACCACCACCACCCGCATGGTCAGGAGCAGGGTCTTGTCGTTGTGGTGCGGCAGCCAGGGCTTGATGATGTTCTCGGAAAGGGTGACGGACGGCGCCAGCAAGGTGCCCGAAGCCGTGCTCATGATGGCCGAGAGCAGGGCGCCGAAGAACATGATCTGCGCGAAGACGGGCATGTGATCGAGGATGAGCTGGGGCAGGATCATCTGCGAATCCTTGTCCAGCAGACCCGAGACCAGGCCGGGATCGATGAGCGTGGCGGAATAGGCGATGGTCAGCGGCACGAAGGCAAACAGGAAATAGAAGCTGCCGCCCATGACCGAACCGGCGACCGCGATGTTTTCGCTCTTGGCGGACATCACCCGCTGGAATACGTCCTGCTGGGGGATGGAGCCGAACATCATGGTGATCCAGGCGGCGACGAAGGCGATGACGTCACGGCTGTTGGCCTTCGGCCAGAATTCGAATTTACCCTGCTGCGCGGCATGCTGCACCACGTGGCCCAGTCCGCCGGCCATCTCCGACGCCACGTAGAGAATGTAAAGCAGGCCGACAACGATGATGGTCATCTGGAAGAAATCGGTCAGCGCCACCGACCACATGCCCCCGTAAAGGGTGTAGAGCAGCACGATGGCGGCACCGATGAGCGTGCCCTGCGTGTGGGTGATGACGCCCTGCGAGAGAATGTTGAACACCAGGCCCAACGCGGTCATCTGGGCCGAGACCCAGCCGAGGTAGGAAATGATGATGGCCATCCCGGTGATGACTTCCACTTTCCGGCCATAGCGTTTGCGGTAGTAGTCGGCCAGGGTGAGGAGATTCATCCGGTAGAGCTTGCGGGCGAAGAACAGGCCCACCAGGATCAGGCACATGGAGGAGCCGAAAGGGTCCGCCACGATGCCGTGCAGACCTTCCTTGAGGAAGGTGGCGGGGATGCCGAGGACGGTTTCCGAGCCGAACCAGGTCGCGAAGACGGTGGCGGTGACGATGTATATCGGCAGGTGACGACCCGCCACGACGTAGTCCCGTGCCGTATGGACACGCGTGGCCGCGTACACGCCGACGCCGATGGAGATGACCAGGTAGAGAATGACGAAGCCGATCAGCATGGGGCGTCTCTAGCGGAAAAGCAGAACAAGTATCCCGGTGATGGCGGCCGCCATCAGCACGGTCATGAGCCCGAGCCAGCGGTTGCGGACATGCTGCTGGCGCAGCATCAGGGTCAGCCCGGCTTCCAGCTGGGCCAGCCGGTTTTCGTTCAGGGCGTGGTGCGCCAGACGCGGCAACTGCGGCAGCAGGGCGGCCCATTTGGGCGCTTCGGCCTGCAGGTTCCTCACCAGTGCGCGCCAGCCGACCTGCTCGTTCATCCAGCGTTCGAGGAAGGGTTTGGCGGTTTTCCACAGGTCGAGGTCGGGGTCGAGCTGGCGGCCGAGACCCTCGATATTGAGCAGGGTCTTCTGTAACAAGACGAGTTGCGGCTGGATTTCCACGTTGAAACGGCGCGAGGCCTGGAACAGCTGCAGCAGCACGCGGCCGAAGGAAATGTCTTTCAGCGGGCGGTCGAACACCGGCTCGCACACCGCGCGCACCGCCGCCTCCAGTTCGTCGATGCGGGTGTCCGGCGGCACCCAGCCGGATTCCAGGTGCGCCAGCGCGACGCCCTTGTAGTCGCGGCGGAAGAAGGCGAGGAAATTGCGCGCGAGGTATTGCTTGTCGACCTCGGTGAGCGTGCCCATGATGCCGAAGTCGAGCGCGATGTACTGGTCATTAATCGGTTTGGGCGGGCGTAGCCCGGCGTTTGCCCCCTCCCCCCCAGGGGGAGGGTTGGGGAGAGGGCTGCTCCCCGGCCGCACCAGAATATTGCCGGGATGCATGTCGGCATGGAAAAAGCCGTCGCGAAACACCTGGGTGAAGAAGATTTCGACGCCGATGACGGCGAGTCGGGGGATGTTCACGCTGGCTTCGCGCAGGCGCGCGATCTGGCTCACCGGAATGCCGTCCATGCGGTCCATCACCATGACGTCGCGGCCGCAGTAGTCCCAGTAGACTTCGGGGACCAAGAGCAGCGGGGAATGCCTGAAATTGCGCCTGAGCTGCGAGCAGTTGGCGGCCTCGCGCATCAGGTCGAGCTCGTCTTCCAGATGCTTCTCGAACTCCGCCACCACTTCGCGCGGGCGCAGCCGTTTGCCGTCGGCGAACAGCTTCTCCACCAGCCCGGCGGCGGCGTAGAGTAGCGAGACGTCGTGCGCGATGACCGGCGCGATGCCGGGGCGCAGCACTTTTACCGCGACGGCGCTACCGTCACCCCCTGAAGGGGGCGGGTGCAGCCGCGCGAAATGCACCTGCGCGACTGAAGCGGAAGCGACCGGCGTGGCGTCGAATTCGGCGAACACCTCGGCCAGCGGTTTTTTATAGGCCGCTTCCAGCGTGGCGATGGCTTCAATGGACGGGAAGGGCGGTACCCGGTCCTGCAGCAGCGCCAGTTCGTCGGCGATGTCGAGCGGCACCAGGTCGCGCCGGGTGGAGAGCATCTGCCCGAACTTGACGAAGATCGGCCCCAGCGCCTCCAGCGCGCGCCGCAGCCGCACGCCGCGCGGTTCGTTGAGCGGACGCCAGAACAGGGTGATGCGCACCAGCCAGCGCAGCGGCCGCACCCGCGCGTGGCCAAGAAAGAATTCTTCCAGTCCGTAACGCAGGCCGATGGTGAGGATGCGGGCGAGGCGCAGCAGTTTCATGCGTCGGGTGTTTCGAGTCGCCGCAGGCGGGCGTCCAGCCGTGCCGTATCATCGGTCAGCTGATCGACTGCGCGATTGAAACGCGCGACGTCGATCCCGCGCGCCATCCACTCCGCTTCCTCGACCAGATATTCGCTGCCATTGCGGGCCAGCGTCGAGCAGGCGCGGGCGAGGCCGCCCATTGCGCTTCGCCCGGACGCGTGCAGGCGATGTGCCGCGATGTCGCCGACCAACGGCGCCAGGTCGGCTTCGACGTCCCAGTCCATCTGCCCGAAAACGCGATCGAGTGTGGCAAGCAGCGCGGGGTTGCCGCTGTAGTCGGCATGGCGCAGTGCGTCGCGGCCAAAAAACGGCAGCCGGGCGGCCAGCGCGGCGGTCGGGCGGATGATCGCATCGGGAACGTCGATCACGGCCTCCGAAAAACAGCCATCCGCGGCGATGCGGAAATCGAATTGCGCGAGCGTCAGGTCGAAACGCACACTTGCGCCCGTGTGTTTCAGCAAGGCCTCGGCCGTGCCCGGCGACTGCTGCAGCAGGTGGTTGAGGCTGCGTTCGAAGAGGCCCGCTGCGATTGAACCCAACGCGATCAAACCTTGAAGCCCTTGTGCAGGGCCACCACCCCGGCCGTCAGGTTGTGGTAGCGGACCTTGGCGAATCCCGCGGCTTCCATCATGGCCTTGAGTTCTTCCTGGCCCGGATGCATGCGGATCGACTCGGCCAGATACTGGTAACTGGCCGCGTCGTGGGCGACGAGCTTGCCCATCAGCGGCAGCAGCTTGAAGGAATACAGATCGTAGGCCGGCTCCAGCGGCTTCCACACCCTGGAGAACTCCAGTACCAGCAGGCGGCCGCCGGGTTTCAGCACGCGGTGCATCTCGGCCAGCGCCTGGTCCTTGTGGGTCATGTTGCGCAAGCCGAAGGCCACCGACACGCAGTCGAAATGATTGTCCGGAAACGGCAGCCGTTCGCCGTCGCATTGCACGGCGGGCGGCGTTCTGCCCTCGTTCAGCATGCGGTCGCGGCCTTCGCGCAGCATCGAGAAGTTGATGTCGGTCAGCAGCACCGTGCCGGTTTCGCCGACTTCCTTCAGGAACAGCCGCGTCAGGTCGGCGGTGCCGCCCGCCACGTCGAGCACGCGCATGCCGGGGCGCAACCCCGCCTGCGCCACGGCAAAGCGTTTCCACAAGCGGTGCAGACCGGCCGACATGAGGTCGTTCATGAGGTCGTACTGCGCGGCGACGGAATGGAAGACCTCGGCCACCTTGGCGGCTTTTTCGGATTCGGCGACCTGCTGGTAGCCGAAATGGGTGGTTTTATCCATGGCAGACGGGGCGAACGAATAAGCCGGGAATTCTACCAGTGCGCGGACTGACAGGGGCTTGCGGGGACGCCGGATGTCATAAATCGGTCATACTGCCGTCATAGCATGGCCAACATCGCAACAAGGCTGGAGACTCCATGGCTGCCAATATTCTGCTGGTCGAAGACGAACCCGGGATTCAGGAACTGCTCAAATTCAACCTGACGCAGGCGGGCCATCAGGTCACCGCCACCGGCGACGCCGAGCATGCGCTGACATTCCTCAAAAACACCCTGCCCGACGTCATCCTGCTCGACTGGATGCTGCCCGGCCTGTCGGGCATCGATTTGTGCAAACGCTTGCGCAGCGATGAACGCTACCAGCCGATCCCCATCATCATGCTGACCGCGCGCGGCGAGGAGCGCGACAAGGTGCTGGGGCTGGATACCGGCGCCGACGACTACCTCACCAAGCCGTTTTCGCCGCGCGAGCTGGTGTCGCGCATCAAGGCCGTGCTGCGCCGCCGCGCGCCGCAGATGACCGACGAGCCGGTCGAGATCAACGGCCTCAGGCTCGATCCTTCCAGCCATCGGGTGTCCGGCGGGGGGCGGGCGCTGGAGCTGGGGCCGACCGAATTCCGCCTGCTGCACTTCTTCATGACCCATCCCGAGCGCGTCTATTCGCGCACCCAGCTGCTCGATCAGGTGTGGGGCGACGACGTGTTCGTGGAAGAGCGCACGGTGGATGTCCATATCCGCCGCCTGCGCCTGGCGCTGGAACCGTCCGGCCACGCCGAACTGATCCAGACCGTGCGCGGCGCGGGTTATCGCTTTTCGGCCGAAGTGGGATAATCCGCCTACCGGGTTTTGGGGAAGGTTGAACATGGGTTTCTGGTGGCGTCCGCTCGGCGTGCTGGCCAGCGCGTTGTTCGTGGCGCTGATTCTGTGGGCAGGCTCCGGCTGGGTGGCTGCGCTGGGGTTTCTCGCCGGCATCCAGGCCTTCGTGATGCTGCGCCGCCTGTGGGAGGAATTCCGCCTGGCCCGCTGGCTCGAAAACCCGGATGCCGTGGAACCGCCCGACGCCACCGGCACCTGGGGCGACATCTTCTACCGCTTGCAAAAGCTCCAGCGCCGTCATCAAGCTCGCCGCGGCGAGCTCGCCAGCGCGCTCGAGCAGTTCGAGCACGCTGCGATGGCCGTGCCCGACGGCATGGTCATTCTCAACCGCAGCGAACAGATCGAGTGGTGCAATCCCGCTTCCCGTACCTATATGGGCCTGGACTGTGAACGCGATCGCGGCCAGTTCATCCGCTACCTCATGCGCCAGGCGCATTTCCTCGAATTCCTCGACGCCGCCGATTATTCGCGGCGCCTGGTCTGCAAATCGCCGGTCAGCCGTGAACTCACCCTGTCCCTGCAACTGGTGCCGTTCGGCGAATCGCAGAAACTGCTGGTTGCCCGCGACATCACCGACCTCGAGCGCGTCGACGCCATGCGCCGTGACTTCATCGCCAACGTCTCGCACGAACTGCGCACCCCCCTGACCGTGGTCGGCGGCTTCGTCGAGACCCTGGCCGACGCGCCCGATCTGCCGGCGGCCGAGAGCCGCCGCTATTTCGATCTGATGCTGGATCACACCCGGCGCATGCAGCGCCTGCTCGACGATCTGTTGATGCTGTCGCGGCTGGAAGGCTCCGAACACACGCCAGACGAGACCGTCGACGTCCCCACGCTGGCACTGGCGCTGAAGACCGAGGCCGAATCGCTCTCGCGCGGACGGCACCATGTCGTCCTGCGGCCCGAAAGCGGCGCCTGGCTGACAGGCAATCTGCAGGAAATCCGCAGCGCGCTCGGCAACCTGGTGTCGAACGCGGTGCGCTACACGCCGGCCGGCGGCGAGATCACGCTCACCTGGCACACGACGCGCAGCGGCGAGGGCGTGTTTGCCGTCGCCGACACCGGCGAAGGCATCGCCGCCGAGCATATTCCGCGGCTGACCGAGCGCTTCTACCGGGTGGATCGCAGCCGTTCACGCGAAACGGGCGGCACCGGCCTGGGCCTGGCCATCGTCAAGCACGTGCTCACCCGCCACGAGGCGCGTCTCGACATCCAGTCGATTCCCGGCAAGGGCAGCACCTTCTCCGCCGTCTTCCCCGCCGCTCGCGTGCTGCCGGCACCGGCGGGCGCCACCGTCATTCCGTTCCCCGAGCGCGGGCAAGCCGCCGGCTGAGGGCGGTGCCCAGCTGCACCGCCAGATCGGCCGGTGCCGCACGCCGCGCCGGCCTTTTCCTTTCGCCCCATACCGGGTTGGGAAAATGCGGATCGTCCGCAAAGCGCGGAATCACATGCCAGTGCAGGTGCGGCACCACATTGCCGAGCGAAGCGAGATTGATCTTGTCGGGCGTCATGACTGCGCGCAGCGCGGCTTCGGCGGCGAGCACCACGTCCAGTAAACGGCGCTGGTCGGCCGACGCAAGGTCGCTCATCTCCTTCACGTGCGCATTCAGGATCACGCGCAGGAAGCCGGGATAGTCCGGCTCGTCGGCCAGCACCACGCGGCAGAAATCGTCCTGCCACAGGGTCGCCCCGCCCGGGGTGTCGCACAGAGGGCATGCGGTCATTTCACGGCTCCACAAACAAAACGCCCCGCATGGTGCGGGGCGCGGACGGACTTGGCAAGCCTGAGCCTTGTCCAATGACACATGAGCCTGAAGGTAGTGGTGTAAATCCAAAGTGAGTTGAGCCTGAAGGTGGGTGAATCGGGATCATGGAGACA
>MKWM01000017.1 GCA_001899765.1 Thiobacillus sp. 63-78
TCTTTCAACTCATCAACAAATCTCGACAACGCGCCGCCTGAGTCAACTCCGATTGCCCCGCTCGCTCAGGCTCATGTGTGAATTGGAAAATACTGACAGCCTCTATTGGACGGATGGGCGTCGCACGTCCCGCCCTCTTCCGCTCCTGCCGCCCCGATCTGACGGTTTCTGATTTCGATATGACATCTGGAATATATCGAGTATATTTTCCCCTCGCCATTTCGAACTCACCGGAGACCTCCCATGCTTACCCGCCTGTTTTCGCGCTTCACCCTGGCCCTCGGCATCCTTGCACTGCCGCTGTCCGGTCATGCCGGCCAGGCGCATGTCGCGGTCGCCGCCAACTTCCTTGCGCCGATGAAGCAACTCGCGCCACTGTTCGAACAATCCAGCGGGCACACGCTTGTTGTCTCCTCGGGCTCGACCGGCAAGTTCTACGCCCAGATCAAGAACGGCGCCCCCTTCGACGTATTGCTCGCGGCCGACGACGAAACGCCGGCACGGCTCATGCGCGAGGGCGACGCGGTGCGCACCCAGCCGTATGCGATCGGCAAACTCGCGCTGTGGAGCGCCGATCCAGGCAAGATCGACGGCACCGATTCGGTGCTGCGCAGCGGCGCCTACACCAGGCTGGCGATCGCCAATCCCAAGCTTGCGCCCTACGGCGCGGCGGCGATGCAGGTGCTCGATAAACTGGGCCTGACCGATGCGGTGAAGGACAAATCCGTGATCGGAGAAAACATCGGCCAGACTTACCAGTTCGTCGCCAGCGGCAATGCGGAGATCGGTTTCGTCGCCCTCTCGCAGATCACTCTCGACGGCAAACTGACCGGCGGTTCGGCCTGGCAGGTGCCCGCATCGTTTTATGCCCCGATCCGTCAGGATGCGGCGTTGCTGAAACGCGGGGCCGACAATCCGGCCGCGCAGGCACTGCTGGATTTCCTGAAAAAACCGCAGGCCCAGGCGGTCATACGAAGCTATGGCTACGACTTGTAAGGCACGCTTCCCGTCCTGGCGAAATGGACGACATGCGCGACGGGTCGAGCGTCATGACTGACATGTCCGCATGAGTGCACGGCGATGAGTCTGAGCGGCGCCAACCTGACGGCGATCATCCTCACCCTGAAACTCGCGACCGTGACCACGCTGGTGCTGATGCTGATCGCGACGCCGCTGGCCTGGTGGCTCGCGCACACGCAAACCCGCTGGCGCGCGGCGGTCACCGCACTGGTGGCGCTGCCACTGGTGCTGCCGCCGACGGTGCTGGGGTTTTATCTGCTGGTTCTGCTCGGCCCCAAAGGGATCATCGGCCAGTGGATGCTGGGCATGGGGCTGCATACGCTGCCTTTCACCTTCGGCGGTCTGGTGGTGGGATCGGTGGTATTTTCGATGCCCTTTGCGGTGCAGCCGATCGCCAACGCCTTTACCGCCATCGGCGTGCGCCCGCTTGAAGTGGCGGCCACCCTGCGCGCCTCGCTGTGGGATCGATTCTGGAGCGTGGCGGTACCGCTCGCGCGTCCGGGGTTCTTCACCGCGGTGGTGCTGGCGTTTGCCCATACCGTCGGCGAATTCGGCGTCGTGCTGATGCTGGGCGGCAACATTCCGGGCGAAACCCGCGTGCTGTCAGTGGCGATCTACGACCACGTCGAAGCGATCAATTATGCCCAGGCGCACATCCTGTCGGCCGGGCTGGTGGTGTTTTCGTTTGTGGTGCTGCTGCTGCTCGGTCGACACAGCGGCCAGTGGCAGCGGATGTCGGCGTGAGCACCATCGCCGCCCGCTTCCGTTCCACATTGGGAAGCTTTGAACTCGATGCCGAATTCAGCGTGCCGGCGCATGGCATCAGCGCGCTGTTCGGCCCGTCGGCATCGGGCAAGACCACGCTGCTGCGGCTGATTGCCGGGCTTGCCCGCGCGCCGGGCTCGCTGACCGTCGCCGGCGAAGTGTGGCAGGATGAGCGCCGCTTCGTCCCCACCCACCGCCGCGCGCTCGGTTATGTGTTCCAGGAGGCCAGTCTGTTCCCGCACCTCGACGTGCGCGGCAATCTGCAATACGGCTGGAAACGCGTACCCGCTGCCGAACGCCGCATCGCCTTTGACGATGTGATCGACTGGCTGGGGCTGGGCGCGCTGCTGGCGCAGTCGCCGCAGCAACTGTCCGGTGGACAGCGCCAGCGCGTCGCCATCGGTCGTGCGCTGCTCGCCAGCCCGCGCCTGCTGCTGATGGACGAACCGCTGTCGGCGCTCGATACCACCAGTCGCGCCGAGATTCTGCCGTATCTGGAACAGCTGCACCGCCAGCTTGAGCTGCCGATCATCTATGTCAGCCATGCGCTCGACGAAGTGGCGCGTCTGGCCGACACGCTGCTGCTGATCGAAGCCGGGAAGATCGTCCATCAAGGGCCGCTCGCCGACGGGCTGACCCGGCTCGACCTGCCGCTGGCGCACCGCGACACCGCCGCCACGGTCATCGATACCACGGTGGTCTCGCACGACCCGGCATTTCAGCTCACCCATGTCGCGCGCCAACGCGTCGCATTCGAGCTGCCCGGTCTGCACGGCGCCCCCGGTGTGCCGTTGCGGGTGCGCGTCGCCGCACGCGACGTCAGCCTGGCGCTCGTCGCGCCGCAACAGACCAGCATCCTGAATCTGCTGCCGGCCAGGGTCATCGAACTGGCGGACGATACGCCCGGACAGGTACTGGTGCGGCTGGCACTGGACGATATGGTGCTGCTCGCGCGCATCACTCGAAAATCGGCCCGGCTGCTGGATCTTCAGCCCGGCACGCAGGTCGTGGCGCAGGTGAAGAGCGTGGCCGTGGCGTGAACCGGCCTGTCTGCCGGCGGGACGCCTACAGTTCGGAAAACAGGTAGACCAGCAGCGCGATGCCGAACATCACCACCGACAGGTTCATCGCAATCCCGCCCCAGGTACAGTAGCGCACGGGGATCTCGATCGGCTTCAGTGTCCGCAGTACGCGCCGGAACTGCACAATGGAAAAACTGATCATCAACAGCGCCAGACTGATGAAGCCGATGCCGATCCAGAACGACAGATCGCGTCCCGCATGATCCGGACTTTTACGCAGCACATGCAGGAACAAACCGAAGCGTTCGAGCACGAAACCAAACGCCATCAGGGTCAGGCCGGTACGGTTCCACGCCATCAGCGTGCGTTCGGCAGCAAAGAATACGCGCGGATCATTGAGGTCGGACATGCTCAGACGGGCTCCACTTCAGTTGGCAAACTTGCTTTCAACGTCGCGGCGAGACGTTCGAATGTTTCGGGGAACGGCGCACGCTTGCGCCACGCCAGACCAATCGTGCGCCCCGGCACCGGTTTCCTGAACGGCCGGATTTCGACGGATTTCCTGCTGACCCGCGGCCCCGCTCCCACTGCCAGCGCCGGCAGCAGGGTGAGGCCCAGCCCCATCCCCACCATCTGCCGCAGGGTTTCCAGGCTGGTGGCGCGCACTTCTTCCCGACCGATATTGCCCGTACCGCACACGTCGAGCGCCTGATCGCGGAGGCAGTGCCCCTCATCGAGCAGCAGGAGTTTCTCGTTCACGATCTCGGACACTTTCAAGATGCCGTGTTTGGCGAGTGCGTGTCCGGCCGGCAGCGCGGCAAAGAATGGCTCATGAAAAAGCGGTTCGACATGCAGGCTGTCGTCCGCGATGGGCAGCGCCATCAGGCCGGCATCAAGCTTTCCTTCGAGCAGATGGTCAAGGATCTGCGGCGTGATTTCCTCGCGCAGGAGCAAGCGCAATCCCGGATGCTTGCGGCGCACCAGCGTCAATGCGAGCGGAAGGTAATAAGGCCCCAAAGTGGGAATGATGCCGAGATGCAAGGTACGCGACATCGGGTCCTGCATGTGCCGGGCGAGTTCGCGGATACGTTCGGACTCCTCGACGATCGTGCGCGCGGCGGCAAGGATTTCCTGCCCGATCGGGGTCGGGCGGATGCGTTTCAGGCTGCGGTCGAACAGCGTCACGCCCAGAAAATCCTCCAGCTTCCTGATCTGGGTGGAGAGCGTCGACTGCGTGATGAAGCAGGCTTCGGCGGCACGGCCGAAGTGACCGTGATCGGCAAGCGCCACCAGATATTTCAATTCCTGAAGGGTCATGAGGGTGTCGTGTGTCTGTCTGCTATCCGGTCAGTCTGCATGTGGCCGGCAGGTCCTGCCACGCTTTCACGCAAAGGCCGATTTCCGGTGGACCACATGACGGAAATCGCTCAGCGCATTTTTTCGCGAAAGGTTTCCTCTTCGATAAAACTCCGGTTCGGCCTGAGCAGATCGCGCAGCGAAACGGTGCCGATGAGATTCATGCTGTCCAGATCCTGTACCACAGGCAGACAGCTTACTTCGAGCTGGGCCATGCGACCCGCGGCAAAACGGGCTGTCGCATTCGGCAGCAGCACGTGTTCGGGCAGCAGCGGAGCCAGCACATCCGCGCATCGCGCCAGGGAATGCCGATGCGCGCGCAGCGTGGGGTAATCCACCATTCCCAGCACGCGCCCTTCGCTTGTCACGGGGTAGACCCGATCCAGATTGTAGTCGTCGTAGTAGTGCGACAAGGCATCCGCCACAGGGATGGTGCCGTCTATGGCAATGATCCTGGCGCTCATCAGATCGCTCACATGCTGCCGTTCCAGCGGGTCGGCGCCATATTCCCGGAAAATATGCAGGCCACGGCGCGCGATCTTTTCGGTCATGATGGAGCGCTTCAGGGTGAGCGTGGTCAGGCCGTAGGCGACGGCGGTCGTCAGCATCAGCGGCAACAGCGCCTCGCTGTCGTGGGTGAGGCCGAAAGCAAAGACGATCGCGGTCAAGGGCGCACCGAGCGTGCTTCCCAGCACCCCCGCCATACAGACCAGCGCCCACAGTTCCGGCGAGGCGCCCGGCAGATAGGGCGCCAACAAGACGCCCAGCCCTGCGCCCAGTATCAGCAACGGAGCCAGCACGCCGCCCGAAGTGCCCGAACCAAGCGCCACCACCCAGATCACCGCTTTCACCGCCAGGAGCGAAATTGCGGCGGCCACGAGCAGATGGCCATTGAGCAGGTCGCCGATGACATCGTAGCCCATGCCCAATGCGCGAGGCTCAAGATAGCCGCCGATCCCCACGATCAGCCCCCCGATTGCGGGCCACCACATCCAGTGCACCGGAAGCTTGTGGAAACAATCCTCGGTCTTGTAAAGCGCAAAGGTCAGCAGCACGGCCAGGGCGCCGCACAGCAAGCCCGCGACGACACACGAAACCAGGGCCATCATGGAAACCGGCTCAGTTTGCAGCGGGAAAAGCGGACCCGCAGGGAACACGAGACCGCGCAGGAAACCGGCCACGGCGCACGCAAGCGCCACCGGCAACAGGCTGCGCGGGCGCAATTCGAACAACAGCAGTTCGACTGCCAGCAGAAGCGCTGCGACAGGGGTGGAGAAAATAGCCGTCATGCCGGCGCATGCGCCCGCGACCAGCAAGGTTTTGCGCTCGGCGGCGGTCAGATGCAGATACTGCGCAACCAGCGAGCCCAACGATCCGCCTGTCATGATGATGGGGCCTTCGGCGCCAAACGGGCCCCCGCTGCCGATGACGATGCCCGAGGAAATCGGCTTGAGCACGGCCACTCTCGGCGACATCTGGCTCTTGCCGAACAGAATGGTCTCCATGGCCTCGGGAATGCCGTGCCCCCGGATCTTGTCACTGCCGTAACGCGCCATGAGTCCAACCAGCAGTCCGCCTATCGCCGGCACCAGGATGACTGCCAGCCCCAGCGCATTCTGGGCCGGCGACACAACCTCCCACGACAGACGCTGATAAAAAAACAGATTGGTGAAGAAGTGGATCAACGCGAGTAGCGCCGCCGCGGCGAACGTGCTGACGGCACCAATCAATATAGCGACACCGGACACCATCACGAGCCGACGATCAACCGAATAATCGCTCTTGGCGTGTATCACACAATTTTCCCCGACTTCATTTGTACCCATCCCAGGACACTGGCCGATACGCCGGCAGAGCCCTCTATTGCCGCCCGGAGAAACCCCTTGCGCGCCGCCGAATATATCATGTCAGGAGGTATTCGATGGTCCTCGCAGACGGATGCTCGCAGATTTCAACCATCAAGGCATGGGCGAAAGAGAGGACCATGCGGTTGCAACGTCGGGATACCCCACCCACGCAGTGCCGGCCATGTGGTTTCCCTGAAATACATGACGCAAGCCCCGCCCGATCGTTCGTTTTCATCAATTTATTTATTTAATGACATTGATCAGACAAATCATTATTCACGGCCCCGAATGCTCCGCCCCGCCGGGATCGAAGCCGCAGAGGGAAGAAGGGTACGTGGACGCTCTGTCGAGCGTGCTTGAAGACCCGGCCATCAACCGGGCAAGGAGGCTGGCCAGGAGAACCGGGGTATGGGTCCGGTTGCACGGGCCGATTGTGGTGGATGCCGCCGCCCGTTCTCGTTGCCGCGGCGCGGCGCGGCGCGGGATCAGGCCCTTCGCATTATCCCGCCGCTTCCACGGCCGGCCCGGATACCGACCCTGCCATGTCGACCGCATGCTGATGATGCCCCAGCGCCAGCGAATAAATCTTCTGCAGATCCTCTTCGCTGACGTCGATGAACGTATCGATCTGGCTCAAGGCGTAAACCAGGTCGCTGTGCGGAATCATGCATTTTTCGTCGGTGTGGTTCACGTCCTCGGTCAGCGCCTCGCACACCACCGCCATGCGCCACCAGGCTTGCGGGTAGCGCCGCCAGGAAAACGGGAAATTGTATGCCACGGCCACGATCAATATGATCACTGTATTGATCAGCACCGGCATCACGATAAACCCATAACCCAGCGCATGGACCGCTTCGCCCCCCACCACAGCCGTGAGCGCGGTGGCGCCACCGGGCGGATGGAGGCAGCGCAGGGGGTACATCAAGGCAATTGACAGCGCGACCGCCATCGATGCGGCCAGTATCGGTTCGTAACCCAGCCACTGCTGGCTGGCGACCCCCGCCAGCGCCGACACCAGATGACCGCCGAATACCGACCACGGCTGCGACATCGCGCCATGCGGCGCCGCGAACAACAGTACGGCGGAAGACCCCATCGAGCTTGCGATCAAGACGGCGACGTGAGTGCCCAGCAGTAGATTGCTCACCCAGAATACGACCAGAATACCGAACAGCCCGCCGACCGCCGATATCCAGTGTTCGCGCTCCGAAACCGTGTACGCGATCTTCAGCGCATTCCAGCCCCGCATGAGGCCGGCCCATTTTTGCGCAACGCGCTTCGAAAACGCAAAGGTAGTTTTCATTGTTTTCAGGCCTTCCCTTTATACGTCGAGCATGAGTTTCAATGGCTTGCGCATGCCGGCGATGCGGCAGGCCTGCTGCCCATAACCATGCGGAAACAAAGCGTAAAGTGTCTGCTTGGCGGTGCGTTTATCCCCATTCGCCCCCGCCAGATACTGAATGACCTGCCGTGCTTCGGGCACACTCTCGGTATCTTTGTACCAGTCGCGGATAAAGTCGATCACCCTCCAGTGGGCGGGAGACAGTACCAGGTCATACTCATGAGCCCGCAGTTGGGCATGGGCACGATTCCAGTCGCGGGGGTCGAGCAGATACCCCTCTTCATCGCAGGGTGGAATGGGACTTTCCCGTTCAGCCAGAAGACTCATACGCGCTCCAACTTTCAAGACGGAGGCAAGTTTAGAGTTCTCTTATATATCTATCCAACGATAAATTTTGGTGTCTAATATCGGAAAATCAGATGGTCAATCATGGATACCGAACTCGCCCGTACTTTCCTGGCCGTGGCGGCCACAGGCAACTTCGTCGCCGCCGCCAGCCGGCTGCATGTCACGCAATCAACCGTTAGCGCCCGCATTCACACGCTGGAAACGACCCTGAGCGCACGCCTGTTCCATCGCGGCCGGAATGGCGCGGAACTGACGCCCTCAGGAAAACGTTTTCTGCGGCACGCCAAGCATCTGGTGCGCACGCTGGAACAGGCCATTCACGATGTCGGTCTGCCGCAGGGATTTCGCGACGTGCTGACCCTGTCCGGGCGTCTCGCACTATGGGAAGGCTTCCTGCCGCACTGGGTGGACTGGATGCACAAGGCCGCGCCGGACATTTCGCTGCGCCTGGAGATCGGCTTCGAATCCGACATCATGGAAAGCCTGATCGAAGGCACGGTGGATATCGGCGTGATGTATACGCCGACCTCCCGGCCCGGCCTGGTCGTGGAGCCGCTGTTCGACGAAGCCTTGCTGCTGGTGGCCAGCGAGCCTACGGAGGGCTGGTCGGACGAGGGGTATATCCATATCGACTGGGGCCCCGAGTTTCATGCCAAGTTCAGCGATCATCATCCCGATGCGCCACCGCCCACACTGGTCGCCAACATCGGCTGGCTGGGGGTGCAGCAGCTCCTGACTTATGGCGGCAGCGGGTATTTTCCCAAACGCCTGGTCCGCCACTACCTTGAAGACGGGCTGCTGTGGCAGGTGCCCGACAGCCCGCAGTTCAAGCTGCCGGCCTATATGGTGTTCCCCCACGACAGCGAGAGCGACAGCACCACCCTGAAGCAGGCGCTCGACGGACTGCGTGAACTGGCCCAGGCGGAACAGTCGCGGTACTGAATCGTTGCGCGGCACGCTGCATTCCGGGCCAGCCGGCCGGTTCCAGCCTGCCGATCAACCTGGAACGCCACGTACTGGTGGCCGACGTGCTAAGCCCTGCCGTCGGGAGCGAGAGGGGATTTGCACGGCTTTCGCGCCACCAGATCGATCAGTGCCGACAGGCCGGAATGGTGGCTTCCCTCACGGATGACCGATTCATGTTCGGCCAGGTGGAGGATGTCCCAGTCGCCAAACCAGTCCCGCAGCAATGCTGCGGTGTACATATTGGCGGCATGGGGCGGCCCGCCCGTGGCAAACTCGATCTGCTTCGGCGTATAGCCCTGCAGAATCAGCACGCCACCCGGTTTCAGCGTGCGGCGTATGCCGGCGGTGATGCGGTCGCGCTCGGGGGGCGGCGCAAACTGGATGAAGATGGCCACCACCAGATCGTAAGCCGCCTCCGGCCAGGTCCAGTCGAGGACATCGGCCAGTTCGAAATCCAGCGTCACGCCGCGCGCGGCCGCCAGCTTGCGGGCCTTTTCCAGCGCCACCGGCGACACGTCGACCGCATGCACGTCCACGCCCTGCGCGGCCAGCCATACGCCGTTGCGGCCTTCGCCGTCGGCGATGGACAGCGCGCGCATCCCGGGCTGGATGTGCGCCGCCTGGCTTTCGAGAAAACGGTTGGGCGCGGTGCCGAAGATGTAGTCGTCCGTGGCGTACCGCGCATCCCAGAAAGTCGAACTCATGCTGCCGCGCTCATTTGGTATTGGCGGCGAGCAGTTTTTCGAGCTGCGCGGCCGGGACCATACCGGGAATACGCTGGCCGTTGACGAAGAACAGGGTCGGCGTGCCGGACACTTTCAGCTTGTTGCCCAGTGCAATATTGGACTCTACGGGATTGGCGCACTTGCCATCATTTTTCGGTACGCTTCGGTTGGTGATGTAGTCGTCCCATGCCTTGTTGCGGTCGGGTGCGCACCAGATCTGTTTCGATACCTGCGGGGCGTTGGGATGCAGGCCCTCGATCGGGTACAGAAACGTATAGACCGTGATGTTGTCGACCTTGGCGAGTTCGGCCTCGAACTTGCGGCAATAGGGGCAATCGACGTCGGAGAACAGAATCAGCTTGCGCGCACCATTGCCCTTGACGGTTTTCAGTGCGTTATCCAGCGGGAATGTGCCCCAGCTCACCGCCTGCAACTGGTTCAAGCGCGCCTGGGTCAGGTTGGTGCGATTCTTCAGATCGATGACGTCGCCGGCGAACACGTATTGCGCCTTGGCATCCACATAAACCAGTTGTCCATCGAGGTAAACCTCGAACAGGCCGCTGTAAGGCGTTTTCTGCACCGAGCTGATGGTGGCGCCCGGAAACTGCTGCAGCAGCGTCTTGCGTATAAGCGGCTCGTTGGCCTGCGCAGCCGTGGCGAACAGCAGGGTGGCGGCCAGCGCCAGGGGGGTGAATTTCATTCGAGACTCCAAAAAAACATCATGAACATATCAGGACATCGCTTCGCGCACCAAACCGGTTTTTAGCGGCGGCAAATGGTCGACGATCCACATTCCAGTATTGCGCGGCCAGCGGGCACGCGGGTCGGCAAACAGGTGATGCAGCCCATGCGTGAGGGCCTGCATCCGCCGCACGGGTTCGGCCCGCGCGCGGGCATGGTGTTGCAGCACACGGATATCTCCACAATACGAACGGGTTTGACGATGGCGAGTCAGCGCGGCGACCAGCGATTCGGCGTCGCCGAATCCGAGATTGACGCCCTGCCCCGCCAGGGGATGCACGCCATGGGCCGCATCGCCGATCAGCGCCACACCGGGTGCCACGACGGATGCCACCCGGATCAGCCGCAGCGGAAACGCCGCCGCGGGGGTCATCAGACGCAATTCGCCCAGCCTGCGGTGGCCCGCCGTCTGCACGCTGTCAGCCAAGGCCGACGCATCCAGTGCCATGCATGCCTCCGCATGTTCCGTCCGGGTTGACCAGACCATCGACAGACGGTTCCCCGGCAGCGGCAGCCAGGCCAGAATGTCGCTGTCGAAAAACCACTGGAATGCCGTACCACGATGCGAGTGCTCGCATTCGAAATTGGCGACCACTCCGCTTTGGCCGTAGGGAGTGAGCGCCGACGCCAGACCGGCCCATTCGCGGATGCGCGAGGCGGCGCCGTCGGCGCCGACGACCAGTTCGGCCTCCAGCACCGTGCCGCCGGCCAGTGTCAGGCGTGTGGCGGCCCCTTCCCGCGTAAGTGATTCGATCGTCCCCGGGCAATGCAGCGCCACATTGCCATCCGTCAGCAGGCTCTGCCACAAGGCCTCCTGCAGACGCCCGCTCTCAAGGATCGTCGCAAGATGCGATACGCCCGCTTGATAGGCATCGAGCCGGATCGCGCCATGAACATCGCCTGCGACGTCCATGCGGAATACCGGCTGGATGCGTTCGGCGTCCAGGCGCTGCCAGGCGCCGATGCGTTCGAGAAAATGCTGGCTGGCCGGACTGATGGCATAGACGCGCGTGTCCCAGGTTTCGCCTGGAGCGTCAGGCGGCAGGCGTTCGACCAGCGCGACCCGCAGTCCCTGCCGACCGAGCGCCAGCGCGGCGGCGGTCCCCACCAGGCCGGCGCCGACGATGACGATCTGATAGCGTTCCGGATTCATCCGCGTGCTCCGAAAAGCATGCGCCGCGCGACAAAGGTTTTCAGCGGCGGAAAGACTTCCAGTGCCAGCAAGCCGACGCCGCGTGCACGACGCAACGGGGCGATGTCGTTGGAAAACAAGCGCACCAGAAAATCGGTGAACCCGACGCCGCCCAGCACGTCCATGCGGCGCCCGCGCGCATAAGCCGCCAGCATGGCGGCACTCCCAAGGGCTTCGCGCGACGTGTCGCCGCACAGACCAGCCAGTTCCCAGGCATCGCGCAGGCCGATGTTGAAACCCTGGCCCGCGACCGGGTGCAGCGTCTGCGCCGCGTTGCCGATGCGCACCACGCGAGCGGCGGCTTCGCTGCCGGTCCAGGCAAGTTTCAACGGGAAGGTCCTGCGCGGGCCGGCCTGCAGGAACAGCCCCTGGCGCCCGCCGAAATGGCGATACAGCGCCGCGAGGAATTCCGCGTCCGTCATCGTGGCGATGCGCTGGGCGTCGGTCTTGCTCGCCGTCCATACCAATGCGTAGCGATCCCTCTTTGGCAGCAACGCCACCGGGCCTTCCGGCGTGAAGCGTTCGTAGGCCTGATTGGCATGCGGCAGCTCGGTCTGCACATCGCACACCACGGCCACCTGGTCGTAGTCGCGTTCAAACCGGGGTTTGGCTGCGGCATCGCCACGTCCGCCGTCGGCCACCACAGCCAGCGGCGTCTCCAGCGAGCGGCCCGCCGCCGCATGCACGGTCGCGGCGTCGAGGCCGGATTCGATACGATCCACGGTCACGCCATACTCGACCGCGATACCGGCCTCGGCAAGGGCCTGCTTCAACGCCACGGTCAGCGCGGCATAGGGCAGTACGTAGCCCAGCGCCGGCACATCGACGTCATCCGCAGCCAGCCGCGTCACGCCGGGTGCTCCGCGCTGCGAGATATGGATGCGGGTGATCGGGGTCACGTCGTCGAGCTTTTGCCACACGCGGAGGCGCTCAAGAATCAGCCGCGAACCATGGGACAGTGCCAGCGTGCGGCTGTCAGCGCGGGCGTCTCCGGCCTGCGCCTCGAGTATGCGTACCGCAATGCCCTGCTGCCGCAGCGCCAGCGCGCACACGGCGCCGACCGGGCCGGCACCGGCGACGAGCACGTCGTTCATGGCCTTCAGGGGACTCATCCTTTCATCCAGTCTTCGATTTCCGTGACCGTCTTCGGCGGCGAGGTCAGCACCTCGCAGCCGGACTCGGTCACCGCCACGTCGTCCTCGATGCGGATGCCGATGTTCCAGAACGCCGCCGGCACGTCGTCCGCCGGGCGGATGTACAGGCCCGGCTCGACGGTCAGCGTCATGCCCGGCACCAGCGGGCGCCATTCACCTCTGATCTTGTATTCACCGGCATCGTGCACGTCCATGCCCAGCCAGTGGCCGGTGCGGTGCATATAGAAGCGGTTGTAGGCATTCGACTCGATCAGGCCGTCGACCTCGCCCTCAAGCAGCTTGAGATCGACCATGCCCTGCGTCAGCACGCGCACCGCCGCCTCGTGCGGAGCGTTCCAGTGGCGGCCCGGACGGACCTCATCGATGGCCGCCGCCTGCGCCGCCAGCACCAGTTCGTAGGCGTCCTTCTGCGCCGCCGAGAAGCGGCCGTTGACCGGGAAGGTGCGGGTGATGTCGGCGGCATAGCTGCCGAATTCGGCGGCGGCGTCGATCAGCAGCAGGTCGCCGTCGGCGAGCGGCTGGTTGTTGAAGACGTAGTGCAGCACGCAGGCGTTGGCGCCGCTGGCGACGATGGAAGTGTAAGCCGGCGCCTCGGCGCCGCCGCTGCGGAAGGCGCACAGCAGCTCCGCCTCGATCTCGTATTCGTGGCGGCCCGGCCGGGTCGCGCGCATCGCGATGCCATGCGCGCGCGTGGAAATCCCGGCGGCGCGGCGCATCAGCGCCAGTTCGTGGCCATCCTTGATGAGGCGCATCTCGTCGAGCGCATGCCGCACGTCGACGATCTCACCCGGCGCGACAATGCCCTGCCGCGTCTTCGCACGCACCGCGTTGAGCCAGCCGATCACCCGCGCATCCCACGCCGGCTCCTGCCCCACCGCGTAGGCGAGGCGCGCGCGGTTGCCCATCAGTTCGGGTAGCCTGGCGTCGAGTTCCGTGACCGAATGGGCGGCGTCGAAAGCGAATTGTTCCTGCGCCGCGGCCGGGCCATGGCGGAAGCCGTCCCAGATTTCGCGCGCCTCGTCCTTGTCGCGGCAGAACAGGATGGACTCGGGCTTTTCGCCGCCAATCACCACCACCACCGCCTCGGGCTCGGCGAAGCCGGTCAGCCAGTAGAAGTAGCTGTCGTGCCGGTAGGGATAGTGGGTATCACGGTTGCGCGGCACCTCCGGGGCAGTGGCGACGATGGCGATGCCGTCGCCGAGGGCGGCGGCCAGCCGCGCGCGGCGGTTGGCGTGAATGGAAGCGTCAAACATGGCTGCGCAGGCTTTCGTCGAGTTGTTGCAAACGTTCGGGTGTCCCTACATCGACCCAGCGGCCGCCGAAATGTTCGCCGCTCGCGCGTCCGGCGTCGATCGCCTGCCGCAGCAACGGCGCCAGCGGCGCTTTCTCGCCTGCCCGGGTGTGGGCGAACAGCGCCCGGTGGTAGACGCCGATGCCGGAGAAGGTCAGTGGTGGGGGGCAAGTGGTGTCCGCAAGGGATACCGTCCCCGGCACCGTAGGTGCCGGGGACATAAGGGGTGAGCCGACCACGCGGCCAGCATCCAGCACGAAGTCGCCTTTCGGGTGATGCGGCGGATTGTCGACCAGCACCAGATGCGCCTGATCGTGTCCCGCGGCGAGCCGCGCGAGCGGCTCGGCCAGGCGGCTGAAATCGTATTCGCAGTAGATGTCGCCGTTCACCACGGGGAACACGTCGCTTTCGATCAAGGGCAGCGCGGTGGCGATGCCGCCCGCCGTTTCCAGCGCGCTGGCCTCGCGCGAATACTCGATGGCCACGCCCAAACCCCCGCCGTCGCCCAGTGCGCCCTCGATTTGCTGGCCGAGATGGGCGTGGTTGATGACGATGTGGCTGAAACCCGCCGCGCGCAGGCGCTCGATGTGCCACACGATGAGCGGCTTGCCGCCGACCGCCAGCAGCGGCTTGGGCGTGTGGTCGGTCAACGGGCGCATGCGCTCGCCGCGGCCGGCGGCGAGAATCATGGCGGTTTGATTTTTTGCAGCGCTCAAAATGAAGACTCTTGCAAGCCGATACAAAGCTTAAATAGTAATCGCAAACGTCCAGTCATCGCCGCCCTGGTTTTGACTTTCTTCCCCTCTCAGCCCCGCCGGAAATCGAGTCTGCCGGACGGATCAGCGGTGAAGGTGTTTGAGCCCCGCCCACAAAAAACAAAATTCAAAACAGCAAGGCGGGGCGAGTTCTTCGCCGCCCGTCCGGCAGACTCGATTTCCGGGAATTCGGGGATGTCGGGGTCGCCTTCTTTTGGTTACTTTTCTTGGCGAGACAAGAAAAGTGACTTGCCGCCGGGCAACCCCCGGCCAACGGTCGGCAGCCCTGCGAACACTTCAACCACAAAGCGCTTCCCCCTCCCCAACCCTCCCCCGCTTGCGGGAGAGGGAGCGAAAAAACTAGAACGTATACCCCACCTTCACTTCCCGATTCTCCAGCCCGTCGAGCAGGAACAGCAGCGGCTTCAACTCGTCATACCGCTCGCACACGCGGCGCAGATAATGCATCACCCGCGGCATATCCTTCAGATACCCATCCTTGCTGTCGCGGTGATACAGCCGCGCGAAGATGCCGAGCACCTTGATCTGGCGCTGCGCGCCCATCCATTCGAAGTCGCGCCAGAATTCGCCGAAGTCCTCGCGCACCGGCAGACGGGCCGCGCGCGCCTTTTCCCAGTAGCGGATCACCCAGTCGAGCTGCATCTCCTCGTCCCACTGGACGTAGGCGTCGCGGTAGATCGAGGCGAGGTCGTAGGTGATGGGGCCGTAGACCGCGTCCTGGAAGTCGAGGATGCCGGGGGTGGGGTCGGAGACCATCAGGTTGCGCGAATGCCAGTCGCGGTGCACGTAAACCTGCGGCTGCGCCAGGTTGTTGGCGAGCAGGCGCTCGAACACGGTGTCGAGGAGGGTTTTCTGGTCGTCCTTCATGGCGACGCCGAGATGCTTCGCCACGTACCACTCGGGAAACAGCATCAGTTCGCGGGTCAACAATGTGCGGTCGTATTCCGCCAGCACGCCCGGGCGGCTCGCCTGCTGGATGCGGATCAACGCGTCGTTCGACGCCAGATACAGCCCGTTCGCCACGCCCTGATCGAGCGCGGCTTCATTCAGGGCCGACAGATAGGTGGTATTGCCCAGATCGGTCAGCAGCAGAAAACCCCGGTCGAGGTCCTGCGCCAATACCTGCGGGACATTGACCCCGGCATCGGCAAACAGCCGGGCAACCGCGATGAACGGCCGGCAATCCTCGTGTGCCGGCGGGGCGTCCATCACGATATAATCGCGGCCTTTGACAGTGACGCGAAAATAACGGCGAAAGCTGGCGTCTGCCGACGCCGGAGCGATGTCCAGCGACCCGCCGCCCAGCTGCCGGGCGGCCCAGTCCTGTAAAGCTTGCACACGTTCCACTGTCACACTGCTCCGAATAACGCTGTTCCTGATAACCCTGGCCCGGATTTTACATCGCTTGTCCACCTTGCCCGGTATTACGCTCGCTGTCCTGCTGCTGGCCGCTCATTCCGTAGCGGCGGACGGACTCGTGCTGAAAAAGGATGTCGAACTGAAAGGTTCGGCGGTGGCGGGCAAGGAAGGCCCCCTGTTCCTCACTGCGGACAAGATCGAATCGACGGGCCCCGACGTCGTCGTCGCCAGCGGCAGGGTGGAGGCCCGTCAGGCGGGATTGAATTTCTTCAGCGACTGGCTGCGCTACGACATCACACAGCACCAGGTACAGGCTCGTGGCGGCGTGCGGCTGGAGCAGACCGCCATGGTGGTGACAGGCGACTCGCTCCTGTTCAACCTTGATGATTACAGCGGCGAGCTGACCCACCCGGTATACCAGTTCACGATGCTGCCAGGACACGAGAAAACCAGCGTCGGCAGCGACGTCGCCCAAAGCCATCAATCGGCGGCCGCGGCGACGACGGGACGCGGCAACGCCAGTCATATCGACTTCATCAACGAAAACCAGTGCACCTTGCAGGATGCCATTTACACCACCTGCCCACTGGGCGACGACGACTGGTTTCTCAAGGTCGGGAGTCTCGATCTCGACCGGAGCCGCAACGTGGGGACGGCACGCGACGTCTCGCTGCACTTCCTTGGCGTACCGATCCTGTATGCGCCGTGGATGGATTTTCCGCTCAACAATGTACGCAAGAGCGGCATCCTCGCACCGACTTTCGGCACCACGCAACGCAGCGGCGTTGATCTTCTGGTGCCTTATTACCTCAATCTCGCCCCCAACTACGATGCCACGCTGTATCCGCGCCTGCTGTCCAAACGCGGCGTGCAGCTGGGCGGCGAATTCCGCTACCTGCTGGATGACGCTCATGGCGTCAACCGTCTGGAATACCTGCCCAACGACAGCGTCGCGGGGCGCTCGCGCTGGAGTGCCGCGCTGAGCAACAGCTATCGCCTGAACGACACCACCGAGGCCGGCATGCTGTTCAATCGCGTGTCCGATAACGATTATTTCCGTGACCTGTCCAACCTGCTGGCCGTCACGTCGCTCACCCAGCTTGACCGTGAAGTCTGGCTGACCACCCAGCACGCCAACTGGAATGCGAGCATTCGTGCCCAAAGCTACCAGACCCTGCAGGATTCCACGTCCACCACTCCCATTCCCAGGCCTTATGCACTGATGCCGCAGGCTCGCCTGGGCGTCTCGAAAATGTTCGGGAGCGGGCTGGAATTCAATATGGACAGTGAAGCCACCCGCTTCTCCCATGCCACCCTGGTCGACGGCACACGGGTGCTGGCCTATCCGACGCTGCGCATGCCGCTCACCAACTCGTTCGGCTTCCTCACGCCGCAGATCGGCTGGCACAGCACCTATTACGCGCTGGACAACACGACGACAAACCCGCAGCACATCAGCCGCAACCTGCCCATTTTCAGCCTCGACAGCGGCGTGACCTTCGACCGGCCGTTCCATTTTGCAGGCCAGGATTACGAGCAGACGCTGGAGCCGCGTGCCTATTACGTGTTCGCGCCGTACCGCAAGCAGGACAACATTCCGAACTTCGACACGGGCCTGCTCGATTTCAGCTACGCGCAGATGTTCACTGAAAACCAGTTCATCGGCGGCGACCGCGTCAACGACGCCAACCAGCTGACGGTAGCCGTCACCAGCCGCTTCACCGAGGCGACCAGCGGGCTGGAACGGCTGCAGGTCACGCTCGGTCAGCGTTTTTACTTCAGCGATCAGCGCGTCACCCTGAATCCGGGCGATCCTGTCCGCACCACCAGCTCCACCGATCTGCTTGCCGCCATCAGTGGCCAGATCACGCGCGACTGGCGCATCGATACCGCATGGCAGTTCGACACCCAGAACGGCACCACCGTCCGCCAGAACCTTGGCGCCTCCTATCGCCCCGGCCCCGGCCGCGTGGTGAACCTGGGTTACCGCTTCATCGATCAGACGACGGAACAGGTCGACCTGTCCGCGCAGTGGCCGCTCTCCCGTCGCTGGTACGGCATGTTCCGCTACAACTATTCCTTCAAGGACGACAAACTGGTCGAAGGCCTGGCCGGGTTTGAATACAATGGCGGCTGCTGGGTCCTGCGCGGCGTGCTGCAGCGCCTGGCCACCAAGGAAAATCAGTCCACCGACGCGTTGTTCTTCCAGCTGGAGTTGAACGGAATGGGACGCATCGGCTCCAACCCGCTCGACGCTTTGAAACACAGTGTTCCCGGATACAGGCCTAGCAATGAAATTACTCAAACGCCCTGAGTGGCGCCGCCCCCAGTGGGTACTGGCGCTGCTGATCGCCGTATCGACCCTGATGCCGGCCCACGCCGCCGTGCAGGAGCTCGATCGCATCGTCGCCGTCGTCAACGACGAGGTCATCACCCACCAGGAACTCGCCCGGCGTTACGACGAAGTCGTGCGCACCCTGTCGCGGCAGAACACCCCGCTGCCGCCGCGCAACGTGCTGGAGAAGCAACTGCTCGAACGCATGGTCACCGAACTCGCCCTGCAGCAGCACGCCCGCGCCACCGGGATCCGCGTCGATCCGACCCAGGTCGAACACGCCCTGCAGCGCATCGCGGCGCAGAACAAACTCGACATGGCCGGCCTGCAGGCCGCCCTCGAAAAAGACGGCCAGACTCTCGACAGCATGCGCACCACTATCCGCAACGAGCTCCTCATCGCACGCGCCCGCGAACGCGATGTCGACAACCGGATCTCCGTCAGCGATGCCGAAATCGAAGGCTATCTGCAGACGCAGGCCCAGCAGGGCGTGGAAACGGAATACGACTTCGCCCACATCCTGGTGACCGTGCCGGAAAACGCCTCGCCCGAGCAGATCCAGGCACGCCGCGCGCGCGCCGAGGACATCGCCGCCCAGCTTGCCAAGGGCGCCGATTTCGCCCAGTTGTCGGCCAGCTATTCCGATGCGTCCAACGCGTTGCAGGGCGGCGACTTCGGCTGGCGCGCCAGCGGCAAGATTCCGACCCTGTTCGCCGATGCGCTGAAATCGATGCAGCCGGGCCAGATCAGCCCGATCCTGCGGAGCAGCAACGGTTTTCACATCCTCAAGCTCCTCGACAAGCGCGGGCTCGATGCCACGCTCAACGTGACGCAGACGCACGCGCGCCACATCCTCATCAAGACCAACGAGCTCACCTCGGAAGCCGACGCCCGCAACCGTCTGCTGCAACTCAAGGAACGCATCGAGAACGGGGCAAAGTTCGAAGACATGGCGCGTCTGCAATCCGAGGACGCCAGCGCCTCCAAAGGCGGCGACCTCGGCTGGATCAACCCGGGCGACACCGTCCCCGAATTCGAGAAAGCCATGAACGCGCTGAAGCCCGGTGAAATCAGCGATCCCATCCAGACGCCTTTCGGCTGGCATCTGATCCAGGTGCTTGAACGCCGTAATCAGGACGTCACCCAGGAACGTCAGAAACTGCTCGCGCGCCAGGCCATCCGCGAACGCAAGGGTGAGGAAGCCTTCCAGGACTGGGTACGGCAGATTCGCGACGCGGCCTATGTCGAAATCCGCCCGCTCGACTGAGCGGCCGGATTACGAAGAAGCCGTGGATTTATCCCACCTCGCCCTGACGGCAGGCGAACCCGCGGGAATCGGGCCTGACCTGTGCATCGCCCTGTCGCAACACGCGCTGCCGTGCCGGCTGACGGTCCTCGGCGACGTCGACGTGCTGCGCGCCCGGGCGGGCCGGCTCGGCATCGCGGTCGATTTCAGTTGCGGCGATACGGCCCCCGCACACCAGCCTGGCCGGCTGCACGTACGCCACATCCCTGCCGCCGCCCCCGTGACGCCAGGCACGCTCGACCCCCGCAACAGCGCCCATGTGCTGGCCCTGCTCGACGCCGCGCTCGCAGGCTGCCTCGACGGATCATTTCACGCCGTCGTCACAGCGCCGGTGCACAAGGGCGTCATCAATGATGCCGGTTTTCCCTTCACCGGCCACACCGAATACCTGGCTGATCGCAGCGGCACCAAACGGGTCGTCATGATGCTCGCCGGCGGCGGCCTGCGCGTCGCACTGGCCACCACCCATCTGCCCTTGCGCGCCGTCGCCGACGCCATTACCGCCCCCCTGCTCGATGAGGTGATCCGCATCCTGCATGCCGACCTGCAACGCAGATTCGGCATCGCCCGACCGCGCATCCTGGTGGCCGGACTCAATCCGCACGCCGGCGAATCCGGCCACCTGGGGCGCGAGGAGATCGACGTCATCGAACCCGTGCTCGACCACCTGCGCGACGAAGGCCTGGACCTCGTCGGCCCGCAGCCCGCCGACACGCTTTTCTCGCGCATTCGCCACGAGCCCTGCGACGCGGTGCTGGCGATGTATCACGACCAGGGGCTGCCGGTGCTCAAGTACGCCAGTTTCGGCGCCGGCGTAAACGTGACGCTCGGCCTGCCGTTCATCCGTACCTCGGTCGACCACGGCACCGCGCTCGACCTCGCCGGCAGCGGCCGTGCGGAAGTCGGCAGCCTGATCGCCGCGATTGGAATGGCACTGGAAATGGTGAGCAGTGAACGGTAAGCCGTGAGCGGATAAAAGCCACCCGTTCCACACTCACCACTCACTACTCACTACTCCCCCCTCCCCCCCATGCCCCCCCCCCGCAAACGCTTCGGCCAGAACTTCCTCATCGATGACGGCATCATCCATGCCATCGTCAACACCATCCATCCGCAGCCAACCGATATCGTCGTCGAGATCGGCCCCGGCCTCGGCGCACTCACCCAGCCGCTGCTCGAACGCCTGCCGCACCTGCACGCCGTCGAACTCGACCGCGACATCGTCGCGCGCCTGCAGAAACACTGGCCGGCCGAACGTCTTACCGTGCACAGTCGCGATGCGCTCAAGTTCGATTTTGCGCAACTGGGCAGCGATCTGCGCATCGTCGGCAATCTGCCGTACAACATTTCCACGCCGCTGCTGTTTCACCTGGCGACGTTCGCCGCGCACATTCGCGACATGACCTTCATGCTGCAGAAGGAAGTCGTCGAACGCATGATCGCCGCGCCCTCCACGGCCGATTATGGGCGGCTGTCGATCATGCTGCAGCGGCGCTTCCATCTGGAATGGCTGCTCGACGTGCCTCCCGCAGCGTTCAATCCGCCGCCCAGGGTCGATTCCGCCGTGGTGCGCCTGATCCCCAAATCCCCAAGCGAAATCACGCCCCTCGATGACGTCCTGTTCGCACGGGTGGTTGCCGCGGCTTTCTCGCAGCGGCGTAAAACCTTGCGAAACACGTTAGGCGCGTTCCTGAAGCCCGACGACTTCGCCGCGTTGAACATCGATTCGGGCTTGCGTGCAGAGGCGCTTCCGCTGTCTGATTACGTCGCCATCACCCAGTATCTGAGCCTCCATCCCAGCGAGCCCTGACTGTCATGAACTCCCGCTACCGGCACGCCCTCCCCATTCCATTCATCCCGCTCGCCCTCCTGTTTTTATCCATCGCGAGCCTGACCCGGCTGGTACTGACCCTGCATACCGGCATCGCCAGCGTCCCGCCAAGCCTGTGGCCAGGACTGTTCCTGCGCGGTTTCGGCTTCGATCTTGTCGCACTGTCGTGGATACTCGCCCCCATGCTGCTATGGGCGGCGCTCTGGCCCGCACGCTGGCGCGACACCCGCTGGCGGGGGAAGATTCGCCTGGCCGTCTTTTTCGTGGCGGCCGCGGTACTGATCTTCGGCGCCCTGTCCGAATGGACGTTCTGGGAAGAGTTCTCCACCCGCTTCAATTTCATTGCAGTCGACTACCTGGTCTATACCCACGAAGTCATCGGCAACATCGTCGAATCCTATCCCGTCGCCGCCCTGCTCTCTGGCGTGTTCGTGCTGGCGGCGGGGCTGACCTGGCTCTTCCGTTCCGCCGTGCGCGGCGCACCCGCCCCGGCCCCCCAGGCGCGGTGGCGTCTGGGATATGCCGCGGCAGCGTTTGCGCTGCCCTGGACCGCCTGGCATCTGGCCAGCATCGACCAGATGGAATTCTCCGATAACGCCTATGCCAATGAGCTTTGCGGCAATGGCTTGATGACTTTCAGTGCCGCCTATCGGCGCAACGAGCTGGACTACGATCGTTTCTACTTCACTCTCCCGGCGTCGCAGGAACACCCTATTCTGGCAAGGCTGGGCGTGCACATCGAGCCCGGCCCGGCCCATCCGGCGATCAGGCGCGCGACGTTCAATACGCCGGAGATGCCGTTCAAACGCCCGCCGCGGAACATCGTGCTGATCTCGGTTGAAAGCCTCTCGGCTGAATTTCTGGGCAGCTTCGGCAATCGGCAGGGTCTGACGCCACAGCTCGATGCGCTGGCCCGGAAGAGCCTGGTGTTCACCAATCTATACGCGACCGGCACCCGGACTGTACGCGGACTCGAAGCCCTGACACTGGGCACGCCGCCCATTCCGGGCCAGGCCATTGTGCGGCGTCCCGGGAATGAACATCTCGCGACGCTCGGCGAAATTCTCCACGACCAGGGTTATGAGAACCTGTTCATCTACGGCGGATATGGGTATTTCGACAACATGAACGCCTACTACGCCGGCAACGATTATCGCGTCGTCGACCGCACCGACTTCCCCAAGGCCTCGGTTGGATTTGCCAACATCTGGGGAGTGGCCGACGAATACCTGTTCAGGAACAGCCTGACGCAACTGGACAAGGTGTATGCCACCGGCAAGCCGTTCCTGGCGCAGATCATGACCACTTCGAACCATCGGCCTTTCACCTATCCGGGTGGCCGCATCGATATCCCGTCGCCAGGCCACCGGGAAGGCGGCGTCAAGTACACCGATTATGCGATCGGCCGGTTTATCGAGGAAGCGAGCAGGAAGCCCTGGTTCGACGACACCCTGTTCATCATCGTGGCCGACCATTGCGCCTCCGCCGCAGGCAAAACCAGACTGCCTGTCGCGGGTTACCATATCCCGCTGTTTTTTTATGCGCCCGCGTTATTGGCGCCCGGCCGGGACAATCGTCTGGCCAGCCAGATCGATATCCCGCCTACGGTGCTCGAGGTGCTGAACCGGTCCGGCAGCCAACGATTTTTTGGCCAGTCATTATTCAGGAACGAACCCGGTGGCCGGCGTGCGTTCATCAGCAATTATCAGGAGCTGGGCTATTTGAAGGATGGCAAGCTGACGGTTCTCAGTCCCAGGCAAAAGGTCGAGACTTTTTCGATCTCGGCCGATGACGAGGCCACGCCCATTCCGCTCGATCCCACCCTTCGCGATGAAGCCGTTTCTTTTTATCAGACCGCGTTCCGTGCCTACAAGGACGGCACCCTGAAAATGCATCCGGTCACCGCGCCGGGCACCTGAACCCGACAGGAATCCGGCGCGATCAGGGCCAGTGCGAAGGGTCGGTCTTGCTGATATGCTTGAGGGCATGCCTTGCGGGGACGGCCGGATCGGAGACCATGCCGGCTTCAACCCCCTGACGAAAAACCCGCCTGTTTCCCTTGTAACGCGCCCGAAAGAAACCACCATGCACACCCTCCGCATCGTCCTCCCCCGGCCGGCCTCGCTGCCGTCCGCCCATTGCATCCACGCGCGCCACCCTGTCACGCCATGATCGCCAACCCCGCGCGTTTCAATCAGGCCATGGCCTTGTTCGATGCGGCCAATTCGCTCGATCCCAATCTGGACGAAGGCCAGCCGAAGGAACTGCTCTATGCTCAGCGCATGTCCGACATGATCGGCCGTTTTGCGCCGCAGGCATCCGAGGCGGCGCAACTGGCGGTGCGCGCCCAGCACATCCGGCGCTGGACCGTGCCGCGCAACAGCTATCCGATGAACAAGGAGGGCTATCACGCCTGGCGCAGCGGGCTTTACACCTTTCACGCCGATACGGCCGGCGAGTTGCTGCGCGAGGCCGGGTACGACGACGCGATGATCGAACGCGTGAAAAAAGCGGTGAGCAAGCGCGGCATCAAGGTCAACCCCGACTCGCAGTTGCTGGAGGACGTCGCCAATCTCGTCTTCATCGAACATTACTTGCTGGGCTTCGCCCGGAGCAAGCCCGATTACGACGAGGAAAAATGGCTGGTGATCATCCGGCGAACCTGGGGCAAGATGTCGAAAGGCGCCCAGGCCTTTGCTTTGTCCGGGAAAATCGGGCTGCCGGAATCTCTTGTCCCCCTGATCACCAAGGCGATTGGCGGGGCGTGAGTGGTGAGTGGTGAGTGGTGAGTGGTGAGTGGTGAGTGGTGAGTGGTGAGTGGTGAGTGGCAAATTCTACTTACCGCTTACTACTTACTACTCACCACTTACTACTTACCCCTTACTCCCCGCTCCATCCCGCCGTCCCCTTCTGGATGAATTCGATCGGGTAGCCGTCGGGATCCTCGATGAAGGCAATGACCGTCGTGCCGTGCGACATCGGTCCGGCCGGGCGCAGCACCTTGCCGCCCTTGGCCGCCGCGGCGTCGCACGCAGTCTGGGCGTCGTCGACCTCGATGGCGATATGCCCATAACCGCTGCCAACCTCGTACTTGTCGACGCCCCAGTTATAAGTCAGTTCAAGTACCGCTGATCTGTCCTCGCTGTCGTAACCGACGAAGGCCAGGGTGAACTTGCCGCCCGGGTAGTCCTTGCGGCGCAGCAGCTTCATGCCGAGGACGTGGGTGTAGAAATCGATCGAGCGATCGAGATCGCCCACTCGCAACATGGTATGAAGGATTCGCATGAGGGTTACACCTGACTGGCGTTATACAAGAAACAGGGAATGACCCATTGTGCGCAACTCCACGCGTCTTGCCAATGCATCGGGGCACAGTTCGGCAACCTGCGCCCAGAAACGCGGCGAATGATCGAGATGGACGAGGTGGGCGAGCTCATGCGCGGCGACGTAGTCGATGAGCGCGAGCGGCGCCTGCACCAGGCGCCAGTTGAGGCGTATATGGCCCTTCCGGGTGCAGCTGCCCCATTGCGTCTGCGCATCGGACAGGGCGAAACGGCTGGGCGTTCGCCCCAGCCTGCGCGCGAGACGCGCGAGACGCCAGGCCAGCAAACGCTCCGCACGGGCCAGCAGCCAGCCACGCACCAGTTCATCGGCATCCGCGTCCAGCGGCGCATAAATCCGCAGCGTCTTGCCGTGTCGGCGTATCTCGTGAAAGAGCGAGGAGCGGATATCGAGCTTCAGTCTGCGCCCCATATAGTGCAGCCCGTTCACGGGGTCCGGCTTCGCTTGCCGACCCTGCGCATGCATGCGCGCCCAGGCGCGATGCAGCCAGTCACGCTGCTGCCGCACATAGTTTTCGATCTCGGCACGCGGGGTCCAGCTCGGCGCGTGGATGCGCACTTCGTTCGCGGTGACCGTCAAGCCCAGTGTGCGACGGCGGCGCGAGCGCCGCAACTGGAAGGGAACGGCGGCGTCACCGATCTGAAGAACACCGCTATTGGTGCGCGGTAGCAGAGGGGAGCCTCGCCATTTCAGTTTCGATCCAGGCTTCAACCGCGCGCGTGAGCTCAGCCGCGCTCCTGCCTTCGGTGCGAATGGCCGGGCCGATGCGCACCGTGACCGTACCGGGGCGCTTGATGAAGGCATTCTTCGGCCACACCTCGCCGGCGTTGTGCGCCACCGGCACGATGGGGGCGCCGGTTTCCGCCGCCAGCCAGCTGCCGCCGATACCGTAGCGGCCTTTTTCTCCCGGCGCGACGCGTGTGCCTTCGGGAAACACCAGCACCCAGAATCCCTGCGCGAGTTTCTCCCGTCCCTGGCTGGCAATCTGCTTCAATGCCTCGCGCCCGGTGCCGCGGTCGATGGCGATGGGCGAGAGCATGCGGAAGGCCCAGCCGAAGAACGGCACCTTCAGCAGTTCCTGCTTGATGACCGGCGAGACCGGCGGAAACAGGAACAGAAAAGCCACCGTCTCCCAGGCCGACTGATGCTTGGCGAGGATGACGGCAGGCTGCGCAGGCAGGTTTTCGCGCCCCTCCACCTCATAGCGGATGCCGAGCACCCAGCGTGCCAGCCAGATCACGCTATGGTTGTAACCAGTGATCAGACGGTAGCGTGTGTGCGCCGAAAAAGGAAAACTGAAGAACGCCACCACGCTGAAGAAAATGGTCAATGCGGTCTGCATGACCGCAAAAATCGCCGACCGGATCAAACTCATGCCGCAGGATTGAGCAGGCGCTCGACGGCCTCGCCCAGGTCGGCATATACCGGCGTGTTCTCGGGCAACCCTCCGGCCGCCAGGGTCCGTTCGCCTTTGCCGGTGCGGACCAGCCATGGGCTTGCGCCGACGTTCGCTGCCGCCTGCAGGTCGCGCAACGAATCGCCTATCGCCGGAACGCCGCGCAGATCGCTGCCATAGCGCGCCGCAATCTCGTCGAACATCCCCGATTTGGGCTTGCGGCAATCGCAGTTCATGTCGGCGGCATGCGGACAGTAGAAGACCGCCTCGATACGCCCACCCGCCTGTGCCACGGCCTTGTGCATTTTGGAATGGATGGCATTCAGCGTCGCCATCTCGAACAACCCGCGCGCCAGTCCCGACTGGTTGGTCGCCACCACCACGCGCCACCCCTCGCGCGTCAACCGCGCGATCGCTTCAAGACTGCCGGAAATGGGTTTCCATTCGTCGGGGGACTTGATGAACTGGTCGGAGCCGAAATTGATGACGCCGTCGCGGTCGAGAATGATGAGCTTCATGGACGAAAGTTTACGCCGCCAGACGCGATAAGTCCGCAACCCGGTTCATGGTCCGGTGCAACTGGTTCAGCAGCGCCAGCCGGTTGGCTTTCAGCGCGGGATCGTCGGCGTTGACCATGACGGTGTCGAAGAAGGCATCGACCGGGGCTTTCAGCGCGGCGAGCGCCTGCAGCGAGGCAGTGTAATCGCCGGCGTCGAAGTCCGCATCGGCCTGCGGGGCGATGTCACCGAGCGCGGCGAACAGGGCTTTTTCCGCGTCCTCGACGAAGCGCGCCGGGTCGGCTCGCTCGCCCACCTCGCCCTCGGCCTTCTTGAGGATGTTGCCGACGCGCTTGTTGGCGGCGGCGAGTGCGGGCGCTTCGGCGAGCGTGGCGAATTGATGGACTGCCGCAAGCCGTTTGGCGACGTCCACCAGCCGCGCGGGGCGCAGGGCAAGCACAGCGTCGACCGACTGCGCCGATGCGCCACCGTCGCGCAAGCTGTTGGCGAGACGGTCGTAGATGAACCTGCTTTCCAGTTCATCCATCACGATCTGCTTCTTGAATGCTGCGATACCCGCAAAGCTGGCCGCAGCCACATCGATCAGATCGGGCAAGTTCAGCGGCAGGCTTTTCTCGGTCAACATGCGAACCACGCCCAGCGCATGCCGACGCAGCGCAAACGGGTCCTTGTCGCCGGTCGGCTTCTCGCCGATGCCGAAGAGGCCCACCAGCGTCTCCAGCTTGTCGGCCAGCGCCACGACGACGCCCACATCGTTGCGCGGCAAGGTGTCGCCGGCGAACTTCGGCTTGTAGTGGTCCTCGATGGCGTCGGCAATCTCGGCGGGCAAGCCGTCGTGCAACGCATAGTAGCGGCCCATGATGCCCTGCAGCTCGGGAAATTCGCCGATCATCTCGGTCAGAAGGTCGGCCTTGGCGAGTACCGCCGCGCGTTCGGCGGCGACAGCGAGCGCTTCGTTGCCCAGCATCGTGCCGATGGCGCGCGCGATGGCGGCGACACGTTCGACCCGCTCGCCCTGGCTGCCCAGCTTGTTGTGATACACCACCCTCGCCAGTCCCGGCACGCGCGATTCCAGTGTCTTCCTGCGATCCTGGTCGAAGAAGAACTTGGCATCGGCGAGACGCGGACGGACCACGCGCTCGTTGCCCCCGACCACCGCCGACGCATCGGCTGGCGCGATATTGGAGACGATAAGGAACTGGTGGGTGAGCCTGCCTGCCGCGTCCAGCAGCGGGAAGTATTTCTGGTTCGCCTTCATGGTGAGGATCAGGCATTCCTGCGGCACGTCGAGGAAGGCCTCCTCGAATTTGCCAACAAGCACGTTGGGGCGCTCGACCAGCGCGGTGACTTCGTCCAGCAGCGCGTCGTCTTCGACCGGCGTAAGGCCCAGCGGCGCAGCGGCGGCCTGCAACTGGCGGACGATCTCGGCGCGGCGTTCGGCAAAACTCGCGATCACGGCGCCCTCGTCCCGCAATTGGGCGGCGTAGCTGTCCGCACTCTGAATCGACACCGGGCTGACGCGCGCCTCGAAGCGATGGCCCTGTGTCTCGCGCCCCGCCGCAAGGCCCAGCACCGAGACCGGCACAACCTCGGTGCCGTGCAGCGCGACGAGGCCGTGTACCGGGCGCACGAAGTTGACGCTGCTCCAGCCGTCGGCCAACTGGTAGGTCATCATCTTGGGAATCGGCAGCTTTGTGAGCGCATCCCCAATAGCTTTCTGCAAACCACCTTGAAGGCCCATACCGGGTATCTGGATTTCGAGGAACAGCGCTTCAGTCTTACCGTCAGAGGCTATCGTTAAGCTGTCAACGAAATCTTCACCGAAGCCAAAGGAAGCTAGTTTTTTCAGCAATGCTGGTGTGACCTGACCGTTGGCGTCGTGCCCGACGCTAACCGGCATCAATTTCTGCGATATCCACTTGGTTTTGGCTTGCTCGACCACATCAGTGATGTATACCGCCAATCGGCGTGGCGAAGCGAAATTTGTCACTACCGCATCCGCCTCGGCCAGCCCTTGCGCGACCAGGCTTTCGGCAAGTACGGATGCGAAGGCCTCGCCCAGCTTCTTCAGCGCCTTGGGCGGCAGTTCTTCGACGAACAGTTCAACCAGCAGATTCGCTGTATTCACCCTATCCCGGCTCATGCCGCCGCCTTCTTGTCGAGTTGTGCAATGACTTCGTCCGCCCATGCCCTGGGCGCCATCGGAAAGCCCAGCCGCGCGCGGCTGTCGAGGTAGCTCTTCGCCACGCCGCGCGCGAGATTGCGGATACGCCCGATATAGGCGGCGCGCTCGGTCACCGAGATCGCGCCGCGCGCGTCGAGCAGGTTGAAGGTGTGCGCGGCTTTCAGCACCTGCTCGTAGGCCGGCAGCGCGAGCTGCGCCGCCATCAGTTCCTGCGCCTTTTTTTCGTGCGCGCCAAACGCGGTCAACAGGAAATCGACGTCGCTGTACTCGAAGTTGTAGGTCGACTGCTCGACTTCGTTCTGGTGGTAGACGTCGCGGTAAGTCAGCCCTTCGGTCCAGACCAGGTCGAACACGCTTTCCACGCCCTGCAGATACATCGCCAGCCGCTCCAGCCCGTAGGTGATTTCACCGGTGATCGGCTTGCAGTCGATGCCGCCAACCTGCTGGAAATAGGTGAACTGGGTGACTTCCATGCCGTTCAGCCACACCTCCCAGCCCAGCCCCCAGGCGCCGAGCGTGGGGTTCTCCCAGTCGTCCTCGACGAAGCGCACGTCGTTCTGCTTCAGATCGAAACCCAGCGCTTCGAGCGAGCCGAGATAGAGTTCCAGAATGTCCGCCGGCGCCGGCTTCAGCACCACCTGGAACTGGTAGTAATGCTGCAGCCGGTTCGGGTTGTCGCCGTAGCGGCCATCCTTGGGTCGGCGCGAGGGCTGCACGTAGGCGGCCTTCCACGGCTCGGGCCCGAGCGCGCGCAGGAAGGTCGCGGTATGCGACGTGCCGGCGCCGACTTCCATGTCGTAGGGCTGCAGCAGCGCGCAACCGCGCTCGGCCCAGTAACGCTGCAGGGTGAGGATGATGTCCTGAAAGGTGGGTTTCACGGGGAATAAACGGCTTTTCGGGAAAGGCGTGATTTTAGCGTGGTTGGGATTGGTTTCGTTGTTGGTTGTAGTCGGGAATGGTGCCTGGCTGTTGACCGTTGGCCGGGCAACCCCCGGCCAACGGTCAGCAGTTCCGCGAACACCTCCACTACAGCGAACAGGCCCTTCGACAAGCTCAGGGCGAACGGTGATGAAGAACGAGGGCTATGCCCTAAGCGCCTGCCGCCTCCAGCGCCTCGATCTCCCCCGACACCTCCAGCCACTCCCCTTCTTCTATCGCCAGCTCGTCAACAATGTGCTGCAGCTGCTTGCCGGTTTCGGTGATTTCATCGACTGACAGCGTTCCACCCAGACGCGCCTCGAACGCCGCCTTTTCCGCGTGCAGCGCCGCCATGCTTTGGTCGAGCTTTCCCAGTTTCTGCCTCAACGACTTGATCCTGCCCGACGACGCCGGCTTCTTCGCCGCCGCCGGCGCAATTTCCGCCTTGGGCGGTTCCGCCGCCTTGCCGGCGTCCTTCAGGCTTTCGCGCACGCGCTTCGCCTCGTCCAGCAGATAGCGCTGGTAATCATCGAGATCGCCGTCGAACGGCTCGACGCCGCCGCGCGTGACCAGCCAGAACTCGTCGCACACCGAACGCAGCAGGGCGCGATCGTGGCTGACCAGCATGACGGTGCCTTCGAATTCGTTCAAGGCCATCGCCAGCGCCTCGCGCGTGGCGAGATCGAGGTGGTTGGTCGGTTCGTCCAGCAACAGCAAATTCGGCCGCTGCCACACGATCATGCACAGCACCAGCCGCGCCTTCTCGCCGCCGCTCATGGTGCCGACCGCCTGCTTGACCATGTCGCCGCTGAAGTTGAAGGTGCCGAGGAAGTTGCGCAGATCCTGCTCGCGGCTGCTGAACTGGCCGGCGCCGCCATTCGCAATCGTGTCGCGGGCGAGGCGGATCATGTGTTCCAGCGGGGTATCCAGGGGGCGCAGCACGTCGAGTTCCTGCTGCGCGAAATAGCCGATGTTCAGGCCCTTGCCCTCGGTCACGGCGCCGGCGGCGACCGCGAGGTCGCGCGCGATGGTCTTCACCAGCGTCGACTTGCCCTGGCCGTTGGCGCCGAGGATGCCGATGCGCTGGCCGGCGAACACCGACTTGCTGACGTGGCGCACGATCACCGTCGGCTCGCCCGCGCCGTCCGCCGGCGGGTAGCCGAAGCTGGCGTCGTCGATCGTCAGCATCGGGTTGGGCAGGTTCTGCGGCTCCTTGAATTCGAAGCTGAAGTCCGCGTTCGCCAGCATCGGCGCCAGTTTTTCCATGCGGTCGAGCGCCTTGACCCGGCTTTGCGCCTGTTTGGCCTTGCTCGCCTTGGCCTTGAAGCGGTCGATGAAGGCCTGCAGGTGGGCGATCTTGTCCTGCTGGCGGGCGAACGCCGCCTGCTGCAGCGCCATCTGCTCGGCGCGCATGTCCTCGAAGCTGCTGTAGTGGCCGCCGTAGCGCGTCAACTGGCCATTCTCGATGTGAAGGGTGACGCGGGTCACGGCGTCGAGAAATTCGCGGTCGTGGCTGATCACGAGCATGGTGCCGGGGTATTTTTTCAGCCAGGCCTCCAGCCACACCAATGCGTCGAGATCGAGGTGGTTGGTCGGTTCGTCGAGCAGCAAGAGGTCGGACGGGCACATCAGCGCGCGCGCCAACTGTAGTCTCATGCGCCAGCCGCCGGAAAAGCTGTTGACCGGCCGATCCAGTTCGCGCACCTGGAAGCCGAGGCCGAGAATCAAGGCCTGCGCGCGCGACTGCGCGTCGTGGGCGCCGGCGTCGTGCAGCGCCATGTAAGCGTGCGCCATGCGCTCGCCGTCGTCGCTCGCTTCGGCGGCAGCGACCTCGGCCTGCGCTTCGGCCAATTGAGTGTCGCCGGCGATGACGAAGTCGGTCGCGGATTCGCGCGTCTCCGGCATGTCCTGCGCCACCTGCGCCATGCGCCACTGCGACGGCATCGAAAAGTCGCCGCGGTCCTCGTGCAGGCTGCCGTTCAATAGCGCGAACAGGCTGGATTTGCCGGCGCCGTTGCGGCCGACCAGGCCGACCTTTTCGCCGGGGTTGATCGATACCGACGCGTTGTCGAGCAGGACCTTGGCGCTACGCCTGAGGCTGAGATTCTTGAGGATGATCATGCAGACGATGCGGCGCGCCGAAACGCCCCGCCCAAACCGAAAGCCGGATTCTACCTTGCCGCCCCGATTCGCCCGGCCGGCGTGTCGACTGTTTAACGCTTCGACACGGGATGACGGTTTTCCGTCATCTCCCGCCATGGCTTGAATCTGCACGCCAAGCCGGGCCCACACATCCATTTGTTTTGTTTATATTTTTTTCGCCATGGGCTGTGCTGTCCAGATGGCACAGGCATTGCAGGTATTCAGGCAAGCAAGCCAACCAAGGAGCACATCATGAAACTGCAATTCGGCAAAAACCAACTGGTTCTCGAACTCAGCTCCTCGCCCTTTGCCTGGTTTTACGGCCAGACCGAACGCATGAGTCTCACCAGCCTGTCGCTGCTGTTCGTGCAATTCTCGCTGTTTGCCCGTCAGCCAGCCGCCTGATGCAAGTCGGCCGAGCCACCAGCGTGAGTTTCAATCTGTCTCGTTCACCGCTGGGATTCTTTAGCGGCAGCACCTGTCGCATGTCGATGTTCAGCCTGACGCTGCTGTTCGTCGAATTCCGGGTGCTGCGACGCACGGCCGCGCACTGCGCGTGACCGCTTAACGAAGAATTTCCAGTATCGCCTCCAGCCCGCCTTGCGGGCGGTTGCGCAACACCACTTTCAAACCGTTCGTTTCCGCCAGTTGGCGCACGATCGCCAGCCCCAGCCCGGTTCCACCGGTCGCCTGCGAACGCGACGTTTCCAGCCGATAGAACGGCCTGAACACTTTTTCCAGTTGATCGTCCGGAATCCCGGCACCGCGATCGCGCACGATCACCCGCGCCAGCGTATCCGCGCACTCCAGAACCAGATCGACGGGCGTGCCGCCGCCGTAGCGCTGCGCATTCTGGATCAGGTTCGACACGATTTGCCGCACCGCCAGTCGACTGGTCTCGATCATGCATGGCGCGGCGCCTGGCCACGGCAGGCCCGCATCGACCGCCGCCTCCTCCAGCAGCTGTGCCAGGTCGAAACGCGCCCGGCCTTCCGTCTGGGTGGTACGTGCCAACTCCATATACCCGATGATCAGCTTGTTCATGTCGGCCAGATCCGCGACGGCCCGGTCGATGCGCGCCGGGCTGGGGGCGTCGCGCAGCATTTCCAGATTGAGCTGCAGGCGTGTCATGGGCGTGCGGAGATCATGCGAGATGCCCGCCAGCAAGGTCGTGCGGTTGTCCAGCAACGCACGGACCTCGGCCGCCATGGTATTGAAGCGACGCGCCAGTTCTGCCAGCTCGGCGGGACCGGTTTCCGGCAAGGGCTCCGGGAGTTCGCCTGCGCCGACCTGGCCGGCCGCGTCCGCTGCGCGCGCCAGCGGTACCGTGATGCGGCGTACCAGAAACAGGGCCGTCAGCAGACTGAGGAACGTGCCCAGAGCAATCACCGCAATCGCCGCCAGCGGCGGCTTGACGGCGTAGCGGCGCGGAAAAAAGCCGACATGCAGGTCGTGGCCGCCGACCGGAATGTCCAGCCAGGCGGCGACCGTTCCGGGCACCCCGCGCAAGACCACATTGTCCCCTACGCGCCTGCTCAACGCGGCCTCGATCTGGGGGCGAAAGGCAAAGCGCGGTGCGTCGGCCGTGGCGCCGATGTCGACCGTGGTCAGGCGCAAACCATGGCGACGCGCCAGCTCGCGCTCGAATGCCGCACGCGTCGGCGGCGGCAGTTCCACCCAGGTTTGCGCCGACAGCACGATCAGGCCCGCCAGATCGTCGGCCGAGCGTTCCGCCACCGGCACGATCAGCGTGCGATACACCACCCAGAATGCGGCCGCCTGAAACACGATGAACGCCAGCGCCAGGGTCAGCGCGGTGCGGGCGAACAGCGAGCGGGGAAAGAACTTCACCCCTTGCCCTGCGGCACGAACAGGTAACCCTGTCCGCGCTGGGTGCGGATATAGGCGGGATTTGCCGGATCGTCCTCGATCTTCTTGCGCAGGCGATTCACCCGCACATCGATACTGCGGTCAAAGGGATCGCGTTCGAAACCCCGCAGCTGGTCCATCAGCCAGTCGCGTGACAGCGCGCGGTTGGCATGGGTGACGAAGATTTCCAGCAGTTCGTATTCGCCGCCGGTCAGCGGGATTTCAGCGTCGCCGCGATGAAGGGTGCGGGCGTCGAGATTGACGCTGAACGGGCCGAAGCGCACCAGCCGGGCGGTTCCAGCCGTGACCGGTACGGTGACGTCATTCTGCCGCCGCAGTACCGCACGAATGCGGGCCAGCAGTTCGCGCGGATTGAACGGCTTGGGCAGATAGTCATCCGCGCCGATTTCAAGGCCGATGATGCGGTCGATGTCCTCGCCCCTGGCGGACAGCATGATGATGGGGGGAAAGCCCGGCTGCGCGCGCAGCCGCCGCGCGATCGACAGGCCATCCTCGCCGGGCATCATCCAGTCGAGCACCAGCAGATCCGGCTGACGGACGGCAAGCAAACGATCGAGCGCGGACGCATCTTCGGCCGTTTCGACCCGATAACCCTGGCTCGTCAGGTATTCGGCCACCAGTTCGCGGATGCCCGGATCGTCATCGGTCACATAAATGCTGTCTTTTTCCATGCGCAAACTATAGCAGCGGGCAGATGCCTGCATGACCCATCCGGTTACACACTGTTACAAAATCACGCTTGCACGAAACCGTGCGCTTACTTTCCTCAACCAGACTGCGAAGCGTGGAAGCGAAACAGTGCAACCACGGAATGGAGATCACGATGACGACACGACCTCACTGGATTTTTGGGCTTGCGGGACTGGGACTGGCCATGGCCACCCCGGTTCAGGCCGCACCGGATTATCGGGATGACGTGATGATCGTGGCCAAGCGGGACCGGGCCGATGAAGGCCGCCAGGATCGGCGCGACATCCGCCGGGACGAACGGCGCGACGTCCGGCCCAAAGAGGTTCGCGAGGAGCCGGAAGGCTATGGCTATGGCTATGAACGCCGACAGCAACGCCGGGTCGAGGACAACGACCGTCGTCCTCGCGACCGGCGCTAAACCCCTGCGGGGTATAGAACCCGCATGAATTCACCGCAACAAGGAGCGCACGCATGACACACCCGCTGAACATGACCCTGATCGCCACCCTGCTTGTCGCCAGCGGCGCGGCGCAGGCCGGCCCCGGCCGTTACGACGCTGATGGCTTCGTCACCCGCGCCCGGGTGATTTCGAGCACACCGATCTACGACACGATCAACGAACCGCGTCGCGAGTGCTGGACCGAAACTGTCGGCTACGAGACCCGCAGCTACCGGCAAGGAAACGGTGGTGGCGGTGCGATTCTCGGCGCCATCGCCGGCGGCCTGCTCGGTTCAACCGTCGGCAAGGGCGATGGCCGGGTCGCCGCCGCTGCCGTGGGCGCGGCTACCGGCGCCGTGGTAGGCGACCGCTGGAATGGCAATGGCGGTACGCGTTACGAGGAAACGCGCCCGCGTCAGGTCGAGCGTTGCCAGGTACAGGACAACTATCGCCAGGTGCTCAACGGCTACGACGTGCGCTACCGTTTCGAGGGACGCGAATACCGCACGCGTCTGCCCTACGATCCCGGCAAATGGCTGACGCTGAACGGAAACTTTTCGGTGGCCGATGGCCCGCGCCGCTCCCGCTGGAACGACGATCGCGACGACTGGAACGATTGACGCCCATTCACCCACCCCAATCTGTAAAGGAGTACGACCATGTTACGCAACCTGTTGATTGCCGGTGTACTGCTCACCGCCTCCGGCGCCAGCTTTGCCCATGACGGCGGCTATGGCTACGGCCGCGTGGTATCCGTCGAACCGCGCTTCACCATTTCGTTCGGTACGTACCGGCCCGATGGGTTTCAGGTGCTGTACGAATCCGGCGGCTACCGCTACCGGACCTATACCTCGTACTATCCCGGACCCCGCATCGTTCTGCCGCCGCCTTATCGGGTCGAACGTGTGTATTACCGCGATTACGGGTGGGACCGCGGTGACCGCGGCTGGGATCGCCGTCGCGGTGACAGACATGACTGGCGCGACGAGCGTCGGGGCCCCCGCCACGGACACCGCCGCCACGACGATTGACCCGCGTGGCCAGCCCCGCAACCGGCCGCATCAGATTTCCACCCGGGAGCCGAGTTCGATCACCCTGTTCGCAGGCAGATTGAAATACTCCACTGCACTGCCCGCATTGCGCGACAGCCAGCGGAACAACTGCTCACGCCAGTTCGACAACCCGCTTTCCATGGTCGAACTGGGCACGACGGTTTCGCGGCTCAGAAAATATGAGGTCTGCATCGGCTCGAACTCCAGGCCGAATTGCGGCCCCAGTCCCTCGAGCGCGGCGGGCACATCGGGGCGGTTCTTGAAACCGAAAGTGAGCGTGACGGCGTAGGCTTCGTTGCCCAGCGGTTCCACCCGCATGCGGTCCTCGAACGGCACCCAGGGTTCACTCTTGATCCTGACGGTGAGGAATACCAGCCGCTCATGCAGCACCCGGTTGTGATTCAGATTGTGCAACAGCGCATGCGGCACCGCGTGGGCGCTGGCATTGAGAAATACCGCCGTGCCCGGGACCCGCGTCGGCGGATGAGCCATCAATCCAGCGAGGAAATCCGTCAGCGGGATGTCGGACACACCGAGGCGTTCGAGCAGGCTGCGCCGCCCGCGTACCCAGGTCAGCATGACAATGAGAACCAGACTGCCCAGCGCCAGAGGAAACCAGCCGCCTTCCCTGATTTTCAGCAGGCTCGATGAAAAGAACGCGATATCGATCAGCAGGAACACGACGGTCGCCGCGAGGCTGCTGAACAACCCGTATCCCCATCCGTAATGAATGATGAAGAAGGCAAGCAAGGTCGTCACCAGCATGGTTCCGGTCACGGCCAGTCCGTACGCCGCGGCGAGGCGGTCCGATCCGCCAAAGCCCGCGACCACTCCCACCACCAGCACGAACAACAGCCAGTTGACGACCGGGATGTAAATTTGCCCGAATGCCTTGGACGACGTTTGCACCACCTGCATGCGTGGCAGGTAGCCCAGCTGGATGGCCTGACGCGTGAGCGAGAACGCGCCGGTCAACGTCGCCTGGGCGGCGATGACGGTGGCGGTGGTCGCCAGCAGCACCATGGGATAGAGCGCCCACGCCGGATAAAGCAGGAAGAACGGATTGTGGCTGGCCGCGGGCACGCGGGACAGTAAGGCCCCCTGCCCCAGATAATTCAGCACCAGCGCGGGAAACACCAGGCCATACCAGGCCAGCCGGATCGGTGCCCGACCGAAATGTCCCATGTCGGCATATAACGCTTCCGCGCCCGTGAAGGCCAGCAGCACGGCTCCCAGCACCACGAACGATGCAAAACCATGCTGGGTGAGGAACCACCACGCATGCTCCGGATGTAGCGCGGCAAGGACTTGCGGGTGCTGGGCGATCTGGTAACCCCCCCCGGCGGCCAACACGACGAACCAGATCACCGCGACAGGGCCGAACCAGGCCCCCACGCTCGCCGTCCCATGCTGCTGCATGAAAAACAGTCCGGTCAGCACGCCAATGGCAAGCGGCACCACATAAGGCTCGAAAACATGGGTTTCGACCGACAGCCCTTCGACCGCCGACAGCACCGAAATCGCGGGGGTCAGTACGGCATCGCCATAGAACAGCGCAGCACCCACCAGACCGGCCAGCGTGACCATGCGCAAGGCGCGCGGCCGTTCCGCTACGGCCTGTTTCGCCAGCGCAAGCAGCGCCATGATGCCGCCTTCGCCATGGTTATCGGCACGCAGCACCAGCAGCACGTATTTCAGCGACACCACCAGCATCAATGCCCAGAAAATCGCCGACGCCGCACCCAGTACGGTTTCGGGCCCGGCCGGAATACCGTGGTTCGGGCTCAGGGTCTCCTTGAGGGCGTAGAGGGGGCTCGTTCCGATATCACCATAGACAACGCCGAGCGCGGCGATGGTCAGGGCTGCACGGCTGTGTGTATCGGCTTCCATGCAGCGGGCGACAGCAATGTCGGAAAAGAACTGAAGGCGGCAGCCTATTCGTGGTGGACGACGAAAGCCACTTCGGTGGTGAAGTTGCCGACGCCGCGGTGGTTGGTCGGCGTCCAGCCTGTGTCCTTGAGGTAATGCGTCAATTCGCGCGTCATCGCGGGGTTGCCACAGATCATCACGCGGTCGTGTTCCGGAGCGGGCGCGGGCAGGCCAAGACGCTGCGACAACGCCCCCGTGCGGAACAGATCGCCGCCGCGTTCCGGCGTGGCAAACGGCTCGCGCGTCACCGTGGGCACAAAATACAGTTGCGGATTGTCCATGGACTCGATTTCGGCGCGATAAGCCAGTTCAGGCACGGTGCGTACCGAATGCACCAGCACCACGCTTTCATAGCGGGCATAGAGTTCGGGATCGCGGATCAGGCTCATGAACGGTGCAAGCCCGGTGCCGGTGGCCAGCAGATAGAGGGTGCGGCCGGGCAGGACGTGATTGAGCGTGAGTGAACCGGTGGCCTTGCTGTTGACCCAGACGCTGTCGCCCGGACGGATGCTGACCAGATGGCTGGTCAACGGGCCGTCCGGTACGTGGATGCTCAGAAACTCCAGGTGGTCGCGATCGGCCGTGGAAACAATGGAATACGCGCGCGCAACCAATTTGCCTTCGCGTTTCAGGCCGATGGTGACGAATTCGCCATTTTCGAATAAAAAATCCTGCGGACGGCTCAGGGTGAAACTGAATGTTTTGTCCGACCATGGACGGACCGACTGCACCGTCTGTTCACTGTAAGGCATGCTGCGTGCTCCATTTGATAACCGGCCGCAATCTTGCCATGCCGCATGATGGCAGGCAAGATTGCTGAATGCATGGCCTGATCATGAAAAGTCATCGAAGACCAGGTACGTTGCCTGGCATTGGGGTCCGATTCACGCCATTCGGCACCCTCATCCTGCGCGCTCCCGCCACACCGCCACGGCCTCGACGCGTGCCTGGAAGATCGCTTCCCGTATCCGCGCAGGCGCCGCGCGTCGCGCCACCCCGGCAGCATCGATGGATTGCGCCGCCTGCAACGCCCGCCGCAGATAACCCGGAGCGGGAAACGCTTGATCCTCGTAGCCGGGCCGGCCCCGGAAATCGCATTCGCAGGCCTGCAGGAATGCCTCGAAACGATCAGGGCGGCGGAAGGCATCGACCCGTTCCAGAAGTTCGATCAGCGTTCCGGAACGCAATTCCAGCGCGCGATGGACGTTGCCATGGTCACGCGCCACCGCGACAGCGAGATCCCGGCATTCGATCGGCACCCGCAGGCGCGCACTCAGCGTCCGCACCAGTTCGACGCTTCTGGCTTCGTGGCCATGATGTGTCGGCCACCGTTCGGCCGGGGTGGCGCCCTTGCCGAGGTCATGCGTCAACGCGGCAAAGCGCACGGGCAGGCTCATACCCTGCCGCGCCGCCCAGTCGATGACGAGCATGACGTGAACGCCCGTATCGATTTCGGGATGGTACCGTGGGGGTTGCGGCACACCGAACAGGCGGTCGATTTCGGGAAGCAGCCGTGCCAGCGCGCCGCAGTCGCGCAGCACCTGAATCATGCGCGAGGGCCGGGCTTCCATCAGGCCGCGCGCGATTTCCTGCCATACCCGTTCCGGTACCAGCGCATCGATTTCGCCGCTGCCCACCATCTGCCGCATCAGCCTGGCGGTTTCCGGTGCCACCGTAAATTCGGTGAAACGCGCGGCAAAACGCGCAACCCGCAAAATCCGCACGGGATCCTCGGCGAAGGCTTCACTCACGTGGCGAAAGACTTTTTCCGTCAGATCGCGCTGGCCACCCCAGGGATCGACCAGCATGCCGGACTCGTCCTCGGCGATGGCATTGATGGTGAGGTCGCGCCGGCGCAGATCCTCGTCCAGCGTGACCCCCGGGGCGGCATGAACGTTGAAGCCCCTGTAGCCCGACCCCGATTTGCGCTCGGTGCGCGCGAGCGCGTATTCCTCGTGGGTTTCCGGGTGCAGGAAGACCGGAAAGTCCCTGCCGACCGGCTGGTAGCCCAGTGCAAGCATCTCCTCCGGCGTCGCGCCGACGACGACGTGATCGCGATCGGTCACCGGCAGGCCCAGCAGCCGGTCGCGCACAGCGCCGCCGACGATATAGGTTTTCATGGCGGCGCAGCGGTTCTCAACGGCGGGCGTTTTCCCGGTAATCCTCGTACCGCGCGCGCGGCGTGTCGGCGCGCAGATATTCGGGGGCAATGGCTTCAAGCGAGGCCGGCTGGAAATCGAACACGGGCGGCCATCCGCCGCGGCACACGTTGTCCGTGCACAGGGCGTAGTAGTTGTCGCGTGTCATGAGCTTCCTGCCGGGCTTGAATTCCATTGCCCAGGCCTGAAAATACGACGCCCATTTGCCCAGTGGAATAATGCCGCGCGGCTTGCCGATGACCTCGCCGACATAGGCCACCAGTTCCTGCAGGGTGTAGGTATTGGGACCGCACAACTCGTAGGTCTGGCCGTAGGTGGCGGGGTTGTCCAGGCTGTCGGCGAAGGCGCGCGCGACATCCTCGACATGCACCGGGGCAAAGCGGCTGCCGGCGGAAGCGAGCGGCAGGACCGGCGACATCCTGAGCAGACGTGAAAACATCGAGAGAAAGGAATCGCCGCGACCGAAGATGACCGACGGCCGGAAGAGCGTGACATTGAGGTCGTAGCCGCGGATGAATTTGGGGCCATTGAGATACCAGTTCTCATGCTGGCTGTGGCGCATGGCGGCTTCACGCACCAGCGCTTCGGCAATCCCCTTGGAACGCTGGTAAGCGGAACGGGAATTCGGGTCGGCACCCAGCGCACTCATATGCAGCAGGCGCTGGACGCCTGATTGGCCGCAAGCATGAATGACCTTGCGCGGCAACTCGACATGGACCTTCTGGAAGTCGCCGCGACGGGCGCTCGGCAGGTCGATGCGTCCGATTTTACTTTCGTGAAGGATCCCGACCAGATTGATGACCGCATCCATGCCGCGAAAATGCTGGATCAGCTCCGGCTGGTCATGCACGTTGGCCTCGACCACTTCCACCGTGGGCAGCAGGATCAGTTCCTTGGCCATTTCGCGACGGCGGGACAGCACGCGAACCTCGAGGCCGCGCGCAGCAAGCTGGCTGACGAGCCGGGTCCCGACAAATCCGGAGCCGCCGAGAATGCAGATGCGTTCGATCTTCATGGTGAATGGTTGAGAAGGGTTCCGTATATAAGGCGATACTGATTCTAATCGTCCGGACGTTCAACTTCCAGCGACGTGTCCGGATCGGGTGTCGGCGTGACCGGCATGGCACGCGGAGGCACCACGCCAAGCCGATCTTTCAGCAGGACCGAAGGCTGTCCAAAACGCTCCGCGTAATGCATGGCGTTGCTCATGACTTTCTTCACATAGTCACGCGTTTCGGCAAAGGGGATCGATTCGATGTAAATGGCGGCTTCCATCGGGCGGGCATCGCGCCAGCGCTGTGCCCGCCCGGGGCCGGCATTGTAGGCGGCGGTGGCCAGCACGGGAGAGCCGTCCAGCATGGTCTGCACGTGTTTCAGATAGTACGCGCCAAACTGGATGTTCCTGGCGGGATCGTGCATCTCGCCCACGTGGAAGCGCTTGAATCCGAGCCGCTGCGCGATCCAGCGCGCGGTCGCCGGCATGATCTGCATCAGGCCGGAGGCGCCGACGCTCGACTGCGCGACGTTGACGAAGCGGCTTTCCTGCCGCATCAGGCCATACACCCAGGCTTCATCGATGCCATTTTCCCGCGCGGCCTGTCGAGCCAGCTCGCGGTAAGGGGTCAGGAAACGCAGTTCGAAATCGTGCAGTTCGCGGGTACGTTCAGCCGTGTTGATGGCGCTGTCATACCATTCCATGCGCCGGGCGAGCTCGGCTGCCGCCAGCAGTTGCGGGTCGGAGAAATCGCGGATCGTCCAGTTCCATTCCTGTCTGGCATCGTCGCGCAAGCCAAGCCCGTACAACGCGACGGCGCGCGCGATACCCGGCTGCCGGGCGATGGCCTCCACGTCGTCGCCCCCGGTTTTGACCTTGGCGACGGGCGCCTGCATGACGGGTCCGAGTTCTTCCTGGGCCAACTGGCTGTAGTAGCCGTAATCACGCGACAACGCCAGAAAAATGGCATTGGCGGCGGGATGTTTGCCGCTTGCCTGCAAGGCGCGCGCACGCCAGTACCGCCACACGGGCTGCTCACGGACATCGTCACGCATGTTTCCCATCGCCTGCTGCGCGGCTTTCCAGTCGCCCGCACGCAGCGCTGCCCGCGTCCACCATTCGCGCTGATAATCGCTGACGGCCACATCGCCCGCCTGCTTGAACCATTCCAGCGCAACCGTTTCATGACGGCGCGCGGCCCAGGTCGCGAGGCGCGCCCAGGCCGCACGCAAATCCAGCGGGTTGAGTTGCGATGCCCACTTGCCCAACGCCTGCTCCGCCTGGGCCGAGTCGCGCCGGGCCAGCTGGTCGAAGGCATAGAGCATGATTTCCCGGTCGCCGCGTCGGGCCGGATCAAGGCCACCCGCATTCAGCACGCGTGCCGGATCGCGGGCGGCCTGATCCAACAAGGCTGCGGACGGGCGTTGCGCTTCGGGCAGGAGAGTGGCGACCGCCCTGGCCACATTGAGATTGCCCGCCTCGAGCGCCAGGCGGAAGCGGCGCCAGAGGTCTTCTCCTCCGATCAAGCCGGCTGCGATCAGTTGTGTGAACAGGGGGGTGCAGGTCGACGGCATGTCGCGCCCGGTGAACCACAAGGACACCGCCTCGCGCTCATGGCTGCGATTGCCCTGCGCCCATTCCGCGCGATAGGCATAGCATTGAAGCGCCACATCGGGTTTGGCCAGTCGCGGATACTCCGCCAGCAATACCGGCCAGGCTTCTCGCGCACCGAGCGATTTCAGCCAGTCGGCACGCAGGATTTCGGCCAGCCGGCTACCCGGATAGCGGGCCAGAAAGTCCTTGATGCGGCCATCGTCCGTGCGGCGCTCCAGCATCAGACGCCAGTATTCGACATAGGGCGTCAAAACATGATCGGCCGGAATCTTGCGGGCGGCACGTTCCAGTTCCGGGAGCTTGCGCGCTGCATAGGCCTGCTGCGCCTGTTTCACCGCGGCATCGCCTGGCGCCGCCCAGACGGCCGTCGCTGCCAGTGCCGTCAACAAGAAAAAAAGAAGGGTTCGAAGCATCGTACGAGGGTAACACGCAGCCGCCATGAGCCATCCGGCCAGAATCGGGATGACCGCCGCGCATCCCGCTCATCCCACGACAATCAGGCGAGAAACAGTTTGTAGGCCGGATTGCGGGATTCGTCCCGGTAGCGGTAACCCAGTTCGTCCAGAAATTTCTGGAAACGGGGTTTTTCCTTTTCCGGCACCTGAATGCCGACCAGCACGCGGCCGTAATCGGCGCCGTGATTGCGGTAATGAAACAGGCTGATGTTCCAGCCGCGGCTCATGCTCTGCAGGAATTGCATCAACGCGCCCGGGCGCTCCGGAAATTCGAAACGGTACAGCACCTCGTTGACCGCCTCGGGCGCCCGCCCGCCGACCAGGTGGCGGATGTGCAGCTTGGCCATTTCGTTATCCGTCAAATCGACCGCCTCCAGCCCATGGCGCTGCAGCAACTCGACCACGCGTTCGCCCTCGCCCACGCCCGGAACCGACAGGCCGACGAACACGCGCGCCACCTCGGGATCGGCGTAGCGATAGTTGAATTCGGTGATGTTGCGTGCGCCCAGCAGACCGCAGAAGGTCTTGAAGCTGCCCGGCGTCTCGGGGATCGTGACCGCCAGGATCGCCTCGCGTTTTTCGCCCAGCTCGGCACGTTCGGCGACATGGCGCAGACGATCGAAGTTCATGTTGGCGCCCGAGGCCACCGCCACCAGCGTCTTGCCCTTGAGCCTGTCGCCCGCGATCGCCGCCTTCATCCCGGCAATGGACAGGGCACCGGCCGGTTCCAGGATCGAACGGGTATCCTCGAACACATCCTTGATCGCCGCACAGATGGCATCGTTGTCGACCCGGATGACTTCGTCCACGTGGCGCTGCGCCAGCCTGAAAGTCTCCTTGCCTACCCGTTTGACCGCTACGCCGTCGGCGAAAATCCCCACGCGCGTCAGCGTGACGCGTTCGCCCTTGCACAACGAACGCGCCATCGCGTCGGCATCTTCGGGTTCGACGCCGACGATCTTGATTTCCGGACGCAGTCGCTTGATGTAGGCCGCCATGCCGGCGATCAGCCCGCCGCCGCCGACCGGGATATAAACCGAATGGATCGGCTCGGGGTGCTGGCGCAGCAATTCCATGGCCACCGTGCCCTGCCCGGCGATCACGTCGGGATCGTCGTAGGGGTGGACGAAGGTGGCTCTGGATTCCCTGGCGATCCGGGTGGCGTGATCGCAGGCTTCATCGTAGTTGTCGCCGTGCAGGATCACCTGTGCGCCGCGCGCCGCCACCGCATCGACCTTGATTTTGGGCGTGGTCGCCGGCATCACGATGGTGGCGGTCGCACCGAGTTTTTGCGCCGCCAGCGCCACGCCCTGCGCGTGGTTGCCGGCCGACGCCGCGACCACTCCGCGTGCCAGCTGCGCCGCCGTCAGCCTGGCCATCTTGTTGTAGGCGCCACGGCACTTGAAGGAGAACACCGGCTGCAGATCCTCGCGCTTCAGCAGAATCCGGTTGTTGAGGCGGCGCGACAAATTGTGGGCCATGTCGAGCGGCGACTCCACCGCCACGTCGTAGACGCGCGAAGTGAGGATGCGTTCGAGATAATCGTCAGGTGAATTCATGGTGTCGGCGCGTGCGGAGTTTGTAAAAAAGGGGCGATGCCGCTATCTTAGCGGGCTGCATCGAAAACGACGAAAACATCATGACTCAGGACGAAATGAAGCAAGCCGTGGCACGTGCCGCGGTGGATTATGTCAAGGGCGGCATCATCGGGGTAGGCACCGGTTCGACCGCCAACTATTTCATCGACGCGCTGGCCGGGGTAAAAGGCCGCATCGACGGGGCGGTCGCCAGTTCGGAAGCCACGGCCGCCCGCCTCAAAAGCCACGCCATTCCGGTGCTGGAACTCAACAGCGTGGGCGAACTGGAAATCTACGTCGACGGCGCCGACGAAATCACCGAACATTTCGCCATGATCAAGGGCGGCGGCGGCGCGCTGACGCGGGAAAAAATCGTCGCCGCGTGCAGCAGGCAGTTCATCTGCATTGCCGACGAAAGCAAGCGTGTGGGGGTGATGGGCAAATTTCCACTGCCCGTCGAGGTGATCCCGATGGCACGTTCGTATGTCGCACGCGAGCTGGTCAAACTGGGCGGACAACCGCGATTGAGAGAAGGATTCACCACCGACAACGGCAATCTCATCCTCGACGTGCACGGTTTGTCGATCGTCGATCCGGTATCGCTGGAAACCACGATCGATCACATCGTCGGCGTGGTCACAAACGGCCTGTTTGCGCGGCGCGGCGCGGACGTGCTGCTGCTCGGCACGCCCGCAGGCGTCCAGACCTACACCAGGTAATCGTCACTGCGGCTGCGGGGATTCGTCGTCGGGCGCCTGCTCCCCGGCGGGTACGCGATATTTTCCGGCGGCCCACTGCCCCAGATCGATCATCTTGCAGCGCTCGCTGCAGAACGGTTTCCAGCGATTTTCCGCCACCCACGCGACGCTTGCCCCGCAGGTCGGGCAACTGACGACTGGCGGGGGCGCGGCGGATTTCACAGTGTGCAGAAAGTCAGATCGAAATCGATCGGCAGCTCGGTGCAGGTTCGCTGCGCGCCCGATCCCGCGTGAACGAAACGGATATTCAGCAGGTATTTGTTGGCCGAAATTTCCGGCACGCAGGGCTGCTCATCCACCAGGGTGACCCTGATGAGCTGAGGATTGCGCGATTCGAGCATGCGCTGATAGCTGCCATGGTTCGCATGCTGCCGCTCGGGTTGTCCGCTGTCGCGCAGCAATCCGAGCACGATTTCGACCGCGGCGCGAATCGACGAGAACGGCGCCAGCCACTTGTGCAGCTCGCTCAAGCGCTTCTCCGCCGCCTGGTGCAGCCAGAAATGATAGGAAGGCAGATCGAACTCGCACATGCCGCCCGGAATGGCGGCACGCTGCTTGATGGCCATCAGCCAGTCGTCTTCGCGCAGATGCTGGCCGACTTTTCCGGGCAACTGGTACATGCCGTCATGGGCGGCCTCGATCGCAGTCAGCACCTGTTCCAGCGTGGTCTCCTGCACATGCGGGTTGCCGCGCAACGCGGTCAGCACCGCCTTCTGCCGGTCAAGCTCCTGTAGCAGATCGGACTTGAGATCGGCGCGTGCCGCGACTTCGGCCATCTCGAACAGGGTCAGCAAGGCGGCATGATGCGCGTGCGAACCGGCCAATGCGGCGTAGGCATCGAAGCGATCGAACAGATCTTCCAGCCGCAAGAGGGTGCGGATGCGTTCGCTCAGGGGATATTCGTAATGGATCACGCCGCAACGCGTTGGTTTGGTTGGACCGATTGTCGCCGATCCATATGGAAAATCAAGACGGCTGCATCGTGGAAAACGCCAGATAACGCCGATGCAACGCCGCCACCTGATCGCGCAATGCCTCGGGGGAAGCCGTGTTGAGAATCACGTCGTCCGCGCGAGCCAGGCGCGCGGCACGCCGCGACTGCGCCCGGAGGATGGCGCCCACCTCATCGCGGGTGAGTCCGCTGCGCGCCATCACCCGCTCAATCTGCATCTCTTCGGGACAGTCAACCACCAGAATCCGGTCCAGCATATCCTGATACGCACCGGTCTCCACCAGCAGGGGAATCACGATCAATACGTACGGCACCGCCAGGGTGGCAAGCGTTTGCGCCACACGCTCCCGGATGCGCGGGTGCAGGATGGCCTCGAGCCGGTGCCGGGCGCCGGGATCGGAGAATACGCGCCGGCGCAGGGTGGTCCGGTCCAGGCTGCCATCCGCCTGCATGACCGTTTCGCCAAATTCCGCCCGGATCGCATCCAGGGCGGCATTCCCCGGCGTGCTCAGTTCACGTGCGATGACATCCGTATCGATCACCGGCGTGCCCTGTTCGGCAAACAGCCCGGCGACGGTCGATTTGCCCGAGCCGATCCCGCCAGTGAGGCCGACCACAAACATCAGAATTGGGCAAGGTAGGCCTGCGTCAGGTCGGCACCGAAAAACAGCGCCGCCAGCCCTCCCCCCGCCAGATACGGGCCAAACGGAATCGGCACGCGACGATCATGTTTCACCAGCACGATCAGCGCAATTCCGATGACCGCGCCGACTCCGGACGACAGCAGCAACGTCACGGGCAGCATCTGCCAGCCGAGCCAGGCACCGATGGCCGCCAGCAACTTGAAATCGCCGAATCCCATGCCCTCCTTGCCGGTTGCGAGCCTGAACAGCCAGTACACCGACCACAGTACCAGATAGCCCGCCACGGCACCGACGACCGCATCGGGAAGGCTGGCGAAAACCCCATACACGTTGAAGATCAGGCCCAGCCAGATGAGCGGCAGGGTCAGGCTGTCGGGCAGCAGGGTGGTATCGAAGTCAATGAACGCCAGCGCGATCAGTGTCCATCCCAGCAGCAGCGCGCCCGCGGTTTGCACGCTGACGCCCCATTTCCAGGCAACCGCCGCCGACAGCAGCGCGGTGAGCAACTCCACCAGCGGGTAGCGCGCGCCGATCGACGTGCCGCAGGCCGAACAGCGCCCGCGCAGCCACAGCCACGACAGCAGCGGGATGTTTTCCAGTGCGGTGATCTGGTGCCCGCACTGGGTACAGGCCGAGCGCGGCAGCCACAGGTTGTAGCGCGGCGTATCGGGCGCGGTTTCGCCGCGCAGTTCGGCGCATTGCGCCTGCCATTCGGCTTCCATCATTTTGGGCAGCCGGTGGATGACGACGTTCAGGAAACTGCCCACCAGCAGGCCGAACAGAAAAACCAGCCCGCTGAAGAGGGCGGGTTCACCGTGCAGCACATCCATCAAACGACCGAACCCATCTTGAAAATCGGCAGATACATGGCGATCACCATGCCGCCGATAAGGGTGCCCAGCACCACCATGATGATCGGCTCCATCAGGCTGGAGAGCGCCTCGACCGCGTCATCGACTTCGGCTTCGTAGAAATCGGCCACCTTGCCCAGCATGGAGTCGAGCGAACCGGATTCCTCGCCGATGGCCGCCATCTGCAGCACCATGTTGGGAAACTTCCCCGAGTTCTGCATCGCCACGGTCAGCGCCGTGCCGGTCGCCACTTCGCCGCGGATCTTGCTGGTGGCCTCGACGAAGACCTGGTTGCCCGACGCCCCGCCCACCGATTCCAGCGCCTCGACCAGCGGCACGCCGGCGGCGAACATGGTCGCCAGCGTACGGGTCCAGCGCGCAATCGTGGCTTTTTCAATCACCGGGCCGAAAATCGGCAGCTTGAGCATGAGGCGGTCCATGAACATCTGCACCTTGCGCGAACGCTTCCAGGCCTGCAGCAGGGCGAAGATCCCGCCGCCGATGATACCGAAAATCGCCCACCACCATTTGACGAAGAAATCCGAGAGCGCCATGATCACCAGGGTCGGCCCCGGCAGATCCGCGCCAAAGCTGCTGAACAATTCCTTGAACGCCGGAATCACGAAAATCATGATGATGGCGGTGATGACGAACGCCACCACAATGATGGAGATCGGGTAGAACAACGCCGACTTGATCTTGCTCTTGATGGCAAGGATCTTTTCCTTGTAGACCGCCAGCCGTTCGAGCACGCCGTCGAGAATACCGGCTGACTCCCCCGCCCCGACCAGGTTGCAGAACAGCGCGTCGAAATGCAGCGGATGACGCCCGAATGCCTGGGTCAGGCTGCTGCCCTTTTCGATGTCCGCCTTGATTTCCAGCAACAGGCGCTGCATCGAGGGATTGGAATGGCCGCGCGCCACGATTTCAAAGGATTGCAGCAAAGGGACGCCGGCCTTCATCATCGTCGCCAACTGGCGGGTGAACAGCGTGACATCCTTGTCGGTGATTTTCTTGGCGCCGCTGAACAGGGTGCTCTGCTTCTTCACCTTGGTGACGGTGATACCCTGCTTGCGCAGCTGGGAATTGACCACCGCCTCGCCGCCGGCCTGCATCTGCCCCTTGACCTTCTTGCCGCGTTTGTCCATGCCTTCCCACAGGAAGGTCGGGGCCTTGACTGCCTTTGCCGCTGTTGCCATAGAACGGATTCCTTAGAGATTGGTGACAGCCTCGACCTCTTCCAGCGAGGTGAGTCCGGTTTTCACTTTCAGCAGGCCTGCCTGGCGCAGGTCAAGCACGCCTTCGCGCCTGGCCTGGTCGGCAATATCGGATTCATTCCCGCCCTTGAGGATGATGCGGGTCATGGCGTCGGTGATCGGCATGACCTGATAGATGCCCACCCGCCCCTTGTAGCCCGTGCCGCCGCAGATCTCGCAACCGACCGGCTTGTAGGGCTTCCAGCTGCCATCGAGCTGCTCTCCGGTAAAACCCGCTGCCAGCAGGGCTTCCTCCGGAATATCGGCAGGCTGCTTGCAACTGCACAGCTTGCGCCCCAGCCGTTGTGCCGTAATCAGGATCACTGAAGACGCCACGTTGAAAGGCGCCACCCCCATGTTCAGCAGCCGGGTAAGCGTCCCGGGCGCATCGTTGGTGTGCAGCGTGGACATCACCATGTGGCCGGTCTGTGCCGCCTTGATGGCGATGTCCGCGGTTTCCAGGTCGCGGATCTCGCCGACCATGATCACGTCGGGATCCTGCCGCAGGAAGGATTTAAGCGCCGCCGAGAAGGTCAGTCCCGCCTTGTCGTTGACGTTGACCTGGTTGATCCCGGGTAACTGGATTTCCGCCGGATCCTCCGCCGTCGAGATGTTGACGTCGGGCTTGTTCAGGATATTCAGGCAGGTATACAGCGACACGGTCTTGCCGGAACCGGTCGGGCCGGTCACCAGTACCATGCCGTAGGGGCGCTGCACCGCGTTCAGCAGCAATTCCTTCTGCCAGGGCTCATAGCCCAGCGCCTCGATTCCCAGCTGCGCGCTGGTGGGATCGAGAATACGCATGACGATCTTTTCGCCGTACAGCGTGGGCAGGGTGCTGACCCGAAAATCGATGGCGCGACTCTTCGACAGGACCATTTTCATGCGGCCGTCCTGCGGCACCCGCTTTTCCGAAATATCCAGCCGTGACAACACCTTGATGCGCGACGCCACCTTGTCCTTGATCGCCATCGGCGGCTGCGCCACCTCGGACAGGATGCCATCGCGGCGGTAACGGATCCGGTAATATTTTTCGTAAGGCTCGAAATGGATGTCGGATGCCCCGATATTGATGGCATCGAGCATGATTTTCTGTAGATAGCGCACGACCGGCGCATCGTCGATCTCGATCCCGCTGGTTTCCTGCTGGGCTGCGGCGCTTTCCTCGTCGGCAAAATCCAGATTGAGGTCTTCCGCGTTCAGCACGGCCATCGTGTTGTCGTTTGCTTCGCCGGCCTTCTCGATCAGCTTGCCCAGCTTGTCGTCTTCCACCACCACAGGCTCGATCGTCTGCCCGGTCTGGAATTTCACTTCGTCCAGTGCCTGCAGATGGGTGGGATCGGATGTCGCGACATACAGTTTGTTGCCGCGCTGATACAAGGCAACGACCCGCCGTTTCTGCACCAGTTTCGGATCGAGCAGCCCCTGTGGCAGGCTCTCGTGATCCATGGCATTCAGATCCATATAGGGGAAGCCGAACGAAGTCGCGGCAAATTCGGCAATCTGGTCGGATTTGAATCGCCGCCCCTTGATCAATTCGGTCACGAACGAATCACCAGACTGGCTGGCGCGCTTCCAGACCCCTTCCGCATCACCCTCGGACAGCCAGCCATGGTTGACCATGGCACGCGCCAGCCCGGTTAAATTGTTGGTGTTTGTCACAGCTGCCATAGCTCGATTCCAGACAAGTCCAGCGTCAAATTATCGTCCCTTCGCCCGTCCGGAAGGGACAGACACAGGGAATCACAGGCCTTAACGGCAATTTTCCGACTAAATTGAGACGTGTCCGGGCTGGGCTGCTTCCGTCGGCGGCACATGGATGCGCGCCATCTTGACCGCGCGATCCTGCGTCTGCACGATTTCAACCGGCACATTGCCCAGTTTGATGCTCACTCCGGCTTCGGGAATATCCTCGAATTGCTCCAGCAACAGGCCGTTCAGGGTCTTCGGGCCATCCAGTGGCAGCGAGAGGCCCAGCTTGCGATTGAGGTGGCGCAGCAGGACGCTACCCTCGACCAGCCAGCTACCGCCTTCCTCGTGCCGCAAATAACCCGCGTCGGACGGCGCATGCGTGGTGAATTCTCCAACCAGCTCCTCCAGCAGGTCCTCCAGCGTCACCAATCCCTGCAGTTCGCCGTATTCATCGACGACCAGCGCCAGCCGTCGACGACCCGACTGAAAATTGCGCAACTGCGTGAACAGCGGCGTACCCGCCGGGACGAAATAGGGGTCTTCGAGGTTTTCCTTCAGGGCCTCCAGATCCAGTTCCTCGCCGGTCAGCGCGTACAGCACCCGGCGCACATGCAGTACGCCCAGCAGATTGTCGGGCGAACCGGCACGCACCACCAGCCGGGTATGGTGGCTGGTGGATATCTGCTGTTGTATCCGATCGAGGTCGTCCTCGATATCGATCGATTCGATCTGGCTGCGCGGCGTCATCACGTCATCCACGGTGATGTCTTCAAGATCGAGCAGATTCATCAAGAGCCGGTGATGTTCGCGCGGCAGCCTGCCTGACGATTCCAGCACGATGGTCCGCAACTCCTCCAGACCCAGGCTGTTTTCCTGCCCCGGTTCGGGCTGCCTGATCCGCAGCAGCCGTAAAATACCCTGCACGAACAGGTTCACGAACCACACCACGGGATAGGCCAGCGTCAGCAGCGGCGTGAGCAGCAGCGTCGCCGGGTAGGCCACGCGTTCAGGGAAGGCGGCACCCACCACCTTGGGCGTGACTTCGCTGAACACCAGGATCAGGAAAGTGAGCAACAACGTCGCCACGAACAGCACGGCTTCACCGGAGCCAAACAGGCGAATCGCCAGCACGGCCGACAGCGTGGCCGAAGCGGAATTGACCAGGTTGTTGCCGAGCAGGATGACGCCCAGCAGCTTGTCGGTCCTGCCCAGCAGCGCCTGCGCACGGATCGCCCCCCGCACACCGGATTCAGCGGCATGGCGCAGCCGATAGCGGTTGATCGCCATCATCGCGGTTTCCGACGCGGAAAAGAAGGCCGAGGTCAGCAGCAGGGCGGCGAGTACGGCGAAAAGCGTACTGGTAGGGATACTGTCCAATCAGAATTGCCTCAACGCCGGAGGATCACTTCCAGCACGAACTGGGTACCCAGATAGGCCAGCAGCAACAGGGTAAAGCCCGTGATCGTCCAGTAAAGTGCCGTGCGGCCGCGCCAGCCGCGAAAATGCCGTCCCAGCAGCAAACCGCCAAACACCAGCCAGGACAGGATGGCGAACACGACCTTGTGGGTAAACTGCAACGGCTTGCCGAACAGCTCTTCGGAAAAAAATATTCCGCTGAATACCGCCAGGGTCAATAGCGCAAACCCTATGCCGATGGTTCTGAACAGCATCGCTTCCAGCGTCAATAAAGGCGGCGCGCCCGCTTGCAGCAAGGCCCCGCGATGCAACTGCTTTTCCAGCATGGTCATCATCACCGCATGCAGGGCCGCCACCGCCAGCAAGCCATAGGCAAGGAAGGACACGACCAGGTGCGCGCGCAGGGCCAGCGTCTGCGAATCGGGAATGGCATGGGTTTCGGTAAAAACCGCCATGGCCAGCACGGACACCGCGGCCAATCCACTGACCCATGACTGCAGACGCGCCAGGGGCGCGCCCTGGCTGGCCAGCCAGTAGGTCAGCGCGGTCAGCCATAGAATCGTCGACAGGGAATTGCCGAATCCCAGCCGGATATCGCCCTGCGCCAGCACGGAGTTGAAGATCAGTGCGCCATGCGCCAGCAAGGCCAGCGGCGTCAACACGCGCACCGACAGGGCGGACGGCCCATGTTGCAGGCGCCAGGCAATCCAGCCATACAGCGCACTGACACACAAAGTAACCAGCAATAACGGGGACATTCGTTAAAATGGAATCTGGATTCAGTCAGCCTCATTATCCATGCCGCCCATGGCGGCAACAAGGAAGCCATGTTAGAAAATCTCAGCGGACGCCTCGCCGGCGTCGTCAAATCCCTGCGTGGACAGGCGCGCATCACCGAGGCCAACGTGCAGGATACGCTGCGCCAGGTACGTCTCGCGTTGCTCGAAGCCGACGTTGCGTTGCCGGTCGTCAAGGGCTTCATCGAAGCGGTCAAAACCCGCGCCCTGGGCCAGGAAGTGCTCGCCAGCCTGTCGCCGGGCCAGGCGCTGATCGGCATCGTCCACGAAGAACTGACCCGCCTGATGGGCGGCGAGAACGCCGACCTGAACCTGGCCGCCACGCCGCCTGCGGTCATTCTGATGGCCGGTCTGCAGGGCTCGGGCAAGACCACCACCAGCGGCAAGCTCGCGCTGCTGTTGAAAAACCGCAAGAAAAAAGTCCTGCTCGCCTCCGCCGACGTCTACCGACCCGCCGCCATCGACCAGTTGCGGCAACTCGGCAAACAGCTCGATGTCAGCTTTTTTGAAGCCGGCGACGAACGCGATCCGCTGAAGATCGCCCAGGCCGCGCAGGATCACGCGCGCAAGCAGTTCTATGACGTGCTGATCGTCGACACCGCCGGCCGCCTAGCGATCGACGCCGCGATGATGGCCGAGATCAAGGCGCTGCACGCCACGGTCCAGCCGGTCGAGACGCTGTTCGTCGTCGATGCCATGCAGGGCCAGGACGCGGTCAACGTCGCCAAGGCTTTCAATGAAGCACTGCCGCTCACCGGCGTGGTGCTGACCAAGCTCGACGGCGACGCCCGCGGCGGTGCGGCGCTGTCGGTGCGGCAGATCACGGGCAAACCCCTCAAGTTCATCGGTGTCGGCGAAAAGCCCACCGGGCTGGAAGCCTTCCATCCCGAGCGCATGGCGCAGCGCATCCTCGGCATGGGCGACGTGCTCTCGCTGATCGAGCAGGCGCAAGGCTCGGTCGATCTGGCCGAAGCCAGGAAACTCGCCGACAAGGTCAAGAAAGGCAAGGATTTCGACCTCGAGGACTTCAAGGCGCAGATCCAGCAGATGCGCAAGATGGGCGGCCTCTCGGCGCTGATGGACAAACTGCCCGGCGCCGGTCAGATGGCCATGCCGACCGGTGCCGACGACAAGGCAGTCAACCGGATTGAAGGCATCATCAACAGCATGACCCCGCTGGAGCGCCGCAAGCCCGACATCATCAAGGCCAGCCGCAAGCGCCGCATCGCCGCCGGCGCGGGCGTGCAGGTGCAGGAAATCAACAAGCTGTTGAAGCAGTTCGAGCAGGCCCAGAAGATGATGAAAATGATGGGCAAGGGCGGCCTGTCCAAGATGATGCGCGGCATGAAGGGCATGTTGCCCGGAATGCGGTAAAGCCTGCCGCTGGCAAGTCCGGGGATTTTGGGTATAATTCGCGGTTTTCTCCGTTTACCCGGTGGGTTAGATCATGGTCGTTATTCGTCTTTCGCGCGGCGGCGCCAAAAACCGTCCTTTCTACAACGTGGTGGTGGCTGATTCGCGCTGCCGCCGCGATGGCCGTTTCATCGAGCGCGTCGGTTTCTATAGCCCGACGGCTTCCGAAGGCGCCGAATCGGTACGCCTGAATGCGGAGCGCATTGGCTACTGGGTCAGCAATGGCGCGCAGATGTCCGACACCGTCGCCCGCCTGGTCAAGCAGAACAAGCCCGCTGCCGCTGCCTGAGTTGAATCAGAGCAGCGACTGGGTCGTGATGGGGCGCATCGCCGCCCCATTCGGTATCAAGGGCTGGGTCAAAGTCCAGCCCTACAGCGAAGACCCGGACGCGTTGATGGATTTTGAATCCTGGCGCGTCGGCCGTGACGGACAACAGAGGCATTACAGCGTCGAAGCCGTCCAGGACCATGGCAAAGCCCTGGTCGCCAAACTGGCCGGCATCGACGACCGCGACACGGCGTATGCCCTGCGCGGACAGGAAATCTCGGTGGCGAAGAGCGCATTACCGCCGCCGGGGGAAAACGAGTTTTACTGGTCGGATCTGATCGGTCTGAAAGTCGTCAACCGGGAAGGCGTCGAACTGGGCACGGTCGACAGCCTGATGGAAAGCGGCGCGAACGATCTGCTGGTCGTCAAGGGTACGCGCGAACACCTGATTCCGTTCGTCGCGGCCTTCGTCGGCAAGGTGGATCAGACGGGCAGAACGATCGAGGTGGACTGGGGCGAAGATTACTGATGCGCTTCGATGCGGTCACGCTCTTTCCCGAGATGTTCGATGCCGTACTGGATTACGGCATCACCCGGCGGGCACTGGACCGCGGCTTGTATCGGTTTCGCGCATGGAATCCGCGCGACTTCACCGACGACCCGCACCGCACGGTGGACGACCGGCCCTATGGCGGCGGCCCCGGGATGCTGATGCTGGCCGAACCGCTGGACTGCGCGCTGAACGCAGTACGGCAGGATCTGGCGAACGAGAATTTGACGCCCTGGGTGGTGCATTTTTCACCCCGCGGCCGCCCCCTGACCCAGCGGCGGGTGATGGAATTGAAAGAAAAACCTGCGCTGGCATTGCTGTGCGGGCGGTATGAAGGCATCGACGAGCGGCTGCTGCAGCGCCGCGTGGACGAGGAGGTTTCGCTGGGCGATTTCGTGCTGTCCGGCGGCGAACTCCCTGCCCTGGCGCTGATGGATGCGCTCATCCGGCAGCTGCCGGGCGCACTCAACGACGCGGAATCGGCGGCACAGGATTCGTTCACCAACGGCCTGCTCGACTGTCCCCACTACACCCGGCCGGAAGTCTGGCAGGGCATGGCGGTGCCGGACGTGTTGAAAAGCGGCAACCACGCGGCGATTGCCCGGTGGCGACACGAAGAAAGCCTGCGGCTGACCGCCGCGCTGCGACCCGATCTGCTGGATCGGCTGCAGCACAGACCGGATTGACCCGGCCGCCTGCCCCCAGGCAGCCAGGAAATGAGCGGCCCCTTGCGGGGCCAACGTGAAACGGCGTGACGTCCGCCTTGGGATAACACCCAGGTCGCACCTCTCCCGCCAGATGCAAGGAAACATCATGAACATCATCGAGCAACTCGAACAGGAAGAAATCGCCCGCCTCGGCAAAACCCTCCCCGACTTCGCCCCGGGCGACACCGTCGTCGTCCAGGTGAAAGTGAAGGAAGGCACCCGCGAGCGTTTGCAGGCCTACGAAGGCGTCGTCGTCGCCAAACGAAACCGCGGCCTCAACTCCGCCTTTACCGTGCGCAAGATTTCTGCCGGCGAAGGCGTCGAGCGCACCTTCCAGACCTACTCGCCGCTGGTTGCCCGCGTGGAAGTCAAGCGCCGCGGCGACGTGCGTCGTGCCAAGCTGTACTACCTGCGCGATCGTTCCGGCAAGTCCGCGCGCATCAAGGAAAAGCTGCCCGCCCGCAAGGCCGCCGCAGCGGCCGCCGAATAAGCAGCCTTCCAGCCGTCACACCAAACGCCCGCTGCATGCGGGCGTTTCTGTTTGTGCGCTCAATGCCTGTTTAGCCACATAATCATGCCGAGGTGCATGATGATTGCTGGCTGCACCGGCAGCCGAGAACCGGAAAGGAAGCCCCCCATGACAGACCGTTTCAACACAACCCACGAAGACCACTGCTTCGGCTGCGTCTACTTCCCGCCCAATCTGCCGCAAAACGCTTACTCCGAAGCTGACTGGGCCATGTTGCAGGCGCGTTCGTGTTCGTTCGAGCACATGCCGGGAACGGATGATTGCCGGGCCAGCCGCAAGACCCATTGCAGTCTGGTCGACCTCGCCGAAACCCGTCGGGCCATTGCCGGGTCAGACGAATGAATTGACGCACCGCCCCAGCGGAATTCCGTGATGCCTGAATACGATTTCATCCTGCCCGCCCCGATGTGCCGCCTCGGCGCCTGCTTCAGCGGCGACGCGCTGACCCGGCTTGATTTCCTGCCTGCAGACACCGCAGTCTCGACGCAGTTGAATGCGCCGGCACGCCGACTGGCGCGCGAACTCGATGCCTACTGGCAGGATCCCGCCCACGCCTTTAATCTGCCGTTCGTGCCGCACGGCACACCGTTCCAGTTGCGGGTGTGGCACGCCCTGATGGCCATCCCGGCCGGACAGACGACGACTTATGGCGCGCTGGCGAAACGGCTCGGCACGGCGGCGCGCGCGGTTGGCCAGGCGTGCGGCTCGAATCCCCTGCCCATTTTCATCCCTTGCCATCGCGTATTGGCGGCCAACGGGCTGGGAGGATTCATGCATTCATCGAACGGCGCCCCTCTCGGCGTAAAAACCTGGTTGCTGGCGCATGAGCGACGCCCTGATTAGCCGGTTCTGCGATCACCTGTGGCTGGAGGACGGGCTGGCCGATCTGACGCTGGCCGCCTATCGATGCGACCTGAAAAATTTTGCCGCCTGGCTGGAAAACACCCATCTGCGGGGCCTCGATGCCGCCATGGCCGGCGACATCGAGGCCTATCTGGCATACCGCTTTGCCGGCCACAGCCAACCGCGCAGCGCGGCACGTTACAGTTCGGCCCTCAAGCGTTTCTACCGTTTCCTGCTGCGCGAAAACCTGATTGCCGCCGACCCCACGCTCAATCTCGACAGCCCCAAGCTGCCGCGCGCCCTGCCGAAGTCGCTCACCGAGGCCGATGTGGAGCGTCTGCTCGACAGTGTCGACCTCACCGCGCCGGCCGGCCTGCGCGATCGCGCGATGCTGGAAACGCTCTATGCCACCGGCTTGCGGGCGTCTGAACTGGTGGGGCTCAAGGTCACCGCGGTCAATCTCGACGACGGCGTGCTGCGCATCACCGGCAAGGGCAACAAGGATCGGCTGGTTCCGCTGGGCGAGGAGGCGGTGGCATGGCTCAAACGCTACCTGGCGGAGGCGCGTCCCGTGCTGCTGAACAGGCAGCTGTCCGATGCGGTGTTCGTGACCGCACGCGGCGGCGGCATGACCCGCCAGGCATTCTGGTACCTCATCAAGCGACACGCACGGGCGGCCGGAATCACGCGCCCGCTGTCGCCGCATACGCTGCGTCACGCCTTTGCCACCCATCTGCTGAACCATGGAGCCGATCTGCGGGTCGTGCAGATGCTGCTCGGGCATCGCGATATTTCCACCACGCAGATCTATACCCACGTCGCACGCGAGCGGCTGAAACAGCTGCATGCGCAACACCACCCGCGCGGCTGAGCGTTATCCGCGCGCGCTCGACTTCGCCAGATAAAACCACTCCTGCCCCGGCCGGGCATCAGGGTTGGGAAACACGACGTAGCCGTCACGGTCAGCCGTCACCGGCATGCCCGTGTGGCGAGTCCCGATGACTTCACCGGCGTGCACCCGATCGAAACTGGCCCAATCGCGGGTGAAACGGTCACCGCCATGGGCGCGGTCGACAACCTGATACAGACGCAACGTCCCCGCACCGCTTGCGGGCGCAGGCCTGGGCTCTGCCGCCAGGCCCAGATGCGCGAGTGTATTGCGAATGGCACGGTAGGCCACATCCGGTGCGGCGGGATCATCGTGCTGACCGCATTCAAGCGTAAGGGCGATCCCCCCCTGCGCCCGCATGTATTCGGTCGTGCCCACGCCGTAACGCACGTCGGCCTCGCGCGCCGGCACGCCGGCCGCCAGACGGCGCGCAACCCCAGCGGCGTAGGCATCGAGCCAGCCATCGACGAAGCGGGACACCCCCAGACGCAGTGCCCACGCGGTTTCTTCGGCCGAACGCGCGAAGGGTTCCAGCGGGCCAGGATTGTTTTCCGGCCCCAGCATGGCGAAGGGTTCACCCGCGGTATGAAACGAGTGCAGGTCGAGCAGCACATCGTGCTGCGCGAGCAACGGGCACAGCCAGTTGGCGATACGATCCTCGAATTCGATCGGGGTATCCGTGGGTTCAAGACTGCGGTTGAGGTTGCGCTCACCCATGCGTTGATGGCGCGCATAGGCCAGCGGGTTGGTCACCGGCACGAAGGTCGCGCTTCCCGAAACGAGCCCCAGCTGTCCGGATTCGATTTCCATGATCACGCGGCGGATCGCCCGTGTCCCGCAATGTTCGTTGCCATGCACGGCACCCAGCACGATCAGACGCGAGCCGGCTTTCAGGCTGCTGAACGACACGGACTGAACGTGCAGCGATTCAGGCGTATTCATTCATGCAGGGCCTTGAACAGGAGCGAGATGCTCGATCCTACCAGCAGTACGCCGACCAGGCGCGCCATCTGCGACTCGCTCAATCCGACCTGGAGACGCCCGCCCAGATAGAGGGCGCCCAGCATGAGGGGCAGCGCGGCAAAATAGGCGGTCCATACCTGTGCGTTCATCAGCAAGCCGGCGATCAGAAAAATGACGACCCTGGACATGCCGTCGGCGAGAAACAGTACGGAAAAGGTCGCCCGCAAATCGTCTTTATCCTGAATGCGATGGGTCAGATAAATCACATACGGCGGCCCGCCGGCACCGAACAGCGCGCCGACCGTCCCGCCCGTCAACGCGGCGGGCGCGGCCCAGGCACGCGTGACGGGTTTGTCACCATGGACATGGAACACGCTGCGTACGCCAAAGATGAACACCAGGCCGGCCAGCACCATCAACATGGGAGCAGTCGGCAAATTGGCCAGGAGCTTGGCGCCCAGCACCGCACCGAGCATGCCGAACGGGATCAGGACCCCTATTTCGTTCCACTTCACGCGTTCGAAATGGATGCCGCTCATCACGACCGAAGTCGTGAAATCCAGCAACAGGGTCAGCGGCACCACAAACTGCAGCGGCAGGAACAGCGCCAGCAAGGGTACCGCAACCAGCGACGAGCCAAAACCGGTCATGCTGCGGATGAGATACGCCACAAGCAGGATGACCGCCGTGAGGGCGATCTGCCCGGCGCTCACGCGCGCGTGCCGCGCTCAATGGCAATGCCGAGTTCCCTGATATCCGGCACGATGGCGAATTTGGTCACCGACACTTTTACCCACGGCGCGCCGAATTCATCGCGAATGATCGTGGCCACGTGTTCGGCCACCGACTCGACCAGCGTAAGCGATCGCGTGGCATTGAGCAGGGAATCCTTCACCCGCATGGCCACTGCGCCATAGTCGATGGTGTCGGCCACGTTATCGCTGCCACTGGCCTTGCTGTCGGGCAGCCCGATTTCCAGATCGAGCCGGACCGGCTGCGGCACTTTGCGTTCCCACTCGTATACACCGATAATCAGTTCGAGACGGAAGTCCCGCAAGAATAAAATGTCCATTGTCTTGATGATCCACGGCAGCGCCCGCCAACGAGCCTGCTCAAAATTCGCTATCTTACTGACTCGGGACGCATTGATGGATAAATTGAGCCGATGCCGCCACATTGCGAAACGAATGCCCCACCCATCCCTTAGCGAATCCCTATGACCCTGCTGTTGTTCATTGTCGCGGCCTACCTGCTCGGCTCCCTGTCGTTTGCCGTCATCGTCAGTCGCGCCATGCGCCTGCCCGACCCCCGCAGCTTCGGATCGGGCAATCCGGGCGCCACCAACGTGCTCCGCACCGGGCACAAAGCGGCAGCGGCGCTGACGCTGCTCGGCGATGCGCTCAAAGGCTGGGTCGCGGTCGTGCTGGCGCGCATGCTGGCGCCGCAATTCGGGTTGCCTGAAGAGAGTGTTCTGCTGTGCGCGCTGGCGGTATTCATCGGCCATCTCTTCCCGGTATTTTTCCGGTTCAAGGGTGGCAAGGGCGTGGCCACGGCGCTCGGCGTATTGCTCGGCCTCAACCCCTGGCTCGGCCTGGCCTGTCTGGCAACCTGGCTGTTCATCGCGCGGGTATTCCGTATTTCTTCGCTGGCCGCCTTGATCACCGCCGTGCTGGCCCCGGTTTATTCGGGACTGCTGACCGGCTGGGGCAGCACGACGATCGCCGTATCGGTGATCGCGTTGCTGCTGTTCTATCGCCACAAAAGCAATCTCATCAAATTGATATCCGGGCAGGAAGGCCGCATCGGTATCCGCTCCTGATCCCCACCCGATATGGCCTTTTTCGACAAAAGCATCGAACATGCAAAAGAAAGCCTGGCGGAGGTCTCGCGCGAAGCGATCGATCACGCCGGCAAACGCCTGTCCGTTGTGGTCAACGAAGGTGTGTCGCAGGCCGGAAGCGAACTGCAGGAGGTCATCTGGCGCGCCAGTCAGGAAATCGATGCCAAGCTCGACAAGATTTCCGACGAACTGCATGAGCAGCGCCAGTTCACCAAGGACGACGTGCGCGAACTGGTCGATTATGCCGGCGAACGGCTCGGCGCACTGATAGATACCCGAATCGTCCACGCCCGGGCGGAATTCTCGTCGCTGGTGCAGGAAAAGGTCGAATACTTCAAGCACGAAGTCGACAGCTTCTTCATTGAACGGCAACGTGATCTGGCGCGCGAGCGCCGACGGCTGTTCATCAACGTGGCCATCGCGATCCTGGCGTCGCTGTCGCTCGGTTTCGTGTCCTGGCTGTATCACGAATATCTCGGCGGCGGGCTGGACGTGTTCGCGCTCTTCCGCATCGTGTTCGCCTCGCTGGCCGGCGGCTATGCCGCCTACCTCGCCCTCAAATTGCTACGGCGCTGGCTGTCGATGTCGGAGCACAAAAAGGACACGCTGTTCCTGGTCAGCCGCTACTGGGGCGTGCTGCGCCCGGAAAGCATTTTCGGGACCGTGGTTCTGGTTTGCCTGATGGCGGCGTTGATGGGATTCCTGCTGTTTCCGGAACAGATCGTCCACTTCACCGGCGGCGAAAAATGGCTCAAAGCCTTGCGCGAGGCCTATCCGATATTCCAGGATTGAACCGCACCCGGATTACGCCCCCTCGAGTGTCGCCAGGTCCCAGCGCGGCTTGACCGTGAATGCCAGATCCGATGCCGGATGCGTCCGCGCCGCCAGGCGCTGCGCCCCGGCATACGCGATCATCGCACCGTTGTCGGTACAGAATTCCAGCCGGGGATAGAACACATCGATGCCGCGCGCGGCCGCCTCATGTGTGAGCCGCTCGCGCAGGTGCGCATTGGCGCCCACGCCGCCGGCCACCACCAGCCGCGTGGCGCCGCTATGCGTACAGGCAGCCAGGCTCTTGCTCACCAGCACCTCCGCCGCGGCCGCCTGAAACGCTGCCGCGATGTCCGCCGCCTGCTCCAGGCCCTGCTTGCGCACCAGCGTCAACACGGCGGTCTTCAAGCCGCTGAAGCTGAAATCGAAATCGCCCGAATGGAGCATCGGCCGCGGCAGGACAAAACGACCGGCATTGCCCGTTGCCGCCAGTTCCGCCAGGGCGGGACCGCCCGGATAGCCCAGACCCAGCAGTTGCGCGGTCTTGTCGAAGGCCTCGCCCGCAGCGTCGTCAAGCGTCTCGCCCAGCAGGGTGTAGCGTCCGATGCCCGACACCCGCATCAGTTGCGTATGGCCGCCCGAGACCAGCAATGCGACGAACGGGAATTCAGGGGGCGTATCGGAAATCAGCGGCGAGAGCATATGCCCTTCCAGATGGTGCACGCCGACAGCGGGAATATTCAGCGCAAATGCCAGCGCACGCGCCATCCCTGCACCGATCAGCAAGGCCCCGGCCAGCCCCGGTCCTTGCGTATAGGCGATCCCGCCCAGTTCGGCCAGCGTGCACCCGCTCTCGGCCAGAACCTGACGTGTCAGGGGTAGCAGCCGCCGGATATGGTCACGCGACGCCAGCTCCGGCACGACGCCGCCATAGTCGTTATGCATGGCAATCTGCGAATGGAGCGCGTGCGCCAGCAAGCCGCGCGCCCTGTCATACAGGGCAACACCCGTTTCATCGCAGGACGATTCGATGCCAAGTACCAGCATGGTCATGAAAATCAGATCAGAGGCCCCGCATGATAACGCGAGCAGGCAGCCCGGGGCGCGGTATGTAAATGCGGCGTGTCTGGGTAAAATCCACACGCTTTGCCAGTGCTTTCAAACATGGCGTTCCGCCGCCCTGTCGCCGACCATGGAAAACCTGATGTTGCACGATACTCCGATGAATTGCCCTGATGAACGCCAGCATGATCTCCCGGCGCTCGACGGCGGCCGCGCGGACCCGACTCCCGCTGCGCTGCGGTGCAAAATGCAGCCCCGCCGCCACGTCGGCAAGGCAGTGAGGTCCGCTTGCCCATGACACAGGCAGGAACGATGTGGCGTCGCGACATTCCGCCCGCCTGCCCCGCCGTCACCGTCAGGCAGGGACGGGGCGGCGGCGGATGGATCTTCTGGAAATCGCCCTCCCGCGTCGAGGCCACCAGGTGAACGCAGCCCCGGCTCCGATACCCGGTCTTGCACGCCGCCGGCCGCAACGGCTCCATGAGTATCTTGCGCTGGGGAGCGGACTGGTGCTGCTGGGCGCGATCTCACTGACCTGGTCGGCGCTCGCCGTACCGCTCCATTACGTCCTGCCCAGGCGCTGGGCTCACCTGCTCGGGCGCCGCTCCGTCACCACCTTGTTCCGCCTCTACCTCGGCGCGCTTGACCTCATCGGGGCCTGCCGCTTCGATCTCCGCGAGCTCGACACCCTGCGCAACGAAGGACCGCTGATCATCGCCCCCAATCACCCTTGCCTGCTCGATGCCGTCATGGTGATCTCGCGCCTGCCCAACACGGCCTGCATCATGAAAGCCGATATCGTCGACAATATTTTTCTCGGCGCCGGCGCCCGTCTCGCCGGCTACATCCGTAACGACGCGCGATTGAGCATGATCAGACAGGCCGTGGCCGAACTGAGAAACGGCAGCCATCTCCTGCTCTTTCCCGAAGGCACCCGTACGACCCGCTGGCCGGTCAATGCCTGCAAGGGGACCGCAGCGCTCATCGCCCGCCGGGCCAGGGTGCCGATCCAGACCGTGTTCATCGAGACCGATTCGCCTTATCTCAGCAAGGGCTGGCCCCTGTTTCGCTGTCCGGCGATGCCGATCACCTACCGCATCCGGCTCGGCCGCCGTTTCGATCCGCCAGCCAAGGCAGGGGCGTTCACCGAGGAACTGGAACGCCACTTCATCGATGCGTTGCGCGATGCCCCGCGTTTCCTGCCGCCCGATGCCCAGCAGGCCGCCGACGCTCCCCGTCCCGCCGGATGATGCCCGCAATCGACCTCTCGAGCAGCCATCTGGTGCTGATTCCCAGCTATAACCCGGGTGCACGCGTCTACGACACCGTGCGTGCCGCCCGCGCCCGGTGGGCGCCGGTGTGGGTCGTGGTGGACGGCAGCACCGACGGGACGGCCGTCGGCCTCGCAGGGATGGCGGCAACGGACCCCGGCCTCAAGGTCATGGTATTGCCGGAAAACGGCGGCAAGGGCGCGGCCGTGCTGCACGGCCTGGATCTGGCCGCCCGGCAGGGCTACACCCACGCCCTGACCATGGACTCCGACGGCCAGCACCCGGCCGATCTCATTCCGGCCTTCATGGCGGCTTCGAAACAGGCACCCGACGCGATGGTGCTCGGCATGCCGGTGTTCGATGCCAGCGCACCGGCCCTGCGGGTCCAGGGGCGCAAGCTTTCGAACGGCTGGGCCCATCTGGAAACCCTGTGGGCAGGTATCGGCGATTCGCTCTACGGCTTTCGCGTCTACCCCATCGAGCCCTTGCGTCAGGTGATGCGCGGCCAGCGCTGGATGCGCCGCTTCGACTTCGACCCCGAGGCCGTGGTGCGTCTGTGCTGGCGCGGGGTACGCCCGATCAATCTGCCCGCGCCGGTGAAATACCTGCACGCCGACGAAGGCGGCGTTTCCCACTTCAACTATTTGCGCGACAACATCCTGCTTTCCTGGATGCATCTGCGGCTGATGCTGGGTTTCGTGCTGCGCCTGCCGCTTCTCGTACTGCGCCGCCTGCGTACACACCGATCAGGCACACCATGAAAAATTCCATCGATACGTCCGCGCAAGGGATGCCAATCCCCCACCCCCTTCTCACCGCCGGTGGCGGCAGCGAACACGAGGGCAATGCAGCCGCGCCACCGGAGGCGGCCGACCGCGGTTGCCAGGTTTAAATCATGCCGCCGTTGACTGAAATCACCTGGCCGGTAATGTAGTCCGCCTGCTCCGATACCAGAAAGCTCACCAGATTCGCCACCTCGTCCGCCCGCCCGGCACGTTTCATGGGCACCAGGCGTTCGATGGCCGCCGCGTCGAATACCCCGTCGATCATTCCGGTCTGGATGATGCCCGGCGCTACCGCGTTGACCGTCACGCCGCGGCTGGCAAGTTCCAGCGACAGCGACCTGGTCGCTGCGTGCAGCGCGCCCTTGGCCGCGGCGTAGTTAACCTGTCCGCGGTTACCGGTGATCCCGGCAATGGAAGTGATGTTGACGATGCGCCCCCAGCGGCTGCGCAGCATCGGCATCGTCAGTGGCTGAGTGACATTGAAGAAACCGTTGAGCGACACGTCCAGCACACGGTGCCATTGCGCCGCGCTCATGCCGGGAAAGACCGCATCATCGTGAATGCCGGCATTGTTCACCAGTACCTGGACCGGGGCCTCAGCGACCAGAATCTCCAGCGCCGCACGGCTGGCCACGGCGTCGGTGACGTCGAAGGCGATGGCTTCGGCCTGTCCGCCGTGAGCCCTGATTTCATCGGCCAAAGCCTGGGCCCTGGCCAGACTCCGGTTGGCGTGGACGTAGACGAAGTAGCGATCGGCGGCGAGACGGCGACAGATGGCCGACCCGATACCGCCGCTGCCGCCGGTGACCAGCGCGCGTTTCATGTTGATCCTCCCCATTTGTCTGCGTCCAGCACGACTGTCGCGCGGCCGCTCAACAGCAGGCGATTCCCCACGGCCACGCGGAAGTCGTAAAGAATGGTGTTGTCGTCGCCGGACAGCCGTTCGGCCTCGATGTCCAGATCGGCCGCAATGTCATCCAGCCGCGCGACATGCAGGTCGACGCTGCGTACGCTCGCGAGATACCCGGCACGCGGTACCCCTGCGGCTGCCGTCAGCAGCGCGCCGTGAGCTGCCATGGCCTGCGCCGCGTACTCGACGCCACAGACCGCGCCCAAACCATCCTGCGCACGCAGCGGATTGTCGGCGTGACGGTGACTGCTCGCGGTGCAGCGGATCAGCCGGGCATTCCACTCCGTGACGCCGTCGAGCAGACACATGCTGCCCTGGTGCGGAAGATGCGCAAGCAGCCAGGCGTGGTCTAGCGGCATGCTTCGATTTCCACGGCCAGGCTGAGCGGTGCCAGATATTCCAGCACCACCCGCCCGTTGCACGCCTGCGCCAGGGCCTGCAGCAGCGGCAAGCCGCGCGCGGCTGGAATGACGCGGCGCAGGGCTTCGAGTCCGGGTTCGGCCAGCGTGCCGGGCGTATCGTCGGTCGGGCCGGCCTCGATCCGTGCCAGAGATTGCGCGCTGCGTGCCGGCATCAGCGCCAGCGCGATGCCGAAAGCAGAGGGAATCGGGCGCTTGGCGCGCAGAGGGTCGGGATACGCGGCGTCATAGGCCAGCAGCAGTGTGCCGGTACCTTCCACCACCACCTGCGTCAAGGCTTCCAGCAGGCCGGCGGCAAAACTGCCGTCATACGCGCACAGCACCGTGGCCGGTGTCATCGCGCCGGTGGCAATGCCCCAGTAACCGGCCGGGGCGTTGTGCACGGAATTGTGGAAACGGGTCGGCGAGAGGTGCCGGTCTTCGGACGCCAGGGTCTTGCAGAGGGCATCGCAGTTGTCGCCGTCGGCGCCCGAGGAGGAGAACACCGCCGCAAGCTGCCGGGCATCGAGCCGCCCGGCGGTGACGGCTTCGTACCCCGCGGCCAGGGCCACCTTGACGACCGTGCCGGCACGCCGGCGCTCGGCGAGGGGCAGCGATTGCGGCGCAGGCACGGCGATGGGCCGCGCTTCGTACGGCGTGCTGCCCGCCAGAATGGGCCGCGCCGCGATCCAGGAATCGAGCCCCGGGCCGATCATGCCGATGCCGTCGAGATACGCGCTCAGCTTCATTCGGCCTTCCCCAGGATCAGGCTGCAGTTGGTACCGCCAAAACCGAAGGCGTTACTCAGCACCCGGCGTGGAGCACCCTCCCGGTTCCCGGTGAGGTACTGGACGGGAATGCCCGGATCGACATGACGCGTATTGATCCCGCCAGGCAGGAAGCTCTGCTGCAGCACCAGCGCGCTGATGATCGCTTCCAGACCGCCGGCGGCGCCCAGCGTGTGGCCGGTCGCGCCCTTGGTCGAACTGCATGGCACGCGATCGCCGAACAGGGCGGCCACCGCCCTGCCTTCCGCGGCATCGTTGCCCGGCGTCGCGGTGCCGTGCAGGTTGATGTAGTCGATGTCGTCGCACTGCAGGCCGGCCGCGCTCAGCGCGGCGCGCATCGCCTTGCGCGCGCCCAGGCCTTCCGGGTGGGGCGATGACATATGGTGGGCATCGCTCGATTCACCCGCACCCAGCAGCAGCACGTCATCGGCGTCGAGGCTGCCGGCCGGGCGTTCGAGCAGAATGAAGGCCGCGGCCTCGCCGACGGAGATGCCATTGCGCCCGGCATCGAAAGGCCGGCACGGGCTGGGCGACAGCAGTTCCAGCGAATTGAAGCCGTACAGGGTGGTCAGGCACAGGGAGTCGACCCCCCCGACAACGGCCGCGTCGACCAGACCCGCCGCGATCATGCGCGCAGCCGCAGCAAATACCTTGGCACTCGATGAGCAGGCGGTGGAGACCACCACGGCCGGACCTTCAAGCTTGAAGACCCGGCGCACGAAATCGGCCACTGAATAGGTGTTGTGCGTCGTGCGATAGTTGAAGTCATCCGGCAGCGCGCCGCTCACTGGATCGCGTTGGCGGTAGGCCTGTTCGGTTTGCAGGATGCCGGAGGTGCTGGTGCCGAGCAGCACCGCCACGCGTCGCCTGCCATGGCGGCCGATGGCGGCTTCCACCGCAGCCATGAAACCATCCTGATACAGGCCCAGCAGGGCGAGCCGGTTGTTGCGGCAGTCGTATTCGGCGAGCGGGCCGGGCAGCTTGAATTCGTCCAGCCCGGCGACCTCGCCAATGTACGTATCGAGATCCCGCACTGTTTCAAACCGGCACGGCATCAGGCCGCCACGCCGGGCTTGCAGGGCAATGCGATGCGCCTCCAGGCCGCAACCAAGGCAGCTCGTTGCGGTGAAACGGGAAAGCCAGAGTGAATTCAACGGGTCAACCAATCCCAATGTGATGGATTCTTAACGTGCGCCACCAGCCGGCCTTCCTCAATACCCGGCGGATGCCGGCTTTGAACGGGCGCGACGGCGCCATGACAGCCAGGCCGCCACGCTTCCCAGCACGAGGCCGCCCCACACGTCCACCGCCACATGCTGGCGCGTGGCGAGGGTGGAATACATGATGCCGGCACACCACAGCCCGTTGCACAGCAGACTCCATCGCGGCGCACCGAATCCACGCAGCAAGCGATCCAGCCAGATTCCGGAAAAAATGGCGGTGGCGACATGCAGCGAGGGAAAGGCATTGCCTGCGGCATCGATGTGCTTGAGAAAGCCCGCTGCAGGATAACGCGCCCAGTCAATATTGGCTGCAGGGACCGCGGTAGGCCAGAAGTAAAAAACCATCAGCCCCATCAGGCAAGTCCCCGTCATCGCCAGGGCGTATTGATGGAGTTCGCGTCGCGTCGCGAGCAACGCCGGGGGCAGGGAGACATATACCCACAACGAGACATACAGCGCCATCGCCCATGGCTGGAAACCGATGGCCCGATCCAGCCAGGTAACGGGCATCACCGCGACCGGGTAGGCCGGGGCCTTGAGCACGCAGAAATACGCGCAGAAAAACAGGCCGATGAAAAGTGGCGTGCCCAATCCCTTCAGCATGGCGTGTCGGGCGATGGCCGTCGCAATCTGTCGGGTCCAGGGTGTTTGCTGGCTGTTCTTCAAGGCCAGTCCTCCGGGACACGGTCGTATCGATTCACGCATGGTGTGCCGGTCATGAAACGGCATCCCGCAAGCTGACAAAATTCAGTCCGGCGGCGGCGGCGGACTCCAGCACACCGGGCAGCACGGCAAGAACGACGGGAACGCCATGGGGTGACCGTGCGGCATTGCCGTCGTGCAACAGCAGAATGGCGCCCGCCCGCAGGTCGCGCAACAGCGCATGCCTGACCTGATCGGGGTCGCCGATCCGGGTATCGAAGCCCCGCGCCGACCAGCTGGCGAGCGTCAAGCCCAGTCGCACCAGCACGGGATCGAGAAAAGGATTGCGCAAGCCGGCCGGCGCACGGAAAAACAGCGGGCGCTGGCCGGTAATCAGGTGGAGCGTATGTTGCGCGGCCTGCACTTCGCGCATGAAGCCACGCGGGCCTTGCAGCGAAAAATCATGGCGGTGATGCTGGGTATGATTTTCCACGGCATGGCCACGGCGTACGATTTCCCGGCATAAATCCGGGTAGCGTGCCGCTTTTTCGCCCACACAGAAAAAAGTGGCCTGAACCGCGTAACGATCCAGGATATCCAGCACCCGCGGGGTCACGCCGGGATCCGGTCCGTCGTCGAGAGTCAGGGCGATTTCATTTCTGGCGACGGCGGCGGCAGGCAGGCGCGTCCAGTTTGGCCCCAGCCAGTGACTGCGCGGCCACAGGCCCACGACAGCCAGCAACAGGTGATCGATGATCACGGCACCCAGCGCCCAGCGCCACTGCGCGGGCGCGGCGATGACGCCCGCCAGCGCCAGACCGTGCAGCGCGAGGGATGCCCGGATCAACAGCGTGGGTTTCCAGGCTGAATCACGCATCGGCTCGCCGGGCAAAAATCGTCGAATAAACCAGCGCCAGGATGACGCCCGGCGCGACGGTGACGCCCATCGCCTGCAAGATGGAGACGTTGGACAGCGCAAGCAGGCCGAAACCTGCGACGGTGGTGAGGTTGGCAAACAGCATGGAGACGAGCGTGCGCGGCGGGATGGGTACGCGCGGGTCGGGCCGATCAAAAAACAGGGCGTAGTTGGAGCCCACGGCGATCACCAGCAACAGCCCGACCAGGTGCAGAATGATCAGCTGCTGGCCGAACAGGCTGAGCCCCGCGGTCACCGTGATGACCGCCGCAGCCAGCGGCGCGATGATGCGCAGCACACGCAGGGGCGAGCGGAAAACCGCCCACAGCAGCGCGATAATGGCGACCAGTCCACCGAGCGACAGCACGATGGCTTCATGCAGGTAGCCGGAATACAAACGATCCGATTCGGCCTTCATGTCCACGAACCACACATCGGGCATCGTGCTCAGTGCAGCGCGAATTTGAGCCGCATCGATGCTGCCCCCCTCGGGCGCGGTCAGCGGCAACAAGGCACGCCATTGCCGCTGTTGCTGAATGAGCAGGGCGTCGACCGCCATGGCCATCGAGGTCTGTTTCAGATCGGCAGCCTGCAGAAGGGGGCGATTGCGCGCTGCGTCGACATCGTCCAGAAACGGTACAAACCGGCGAGCATCCACCGGCAGGCCTTCGACAGCCTGCGCAAGACGCGTTTCCAGCACGGCGCGCGCGGGCAGGCTGTGCTGCCGCGCGTGCTGCGTGGCCACGCTGGGAAGGTAACGGCTGGGGCTTTCGAACCCGGCCAGTTCGCCTTGTTCGACCAGCGTTTGCAGCCGCGCGGAAACGTGCTCGGAGGCACGCAGGACAGACTCCTGATTCGCACCGGACACGACGACCAGGTAGCGCACATCCGGCGCGCCCATGTCGGCGCGCAAACGGGTATCGAGTTCCACATCCGCTTGCGACACCGGACTGAGCGATGCAATGTTGGCATTCCACAAACTGGCTCGATGATCGACCACAATGGCGCAGGCCGCCAGCAGCACGATCGCCGCGGGCCAGCGCAGGACCGCGGCGCCTTGCACGGCCCGGGAGAGGGCAAGGCCGATAGCCGATACATCATGAATACGGAAATTTGCGGGCAACAGGGACGGCAGGACGAAGCGCGTCACGGTCGCGGCCGCGATCAGCCCGGCCATGGCATACAAGCCGAGTTGAGCCAGGCCCGGAAAACCGGACAGCAGCAGCGAAGCAAAGCCGAATATCGACGTCAGCACGCCGAGGCGGATGGTGGGCCAGAAGCGCTTGATCCAGTCCTGGCGATCCGCGCTGTTCTGTTCCGATTGCACAAACAGGTAGATGGAATAGTCCACCGCTTCACCGATCAGGGCAGTACCGAATCCCAGAGTAATGCCGTGTACCGTGCCAAAGCCCAGACTGACGGCCGCAATACCCGCCAGCACACCGCTCATCACGGGCAACAACCCCAGTACCAGTGCGCTGAAGGAACGATAGACGAACCATAGCAGCGTTGCGATGAGCGCAAGACTGATCAGGGACAGGCGGGTGACCTGGTGCTTGATGCTGTCGCGCGACGTCACCGAAAACACGCCGGGACCGGTCATCACCAGTTTGGCGGAGGGCGTGGCGCCGGGTGCGTGATCGAACGCCTGCCGAATTGCGGCCATGGCGCCTTGCTGGGCGTCGGTGTCGCTTCCCGCGGCTCGCGTTTGCAACAGCATCAAGGCGCGCGAGCCGTCCCGCGAGGCCCAGACTCCCTCCACTTGTTTCGGGTGGGTGCCGTGGTCGAACTGGTCGAGCAATTGCACCATTTCTCCGGTTGGATCGCGTGGCAGCATGGACTTGACCAGCAAACCAGCCGGCGAGGCCAGCAGGTCGATGCTCTCGCTCAAGGCGGCATGCAGGCCTTCGACGCTGAAGCGCGCAGGAACCACTGCCGGGCTCAACAGGTAACGATTGTTGAACAGGAACATGCGGTCGCGTTCGGCATTGACAGGCTCTCCGTTATTGACGTTCAGGAAAGCATGATCGGCGCGCAGACGCTGTGCGATCTCCCTGGACAGTCTGGCACGGGTCGGCGCATCGGCACCCTCTATGCCGACCAGGATCAAGCGTGAAGCGAGGCCATCGCGTATTTGATCCATGAGCAGTTGCTGCTCAGGCGTGGGGCTGCGCGGCAGAAATGCCGACAAGTCGGTGGTGAAGTGGGTGCGGCTGATGATGCCGATGCAGGCCAGCAATGAAACCAGCCACAGCACCATCGCGGTGGCGCCAGAGTGTCGCGGCGGGCTCATCACCGTGGCGTCAACTTTTCGATGGTCATCAACGACCTGTCGCCATCGGGCTGAAGGATCTCGATACTGCGCACCGCGTCCCCGGCCCCTGCTATCCTGATCCGCGCGATGATGGCGCCGACCCTGGCATCAAGCGGAGTGAGGATGAGCGTCCAGTCTTCCAGATCGCCGCTGAGCGCCAGGTGATACACGCGCTCAAGCGCCTTGCGATCGCCGGCCAGCGTGGCGCGGATGCTCTCGATCATGCCGCCCACCTCCGGGTAGTCCCTGATTTGCAGGACGCGCTTGCGTCGCCCGCGCTCCAGGGTGAGGGTATCGCCATCCAGCACCATGGTTTCGGGTCTTGGTTTCAGGGTGCGCTTTTCCAGGTGCGCCGGAGCGATGAACAGCAGTTCGCCGGACGACTCGACCGGCTGGTCGAGAATGGAAATGGTTTTTTTCTCGGTGAAGGTGGCCGTGCCTTGTGGCTGCTTCGCCAGACTGGCCATGAGTTGCGCAATGGAAAGCGGGGCCGCGTGCCCGGTCTGGCAAAGCAGCACCAGCCCGGCAAGCGCGCAGAATCGGGAACGGGACGGCCCGAATCGGCTCATTGACAGGCCCCCTTCCGGCGCCAGAAATCAAAGAAATTGAACCAATTGTAGGGGCTGCTGCGGCTGTGGCGTTCCAGACTTGCGACATAGGCCGCTATCGCCATCTGGATGGCGGCATCCCGCTCCTGCCGGCCAATGCCGCCGAAATCGGCCAGCCTCTCGAAGTGGATCGCATAGCGGTTTCCCCCCAGATAAAGGCCGCTCATGAACAGCACCGGCCGCCCGAGCATGGCGGCCAGGCGCATCGGGCCGACCGGAAATTCGGCATTCTCCCCAAGAAAGGGGATGCTCACGGTCGGGCCGTCACCGAGTGTGCGATCGCCCAGCATGCCGAGAACCATGCCCGCGTCCAGACAGGACCGCACCCGCAGCATCGAGTCGAGCTGTCCCAGCGGGATGATGTCCTGTTCCGCTGCCGGATTCATGGCGGCCAGTGCGGCGTTGAGCTTGCGGGCGTTTTCCTCGTACATGACCATGCCCACCTTGAGGCCCGGCTGACGACGGCCGAGGGCTCGCATCACTTCGAAACTGCCCAGATGCGCCCCCATCAGGAAAGCGCCGCGACCGGCCGCCAGCACTTCCCTGATGACCGCCTCGCCATGTACCTCCACCTGGAACAGGTCGAAACGCGCATTGATCAGGAAGAACCTGTCGTGAATGGTCGAGGCAAAACTGTGGAAATGGCGGAACAGGTCAGCCAGCCGGGGTTCCCGCCCCAACGCCCGGCGCAGGTAGGCACGCGAGGCGGCCCTGGCAACAGGTGAAAAAATCAGGTAGTAGAAAATGGCCCCGCCCAGAATCGGGCGGGTAGGCGCACGCCCCAGCTTCAGGGTAAGCCAGGCCATCATCCGCAGCATGACCCTGTTGCTGCGCTCCGGACGCTGCGCCCACTCCGCCCGGGGGGTGCCTGGGGACGGATGCCGCGGCATGTTCATGACGAGCCCGCCTGCGCAAACACCATGACACCGCTCGCCACACCGCGCTCACCGCCAGCCGGATCCGGACAGCGGATCTCGAAGCGGACGCCACCCGTCGGCGGCGCGGTGCAATACAGGACAAGGGGCTCACCGGGGCTGACCGGGCTGAGGAACTTCGCCACCCTGATTTGCGCGGCCATGGCCGGCACCCCCTGCCGTGCCGCCAGGGCGCGCAACGCCGCGTCGAGCAACACCACCCCGGGGAGAACCGGCCGGCCAGGGAAATGCCCCGAATAAGCCCGGTGATCGGCGGGGATGTGCAGGGAGATCGCATGCTCACTCATGCCGCCATCCCGGTACTGGATCGCGCTTCCAGGCTTGCCTGCAGATCCTGGGTGAACTGGCCGGGGAGCTTGCCGGTGGCGTTGCGCGGCAGGGCATCGACGAACAGCAGGGGGCGCGGCAGAAAGACGGGGTCGATGCGCTCGCGCAGAGCCCGGACCAGGGCAGCCGGGGTGAAGCCGGGGGCGACTACCAGGGCGGCGAGACGGCCGACACGCTCCGGACTGTCCTCGCGCGGCAGCAGGAAAACCCCATCCTGTACACCCGGAATGGTATGCAGCTGGTGGTTGAGATACGCGAGCGAGGTGCGTTTGCCGGCGATATTGACCTGGTCGGCATGCCGGCCGTACAGCAGGAACGTGTCCGACGCCGTGTCGTTGCCGGTGAGTTCAATGACATCGGTGAGCCGGATCGGCTTGTCGAGGTGCCCGCCCTCGGCCCAGATGATCTGCCCCTCCCTGCGCACGCGAACATCCGGCAGGGTTTGCCACTCGGCCCCCGCGGCGGTATGCCGCGAAGCAAGCTGACCCGTCTCGGTACAGCCGTAAATCTCGTGGAGCGACACACCGAAACGGGCTTCGGCTTCACGAGCCAGATCCTGTGGCAGCGGAGCGGTGGCCGAAAGCAGCCGGTCGGCCACCGGCGACAAGGTCTGATCCGCGAGCAGCACACGCAGGTGGTAAGGGGTCGTCACCAGCACCCGGGGACGCGGCAGTTCCTCCAGGGCGGTACAAATGTCCGCGGGGTAGAAGGGACGGCCGGCATGCAATGCCGCGCCGCTTTGCAGCGGCATCAGCACGGTGGCCTCCAGGCCATACATATGCTGCGGCGGGACGGTGCCAAGGACGGCATGACCCGCGCCAATGCCCAGACGCGCCGCCCCCGCGCGCGCGTTGCGCACCAGATTGCCCCAGCGCTTGACATGGGGGACCGGCACGCCGCTGGAGCCGGAAGTGAATACCTGGGCGACGATCTGTTCGCCGGCGATGCCGGGAACAACGAAATTGGCCGTCAGCGGCGGGATCGACTCAGGATAGCGGAAGGTAGTCAGATCAACGCCGCCATCCTTCTTGTCAACAATGCAGAAAACATCCGGTGCGATACGCTGCATCTGCCGGACCATCTCAGGCGTATGGGTGGAGGGCAGCAAGCTGACCCGGCCGCTGACGATGCAGGCTGCCAGCGCGACGGTAAAGCGATAGCGGTCGCCGCACAGGTTGAGCACGTTCTGCCCCAACGGCAACTGGCCGGCGATGTACTCGACCTCGCCCAGGAACCGTCTGACGCTGACCGGCATGCCGCCACGCCAGGCCATCACGGCATCGGGGTGGCGATGGGCAATGAGCGGCAGGAAAGGCATGGGCGACAAGCAGGTTACCTGACCTGGCGGGCGCGCGACGAAGCGTCCGGAAGCATGGTGGAGGTTTTCCGGCAGGCGCGAATCCCATCCAGGATGCTGTGTTTTTCCAGATGCGGCAGCGTGCACAGGCGAACCAGATATTCAGCGGCGAACATCAGTGCAATCAGCGGAAAAGAGAGAAAATTGGCAAAAATCGACCAGATCTCAATACTGGAAAAGAAAAACAGAATGCCCGACACCAGGCTGACCGCCACAAAAAACAGCATCCACGCCAGCGTGATCTGACGCGTATACCGGGCCAGATCCGGCGCGAGATGGCCGTGCACCGCTTCGGCAAACCGGCTGCACATGGCTTTCCGCCCGCCCGTCAGGGTAACGCCGAAAGCAGCCGCCAGCATGGCATAGGTGCCGGCGTGCTGCAGAAAATACACCCAGCTGAAATTCCGTTCCAGTTCGCCCCAGAAAGCCCACAACACGCCTGCCACGGCCGCGCCCAGCAGCAGCATGGCTGGCCTGGCGGGCGAACGCCAGGCCAGCCAGAGCAGGAACGTGAAGGCGGGAGCCAGGGAAACAGCCACGCCCAGCGACGGGAAGGTGGTCGCGGCCGACGTGGCCGCGCTGTAATACGCCAGGATGGAATACGTCACGCCCAGCCCCGCGATACCCATCCCGCGCACAACCCGTCCCGGAGGAAAATTCATTTTGTCCTGTTCGCCGCAATGTGCCGGGTCAGGTTGGCAAGGGAACTGAAAATATGGACGTTGTCCGCATTATCGGCACGCAGTTGAAAACCGAAATGCCGGGAAACCACCAGCGCCACTTCCAGGATGTCGATGGAATCCAGTCCAAGTCCTTCGCCGTAGAGGGGGGCATCGGGCTGGATTTCCTGTGGGCTGATTTCAAGATTGAGGGCGGAAACGACGAGGCTGGCGACTTCGTTCTGCAATTCAGGATTGGCTTCAGGCATGGCAATTCATAACAAAATGGCTAGGGCACCCGAGGCAATCGGGCCGGCACCCATTATATTCGGTATGTGACCCAAGCAAGTCTGACCTGATCAAAGGCTTGCGGCGTCCCCAGGCGCGCAGGGTTACGTCGGCCGGCGAGGTCTTCTGCTACGTCCGTTCCGCCTGCTTTCCTGCCGCACATCGCCTTCCCTGCCGGGCAAAGGATCCGCTCCCCCGAATTCGGCCCGCGCAGAGGCGGCGCGGAAAATCCTTCTGGAAATATCCCGGAAGACTTGTTACCATGCTCGTTTTTCCCGCAACAGGAAGCTTTCCCAGGAAGCCCACTTCACATGCCCAGCGTCAAAGTCAAAGAAAACGAGCCGTTCGACGTCGCCCTGCGCCGTTTCAAGCGTTCCATCGAAAAAGTCGGTCTGCTGACCGAATTGCGCGCCCGCGAGTTCTACGAGAAACCCACCGCCGAGCGCAAGCGCAAGCTCGCCGCCGCGGTCAAACGCCAGAGCAAGCGCCTGCGCAGCCAGCAACTCCCCCCCAAGATGTATTGATTCTGCGTCCACGCAGAATACGCTTCACCCATGTCGCTCAAGCTCCGCATCACTGACGACATGAAAGCCGCCATGCGCGGCCGCGCCCATCCGGAAGAAGCGCAGCGCGCCAAAGAGATGGTGCGCCTCGGCACGATCCGCCTCCTGCTGGCCGCCATCAAGCAGAAAGAAGTCGACGAGCGGATCGAACTGGACGACGCCACGCTGGGTGATCCCGTTATTGGCGGCATCGTCGAAAAACTCATCAAGCAACGCAAGGATTCGATCAGCCAGTTCCAGGCTGCCGGCCGCAACGACCTGGTGATGGCGGAACAGGCCGAACTCGTTGTATTGCAGTCCTATCTGCCCGAACAGCTTTCCGCTGACGAGATCGAAGCCGCGGTGACCGCGGCCATCGCCGAATCCGGTGCGTCCAGCGTCAAGGACATGGGCAGGGTCATGGGCCTGTTGAAACCCCGCCTCGCCGGCCGTGCCGACATGGGGCAGGTCTCCGTGCTGATCAAGGCCCGCCTGGCGAGTTAAATCCGGCGGGTTAAATCCGGCGGGCTGAACCCGTCGCCCGGCATCCGCCCGGGTTTATCATGCAGCCACCATGATTCCGCGCGATTTCATCGATACCCTGCTCGCCCGCGTCGACATCGTCGACGTCATCGATCGCCGTGTGCCGCTGAAAAAAGCCGGACAGAACTACCAGGCCTGCTGTCCTTTCCACAGCGAAAAAACCCCTTCCTTCACCGTCAGTCCGACCAAGCAGTTCTACCACTGCTTCGGCTGCGGCGCCCACGGTACCGCGCTCGGCTTCCTCATGGAATACGAGCACATGGGCTTCCCCGATGCAGTGGCGTCGCTGGCACAGGATGCCGGCCTGCAAATGCCCGAAACGGCGCTCGAACCCGAGCGCCCCAAGCCGCCGCCCGCGCTATGGGACGCCCTGGGGCAGGCAGCGCAGTTCTACAAACAGCAACTCAAGCAAACGCCTCGCGCCATCGACTATCTGAAGCGGCGCGGGCTCACCGGGACCATCGCCGCCCGTTACGGCATCGGCTATGCACCGGACGGTTCGCCGCTGAAGCAGGTATTTGCCGATTACGCGGCCGATGCCCTCGCAGCGTCCGGTCTGGTTGTCGACGGCGACCATCGGCGCTACGACCGCTTCCGCGACCGCATCATGTTCCCCATCCGGAATGTCAAGGGGCAAATCATCGGCTTCGGCGGGCGCGTGCTCGATCAGGGCGAACCCAAATATCTCAATTCGCCGGAAACGCCGCTGTTTCACAAGGGTTCGGAGATCTACGGCCTGTTCGAAGCGCGCGCCGCGATCAAGGCTGCTGGTCGCGCCATCGTGGTCGAGGGCTACATGGACGTCGTGGCACTGGCCCAGCACGGCGTGGAATTTGCCGTGGCCACGCTCGGCACGGCCACCACGCCGATCCATGCCCGCGTGCTGCTGCGCCATACCGATCGGCTGATCTATGCCTTCGACGGCGACAATGCCGGGCGCAAGGCCGCCTGGCGTGCGCTGGAAAACACACTCGAAGCCCTGCAGGACGGCAAGGAGGTCAGCTTCCTGTTCCTGCCCGAAGGCGAAGACCCCGACAGCTACATCCGCAGCCATGGACATGACGTGTTCCTGCGGCTGCTGGATGACGCCACGCTGCCGCTTTCGGCCTTCCTGGTACGCGAGCTGGCGCGCAACCGCCGGCTCGACAGCCAGGAAGGCCGGGCATCCCTGATCAAGGATGCCCGGCCTCTGCTGGAAAAAATTGCCGCGCCGGTACTGGCTAGCCTGATTCGACGACACCTAGCGGAACTTCTGCACTTGCAGGCGGACGAACTCGGCCACCTCGGGGTCAAACCGGCCACCCGGCGGCATGTCACCGCGCCCCTTCCGCAGCGGCGGCCGGCGCCTTCGTTACTGCGTAATTTTGCCTGCATCCTGCTCATGAATCCTCTGCGTGCCGGCGAAGTGGAACCACAATGGCTCGATACGGAAGACCCATTGGGCCACCGCGTGAGTGAACTGATTGTCTGGCTACGGGAGGTCGGCGCCCTGAACCCGCAGACCCTCACCCAGGCCGCTCAGGGAGGCCCGCTGGAGTCTCTGGTGAATGAACTGATGGCCGATTTTCTCGACAAAGATGAAAACTGGGACTGGAATACCGAGTTTGATGACGCCGTCATGAAGATACGGGACAACTGGCGCCGCCGCCGCGAAGAAAGCTTGAGAAATCGCCCGTTGAACAGCTTGTCCGACATGGAACGCAATGAGCTGATCCAACTGCTGGCACGTTCCTAGCTTGCCAGAAACGTCAAGACAAAGTGCCGGCTTGCGGTACAATGGCCGGTTTTCAAAAGATTTTTTTCTGCCCGCGTGCAATGCGGGGGCGGACCTGAGCGGAGAATAACCTGTGGCTGTACGTGGAAGAAAACCAGGTGGTGGCGCCAAAAAACCCGAAGCGCTGCTCCCCCTGAAAGAGTTGACGCCGGTGGAAGCCGAGGCGCGCCGCACCCAGTTGAAGAACCTCATCATCCTCGGCAAGGAACGGGGCTTCCTGACTTACGCCGAAATCAACGACCACCTGCCCGACGAGGTGCTGGACGCCGACCAGATCGAAGGCGTGATCAGCATGATCAACGATATGGGCATCCAGGTCTACGACGAGGCGCCGGACGCCGAAACCCTGCTGATGCAGGAAGCCACGCCCGCCGTCGCCGACGAGGACGTGGTGGCCGAAGCCGAGCAGGCCTTGACGACCGTCGATTCCGAATTCGGCCGCACCACCGATCCGGTGCGCATGTACATGCGTGAGATGGGTTCGGTCGACCTGCTCACCCGCGAGGGCGAAATCGAAATCGCCAAGCGCATCGAGGAAGGCCTGCGCCACATGGTGCAGGCCATTTCGTCGTGCCCCCTCACCATCCAGCAGATTCTGGACATGGCGACGCAGATCGAAAAAGACGAGATGCGCATCGACGAACTGATCGACGGCTTCGTCGAAACGGAAACCGAAGCCGCGACGGAAGAGGACGAAGCGTCTGCCGAGGAAGAAGACACGGACGAGGACGATGAAGAGGCCAGCGCCAAACTCGCGGCAGCCAATCTGGCCCAGCTCAAGGCCGAAGCGCTCGCGCAATTCGACTTCATCCGGAAAGCCTACAAGAAGGCACAAACCGCCCACGCCAAGTATGGCCTCGGCAGCGCGCAGCACATGAAGGCACAATCTGAAGTCACCGAACTTCTGATGGCGATCCGCTTCTCTGTTCGCCAGGTGGACAGCCTGTGCGAACAGATCCGCAATGCGGTGGAGGAAGTGCGCTCGCATGAACGCAAGATCATGGAGTTCTGCGTCACCCGCTCCGGCATGCCACGCCCACACTTCATCAAGGCCTTCCCCGGCAACGAGACCAACCTGACCTGGCTGGACAAGGAAATCGCCGCCAAGAAAGCCTACTGCTCGACGCTTGCCAAAGTGCAGTATGAGATCAAGGCGCACCAGGAAGCGCTCATCGCGATGCAGGATCGGGTCGGCCTGCCGATCAGGAACCTGAAGGATATCAACAAGCAGATGTCCACCGGCGAAGCCAAGGCGCGCCGCGCCAAGCGCGAGATGATCGAGGCCAACCTGCGGCTGGTGATCTCGATCGCCAAGAAATACACCAACCGCGGCCTGCAGTTCCTCGACCTGATCCAGGAAGGCAACATCGGCCTGATGAAGGCGGTCGACAAGTTCGAATACCGCCGCGGCTACAAGTTTTCGACCTACGCGACCTGGTGGATCCGCCAGGCGATCACCCGCTCGATCGCCGACCAGGCGCGCACCATCCGCATCCCGGTGCACATGATCGAAACCATCAACAAGATGAACCGCATCAGCCGCCAGATCCTGCAGGAAACCGGCATCGAGCCGGACCCGGCGACGCTGGCGGTCAAGATGGAAATGCCGGAAGACAAGATCCGCAAGATCATGAAGATCGCCAAGGAACCGATCTCGATGGAGACGCCGATCGGCGACGACGAGGATTCGCATCTGGGCGATTTCATCGAGGATTCCAGCACGCTCTCTCCCGACGATTCCGCGATCTACGCCAACCTGCGCGACGCCACCCGCGAAGTGCTCGACAGCCTGACCTCGCGCGAAGCCAAGGTATTGCGCATGCGCTTCGGCATCGAAATGAACACCGACCATACGCTGGAAGAAGTCGGCAAACAGTTCGACGTGACGCGCGAGCGCATTCGCCAGATCGAGGCCAAGGCCTTGCGCAAGCTGCGCCATCCGACCCGCTCCGAGAAACTCAAAAGCTTTACCGGAAGCAGCGAAACGTAAGACATCTGTCCGCGCCTGTCTGTCCGAACCGGCCTGTGCGGGCAGCATATTTTCGGGTCTGTAGCTCAGTTGGTTAGAGCAGGGGACTCATAATCCCTTGGTCCACGGTTCAAGTCCGTGCAGACCCACCAATTCCCCAACATCAGCGATAATCGCCCTGCAAATAAAAATCGGGGGGTGTCAGATGCAAGGGGAAACCAGGAAGCCCGGCGAACGCCGGTTGCAGATTCTGCAAACACTCGCCGCGATGCTGCAGGAACCGCAGCCGGGAAAAATCACCACGGCGGCGCTGGCCGCACGCATCGGCGTGTCCGAAGCGGCGCTATACCGGCATTTTTCCAGCAAGGCGCAAATGTACGAAGGCCTGATCGAGTTCATCGAGCAGACCCTGTTCGGACTGATTGCGCGCATCACCGCCGACACGCCCTCGCCGTCCGCCCAGATCGAGGCCATCCTCAGCCTGCTGTTGAATTTTGCAGCGAAGAATCCGGGAATGACGCGGGTGCTGATCGGCGATGCGCTGGTGCATGAAAACGAGCGCCTGCAAAAACGTATCAACCAGTTGCATGACCGCATCGAAGCCCAGCTACGTCAATGCCTGCGTTTTTGCGACGACAAACAGTCCGGACTGAGCGGTCCGCTGGCCAATCTGCTGCAGTGCATCGTCGTGGGACGCTGGCACCAGTTCGCCAAGAGCGGATTCAGCCGCCCGCCCGACGGCGATGTCGACCTGTTGATCTCACGCCTGCTCGACGTTCATCCCGCCTGACGCGGCCCGCACACCGGACAGGCCGGGTCGCGCGGGACTTTCACGACGCGCGCCTCACTCTGCAGGCCGTCCCACAGCAGCAGCTTGCCGACCCGCACCTCTCCCACACGCGCCAGATATTTCAGCGCCTCCATCGCCTGCATCGCGCCAATGATCCCGACCAGTGGCGAAAACACGCCGGCGTCGGCGCAGCGCATTTCCGGCTCGTCGATCTGATCGGGAAACAGACAGTGATAGCAGGGGCTGTCGGCACGATGTGCGTCGAACACGGCCAATTGTCCGGAAAACCCGATTGCCGCGCCCGACACCAGGGGCTTCCCCAACCGCACACAGGCCCGGTTGATCGCATGGCGGGTGGCAAAGTTATCCGTGGCGTCGACCACCAGATCGACCCTTTCCACGGCTTCGCGCAGCATGCGGTCGTCAAGTCTTTCCCTGATGGGTCGCACCTCGATCTCGGGGTTGATGGCGCGAACACTACGCGCGAGCGAGTCGGCCTTGTTCTCGCCGATAGCCGAGGTGGCGTGGCCGATCTGTCGCTGCAGATTGGTCAGGTCGACGGTATCGCCGTCCGCGAGCAGCAATCGCCCGACCCCCGACGCGCCCAGATAAAGCGCGACCGGGCAGCCCAGCCCGCCGGCGCCGACAATCAATACCGCAGCGTCGGAAATACAGGCCTGGCCCGCCACGCCGACATCGGGCAGCAAAATGTGCCGGCTATAACGCAGCAGTTGATCGTCGTTCAATTCCATGATGGGTCGCACGGATCATTTATAGCCCCGCCACTCTTCCGGCGTTTCATCACGATCGCCATGCAGATGGCGTTCGTAAGCCCTCATGAACGCCTGCTGTGACTTGATATCCGGCTCGTTCGCGGCGACATTTCGCCGCTGCACGCTCTCGCAATAATAGGCCAGTGCCCGCCGCAACTTGTTGAGCAGGCTGTTGTCGAGATGGAATCCCTGGCTCGACAGCGCTGTTTCCAGGCCCTCCAGCGTGTACTCGCAGATGTGGTATCGCACGTGCAGGCGACAGACGTCTGCTCCGACCATCACGTCGAGGCCCTCAAGGCCGACCAATAAGATCCGGGCACGTTCCGCCTGACCTGCAGGCAGGGCATGAAAAATGATTTCGCGCTTTTTTTCGAGGTCGCACGGACGCATGGGCACTCCCGGCAGGCTGGATTCTTTCCAGTATATCGCGCCGCCCGGGCGGTGGGCGCCTTGCCCGCCGCCTGCCACACGCCGTTAACGCCCCTGCAGGATCTGCAGGCCTTTCAGCAGATTCAGGGCCTGGTTCACCTGGAAATCGTTCTTGGACACGACTTCACCGGGCGCCAGCGGAACCGGCTTCTTGTCCTTGCCATCCGGTTCGGATCGGGTGGCGGGCGGAGCCTTGATGATCTCGCTCGGCTTGCTCTCGGGCGTCGAGTCTCCGCCGTCAGGATTGCTCAGATGATGCTCGAGATCCGCCTCACGAATGCCAAAGCCCTGGTCGTCGGACGGCATGGAAGGATCCTCCACCACGATGTCCGGTTCGATCCCCTTCGCCTGGATCGAGCGCCCGCTCGGCGTAAAATAACGTGCCGTGGTGAGTTTGATCGCGGTGCCGTTGCCGAGCGGCAGGATCGTCTGCACCGATCCCTTGCCGAAGCTGCGGGTACCCATGATGACGGCACGCTTGTGATCCTGCAGGGCACCCGCCACGATTTCAGAAGCCGAAGCGGAACCGCCGTTAATCAGCACGACCATCGGCACCTGTTTGACGCCCGCTGGCAGACTGTTCAGGTAATCGGACTGCATCGGACGCAGGTAATTCTCGGGGCTGGCTGTCAGCCGCATCTTCGCATCCTCAGTGCGCCCTTCGGTATAGACCACCAGGCTGTCCGGTTTGACGAAAGCCGCCGTCACCGCCACCGCGCCATTGAGCAGGCCGCCTGGATCGTTGCGAAGATCCAGGATCATCCCCTTGAGCGGCGCCTTGTTGTCCTTGTATAACTGTTTCAGCGCATCGGCCAGCAGTTCGCCGGTATGTTCCTGGAATTGCGTCACGCGTACATAACCGTAGCCATTTTCCAGCAGCTTGAATTTGACGCTGCGGATCTTGATGACCGCACGCGTCAGGGTCAGCACGAAGGGCTTGTCGACTCCCTTGCGTACGATGGTGAGCTTGATGGGTGACCCCGGTTTGCCGCGCATGCGTTTCACTGCATCGCTCAGCGTCATGCCTTTCACCGGCGTATCGTCGAGCTTGATGATCAGGTCGCCCGGTTTGACCCCCGCCTTGAAGGCAGGGGTATCCTCGATCGGCGACACGACCTTGACGAAACCGTCTTCCATGCCGACTTCGATGCCCAGGCCGCCGAATTCGCCCTGGGTGCCCACCTGCAGATCCTTGAAGCCTTCGGCGTCAAGATAGGCCGAATGCGGATCCAGTCCGCTCAACATGCCGTCTATCGCCGAAGAGATCAACTTCTTGTCGTCGACCGGTTCGACATAGTCGCTCTTGATCCGGGCAAACACATCGGTAAAGGCACGCAACTCCTCGACTGGCAACGCAGTCTCCGCCTCCTTGTCGGCAATGGCCGGCAAGTTGAGCGTCAGCGCGGCGCCCGCGAGGATGCCGGCCAGACCGACGAGTACGAATTTTGCCTTGTGTGTCATGTCACTTCACCCAGTCCAGGGGATTTACAGGGCGGCTCTGATGCCGCATTTCAAAATACAGGCCCGTGTCGGGTTGACCGCCGCTGTTGCCAACCGCGGCAATTGCATCGCCGGGCTGCACCCGGTCACCCACCTGCTTATACAGACTTTCATTATTACTGTACAGGCTCATATATCCTTCGCCATGGTCGACAATAATGAGGTTGCCGAAGCCACGCAGCCACTCGGCGAACACCACCTGCCCGGCCGCAATCGCCTTCACCGCCGTGCCCTGGGCGGCCCGGATGAACAAGCCTCTCCAGCTCAGTCCGCCGCCTTCTCTCGGAGCGCCGAACCGGTTCATCAGTTCCCCGGCAACCGGTAGATGCAGCAAACCTTTCAGCCGGGAAAAAGGCTGGCTCGAACGAAATGCAACAGGCGTATCGGTATTCACCGCCACGGGACGGCGTGGCCGCTCCGATGTGCCGCGTTCCGCCTCGCGCTGCCGCGACTTCTGCGCGGCGCGCGCACGTTCGGCCTCACGCGCGGCCTGCTGCGCCATCAGCCGGTTGAGGCGCTCGACCAGCTGGGTCAGGCTGCGTTCATTGCGCTTCAAGGTGGCAATCTCGCGCTGCTGCTGCCTGATCTGACCGGAAAGCTTCTGCAGCACCTGCTCGCGGGCATGCTTGTCGGCCAGCAGCTTTTGTTGCTCGGCTTCGTGCGCGGCCTGCAATTGCGCCAGCTCGGTGGTCTTTTGCGAGGTCTGTTGCCGCAAGGCGGACAGTTGCGCCAGATCGGCGCGCAGCGTCTCGATCATGGCCTGCTGGGCACGCGAGAGGTGCGCCAGATAGCGCAAATCGCGCGCGGTCTGGTTGGGGTCGGCGCCATTCAGGATGAGCTTGAGGGCGTCGCCCTGCCCACGCTGGTATGCCCCCTTGAGCGTCTGCGCCAGATGGGCCTGTTGTGTGTGAATACGGGCCGAGGTCGCTTCGGCTTGCTGCGTCAATGACTGCAATTCGCTCTGGCTGCGCTGGCGTTCGCCATCCAGTTGTCGCAACTGGCGTACGGCGCTGCTGATGGCACGCTCGGACTGGCGCAACGCATCAGCCGCCTCCTGGCGATGCGCCTGGTTGTCACGGAAATCCTGTTGCAGGGTCTGCAACCGCTGCTTGAGGGCGTCGAGTTCGGATTGCTTGCGGTCGGCCTGGTTGGCAGCGGCACACAATGGCCAGGACAATGCCAGCAAGACGAAGAAATATTTGAAGTTCACCCTGGCGAGCTTACCCGAACCAGGCGGGCCTACTCAAACCGGACCAGGGCTTCACCGGTCATTTCGGGAGGCGGCATCAAACCCATCATTTTCAGCAGGGTCGGGCCGATGTCTTCCAGTGCGCCCGTTTCCGCCAGCGTGGCATGCGGCCGCCCGATGTAGATCAGGGGCACCAGATTCATGGTGTGCGCGGTATACGGCTGGCCGCTTACCGCATCGCGCATCAACTCGGCATTGCCGTGGTCGGCGGTGATCAGCACTTCGCCCCCGCGCGCCAGTTGAGCGGGCACCACCCGGCCCAGACAGGCGTCGACGGTTTCAATGGCCTGGATTGCAGCCTGCAGATCACCGGTATGCCCCACCATGTCCGGGTTGGCATAATTGCAGACGATCAGGTCATACTGCTTGCTGTCGATCGCTGCGACCAGCTTGTCGGTCACTTCGAACGCGCTCATCTCGGGCTGGAGGTCATAGGTGGCCACGTCGGGAGACGGCACCAGCACGCGATCCTCACCGGGGAAAGAGACTTCCTCCCCGCCATTGAAGAAAAAGGTCACGTGCGGATATTTCTCGGTTTCGGCGATGCGCAACTGACGCAGCCCCATATTGGCGACATATTCGCCCAGGCCATTCCTGATCCGCTCGGGCGGAAATGCGACCGACACGTGGAAATCGTCGCTGTAGCCGGTCAGCGTGCAATAGGTCGCCAGGCGCGGGGTGACCTCGCGTTCGAACTCGCCGAAATCCGGTTCGATGAAAGGCCGCGACAACTGGCGCGCGCGGTCGGAACGAAAGTTGAGGAAAATGACTGAATCGCCATCTTCCATCTTCACCGGCTTGCCGTCGGCCGGCAGGATGGCCGTGGCTTTGACGAATTCGTCGGTTTCGCCGCGCGCGTAGGCGGCCGCCAGTCCGGCCAGCGCATTGTCCGCGGTGAATTCGGCGCGTCCCTGCGTCAACAGGTCGTAGGCGGATTTGACCCGTTGCCAGCGCCGGTCGCGGTCCATCGCGTAATAGCGGCCGATCATCGACGCGATATGGCCTACCCCGCTCTGTGCAATTTTTTCGTTGAGACGGTGCAAATAGATTTCGGCACTTTTCGGCGGAGTGTCGCGGCCATCCAGGAAGACATGCAGGCAGACCTTGTACAGCCCCTCGCGCGCCGCCAGATCGAGCAGCGCATGGAAATGCGACTCGTGGCTGTGCACGCCGCCATCCGACAGCAGGCCCAGGACATGCAGTGTCTTGCCGTGGTCCCGTGCCAGATGCACCGCATTCAGCAGGGCCGGATTGGTGTAGAAAAAGCCCGATTCGATGGCGCGGTCGATGCGGGTGAATTCCTGGTAAACCACCCGTCCCGCGCCGATGTTCAGGTGCCCCACTTCGGAATTGCCCATTTGACCCTTGGGCAGGCCCACTTCGGACTCCGATGCATGGATGAGCGTATGGGGGTTATTCTTCCACAGCCGGTCCCAATTGGGTTTGGTCGCCTGGGCAATCGCGTTGTCCATACTTTCTTTGCGGCAACCGAACCCGTCGAGGATGATGAGGAGAACCGGCACAACTTTCATGAAAAAATTTATATAACCTGACTTGTTATCGTGGAAATATTTTAATATATGCGTGATTGCTAATCTACACGCAATCCGAAAAGTACGATTATAAGCAGCGCGCGGCCCTATTCCGATGAATCTGGCTGCGCCGTTGCACGACCCGTGGGACTGAGGAATGGATATGGCAGCTGACTGGGATCAAGTGGACCTCATGGACAAGGACGAGCACATCGAGCAAGCCTCGCGTGCGATGAAGGCCATGTCACATCCGCTACGCCTGAAAATTCTTTGCGTACTGGGTGACAAGGAAGTCAGCGTCCAGGATATCGTCGACCATGTCGGCACGTCGCAAAGCAATATCTCGCAGCATCTCGCCATCCTGCGCGACAAGGGCGTGCTGCGCACCCGCAAGGACGCCAACCGCGTGTTTTATCGCGTGGGCGACACCCGCACCCTGAAGCTTCTGGGCATGATGCGCGACGTCTTTTGCGGGTTCACCAAGTAAATCAAGCGGCATTCCGGCGCCGGCCGCACGCAGGCGTACCGGGCTTTCACCGGCTCAATGCGCGCCATCCTTTCCTGTGCGGGAAGGGATCGATCGCCCCTGCCATATCCAGTACAGCGCCGGAATGACGAAAAGCGACAATAGCGGCGCCGTCAGCATGCCGCCCACCAGCGGCGCGGCAATCCGCTTCATGGCTTCGGAGCCCGCACCGTCGCTGAACATGACGGGCAGCAGGCCCGCCACGATCACGGCGACCGTCATCACCTTGGGTCGCACCCGCATCAACGCGCCCTGAATGATCGCCTGCCTGAGCACGCTGCGATCGGCGGGCTGGCCGACTGGCTGCCTGGATGCTTCGACGGCCTTGTCGATATAAAGCAGCATCACGACACCGAACTCCGCCGCGACACCCGCCAGTGCGATGAAGCCGACCCCCACGGCCACCGACAGGTTGTAGCCCAGCCAGTAGACCAGCCAGAATCCCCCCACCAGTGAAAACGGCAGGCAGATGGCGACCAGCAGCACCCTGACCGGCTCGCGAAAGTGCAGGTACAGCAGCAGCAGGACCAGCAGCACGGTGAACGGGATCAGCCATTGCAATTTCTGTCTGGCGTGCTGCAGGTTCGCATACTGGCCGGACCAGGCCAGCGCGTAACCGGGTGGCAGGCTGACCTGCGTGTCGACCGCCTGCCGCGCCGCTGCGACGTAGCCGCCCAGATCCCGGCCTTCGATATCGAGATAGACATAACCGGTCAAACGCCCGTTTTCGCTCTTGATTTCGGCCGGGCCGTCGGTGATTGTCAGACGAGCGATCGTGCCGAGCGGCACCTGGACTCCGGACGGCGTGGCAATCCGGCTCTCCGCCAGCGCGTCCACCGAGTCGCGCAAGGCACGCGGATAGCGCAGATTGATGGAAAAACGCTCACGTCCGTCCACCACCGTGCCGATGTTTTCCCCCCCGATGGCGCTTTGCACCAGACGCTGAACCGCCGCGACGGTGACGCCGTAGCGCGCCGCCTGCTCACGATCGATATCGATGTCCAGATACCTGCCGCCGGTGACGCGTTCGCCGAATGCGGCACGCGTTCCCGGGACGGTCTTCAGGGTGGCTTCGAGCGTTTCCGCCAGCGTGGCGATGCCGGCCAGGTCGGGGCCGGTGATCTTGATGCCGACCGCCGTGCGGATACCGGTGGACAGCATGTCGATGCGGGTACGGATGGGATAGCCCCAGGAATTGGTCAGGCCGGGCAGCCGTACCGTGCGATCGAGCTTCTGGATCAGTTGTTCCACCGTTTCGCCCGCGGGCCATTCGCTTCTCGGCTTGAGCAGTATGGTGGTTTCCAGCATGGACAGGGGCGCCGGGTCGGTGGCGCTGTCGGCGCGGCCCGCCTTGCCGAATACGCGTGCCACTTCCGGCATCTGGCGGATCAGGCGATCAGTGATCTGCAGAATATTGGCGGCCTCGTCGACGGACACGCCGGGCAGCGTGGTCGGCATGTACAGAAGGTCCCCTTCATACAGCGGCGGCATGAACTCGCTGCCCAGACGGGAGACGGGCCATGCCGCGCTGGCCAGCAGCAGCACGGCCAGCAGCAGGATCATTTTCGGATGCTTGAGAGAGGCCAGCAGTGCCGGCCGGTACAACGCCTGCAGCGCTCGATTGAGCGGATTGCTGCGCTCATGCGCCATGCGGCCGCGGATGAAATAGCCCATCAGTACCGGCGTCAGCGTGACGGCCAGCGCTGCGCTCGCCGCCATGGCATAGGTCTTGGTGTAGGCAAGCGGCGCGAACAGTTTCCCTTCCTGGCCCGACAGCGCAAAAACCGGCAGGAAGGACACCGTGATGATGAGCAGCGAGAAAAAAAGCGCAGGGCCGACTTCTACCGCGCTGACACGGGCGACCTCCCAGTAGTCCCGGTCGGGCCCGGCGCGTTCGAGATGCTTGTGCATGTTCTCGATCATCACAATCGCCGCATCCACCATGGCGCCGATGGCGATCGCGATGCCGCCCAGCGACATGATGTTGGCGCTGACGCCCTGCTGTTTCATGACGATGAACGCCGCCAGAATGCCCACCGGCAGGGTCACCACGGCGACCAGGGACGATCGCAGATGAAACAGGAACAGCAGACAGACCAGCGCCACCACCAGGGTCTCTTCGACCAGTTTGCCTTGCAGGTTGTCGATGGCGCGCTGGATCAGTCCGGAGCGGTCGTACGTGATCACCAGTTCGACCCCGGGCGGCAGGCCCGCCTGCAATGCCTTGAGACGGGTCTTGACGCGCGTCGCGGTTGCCAGCGCATTATCGCCGTAGCGCATGACCACGATGCCGCCGGTGACGTCCCCCTCGCCGTCGAGGTCGGCCACGCCCCGGCGGGGCTCGGGTCCTGTCTGGATATGCGCCACGTCCTGTAGCCGGATGGGGATGCCCTGCGCATCCGCCCCCAGGGGAATCGCGCGGAAATCCTCCAGCGTCTTCAGGTAGCCATTGGCGCGGATCATGTATTCGGCACGCGCCATCTCCAGCACCGATCCGCCGCCGGACAGATTGTTGTCACGCACGGCCTGGCCGACCTGCTCCAGCGAAAGCCCATAGGCGGCCAGGCGGTTCGGATCCACCTCGATCTGGAACTGGCGCACCATGCCGCCGACGCTCGCCACTTCGGCCACCCCGGGCAGACCCTGCAATTCGTATTTCAGGTAGAAATCCTGGACCGCCCGCAACCGGTCCGCATCGTAGCGGTGATGCCGGTCCACCAGCGCGTATTCGAATATCCAGCCGGTACCGGAGGCGTCGGGTCCCAGCGTGGGCGTCACGCCAGGCGGCAGGCGCGACGCCGCCTGGCTCAGGTATTCCAGCACGCGGGAACGCGCCCAGTAGGGATCGACGCCATCCTTGAAGATGACGTAGACATAGGATTCGCCGAACATGGAAAAACCCCGCACCGCCGTGGTGCCCGGCACCGACAACAGGCTCGACGTCAACGGATAGGTCACGGCATCTTCCACGAGTTGCGGCGACTGGCCCGGGTACGCCGTCTTGACGATGACCTGCGTGTCGGATAAATCGGGTATCGCATCCAGCGCGATATGCCGGGCAGCGTACGCCCCCCAGACCGCCAGCAGCAGCGTGGCCAGCAGCACCAGCAGCCGGTTGGCGAGCGACCACTCGATGATGCGCCGGATCATCTCAGTGGCTGTGCTGCATGCGCTGTACGGAATCGTTGAGCGAGGCGGCGGCATCCAGCAGGAATTGCCCGCTCACGGCGACCTGGGCGCCTTCCTGCAAACCGTCGATGATCTCGATGAAGTCGCCGCTCTCAATACCGGTCTGGACGGGGACCGGCATGAAATGTCCCCCCTCCCGCGCCAGCATGACCCGGTCGCCGCGCCCGGTCCGGATCACGGCCGAGCGCGGCACGGCCAGTTCTGTCCGCGGGCGTGTGGCGATGACGACATCCGCATAGGCACCGGGACGCAGCAGGCGATCCGCATTCTTCACGACCAGACGCGCCCGGGTGGTGCGCGTGACAGGATCGACCGTGGGCAGGGCCATCCTGAGACGTCCGTGCAGGGGGGAGTGATCCGAATGCGGAAAAGTGACTTCCACGTCATCGCCTTCCCGGACCCACTCGAGCTGGTCGGGATACAGCGCAATGTCGATCCAGACCGTGGCATTGTCCGCCAGTGACAGCAACGGCGTCGCCGGCGTGACGTATGCCCCTTCGCGCGCGCCGATCTGGGTGACGTAACCGGCTTGGGGGGCATGGACCGGCACCCGGTCGACCGGGCGGTAGGTGCGCTCGATCTGGGCAATCGTGCTGGCGCCGACGTCGGCATAGGCGAGTTTCTCCCGCAGGCGGATACGCTCGCGTGCCAGACTGGCCGCCGCCGCCGCGGTCTGTCCGTACAGACCTGTACTGCCCTCCAGCAGCCGGTCGCGCCGCTGCAGCAGCTCGATATATTCACGCTGGCGTTGAACCAGTTCGGGCGAATAGATCTCGTAGAGGAGCTGTCCGGCGGCGACGCGCTGCCCCACCGCGCTGATGTGCAGCGTGCTGAGCCAGCCTTCGATCTTGGGGCTGATGGCATGGATCGAGTCTTCGTCGACGCCGACCGTGCCGTAAGTACGGACTTCGCGCGCGAGCCTGCGCGGCTCCACGCGCGCAAGCCGCATGCCCAGGCGCTGCTGTAATGCCGTATCGACCTGCATGCCCGCGGAATGATGATCGTGCGCGGCGTCTGCTTGCACCAGGTCCATTCCGCATATCGGACATTCGTCAGGATGATCCTGGAGAATGTGCGGATGCATGGGGCAGACCCACATCTTCTTTGCGGCACGGGCGCCATCCAGGCGTTCCAGCCGGTCCGCGGCCTGCGCGGACTGCACGAGGCTGTCCGCATGCGTGCCCGGAAGCCGTTCCGACAGGTACACCACACCGGCCATGCACGCGGGAACGGCCAGCAGCACACCGTAGTACAGCGCACGGGCCAACGACAACGTCATGAAAAGTCCATCCTGCCTGCTACCGACATGAATCAAGAGCCATCCGGCGCGGCCAGGCCTAGGTGTTCCCTGGTTTGGTTTTGATCAGTTTCATCTTGCACACGGGGCATTTCCCCGCCTCGTGGCGATGAACCCCGGGATGCATGGGACATGTCCAGTCGCCTGCGGCCTGATTCTTCGGCGCCAGCGAATCAGGCCGCTCGCTGCCCGCCGCAGCCGTTGCCGCGGAGGGTGCGTCATGGCCTGCCACCTGGGCGGCGAAACCCGGTGCGATCCCGCCCAGCGCGGCGAAAAACGACGCGCTCGCCAGCGCCTGCGCGATGGTTTTCGATATCCGTTTGATATTCACGGTACTTGCTCCATGTTTCGAATTCCCCGCTACGCGTTGCGCATCGGGGATGCCGGTTGCGTGATGTCCGGAGGACAGCCGCCCTCCGGCTGATCGGAATCAGCGCACGATAATATTGTCACCCCGGCCCATGGCGGGATCGGCGTCATTATTGAACATGATGACCGCGATGGCCCCGGTGAGCGCGGCCTTCAGCGAGTGGGTCACAATGGCGTTGGCCCCCTCCTTGGGAGAAACCAGGTCAAAGGTCGCCGCGTCACCCGCGCCCACGACATAGCTTTGCATGCCATGCAGCACGTTTTTCGGGTTGCCGCTGGGGTAGACGGCGTCCCAGATGCCCGCAATGGGGTGGAATGACGAGAATTCATTCGGCCCCGCATTGACGAAGTAGACCCGTACGCGCTCGCCCGGCTTGGCCTGCAGCCAGCGGGTGGCGGCCGGATCGTGCACCGGGTCGTACTTGAAGATGCCGCCGTTGAACATGACGTTGGTCCACTTGTTCGCCATCATGTCTTCCTTGGAATCGGGGTTCGGGTAGAGCTCGGACTGGACCAGCACGTATTCGCGATCGGCCTTCGGCATGGCGCCGGCGTCCTTCGGGTCGACGATGATCGCGCCGAACATGCCCCGCGCGATATGCTGGAGCATCGGATCGGAACCGCAATGGTAGAAAAACACGCCCGGGAACGTGGCGTCGAACGTGAAGTGCTTCTCTTCACCCGGTTTGATCGGCCCGAAATCCGACACCACATCCAGTCGCGCCGCATGGAAGTCCATGGAGTGCGAGTTCTTGTTGCTTTTGTCGTTGATCAGCGTGAAATCCACGGTGTCGCCCTCGGTGACCCGCACCAGCGGACCCGGCACCTTGCCGTCGAAGGTCCAGGTCCGATACATCGTGCCCTTGTTGTCGATCGGCAGATCCACTTCCTGCGCGTGCAGCGTGACTTTTACCGTTTTGGCCTCGGCCTGGAATGCCAGCATCGACATCGCCATCACGCCCGCCAGAGCCACCCCCAACATCTTGTTTTGTTTCATGTTCAAAGCTCCTTGATTATTGACCCGAACCACATTTGCAGACAAAGCGCAGATACGCCACCAACTCCTTGATCTCATCGTCATTCATGACGTTTCCCCATGCCGGCATGAGTACCGATTTGTTCACCGCCAGCCCGCCGTCCTTGATGACGTGAAATATTTCCTCGTTGGGAATGTCCCCCATTCCCTTGGCGTCACTGTGGTCCCTTGGCTGAACGGACATATCGCGGCTGTTGATTCCCTTTCCGTTGCGATTGATGCCATGGCACTGAACGCAGTAAGTGTTGTAGTTGCGCAGCGCATTCTGCGTATACGGCTCATCCGCCGAGGCAGGCATGCTGAACAGGAAACCGGAAGCCACAAGGAGCCCGGCCTGCAACAGGGCGGGCATACGTTGTCTGAAATTCATTTTCATTTCCCCTCCGATGCGCTGAGTTGAAGGATGTAGCCCGTCAACCGCTGCAGGTCCGGCTCGGCCAGATTGAGCGTGGGCATCCAGATGTGCGGATCGATCGCCTGCGGGTTCTTGATGTAGCTGTAGATGTAATCAGCCTGCAAACGCTCGCCCGCGGTGTAAAGCTCAGGCCCCGAGGAGCCGCCCGTGCCGGGCTTGGCCTGATGGCAGGCGGCGCAGCCGCGAAGCTTGTTGAAGAACATCGCGCCCATGGACATGCTCACCTTGTCGCCCTTGAACGCACCCTTGCTCACCAGATCCGCCGGGCCGCTCAATGCCATGAGTACATCGGCCACCGCCTCGGCATCGGCCTTCGACAGCTTGACGTGGGCCGTCAGGGTGGACTCGTCGACCACGTCCTCCTTGTCGCTGCCCTTGACGTGCCGGGTATAGAGCTCGCCGGCCGGCCGGATGCGCGCGGGTTCCTGCAGCCATTTCACCAGCCAGGGTTTGTTGAACTTGCTGCCGGCGTAGTACAGATCCGGCCCCTTGCGCTCCCAAAGACGGTCAAGACTGGCGTTTTCGGGCTTGGCGATGGCATGACAACTGATGCATTGCGCCTTCAGAATGCCTGTGCCCGGGTTGTCGGCGGCCAGCGCGGGGCTGGAGACGAATGCCGTGCCCAGCAGAATGGCCAGAATGGATAACTTCATCATCGCTCCTCTCGCTTATTGAATGGCCTGGCCCTTGAAGGCCGGCGCGTCATGCATGCCATAGGGCTTTTTCAGGGATTCTTCGTAATAGAAATCGGGCACGAACGCCTTGTCTTTCCAGGCGTAGAACGCGTCGTTCCGGCTGATTTCGTTGTATTCGATGACCGTCATCAGGCCACCCATCGGTTTGTCGCCGTTCGTGGTGTGGGAGTCGACGTGGTCATGCACCATCCAGCGGCCGGGATTGTCGGCCGTCAGGATCAGGTCGTAGCGTTCGCCCGGCCCGACCATGATGGTGTCCGCCTCGTAGGGTGCGGGCAGCGGCCGCCCATCCTTGAACGCCACCAGGAAAACGTGGCCGTGAATATGGATCGAATGGGTCAGATCGCCCGCGCCGATCAGGCGGATCCGCACCACGTCGCCCTTGTTCACGCGCAGCGGCTGCGAATCGGGAAACGCCTTGCCGTTGAGGGTGAAGTAATCCCACACGTCGCCCGGCACACCGCCATAACCCGGTTTAAATGCCCATTTCGACGCCCAGTCCGACAACATCAGGATGTAGTCCTTCGTCACCTTTTTTTCGATCGGAACCGGTTTCTTCGGATCGACGATGAAGGGCCCCCACATACCGCGCATCGCCGCATGTTCGTTGACGTTGACGTGGCAGTGGTACCACATGGTGCCGGAGGGTTCGGCGACGAACTTGTAGGTAAAGGTGTCGCCGGGCTTGATCGCGTCCTGGGTGGTATCCGGCACGCCGTCCATGCGCCAGGTGCCTTTTTGCAGCATGCCGTGCCAGTGGATCGTGTGCGGCAGCGTGGTCAGGTTGTTGACATTCACCGTGACCTCGTCGCCTTCCTTGACGTGGATCAAGGGGCCGGGCACCTGGCCGTTGAAGGCAAAGGTATGAAACTGCTGCTTGTCCACCAGGGTGATCCTGGTATCTTCGATCGTCATGTCGAAGCTGTGTTTTTCAGCGTGGCCCGATAGCGGGTACGTCATGGCCAGGCCAAGACACACCAGGGCAACTCCGCGACCTGCGCTGATCCGACGGTGCAATGCACGATTCATATGACCCCCCTTGTAAAGATATATGTGAAATATATCTTACCGGGAACCTCATTGCAATCAAACGGACTAAGGTTTTTTCATGGCCTGCGAACGCCTGTCCATATCGCCCATGCCCGAGTGGATATAATCAAGCCGATCAAGCTCATCGCGGGACAACGCCACATGGCATCAGGAAAACCGGAGGAGATGCCATGCGCCTGACCAAGTTCACGGACTATGCCTTGCGGGTCGTCATGTATCTGGCGCGCCATCCGGACGGTCTGGCCACGATTGCCGACATCGCGCGCGAATACGACATTCCTTCCACTCACCTGATGAAAGTGGTGCACCGTCTTGCACAATGCGGCTACATCGTGACCGTGCGCGGAAAGGGGGGCGGCATGCGGCTCGCCCGGGCACCCGCCCTGATCAACGTGGGCGAGCTGGTACGGGATACCGAAGACAACATGGATATCGCCGAATGCTTCAGCGACGAAAATCAGACCTGTCCGATGCTGCCCGCCTGCACGCTCAGATCCATCCTGATCGAAGCTCGCAAAAGCTTTCTGGCCACCCTGGATTTTTATCGCCTGTCGGACATCATGGATCATCCCATGGCATTACATGCCGCCTCATTGCGCCCGCTACCTGACAGCCCGGTTCGCATGAGCCCCCCCGCAAAAACCGGCAAGGGAACAGCCTGAGGAACGCACGAGGACATTCAATACGCTTGGAGCAGGATAAATAATTAATATATAATCGTTATCTAATATTTAGTCTGTGTACCGCGGGTGCACCTGGCAAGCCTATTTGACGGGAGGGGACTGATGCGGCTCAAGAAAATCAAACCGGCGCATCTGAAAACACTGGTTTTGCTGATTCTGTTGCCCACGGCCGGCGCAGCCACGGCGGACACGCTGGATTTCACCCAGGCCGTGCAGCGCGCACTGTCGCAAAATCCGGACATCCTCATCGCCGGCACGCAAATCGGACAGGCCGAGGCTGCGGTCAGACAAAGCGAAGGCGCGCGCCTGCCCAAGCTGGCCGTCTCGGTCAATGTCACGCGCACCGATGATGCGCTCAATGCCTTCGGGCTCAAGCTGTCACAGCGCAGCGCCACGTTCAACGACTTCGGCGCGGGCGAATTCAATCCCGCCAACCCCAATGTCCTCAATATCGCACCGCGGGATCTCAACCATCCCGACCCGGTCAACAACTTCAATACCCGTCTGGAAGCGCAGTTACCGTTGTATACCGGCGGCATGATCGAAGGCTACAACGAGCAGGCCAGGGCGTATTTGCGGGCGGCCCGACAGGGCGATACGCTGGCGCGCCAGAAAGTGATTTTCGATGTGCTGCGCGCGTACGAGGGGGTGCATACCGCGCGCGCCTATGCGGATGTCGCCAGACAGGCCCGCCATGCAACCGAATCCTACGTCAAGACCATCGACAACCTCGTCAAAGGCGGGGTCGTCGTGAAAAGCGATCTATTGTCGGCCAGGGTTCATCTGGAAGACGTCAAGGTGCAGCAGACGCAGGCGGACAATGCCGTGCAGCAGGCGCTCGATCAGCTTCACCTGCTGCTGGGCATGCCGTTGTCGGAGCCGCTGGATGTGGCGGCGGATGTCGAAGTTCATCCCCTGGAGGGCAAACTGGCCGATTACCAGGCCGAGGCGCTCAAATCCAATCCCGGCCTCGCCGCGCTGCGCAACCAGCTGGATGCCGCGCAGGCCGCCATCAAGGTGGCGCGCGCGGGCAAATATCCGCAAGCCGGCTTGCTGGCACGCTTCGACACCAACGACAACAGCGTCGGATTCGATGCGCATTCCTATACGCTGGGCGGCCAGGTGTCGTGGCAGCTGTTTGACGGCGGGGTCGTCAGCGGCGCCATCCAGCGGGCCCAGGCCGGGCGCGACGAAATCGCGGCCAGGCTCAATCAGGCCGAAAACGGTATTGCTTACCAGGTGGCCGACGCCTGGCGGCGTGCCGACGAGGCCCAGCGGCGGGTCATGGCACGCGAACTGGCGGTCAGCCAGGCCGGGGAGGCCCAGCGCCTGGTGGACAAGCGCTATGCCAGCGGCGTCACGACCATCACCGAACTGCTCGGCGCCCAGGCGCAGCTGGACAAGGCCCGGGCCGATCTGGTGGCGGCCCGTTACGACCTCAAGGTGCAACGCGCCAACGCCCGCCTGGCCATCGGCCGTCTGCAACCCGATCAACTTTGAGCAATCCGGAATGAACCCCATGGCTAACCCCCTCCCCTTGCGCGTTGCCCTGCTTGCTCTGGCCGTGAGTCTGGCCAGCGGTTGCGGCAAGCATGACACTCCCGAAGGACAGGCTGCCGCCAGCGGCCACACGGTGACGGCCGAGGTGCAGACCGTGCAGCCGTCCTCCCTCGACGTGCGGGTGGACGTGCCCGGCACCGTGGTGTCGGAAGACCAGGTCCAGGTGGCGTCGCGCCTGATGGGCTACATCCGCGAGATCAAGGTCGAGGAAGGACAAGCGGTCAAGGCCGGCCAGCTGCTGTTCGTGGTCGACCCGTCCGACATCCAGGGACAGGTGAGCCAGGCCCGCGCCGGCTTGGCGCAGGCGGAAGCCGCGCTGGCGGACGCACGGCTCGACTACGAGCGTTTCGGCACGCTGTACAAGGAAGAGGCCATTCCCAAGCTGCAGTGGGACAAGGTCCGCCTGCAATACCAGGTCGCGCAGCAGCAGGTCGCCGCCGCCCGCGCCGGTTTTGGACTGGCGTCCAGTCAGATGCGCTACGCCTCGGTGGTGGCGCCGATCAGCGGCGTCGTCACGCAGAAGATGGCGAATGCCGGCGACCTTGCCGCGCCCGGACGGCCGGTGCTGGCGATCGAAGGTCTGAAGAAACTCCAGGTGCGGACCAGCGTGAGCGGCGACGTGTTCGCCCGCATCAAGGCGGGCGAACAGGTCGGCATCGTGGCCGATGGCGATGCGGCATCGGCGCCGGTCGAAGGCACGATCGCCCAGCTGGTATCCGCCGCCGATCCGGTCAGCCACACCCACCTGGTGAAGATCGACCTGCCCGCAGGCAGCGGTCTCGCGAGCGGCAATTTCGTGCGCGTGGGATTTGCCGTCGGCAGCCGGGAGGGGATCCGCATCCCCGTAGCCGCGCTGGCTGAGCGCGCTGGCATCACCGGCGTGTTCGTGGTCGATGCCCAGGGCATCGCGCGCTACCGTATGGTGCGCCCGGGCGCGGCCGCGCAGGGCGGGGTGGAAATCCTGTCCGGTCTCAGCGCGGGCGACAGGGTGGTCGTTTCGCAAGCCTCGAATCTGGAAAACGGCGACAAGGTGAGCGGGAGCGCCCATGACTGAGCGCGCCGCCCCGCTCAACATCGCCGGCAAGCTGGCCCGCGTATTCATCGAATCCAAGATCACCGCCATGATCATGCTGGCGGTGGCGCTGGCGGGCATGATGGCGCTGTTCGTCACCCCGCGCGAATACAACCCGCAGATCGTGGTGCCGGCCGCCAACATCATCGTCGCCAAGCCGGGCGCCTCGGCGGAGGAAGTCCAGAATCTGGTGGTCAAGCCGCTGGAAGCCATCATGAACGCCCAGTCCGGCGTCGATCACACCTTCGGCTACGCCGCGCCGGATTTCGGCCTGGTCACCGTGCAGTTCAAGGTGGGGGAGGACCAGGAAAAAAGCCTGGTCAAGCTCTACAACCAGTTGATGCAGAACATGGACCGCATGCCGCCGGGCGCGATGCAGCCGATGGTCAAGCCGATCAACGTCGACGACGTGCCGATCATGACGCTGACGCTGTCGTCCGCCACGCTCGACGATCAGCAGATCCGCCAGGTGGCGAGCCGTGTTCTGGAGCATCTGCGCAATGTGCCGGGGGTATCGTTCACCCAGCTCATCGGCGGCTCGCAGCGCGCGGTCAATGTCTGGATTTCGCCCACCAGACTGGCGGCGGCGGGCATCGCGCTCGACCAGGTCGACAAAATGCTGCAGGGACAGAACGTCTCCGTCCCGGCCGGCAATCTGGTGAACAACAACCAGGTTTCGCCCTTGCGGGTGCAGGGTTTCCTCGGCAGCGCCCGCGAAGTGGGCGATATCGTCATCGGCGCGCCCAACGGGCGGCCGGTATTCCTGAAGGACGTGGCCCGCATCGTGGATGGTCCCGAGGAAGCGGACCAGAGCACACGCTTTGCCTGGGGCCCCGCGGCCGGCCAGGACGCCGCGCGCGGCGAGGCGCCCGCCGTCACCCTGGCCATCGCCAAGAAAGCCGGCGCCAACGCGGTGGTGGTGGCGGACGCCGTGCTGAAGAAGCTCGACCAGCTCAAACGCCAGGCCATTCCCGCCGACATCTCGGTGGCGGTGACCCGCGACGACGGCGCCCGCGCCAACGACGCGGTCAACACCCTGGTCGAGCATCTCGGCATCGCGATCGGCTCGGTGGTCGTCATCCTGGTGTTCTTCCTCGGCTGGCGCGAAGCCGGCATCGTCACCCTGACGGTGCCGCTGATCCTGTTCGTGGTGCTGACCATCGGCCTGTTCGCCGGCCAGACCATCAACCGCATCACGCTGTTCGCGCTGATTCTTTCATTGGGGTTGCTGGTGGATGCCGCCATCGTGGTCGTGGAGAACATTCATCGCCATCTGCATCACGGCATCGGCGACCGCGACTTCAGGGACGTGGTGATCCAGGCGACCAACGAGATCGGCAACCCCACCAATATCGCCACCATCGCGGTGATCCTGGCCTTCATCCCGATGGCCTTCGTCACCGGCATGATGGGGCCGTTCATGCGGCCGATCCCGTTCAACGTGCCGGTGGCGATGATCGCCTCGCTGCTGATCGCCTACATCGTGGTGCCCTGGGCGACCAATCTGTGGCTCCGGAAAAAAGCCGCGCAGAGCGAACTCGCCCGCCAGGCAAGCCTGGAGGACGTCGGGGCGCGCAAGACCGACCGATTGCACCGCGCCTACGTCAAGACCATCACGCCCTTCATCGAGCATCGCGGCCGCCGCAACCTGATGTTCCTGGCCGTGCTGGGCCTGCTGGCCGCGGCGATGCTGATGCCGGCGTGGCAATTCGTCCGCCCCGCGGGCATGAACGGGCCGCTGTCGGCGCTGGGGGTGGAACTGAAGATGCTGCCCAACGACAACACCAACACCTTCCTGGTGGAAATCGACACCCCGGCCGGCACCACGCTGGAAGAAACCGACCGTGCCGCGCGCGCGGTCGGCGACGTGCTGGCGCAGAACCGCTATGTCACCGATTACCAGACCTTCCTCGGCATGACCGCGCCCATCGACTTTGCCGCCCTGGTGCGCGGCGATCCCGTCAAGCGCGGCGACAACCTGGCGCAGATCCGCGTCAATCTGGTGGACAAGCATCAGCGTTCGACCTCGTCGCACCAGATCGTGCAGGCACTCAACGACCGCCTCAAGCCGCTGCGCCAGGCCTTCCCGCAGACCCGCATCAAACTCTACGAAACCCCGCCCGGCCCGCCGGTGCAGGCGCAGGTGCTGGCCGAGCTGTACGGGCCCGACTATGAAAAACTGCGCGGGGCCTCGCCCGAGGTGCGCCGCGCGTTCGAGTCGGTCTACGGCATGATCAACACCGACGATTCGGTCACCGCCACCATGCAATCCTTCTCGGTGCAGGTGGACCGCGAGAAAGCCGCCCTGTCGGGCGTCGTCGCCGGCCAGGTGGGCAAACTGCTGCGCGATTACGTGTCGGGCCTGTCGATCGGTTCGGTGCATGTGGATTCCGCGCGCGACCCGGTCAACATCATCGTGCGCCTGCCGCGCGCGGAACGCCAGTCGCCTGAATCGCTGATGGCGATCCGCCTGACGAACATGATGGGCCAGCAGGTACCGTTGAGCGCGATCGCCAGTGTGCGCCGTGTACCGTTCGGCAAACCCATTTACGACCGCGATCAGCACCCCATGGTCATGGTGGGGGGTGAAATGATCACCTCCAGCCCGGTCTACGCCGTGCTGGCGCTGGACAAGATGCTGGACGGCACCCTGCTGGCCAATGGCACGCGCTTCAAGACCGGCAACCTGGGCTTCACCCAGGCGACGCCGGACGACGTCACCGGCTACCATCTCTTGTGGGGCGGTGAAATGCGCCTGACGCTCGACGTGTTCCGCGACCTCGGCTCGGCCTTCATCATTGCCCTGGTGTTCATCTATCTGCTGCTGGTGGGCTACTACAAATCCTTCATCATGCCGATGATCGTGATGGGCGCGATTCCGCTGACCCTGATCGGCGTGTTCCCCGGCCACTGGGCGACCCAGCAGGCGTTCACCGCCACCTCGATGATCGGCGTCATCGCGCTGGCCGGTATCGTGGTGCGCAACTCGCTGCTGCTGATCGACTTCATCGTCGATTACCGTGCCCGGGGTTACGGTCTCAAGGAAGCGGTGATCGAGGCCGGCGCGGTGCGGCTGCGGCCGATCCTGCTGACCGCGCTCGCCATCATTCTCGGCTCGGCCATCATGATCACCGACCCGGTGTTCGGCGGGCTGGCGGTCGCGCTGATTTTCGGCACTTTCGCCTCGACCGCGCTGACCCTGATCGTCATTCCGTTGCTGTACTACATCTGGCAGAAGCGCAGCGTCATGACGGTTTGATAAAAATCGGGACGCCTTTATCATCCATTTCCCATCCCGAGGAATCGATCATGTCCGTAGAACACCTTGTCCGCATCATTGCCGGATTCTTCATCATGCTGTCACTGGCGCTGGCCCATTTTTCCGGCAGCGTCGACATGACCCACCTGTCCTGGCTGTGGTTCACTGCCTTTGTCGGTTTCAACCTGTTCCAGTCCGGCTTCACCCGCTTCTGCCCGATGGACATCATGCTGAAAAAAGCCGGGGTCCGGCCGGGCTGCGGCCTTTAAGGGTGCGCATATGGATATGCTATTCCTGCAGCAGAACTGGATGCTGGTGGCCGTGGCGGTGGTGTCCGGCATCATGCTGGCGTGGTCCTTCATCGGCGGCAAGCTTTCCGGCATCGAGGAAGCCGATACCCTGAAGGCCACCCGCCTGTATAACGACGACGCGCTGGTGCTCGACGTGCGCGAAGACAAGGAATTTGCCGCCGGCCACATTCCCAAAGCCCGGCACATTCCGCTCGGTCAGTTGTCCGGCCGGCTCCAGGAACTGGAGAAATTCAAGGCAAAACCCATCCTCGTCACCTGTCGCAGCGGTCAGCGTTCGGCGCGCGCCTGCCGCCTGCTGAAAAAGTCCGGTTTCGAGACCGTGTACAACCAGGCGGGCGGCATCGTCGCGTGGCAACGCGCCAACCTGCCGGTTGCCAAATAATCCCCGGAACCGAGGAAGCCCCATGGCCAAAGTCGAGATGTACAGCACCGCCGTCTGCCCCTACTGCGTCGCCGCCGAGCGGCTGCTGAAGAACCGCGGCGTCACCGAAATCGACAAGATTCGCGTCGATCTCGATCCAGTCAGGCATGAGGAAATGATGGCACGGTCCGGTGGCCGCCGCACCGTCCCGCAGATATTCATCGGCGGCACCCACGTCGGCGGGTTCGACGACATGTCCGCACTGGACGCCGCGGGCGAACTGGTCCCGCTCCTGAATCGCACCTGATTGCCGTGCCTGCGGGGATGCGCTTGAATTTCCGGCGACAGCCCCCATTGTGAAGCGGTGATCATTCGCGTCAAGGAATCCCGATGGAACTTGCCTGCCCTCACTGCCTCGCCATCAACCGCGTGCCGGACGACCGGCTGTCGAACGGACCCAAGTGCGGCCAATGCGGTACGCCGCTACTGCCTGGCACACCGGTGGATCTCACCGCCGCCAGCTTCGACCGTTTCATCGCCAGGGCCGGCCTGCCGGTACTGGTCGATTTCTGGGCTGGCTGGTGCGGTCCCTGCAAGATGATGGCGCCGGTGTTCCAGCAGATGGCCGCCGAAATGGCCACGCGTGTGCGTTTTGCCAAGGTCGACACCGAAGCGCATCCGCAGGTATCGATGCGTTACCACATCAAGGGCATTCCCAGCCTGATCCTGTTCAGGAACGGCGCCGAAGCAGCGCGCAGCGCGGGGGCGATGGACGCCCATGCGCTGCAACGCTGGCTGGCGTCGCAGGGTATCCAGTAAGCGCTGCGAATGCGGGCGCGGGGACACGGCATGGAGATGACTTGAAGCCCGTGTAAAATAGGCCCATCTCCGGAGCGCAGGCTCCGGTTTTCTTATTCCAGGGAGATATCATGGCCGATGAACTGCAACCCGTATTCAATATCGAGAAACTCTACGTCAAGGATCTGTCGGTAGAGGTCCCCAACGCTCCCGCCATCTATCTGGAGCGCGAAGCCCCGCAGATCGACGTCAACATGTCGACGGAAAGCAGCACGCTGGGCGAGAACCTGTACCAGGCCGACATCACCGTCACCGTCACCGCCAAGATCGGCGACAAGACCATGTTCCTGGTCGAGTGCACCGAAGGTGGCATCTTCCGCATCGAACACGTCCCGCAGGACCAGCTCCCCATGGTGCTGGGTATCGGTTGCCCGAACATCGTCTTCCCGTATCTGCGCGAGACCGTGTCCGACGTGGTGATCCGCGCCGGCTTTCCGCCGCTGCTGCTGAATCCGGTCAACTTCGAGGCCCTGTTCCTGCAGCAACAGCAGGCGCAGCAGCAGGCCGTCCCGGCGCAAACCCATTGAAGCGGACGGGCTGACCGTGCGACGGTTTTACGCCGGTTTGCTCCTCACGGGCGGTCTGCTGTGCATGCTGGCGAATCCCGCCAGCGCACTGGAATACCGCAGTACCGGACGCGCCGCCATCCTGTACGACGCGCCCTCGACCGCGGCCGGCAAGCTGGCCGTCGCAGGGAGCGGCCTGCCGCTCGAAGTCGTGGTCGATACCGATACCTGGGTCAAGGTGCGCGATTACACCGGCCGCCTGGCGTGGATCGAGAAAGCGGCCCTGGACGGCCCCCACAGCGTGATGATCAAGACTGAAACCGCCACCGTCCGGCAACAGCCGAAAACCGACGCCAGCCCCGTATTCCGGGCCACGCGCGGCGTTCTGCTCGACGTCACCGGCAAGTCCGACGCCAACGGCTGGCTGCAGGTCAAACATGCCAACGGGTTGACCGGCTGGATATCCGTTCAGGACGTATGGGGGCAATGAAACTGGCGGTGCTGGGCGCCGGTGCATGGGGCACCGCGCTGGCGGCCGGCTGGGCGCCTCAACATGCCACCACCCTGTGGGGGCGCAATGCGGCCGCACTCGATGCCATGCAGGCAAGCGGGGTCAACGCACGCTATCTGCCGGGTTGTCCGCTGCCCGACACCTTGCGTTTCACTCATGACCTCGACCACGCCCTCGACCAGGCCGACCTCATCGTCGTGGCGGTTCCCAGCAGTGGCCTGCGCGCCACCCTGGCCGCGCTGGCCAGCCGTCCCGCCCTGCCGCCGCTGTTGTGGGTCTGCAAGGGCTTCGAGCCCGGCAGCCGGAAACTGCCGCACCAGCTCGTCGCCGAACTGCTGCCCCGACACACGCAGACCGGCGTGCTGTCGGGGCCCAGCTTCGCCCAGGAAGTGGCGCAAGGCTATCCCACCGCGCTGACGCTGGCGTGCCACAACACCGATCTGGCGCAGCATCTGGCTGAAACCCTGTCGGTTCAGCGCCTGCGTATCTACGCGCATGACGATGTCATCGGGGTCGAGCTCGGCGGTGCGCTGAAAAACGTCATGGCCATTGCCACCGGCATCTGCGACGGCCTCAGGCTGGGCCACAATGCACGCGCCGCCCTCGTCACCCGCGGCCTGGCCGAGATGACCCGGCTTGGCGTCAAGCTGGGCGGCCATTTCGAAACCTTCATGGGCTTGTCGGGCCTCGGCGATCTGATCCTCACCACCACGGGCGACCTGTCGCGCAACCGCCAGGTCGGCCTGCGCCTCGCCCGTGGCCAGCGGCTCGACATCATCCTCGACGAACTGGGGCATGTGGCCGAAGGCGTCACCACCACGCGCGAAGTCATCGCGCTCGCTGACGAACTCGGCGTCGACATGCCGATCGCCCGTGCCGTCTGCCAGGTGCTGTGTGAGCAACTGCTTGCTGCGCAGGCGGTCGATGCGCTGCTGAATCGGGAAATCAAGGCTGAGTTCTGAAAACGCTTGCGTTATCCGGTAGCAGCACGTCTCCATGCCGGAAATACCCAAATAAGAGGCGGCCGGGTACGCCAACCTGAGGTTCCGCTCCGCACGCCAAGCGGCAAACCGACACCTCCGCGCGGCTAGTACTGCACCACCACTGGATCGAGGCTGCGCCACAGATACCAGGTGGCGACGGTACGCCAGGGCGCGTGGCGCTCGCCGTGCTGGCGCAGCGCTTTGGGGGTGGGCCGTTGATTGCCCAGGTAATGCAGCGCAACGGCTTTCTGCAGACCGATGTCGTCGATCGGCCAGACGTCGGGGCGGCGCAGGCTGAAGATCAGGAACATCTCGGCGGTCCAGCGGCCGATGCCGCGCACGTCGGCGAGTTCGGCGATCACCGCCTCGTCGTCCATCTTTTTCCAGCGCGCCGGTTCGACGCGGCCATCGACGAAGTGCGTGGCGAGATCACGCAGATACTCGGCCTTGCGGCGTGACAGTCCGCATGCCGCAAGGCTGTCCAATTCGAGCGCGGCGACATGTCCGGGCGCCACATGCTTGACGTAGCCGGCAAAGCGTGTCCAGATGCTGTCGGCGGCCTTGACTGAAATCTGCTGGCCGACGATGGCGCGCGCCAGCGTCTGGAACGGGTCGCCTCGATCAGCCAGGATGGCGTCCGGGTAGCGGGCGATCAGCGCGGCCATGACGGGGTCGGCGGCGGCAAGTTCGGCGCAGGCTCTGGGCCAGTACGTGGGTGCGTGGGGATTCACAAGTGGTTGCGGTTCGAGCCGCTCAAAACGGCGACTCCCTTTCAGCCAACGATACAGAAACAGGAGAAGTTATCCAACTCCGTCATCCATTTCCGCCCTCCCTGTGCGATTCCGGCGGAGCCCGACAGAAACCGAAGCGTTCAAATAATTCCCCTCCAAAAAAAAGAATGATCGTTCATTTCTTCATGTTACCATCACGCACCGAGATGCGTTTGGCGCGCGCCGATTCCACTTTCCGAGGTCACCCATGTTGCCAAGAAAAATCTTCTTCCGTCTCTCCACGCCTGCCGTATTGGTGGCGGCACTCGCCCTGAGCGCATGCGGCAGGAGCGAAGCGCCACCGCCGCAAATGGCGCCCGCAGAAGTCACCGTGGTGACGATGAAGCAGGAAAAAGTCAGCCTGACGCGCGAACTGCCGGGCCGCACCAATGCCTATCTGCTGTCGGAAGTCCGTCCGCAGGTCACGGGCATCGTCAAGCAGCGCCTGTTCACCGAGGGCGCACAGGTGAAGGCCGGCCAGCCTCTGTATCAGCTCGACGACGCCACCTATCAGGCCAATCTGGCCAGCGCCAAAGCCAGCCTGGCGCGCGCCCGGGCCAGTCTGACGCAGGCCGAACTGAACGCCAGACGCTCGGATGAACTGGTCAGGATCGATGCGGTCAGTCGCCAGGATCATGACAACGCCACCGCGACCCTGGCCCAGGCCAGGGCCGATGTCGCCGCCGCCGAAGCCGCGGTGCAGAGCAGCACCGTGACCCTGAACTATGCGCGCATCACGTCGCCGATCGGCGGCCGCATCGGCAAATCCAGCGTGACTCCGGGCGCGCTGGTGACCGCCAACCAGGCCGCGGCCCTGGCTACCGTGCAGCAACTCGACCCGGTTTACGTCGACCTGACCCAGTCGGCCAGTGAACTGCTGCAGTTGCGCAAGGAAGTCGCCGCCGGCAAGTTGACCCGTTCCGGCAATGTGCCGGTGAAAATCCTGCTCGAGGATGGCAGCCTCTACAAGCATGAAGGCAAGCTGGACTTCGCCGACGTCAGCGTCGATCCCGGCACCGGCAGCTACGCGCTGCGCGTGACCGTGCCCAACCCCGACAATATCCTGATGCCGGGCCTGTACGTGCGTGCCATCATCGGCAGCGGCATGCGCGATCACGCCATCCTGGTGCCGCAGCAAGGCATCGCCCGTGATCCCAAGGGTAATACCAGCGCCATGATCGTCGGCAAGGACGGCAAGGTTGAAGCGCGCCCGGTCAAGGTCAGCCGCACCATCGGCGATCAATGGCTGGTCGAAGACGGCCTGGCCGCGGGTGACCGCGTGATCGTCGCCGGCCTGCAGAAGATCCGCCCCGGCGCTCCGGTGAAAGCGGTCGAGGCTGCCGATCAGGCGGCTCCGGCCCAGACCCCGGCGTCCGGTGCCGCCGCTGCAGAAGCCAGTCCGGCCCCTGCAGCCGCGAAGCAATAAGCGGAGACATTCATGGCACATTTCTTTATTGATCGACCTATTTTTGCCTGGGTCATCGCCATCATCATCATGCTGGCGGGCGGCCTGGCGATCACCTCCCTGCCGATCTCGCAGTATCCGACCATCGCGCCGCCCACGGTGGTGATCAGCGCGGTCTACCCGGGCGCGTCGGCCAAGGTGGTGGAAGACTCGGTGACGCAGATCATCGAGCAGAATATGAAGGGACTGGACGGCCTGATCTACATGTCGGCCAACAGCTCGGCAACCGGCACCGCCCAGATCACGCTGACCTTCGACAACAAGATCAATGCCGACATCGCCCAGGTGCAGGTGCAGAACAAGCTGCAACTGGCGATGCCGCTGTTGCCGCAGGAAGTGCAGCGCCAGGGCGTCAACGTCAGCAAGGCCATGAGCGGCTTCCTGAGTGTGATCGGCTTCGTTTCCGAAGACGGCAGCATGAAGAAGGACGACATCGCCGACTATGTCGTCTCCAACATGGTCGACCCGCTCTCGCGCGTGCCGGGCGTCGGCAACATCCAGGTGTTCGGCGCCAAGTACGCCATGCGCATCTGGCTCGATCCCAACAAGCTCGACACCTACAAGCTGGCGACCAATGACGTGGTCGCCGCCATCAACGCGCAGAACGCCCAGGTCGCCGTCGGCCAGCTCGGCGGCACGCCGTCGATCCAGGGCCAGCAGCTCAACGCCACCATCACGGCGCAAACCCGCCTGCAAACGCCGGAACAGTTCCGCCACATCGTCCTGCGCAGCAACCCGGACGGTTCGGTGCTGAAGCTGGGCGATATTGCCCGGGTCGAACTGGGCGCGGAAAACTACGATTTCCTGAGCTATTACAACGGCAAGCCGGCCACCGGCGTGGCGATCTCGCTCGCCACCGGCGCCAATGCGCTGGACACCGCCGCCGGCGTGGAAGCCAAGCTGGACGAGCTGAAGGGATTTTTCCCGCCGGGTCTGACCGCCGTCACGCCCTTCGACACCACGCCTTTCGTGAAAGTGGCGATCAGCGGCGTGGTCAAGACCCTGGCCGAGGCGATCGCACTGGTGTTCCTGGTGATGTACCTGTTCCTGCAGAACATCCGTGCCACCCTGATCCCCACCATCGCCGTGCCGGTGGTGTTGCTGGGTACCTTCGGCGTGCTCGCCGCGCTCGGCTTCTCGATCAACATGCTGACCATGTTCGCCATGGTGCTGGCGATCGGCCTGCTGGTGGACGACGCCATCGTGGTGGTGGAAAACGTCGAGCGCATCATGAGCGAGGAAGGCCTGTCGCCCAGGGAAGCGGCGCGCAAGTCGATGGACCAGATCACCGGCGCACTGGTAGGCATCGGCCTGGTGCTGTCGGCGGTGTTCGTGCCGATGGCGTTCATGACCGGCTCGACCGGCATCATCTACCGCCAGTTTACCGCCACCATCGTCTCGGCCATGGCGCTATCGGTGCTGGTGGCGATCGTGCTGACGCCGGCCCTGTGCGCCACCATGCTGAAGCCGATTTCCAAGGGTCATCATTACAAGGAAACCGGTTTCTTCGGCTGGTTCAACCGCAGCTTCGAGCGTACCAGCGCCAACTATCAGCGCGGCGTGCGCGGCATCCTCGGGCGCAGCAAGCGCTTTCTGGCGGTCTTCGCCGCCCTGGCGGCGGTGATGGTCTTCATGTTTCTGCGCCTGCCCAGCGCCTTCCTGCCGCAGGAAGATCAGGGCGTCCTGTTCGCCATGGTGCAGACGCCGGTCGGTGCCACCCAGGAGCGCACCATGGAATCGATCCGCAAGATCGAAACGTACTTCCTGGAAAACGAGAAGGACACCGTCGAATCGGTCTTCAGCGTGCAGGGGTTCAGCTTCGCCGGCACCGGCCAGAACACCGGCATCGCCTTCGTCAAGCTGAAAGACTGGAGCGAGCGCACCTCGGCCGAACAGGGCGTGGAGGCCATTGCCGGCCGCGCCATGGGCGCCTTCAGCCAGATCAAGGATGCCATGGCCTTCGCCTTCGCACCGCCGGCCATGCCGGAACTGGGCACGGCTGCCGGTTTCAACTTCTTCCTGAAGGATAACGCCAACCAGGGGCACGAGGCCCTGGTCGCGGCGCGCAACCAGCTGCTCGGGGCCGCCGCGCAAAGCAGGCTGCTGACCAAGGTGCGCCCGAACGGCCAGGAGGATACGCCGCAGTTCCGCATCGAGGTCGACACCGAAAAAGCGTCGGCGCTGGGCTTGTCAATGGCCAGTATCAACAACACCCTCGGTACCGCGTGGGGCGGTAGCTATATCGACGACTTCGTCGATCGCGGCCGCGTCAAGCGCGTGTACATGCAATCCGAGGCACAGTTCCGCATGACGCCGGAAGACTTCAAGCTGTGGTCGGTGCGCAGCAACGACGGCAAGATGGTGCCTTTCTCCGCCTTCGCCACGTCGAAATGGGAATACGGCTCACCGCGACTGGAACGCTACAACGGCGTACCGGCCATGGAAATCCTGGGTGAAGCGCCACCGGGCGTCAGTTCGGGGGACGCCATGAACGAGATCGAGCGGCTGGTGGCGCAACTGCCGCCGGGCTTCGGCATCGAATGGACCGCGCTGTCGTTCCAGGAACGCCAGGCCGGCAATCAGACCACCTTGCTGTATACCCTGTCGCTGCTGATCGTGTTTCTCTGCCTGGCGGCGCTGTATGAAAGCTGGACCGTGCCGACCGCCGTTCTGATGGGCGTCCCGCTGGGCATCCTCGGCACGGTACTGGCCAACACCTTGCATGGCATGCCGCGCGACGTCTACTTCCAGGTGGCCATGCTGACCACGGTGGGCCTGTCCAGCAAGAACGCGATCCTGATCGTCGAATTCGCCAAGGCCAACCTGGAGCAGCACGGAATGGGGCTGATCGATGCGACCATGCACGCGGTGCGCGACCGCCTGCGGCCGATCATCATGACCTCGCTGGCCTTCGGTCTGGGCGTGCTGCCGCTGGCGGTCGCCATCGGCGCCGGTTCCGGCGCGCAGCGCGCGATCGGCACCGGCGTGGTCGGCGGCATGCTGGCCGGCACCGTGCTCGGCGTGTTCTTCATCCCCCTGTTCTTCGTGACGGTGCAAAAGCTGTTCGGCCCCAAAAACCCCGGATCGCCCGCATCGCCTGCCGCCCCGGCAGAAGGAGTGACTTCCAATGACTAAATCCATGCGCACTTCCCTGGCGCTGGCGGCCGCGCTGCTGGCCGGCGGTTGCACCATGCTGGAGCCGAAGCTGCCGCAAGCCAATCCGGCCATTCCGGCCGACTGGCCGCTGCCGCCGACGGCGACCGCGACGGCCACGTCCGCCGCGACGGACAAGCCGGTCGCCGACATCGGCTGGCGCGATTTCTTCACCGATCCGAAGCTGGAAGCGCTGATCGCCCGTGCCCTCGACAACAACCGCGACCTGCGCGTGGCGGTGCTGAACGTCGAGCGCGCCCGCGCCCAGTACAACATCCAGCGCGCCGACCGCTTCCCCTCGGTCAGCGCCAATGCCGGCCTGACCCGTACCGGCGGCAATGTCACCACCCCCGGCGATATCTACGCGGCGTCGGTCGACGCGGCCTTCGAACTGGACCTGTTCGGCCGTGTGCACAGCCTCAGCAACGCCGCGCTGCAACGCTACTTCGCCCAGGAAGAAGCGCGCCGCAGCGCCCAGCTTGCCCTGATTGCCGAAATCGCCAATGCCTATCTGAGCCTGGCGACCGATCTGGAGTCGCAGCGGGTGGCGCAGGCCACGCTGGACACCCAGCAACAGTCCTACGAGTTGATCGTCAAGCGGCATGCGGCGGGCGCGGTATCCGCGCTCGACCTCGCCCAGGCGCGAACCACGGTGGAAACCGCCCGTGCCGACGTCGCCCGTTTCGCCGGCCTGGTGGCGACCGACCTCAACGCCCTGCGCTTGCTGGTCGGCGCGCCGATCGAGCAAGCCCTGCTGCCGCAGCACTTCGATCCGGCCGTGTCGGGTCTGGCGCCCTTGCCCGCGCAACTGCCGTCGGAAGTCCTGCTTCGCCGCCCCGACGTGCTGCAGGCCGAGCACCTGCTGCGCGGCGCCAACGCCAACATCGGCGCCGCCCGCGCCGCCTTCTTCCCGTCGATTTCGCTCACCGGCAGCATCGGCACCGCCAGCAACGAACTGTCGGGCCTGTTCGATGGCGGCACCCGCACCTGGAGCTTCATCCCGCAGATCAATCTGCCGATCTTCCAGGGCGGACGCCTGACCGCCAACCTGGGCGTGGCCCAGGCCGATCGCGATATCGCCCTGGCGCAATACGAAAAATCGATCCAGTCGGGCTTCCGTGAAGTGGCCGACGCGCTGGCGCTGAGCCGCACCCTGGCCGATCGCCGCACCGCCCAGCAAGCCCTGCTCGATGCGGCCAGTGAGGCTCATGAATTATCCAGGGCGCGCTACGAGCGCGGCGTCGACAGTTACCTCAACCTGCTGGATGCGCAGCGCAGCCTGTATGCCGCACAGCAGGGCCTGGTCACGGCGCAACTGGCCGAACAGAGCAATCGTGTCACGCTGTACAAGGTGCTGGGCGGCGGCTGGGCAGAGGGCGCGCGATGAGCCAGCGAACCGAGGGCGCAGCCAGGAGGAGCGAGCGCGCCCAGGCGCAATCCGAGCGCATCCTGCGTGCCGCACAGAAATGCTTCATCGAGCACGGTTTTCATGCTGCGGGCATGGCGCTGGTCGCCAAAACCGCCGGCATGAATCCAAGCCTGATCTACCGCTATTTTCCCGGCAAGAGCGCCATCATCCTGGCCATCGTGGAACGCCAGCTCGTCCATGCCCGGGCCAGCATCCGTGCCCTGCACGATGCGTCCGATTTCAAGGAATCGATGATTGAAGCCTTCTGCCTCTGGCGCGATGCCGACCCCGACATGATGAATGCCGCGCTGTTCCTGGAAATGAGCGCCGAGGCCAGCCGCGATCCGGTCATCGCCGCCGGCTTGCGCGCGTCTGATCAGGCCATCCGCGACGAGCTCGCGGCCTGGCTGTCCGCGAGCGCCGCTGACGGCGGCAAGGGCTTGCCGCCGGAACTTGCGCGCATCCGGGCGATCACCCTGCAAACCTTTATGGAAGGCCTGGCCATCCGATCGCTGCGCGAACCGGATATCCCGCTGGCGGAATTGAGCGCCACCGTGACGGATTTCGTTGACAGGCTATTTTCAAATCCAGGATTAGGGTCTGTGACTCAGTAGTCGCCCATACAGGCGACTACTGAGTCACGCATTCCGGGGATCACATCAGCACGATGTCGTACTGCTCCTGCGGGTAGGTCGTCTCGACCTGCAGCGACACCGGCTTGCCGATGAAATCGATCAGCTGGGCGAGACTGCCGGATTCCTCGTCGAGAAACAGGTCGATCACGCTTTGCGCGGCAACGATGCGGTATTCGCGTGCGCCGAACTGGCGCACCTCGCGCAGGATTTCACGCAGCACGTCATAGCACACCGTCTGTGCGGTCTTGATTTCGCCGCGACCGGTGCAGGTTGGGCAGGTTTCGCACAGCACGTGCGCCAGCGATTCGCGCGTCCGTTTGCGCGTCATCTCCACCAGACCGAGCATGGAGAATCCGCTGACGGTGGTCCGGGTGGGGTCGCGCATCAGGGTTTTTTTCAGCTCGGTGAGCACTGCCTCCTGGTGTTCGGCATTGTCCATGTCGATGAAGTCGATAATGATGATGCCGCCGAGATTTCTCAAACGCAGCTGGCGCGCGATGGCCTGCGCGGCTTCGAGGTTGGTCTTGAAGATGGTGTCGTTGAAGTTGCGCGCCCCGACGAAGCCGCCGGTATTGACGTCCACCGTGGTCAGCGCCTCGGTCTGGTCGATGATGAGGTAACCCCCCGATTTCAGATCGACGCGCTGCCCCAGCGCCTTGGCAATTTCGTCCTCGATGGCATGGAGGTCGAACAGCGGCCGGTCGGCGCCGTAGTGCTGCAATTTATCGTACACGGCATGGGTGTAGCTCTTCGCGAACTCGACCATGCGCTGATAGGTCTCGCGCGAGTCGATCAGGATGCGGCTGGTATCGCGGTTGACGAAGTCGCGCAGCACGCGCAACGACAGGTCGAGATCCTGATACAGCAGGCAGGGGGCCGCACAGCTTCCGCGCGCCTGGATGCTGCTCCACAGTCGTCGCAGGTAATCGATGTCCGCCTGCATTTCGACGTCTTCCGCGGTTTCGGCCATGGTACGCACGATGAAGCCGCCGGTGATGTCCGCCGGCATCAGCTGATGGAGTCTCTTGCGCAGATGCTCGCGTTCCTCTTCGCCTTCGATCTTCTGCGAGATGCCGATGTGCGTTTCCTGCGGCAGGTACACCAGATAACGGCCGGCAAAGCTGATCTGGGTCGAGAGCCGCGCGCCCTTGGTGCCGATTGGGTCCTTGATCACCTGAACCATCAGGTTCTGCCCTTCATGCAGGATCTGCTCGATCGGGCGCTCCGGCTCGCCGTTGCGGCGCGCCTCCCAGATGTCGGCCACGTGCAGGAAAGCCGCCCGTTCCAGACCGATATCAATGAAGGCGGACTGCATGCCGGGCAGCACGCGCACCACCCGCCCCATGTAGAGGTTGCTGACCAGGCCGCGGCACTGCGCGCGTTCGATGTGCAGTTCCTGCACCGCACCCAGATGCAGCACGGCAACGCGGGTTTCCTGCGGGGTGATATTGACGAGGATTTCTTCGCTCATGACAAATTCTTGATTCATTTCCGAGGGGATTTCTTCGCTCATGACACCTTCCCGGTCCATTTCCAGATCGAAGCTGACGCACGCCTTCGTTGCTCTGCCGAGCATCCGCCGGCCAGTCGGGAAGCGGATGTTTCAGGGTTGATTCGGGAAAGGAATCAGACGACGAGACCGAAGGCCCTCAATAATATGGCTGTGTCATATAACGGCAGGCCCATGATGCCGCTGTAGCTGCCATCGATGTGCTCGACGAATGCGGCGGCGCGACCCTGGATGCCGTAGGCGCCGGCCTTGCCAAGGTATTCGCCGGTTTCCAGATAACGGCCGATGGCTGCTGCGTCGAGTTCGGCGAATCTGACCTGACTGGATGACAGACTCATTTCCACCCGTCCTTCATGTTGCATCGCCACGGCGGTGTGTACCCGGTGCGTACGCCCGGACAAGCGCGTCAGCATGGCTTCGGCCCCGGCACGGTCGGCCGGCTTGCCGAATATGACGCCGTCGAGTTCGACCACCGTATCGGCACCCAGTACCGGGAAACGCAGCAGGCGGCGGGCGTCCACCGCGCGCCAGCCGCAGGCGGCCTTTTCGACCGCCATGCGCTGCGTGAAATCGGGTGCCGCCTCACCGGCGTGCGGAATCTCGACGACATCCATACGGCCCGTCACCGCGCGCAGCGGCAGCATGTCGAAGGCCACGCCGATCTGTTTCAGAAGTTCGCGCCGCCGTGGCGACTGGGAAGCCAGATAGATTCTTTTATCGACCAGCATGATTTTCGTTATGTCTCCTCAATCCCGATGGTAGGGATGCCCCTTGATGATGCATACCGCGCGATAGAGCTGTTCGGCCAGCATCACCCGCGCCAGCGCATGCGGCAAGGTCAGTTTCGACAGACCCAGCAGCTTGCCGGCGCGTGCCTTCACGCTGGCGTCGAGTCCGTCCGCCCCGCCGATGACGAAGGCTGGGGAAACGCCTTCCGTCATCCAGCCCTGCAGCCAGGCTGCCAGTTCGCGCGTGGTCGCCTGCGTGCCGCGCTCGTCGAGCACCACCGGCACGCAGGCCGCCGGCAGGGCAGCCAGCACGCGTTCTGCTTCCACTTGGCGCGCACGCGCACCGTCCTCGCCGGCCGTTCGATGCCCCGGCTTGATCGCGTTCAGGATCAGCGGCATGTCCGGCGGCATGCGCCGCGCATAATCATCGTAGCCCGCATCGATCCAGCCCGGCATCCTGTGGCCGACGGCGATCACATGGAGCTTCATCGATCCTAGTGGTCGGCTTGCACGTGCCGCGCACGCACGGCCTCGCCCGCGCCCCACAACTCTTCCAGATTGTAATGCGCACGGGCGGCCGGCTGCATGACATGGACGATCACGTCACCCAGATCCAGCAGCACCCAGTCGCCCGTGTCCTCGCCTTCCGTGTTGCCCACATGCTCGCCCGCCGCCTTCATCCTGACGCGTACATTGTCGGCCAGCGCGCGCGTCTGGCGGTTGGATGAACCCGTGGCGATCACCATGCGCTCGAACAGCGAGGTGAGTTTTGCGGTATCGAGCACGGTGATATTCTGCCCCTTGACGTCTTCGAGCGCGGCGACGATCAATTTGACTTTGTCTTCAATATTCATGTGTGTGCATACAGTTGGTGTTCGTGAATGTAATCCAGCACGGCGTCGGGCAGCAGATAACGCGCACTGTCATGCCGGGCCAGTATCCCGCGGATCGCGGTGGCTGAAATATCCAGCGGCAGCGCCGTACGCAGCAGGACCGAGCCGGCCGGCCCGTTTGCCTGGCGTTTGTCAGCCACCCAACGATGCGAGGCTGCGCCTTTCAAAGGCTCCGTGATGGCGTCAGGCCCCGTCAAATGCGTGCCGGGCCGGGCCGCCACGGCAATATTCGCCAGGTCGAACAAGCGCCGCCAGTCGTGCCAGCTGGGCAGCGTGAGAAACGCGTCCGCCCCCAGCAGCAGCCAGATCGGCTGCCTCTCGCCCCGTTCGGCACGCAAGGCTGCGAGCGTGTCAACCGTATAGCTTGGCTGCGTGCGCTGCATCTCGCGCGCATCCACCGCAAAGCGCGAATTGCCGGCGATCGCCCGGCGCACCATTTCCAGCCGATGGCCTACCGCGGTGCGTGGCGTACCGCGGTGCGGCGGCTGCCCGGCGGGAATGAACAGAACGCGATCGAGATCCAGTGCGCAGGCCATGTCCTCGGCCAGACGCAGATGACCGGTGTGAATAGGGTCGAAGGTGCCGCCCATCACGCCGATGGGCGGCATGATCTTACCCGCGAACGTGCCCGTCTCCCAGCACCACCCACTTCTGACTGGTGAGTCCTTCCAGGCCGACCGGGCCGCGTGCGTGGATCTTGTCGGTGGAAATACCGATCTCCGCACCCAGGCCGTATTCGAAGCCGTCGGCAAACCGGGTCGAGGCGTTGACGATCACGCTGGCCGAGTCGACTTCACGCAGGAAGCGGCGCGCACGACCGTAGTCTTCGGTGATGATGGCGTCGGTGTGCTGCGAGCCATGCGTGTTGATGTGGATCATCGCGGCGTCGATGTCGTCGACGACTTTCACCGCGATGATCGGGCCCAGATATTCCTCGGTCCAGTCGGATTCCACCGCAGCCTTCAGCTTGTCTCCTGCCACGCCGGCACCCATCAGGATGCCCAGCGCCTCGGGGCAGCCGCGCATTTCGACGCCCTTGCCGGCCAGCATCGTGCCGATTTCCGGCAATGCGGCGGCGGCCACCCCGCGCGCCACCAGCAATGACTCGGTAGTGTTGCAGGTGCCGTAGCGCTGGGTCTTGGCGTTCTCGACGATCTTCAGCGCCTTGGCGAGGTCGGCGCGGTCGTCGATGTACACATGACAATTGCCGTGCAGATGCTTGATCACCGGCACCCGCGCCTCACCGGCGATGCGTTCGATCAGTCCCTTGCCGCCGCGCGGCACGATGACGTCGACATAGTCCTTCATGGTGATGAGTTCCCCCACCGCGGCACGGTCGGTGATCTCGATCACCTGTACCACCGTGGCCGGAAATCCCGCCCCTTCGAGGCCTTCACGCACGCAGGCGGCGATCGCCTGATTCGAGTGCAGCGCCTCGGAGCCGCCGCGCAGAATCGCCGCGTTGCCCGATTTCAGGCATAGCCCGGCGGCGTCCGCGGTGACGTTGGGGCGCGCTTCGTAGATGATGCCGATGACGCCGAGCGGCACCCGCATCTTGCCGACCTGGATGCCCGAGGGACGGTACTTGAGGTCGCTGATTTCGCCGACCGGGTCGGGCAGCGCGGCGATCTGTTCCAGACCTTCGGCCATGCCGGCGACGGTCGTGTCGGTCAATTGCAGGCGGTCGAGCAGCGCCGTGTCGTATCCCGCGGCACGCGCATGCGCCATGTCGCGCGCATTGGCTTCCAGCAGCTTCGCGGCATCACGCCGGATCGCCGCCGCCATCGCCAGCAGCGCGCGGTTCTTCTGGTGGGTGTCGGCGCGGGCAATCGCGCGCGAGGCGTCGCGCGCCTGTTTGCCCAGCGTCTGCATATAGTCTTTAACGTCCATCATCTTTTTCCATTGCCAACCGGTTCAGCCAGTGTCATGCCCACGCGCAGCAGCGTATCCCAGGGGTCGCCCACGCGCTCCAGCCCCTTGGCCTGGCGATCGATCAGCGCCAGATCGGCCAATGCCGTTTCGACTTGCGTCAGACTCAGGCGTTTCAGCGCGCGTTCGATCTGCGGCACGCGCTGCTTGTCGCGTCCCCACAGCGTGCGCATCAGGCCCGACAGGTTCTCGCCCTGCTCCAGCGCCAATTTTAGCCTGAGCAGCAACTGTACGGCCGACGACACCTGCCACAGGATGGCCGGCACGGCTTCGCCGGCATCCCTGAGGTCGGCCACGATTTGCACAAAACGTACGCCATTGCCTGCATACAGGGCATCCTGCAGCGCATCGGCTTCCAGCCGGCTCACATCCACCACCGCATGTTCGACGTCGGCCAGCGTCACCGTTCCCGTCGGCAGCAGCAGCGCGAGTTTGTCGATTTCCTGCTGCGCCGCCAGCAGATTACCCTCGACCTGGTCGGCCAGGAATTCCAGCGCGGCACGCTCGGCGCGCAGGCCCTGTTTGCTCAATCGGCGGTCGATCCAGTCAGGCAAGGCGCTACGGTCGACCGGCTTGACCTCGACCACCACGCCGCTTTTGGCGAGCGCGGCGAACCAGCGGCTCTGCATGGCTTTCCAGTCCAGCCCCGGCAGGCTGATGAGGGTCAGCGTATCGGCCGGCAGGCGGGCGGCATAGGCTTCCAGCGCCTTGGCGCCGTCGATGCCGGGCTTGCCGGAGGGGATGCGGATCTCGGTCAGACGGCGTTCACCGAACAGCGAGAAGTGATCGCCGCTGGCGAAGAGGCCTTGCCAGTTGACGCGCCCCTGTGCCGTAAACACGTTGCGTTCGCCATGTCCCGCCTCGCGCGCCGCCGCACGGATGGCGTCTGCCGCCTCCTGCGCGCCCAGGGGCTCGTCGCCCACCACCACGTACAGCGCAGCCAGACCGCGCGCAAGCTGCCCGGGCAGACGTTCAGCCGGGATGTTCATCAACGGCCGCGTCGGGCTTGATGGCCTGCAGGCGCCGCATGATGCGCTGGGCGGCGTTATCTTCCATATCGCGATACAGCAGTTGTTCCTCCGCGCCCTTGGCCAGCACCTTCGTGACGTCGTAGGTGATGTCGCGCGTAAGCTCGATACTTTCGGAGGCTGCCAGACGACGTCCGGCCTTGTCGTTCAGCGTATAGCCCAGGCGCAGTCCAAGCCGGTATTCGGTCACGGTTCCGGCGCCGGATAGCGAGAGGATGTCACGGGTACGCTCTTCCCGGGTGATTTTGAGCACCGCCTCGGCTTCGCCCGCATTCGCGGCGAGGTGGGTTTTCCGGTTCGTGGCCAGATTTTTCCGGATACGCTGCGCCACGAGGCTGCCAGCCGGCGCGTCGACATACAGGCTGGCAAACGGGATGTCAGCGGACCGGCGCAACTGGAAACCGCATCCCGCAGCGAGGAGCCCCGGCAGCGCCGCAAGGAAAAGTCGTCGATTCATGGCACGATATTAACCAAACGCCCGGGCACCACCACCACTTTTTTGGGCGGCCTGCCTTCCAGATATTTCTGCGCGGCTTCGCTCGCGAGTGCGATCGTCTCGATCGCCGTCCTGCCAGCCGTCGTCGCCACGCGAATTTGCCCGCGCAGCTTGCCGTTGACCTGCAGCATCAGTTCGATCTCGTCCTGCACCAGCGCGCTTTCGTCCACCACCGGCCAGGCCATCGCGGCACCCGGTCTGAGTTCGGCATGCAGGGCTTCGGCAATATGCGGCACCATCGGCGCCAGCATCGTCACCGCGGCTTCGAGTACTTCCTGCCGCACGCTGCGGGTGACGGCGTCCGTGCCCTCCAGCCGGCCGAGCGCGTTCATCAGTTCCATCACCGCCGCAATCGCAGTGTTGAATTGCTTGCGGCGCTCGATATCGTCGCCGACTTTCTGGATCGTCTGGTGCAGCTGGCGGCGCAGGGTTTTTGCCGCGTCCGGCAGTTCGCCGCCGGCAAACGCCGTGCTTGCGCCGCCCTGCACGTGTTCGTAGGCCAGCTTCCAGAGTCGCTTGAGAAAACGGTGCGCGCCCTCGACGCCGGCGTCGGACCACTCCAGACTCTGCTCCGGCGGCGCCGCGAACAGGGTGAACAGGCGCGCGGTGTCGGCACCGTACGCATCGATCAGCGCCTGCGGGTCGACGCCGTTGTTCTTCGACTTCGACATTTTTTCGGTGCCGCCGACGATTACCGGCGCCCCGTCGGTCTTGAGAATCGCGACGCCGTCGCGCAGTTCGACGTCGGCCGGGTTGAACCAGGTCTTCTTGCCGTCGGCCGCCTCGCGGTAATAGGTGTCAGCGACCACCATGCCCTGGGTCAAGAGATTGGCGAACGGCTCGTCGCTCGCCAGCAGCCCTTCGTCGCGCATCAGTTTGTGGAAAAAGCGCGCGTACAGGAGATGCAGGATGGCGTGCTCGATGCCGCCGATGTACTGGTCGACCGGCAGCCACTGGTCGGCGCGCGCGTCGAGCATGCCGCCGGCGAAGTCGGGGCAGGCGTAGCGCGCGTAGTACCACGACGATTCGACGAAGGTGTCCATGGTGTCGGTCTCGCGCCGCGCCGCGCCGCCGCATCGGGGACAGGCGCAGTGGACGAAGTCGGCGCGGCGGTTCAACGGGTTGCCGGAGCCGTCGGGCACCACGTCCTCCGGCAGCACCACCGGCAGTTGCTCGGCCGGCACCGGCACGTCGCCGCAGGACTCGCAATGGACGATCGGGATCGGACAGCCCCAGTAGCGCTGCCGTGAAATGCCCCAGTCGCGCAGGCGGAACTGGATTTTCTTCTCACCGAGGCCAAGTTTTTCCAGATCGGCGGCGATGGCGTCGACCGCGGCGTCGTAGCCGAGGCCGTCGTACTTGCCCGAATTGACGCAGCGACCGCGTATCTTGTCGCCGTACCATTCCTGCCAAGCGTCGGTGGAAAACGCACCCTCTCCCCCGGCCCCTCCCCCGCCTGTGGGGGAGGGGGGAAGATCGATCACCTGGTTGATCGGCAGGCCGTACTTCTGCGCGAAGCCGAAGTCGCGCTCGTCATGCGCCGGCACCGCCATCACCGCGCCTTCGCCGTAGCTCATCAGCACGTAGTTGCCGACCCACACGGGCACATGTTCGCCGGTAAGCGGATGGGTCACCTCGAAGCCGGTGTCCATGCCTTTCTTTTCCATCGTCGCCATGTCGGCTTCGGCGACGCTGCCCTGCTTGCATTCGGCGATGAAGGCGGCGAGCGCGGGGTTGTCCGCAGCCGCGCGGGCCGCGAGCGGGTGCTCGGCGGCGACCGCGCAGAAGGTGACGCCCATGATGGTGTCGGCGCGGGTGGTGAACACCCACAACTGACCGTTCTCGACTTCGCCCCCCTCACCCCGGCCCTCTCCCTCCAGGGGAGAGGGGGGAGGAAGTTGGTACGGGAAGGCGAAGCGCACGCCGACGCTCTTGCCGATCCAGTTGGCCTGCATGGTCTTCACGCGCTCGGGCCAGCCCGGCAACTTGTCGAGGCCGGACAGCAGCTCATCCGCATATTGGGTGATGCGGAAGAAGTACATCGGGATGTCGCGCTTCTCGACCAGCGCGCCGGAGCGCCAGCCGCGGCCGTCGATCACCTGTTCGTTGGCGAGCACGGTCGCATCGACCGGGTCCCAGTTGACGCTGGCCATTTTCTTGTAGATCACGCCCTTCTCGAACAGGCGGGTGAACAGCCACTGCTCCCAGCGGTAGTAGTCGGGCTTGCAGGTGGCCAGCTCGCGCGACCAGTCGATGGCGAAACCGAGCGCCTGCAACTGCGTGCGCATGTGGTCGATGTTGGCGTAGGTCCACGCCGCCGGCGGCACGTTGTTGGCGATCGCGGCGTTTTCCGCCGGCAGGCCGAAGGCATCCCAGCCCATCGGCTGCAGCACGTTGAAGCCGCGCAGGGCGTGGTAGCGCGCCAGCACGTCGCCGATGGTGTAATTGCGCACGTGGCCCATGTGCAGCTTGCCCGACGGGTAGGGGAACATCGACAGACAGTAATATCCGGGGCGATCGGAATCGTCGCTGGCGCGATAGATCTGGCTGGCCGCCCATTTCGTCTGGGCAGCCCGTTCGATGTCCGAAGGAAGGTATTTTTCTTGCATTGCAACAACCGCTTAGAATCAAGGCGGCGATTATACCGCCCGCCGCTTGTCCGGGCGTCCGCCGGGAAGGCACGAGCCGTGCCCCGCTCGGCGCATTTTTGCAAACCCAGCCGAGGAAACGCCATGAAAATTCTGCTTCCGCTCACCCTGCTGACCGCTTCCCTGCCCGCGTTCGCCGCCCAGCCCGATCTGCTGCCGGTCAGGCAGATCGGGCTGGAACTGGCACGCGATATCGCCATGGATGCGATCGAAGCCTGCCGCAAGGACGGCTACACCGTTTCCGCGGTCGTTCTGGATCGTGCCGGCAACGTTCAGGCCGCGCTGCGCGACAGCCTGGCCGCGCGTCATACGCTGGAAATCGCCGAACGCAAGGCGGGGATGAGCATCATGTCCGGGGTCGCCTCGGGAGAGTTTCGCGACGCCCGCGCCGACATCCGTCCCGAACTCAATCACATCGACGGCCTCATCGTGATGGACGGCGCGCTTCCGATCCGTGCCGCCGGCAGTCTGGTCGGCGCGGTGGGCGTATCGGGGGCGCCCGGCGGCGAAAAAGATGCCGCCTGTGCCGCCGCCGCGTTGAAGAAAGCAGAGGAACGGCTGGAATTCGCGCAGTAAACCGCCCCGGGCGGGACGCCGCCACGCGGGTGACAAGCCCTCTCCCGCAAAGCTAGTGCGTGGTTGTTGGCGCTTTAGCGCCTCTACAGTATTTTCCAATTCACACATGAGCCTGAGCGAGCGGGGCAATCGGAGTTGACTCAGGCGGCGCGTTGTCGAGATTTGTTGAT
>MKWM01000018.1 GCA_001899765.1 Thiobacillus sp. 63-78
CTGGCTGTCGTTCATGATGTCGTACACCATGCGGTGCACGTCCTTGTGGTCCATCGGCGGCAGGTTGATGCGGCGGATGTCGCCGTTGACGCGAATCATCGGCGGCAGACCCGCCGACAGGTGCAGGTCGGACGCCTTGTTCTTGACGGCAAATGCCAGCAGTTCGGAAATATCCACGCGTGCCTCGTTCAGTGTTGGATGGGGTTTTGTCAGATAATAAGCGCTATGGATAACGGCCCGACAACACGCAAACTTGAGCCGGGGATGACGGCTGCGGATTCCACGCCAGCCGAGCGTTTGCATGCCGTGCGGACGCGGATTGCGCACGCCGCCGCAGCGGCGGGACGCACGCCGGCGGCGGTGCAGTTGCTGGCGGTGAGCAAGACTTTCGATGCGGCGGCGATACGCGCCATGGCCGCCTGCGGCCAGCGCGAATTCGGCGAGAATTATGCGCAGGAAGCGCTGGAAAAACAGGCGGCCCTGCACGACCTGCCGCTGGTGTGGCACTTCATCGGACCGATCCAGCGCAACAAGACGCGGGCGATCGCCGAACATTTCAGCTGGGTGCACAGCGTCGACCGGCTGCAGATTGCCGAGCGCCTGTCCGACCAGCGGCCGGCCGGCCTGCCGCCCCTGCAGACATGCATCGAGGTGAATGTCAGCGGTGAGGCGAGCAAGGGCGGCGTCGCCCCCATCGAACTGCCCGCGCTGGCGGATGCCGTATCGAAGTTGCCGCAGCTGCGGCTGCGCGGACTGATGGCGATTCCTGCGCCGACCGCCGACGCGGCGGCACAGCGTGCCGCGTTCCGGCGAGTGCGTGAACTATTTGACGATCTGAACGCGCGCGGTCATGCGCTCGATACCCTGTCGATGGGCATGTCGGGCGATCTGGAAGCGGCGATTCTGGAGAGCGCGACCATCGTCCGGGTCGGAACCGCCCTCTTTGGTGAAAGGACCAGGTATGCATAAAGTGAGTTTCATCGGCGGCGGCAACATGGCGGCCGCCATCATCGGCGGGCTGATCGCCAGCGGCGCCCAGCCCGCCGACATCGAAGTGGTGGAAATCAACGCCGACGCGCGGGCGCAACTGTCCGCGCGCTTCGGCGTCGTGGTCCATGCAGAGCTGTCACGCGCGCGCCTGCATCCCCTGGTCGTACTGGCGGTCAAGCCGCAGACCTTGCCGGAGGTGGCGTCCGCGCTGGCGTCGCGTCTGGCGGATCATCTGGTGATCTCGATCGTCGCCGGGGTGCGGCTGACGGACCTTGCGCGCTGGCTGGGCGGGCATCGGCGCATCGTGCGCACCATGCCCAACACCCCCGCGCTGGTCCAGGCGGGAATTGCCGGCCTGTATGCGCCGCCGGATGTCGATCAGGCCGCGCGCTCGCAGGCCGAGGCGGTGTTACGGGCCGTGGGCGGCGTGGTGTGGGTGGAGGATGAAGCCCGGCTGGATGCGGTCACCGCGGTGTCGGGCAGCGGCCCGGCCTATGTGTTCTATTTCATCGAATCGCTGGAGGCAGCAGCCGTGGCGCAAGGGCTGCCGGCCGCCACGGCGCGCCAACTGGCGCTGCAGACCTTCTTCGGCGCCGCCAAGCTGGCGCTCGAATCGGGCGAGGAACCGGCCGTCCTGCGCCAGCGTGTGACCTCCAAGGGCGGCACCACCGAACGCGGCGTTGCGGCGCTGGAGACGGCGGCAATCAAGCGGGGGATCGGCCAGGCAGTGGAGGCCGCCAGCCGGCGCAGCGCCGAACTGGGTGACGAACTGGGACGGCTCGCATGATTCAAAAAACCATGGTTGAACCACAGAGACACAGAGCGCACAGAGGAAAACCAGTGCGCGACAGAATCCCGAGGATTCGCCCGCTGGGTGAGAGGCATGCTCTCGGCAAGCCCTTGTGTCTCTGGTTTTCTCTGTGTCTCTGTGCCTCTGTGGTGAGGGGGGTGGCATGATTTCCGGCGCGCTGATCTTCCTGATCCAGACACTGGGCAACCTGTTCGTGATTGCCGTGTTGCTGCGCTTCATGATGCAGCTGTTCCGGGTGCCGTTTCGCAATCCTTTTGCGCAATTCATCGTCGCCGTCACCGATTTTGCGGTCAAACCCGCGCGCCGTGTGATGCCGGGTCTGTATGGCCTGGACTGGGCCTGCCTGCTGCTCGCCTGGCTGGTCGAGCTGGTGGTGGTGACGTCGGCTTACTGGCTGAACGGCTTTCCGTTCGCCCTGGCGGGCGTCAAGGTATGGCCGGTAATGTTCGGACTGGCGGCGGTGCGCCTGATCAGTCTGACGGTGTACATGATCATCGGTCTGACCGTGTTGCGTGCCGTGTTGTCATGGGTCAACCAGAATACGCCGTTGATGCCGGTGGTCTATGAACTGACCGAACCCTTCCTGCGTCCCTTGCGGCGCATCGTCCCGATGGTCGGCCAGGTCGATTTGACGCCGCTGGTGCTGTTCATCCTGTGCCAGCTGGTTCTGATGGTCCCGGTGATGGCGCTGGAACGTGTGTTGCTTGGTTCGCTCTGAACAGCCCCCCGTCTGGGCGCGCCGCAACGGCGCGGATTGGCTGCTGGAACTGCACGTGCAGCCCGGGGCGAAAACCACCGCCGTGGTGGGCGAGCATGGCGGCCGCCTGAAACTAAAGATTGCCGCGCCAGCGGTCGATAACAAGGCGAATGCGCATCTGCTGGCCTGGCTGGCTACGCAACTGGGGCTGCCGAAGTCGGCGGTGCGCCTGGTGCGGGGCGAAAGCTCGCGGCAGAAGACCGTGGCGGTGTGCGGGGTCGACGCCCCCTGGCGTGAAATCGGAAAAAACAGTCAAACATGAGCATCCATCTGGAACAGGAAGTCGCCGAATACAGCGAACGGCGCTTGCGGCTGGCCACCGCGATCACCGACTACGCCGACTGGCTCGACCGCCAGCACGGCATCGACGCCGAGCGCACCCTGCGGCTGGCCGATACCGCGTCCGGCCTGCGTCAGGACAAGCTGGTGGTGGCGTTCGTCGCCGAGTTTTCGCGCGGCAAGACCGAGCTCATCAACGCCCTGTTCTTTGCCAGCCACGGCCAGCGCCTGCTGCCGTCCGACGCCGGGCGCACCACCATGTGTCCGACCGAACTGTTCGCCAATGCGGACGAGCTTCCCAGCCTGTGCCTGCTGCCGATCGAAACGCGCCGCCGCAGCGACTCGCTGGCGCGCTTGAAGCACATGCCGATCGAGTGGTGCAGGATATTGCTCGACCCCGCCGACCCGCGCCAACTGCAGGAAAGCCTGAAAAAACTGACCGAGACCAAGTCCATGCCGGCCGTGGACGCCATCGAACTCGGCCTGTGGAACGGCGAGGATGCCGGTGAACGTCATCTGCTGCGCGCGGACGGCACCGTGGACGTACCGGCCTGGCGCTATGCCATGGTGAATTATCCGCATCCCCTGCTGCAAGCCGGGCTGACGATCCTCGATACCCCGGGCCTCAATGCGCTGGGCGCCGAACCCGAGCTCACCCTGTCGGTGATCCCGAACGCGCACGCGGTGATGTATCTGCTGGCCACCGATACCGGCGTGACCCGCTCGGATCTCGAAATCTGGCAGAAACACGTCCACCGCCATTCCAACTATCACGTGGCGATCCTCAACAAGATCGACATGCTGTGGGACGAACTCAAGAGCGATGCCGAGGTGCAGGCGACCATCGAGCGCCAGGCGGAGGAAACCGCGCGCGTGCTGAAGCTGCCGCGCAGTCGCGTATTCGCCGTGTCGGCGCAGAAGGCGCTGGCCGCCACCATCCGCGGCGATGCGGCGTTGCGCGTGCGTTCCGGCATCGAAGCGCTGGAATATCTATTGGCGCATCAGGTCATCCCCGCGCGTCGCGACATGCTCTACCATGCGGTCAGCCGCGAAGTGACGGCCCTGCTCGACGAGAGTCGGGTGGATCTGGCCGCGCGGCTCAAGCGCAACAGCGACGAACTGATCCAGCTGACCCAGCTGTCGGGCAAGAATCGCGAACTGATCGAACAGACACGCGCCAGCCTGCAACTGGAAAAGGACAGCTACGACGCGACGGCCAGCCAGTTCCGCACCACCCGGAAAATGGTGCAGGAGCAGGGCGAACACCTGCTTTCGAATCTGTCGGCGGATACGCTGGACGCGATTCTGCAGAGCGGCCGCGCAGCCATGGAAATCAGCTGGACCACCCGCGGACTGACCGGCGGCATTCGCCACCTGAGCGAAGAGATGGGCAAACGTTTCCAGCAGGCGACCCGACTGGCCGACAGCATGCTGGATGCGCTCGAACAGGCCTATATGCGTTTTCATCACACACACAAGCTGCCAAAGATGCAGGTGCCGCGGCTGGACCTGGGGGTCTATCGCAACCGGCTGGATACCTTGATGCGCGAGACGGAAGCCTTCTGCAAGGATCCTGCCAACCTGATGCTGGAAAAACGTTTCATGATCCGGCGTTTTTATGCCGGACTGGCCGAGGAGGCACGCAAGGCGTTCAAACTTGCGCGGCTGGAAGCGGAACGCTGGCTGCGCATCGCGCTCGACCCCATCATGACGCGCATCCGCGAGCACAAGCAATATCTCGATACGCGGCTGGCCAGCCTGCAGCGAATTCTGGAAAACATGGGCACGCTGCATGGCCGCATGGTGCAGATCAAGCAGGAAATCAACACGCTGCGCCACGACAAGGTGGAGCTCGGACGCATGGCCGGGCAGCTCGCGGCTTAGCCCGCGACAGGAACAGGCTGCTCGGTCGGCCAGGCGATTCATCGAGCAGCTCACTGCGCAAGGTGCTCGGTTTACTGAAGAAAGGCGAGGCCTACGGGGCCACGACGCGCCGGGCCTGATACACCAGCAGCGGTAGCGCAAGGCGATTGATGAAATTGGGCAGGCGCAGCGGCTTGAGCAGCATCTTCACCGTCATGTCGTATGGATAGGCGATGCGTGCCCAATGCCCCGCCATGTGCTGAAAGCGCTGAAAATCCTGCGGGCCGAATGTCTGATCCGGGTGGTGCACGGTCACCGCATTCTTCAGCGCGAGGTAGGCATCCTCCTGACCGATCTCGCTCAGCCGATGGCGCAGCACGCGCGCCACTTGCCAGCGTGACGGGTGCTCTGTCTCCCGATAGCGCAGAAAAAAATGATAGAAATATTTGTAGTGTCCCACTTCATCATGATGGATATGCCCCGTCAGCGCGGACAACACCGGCTCCGGGCTGACCTGATGCAACAGGCCATACAGCCCCGAGGTGCCGGTTTCGATGACGCAACGTGCAACCATCTCCAGCGCGCGCGTGGGCGCCAGCAACTCGGGTTTGCAATAGGGGCGATAATCGGCACAGAATCCGTCGAACGCCGCGGGCCAGTCAAACCCCGGCCACACCGTCTCCACGTAGCGCCGCAGAGCCCGCCCGTGCTGCAGCTCTTCCGGTTCCCATTGCTCACGCAGCCAGCCACTGGCTTCGGAATCGTCCGCCATGTAGTCCAGCAGATTCCGGGTATACAAGTCAGACAGGCTTTCCACGAACGATGCGGCGGCCAGCACATACAACCAGGTGTCCTCGCGGACGATACGTTCATGCGCGATGCGGTCAAACGCAATCTGGTCGATCGACCAGCGATGGTGCGGCGTAGCGGGAGACGGTCGGGTATCCGGTGTCGGCATGGGGGTCGCCTGATTGATACGCTAGTCAGACTAGGATAATCGCCGCAGGTTCGCCACTGTCAAAATCATCCCGTGGCGCGCCGGTAACCGGAATGGAATTTTCCGGGGCAACGGCACTCCCAGCTTCTAGCGCCCGTCCGGCGCCAACCCTTGCCACAACAAGGACTGGGCGCGCAAGAAATATTGCCGCCCGGACCGGACGGGATTAAAATGCCGCACTTTTCGCTTAAATTTTGCGGCTTGCCCCTGGGCAGGCCGCTGTTGCCTGAGCCTACACCACAATGGAACGACAACGCTGGCTGGACGGGACGCTGTATTCGCCCGATTTCGAACAGGATAGCTGCGGTTTCGGCCTGATCGCCCAGATCGACAATCAACCCAGCCACGCGCTGGTGCGGAACGCGATCGGTTCGCTGGCGTGCATGACACACCGCGGCGCGATCGCGGCGGACGGTTTGTCGGGCGACGGCTGCGGCCTCCTGTTCAAGAAGCCGGACGCCTTCCTGCGGGCCGTGGCAGCCGAAGCCGGCTTCGCGCTGGGCGAATTGTATGCCGCCGGGCTGGTATTCCTGCCGCTCGATGCCGCCCCACAGGCGCAGGCGCGCATCACGCTCACGTCCGAACTCGAAGCCCAGGGCCTCGCCGTCGCCGGGTTTCGCCTGGTGCCCACCGATCCCCGCGTATGCGGCGAGTCGGCGCTGGAATCGCTGCCGCATATCGAGCAGGTGTTCGTCAACGCCCCGGCCGGAATGAGCGAGGACGATTTCGAGCGCAAGCTCTACATCGCCCGCCGCCGCGCCGAAAAGGCGCGGGAGCCCATCGATCCGGTGTTCTACCTGCCGACCCTGTCGTGCCGCGTGATCAGCTACAAGGGCCTGGTGATGCCGGACAATCTGCCGGTGTTCTACCCCGACCTGAACGACACGCGCTTCGCCACCAGTCTGGCGGTGTTCCACCAGCGTTTCTCGACCAATACCTGGCCGCAGTGGCGGCTGGCGCAGCCGTTCCGCTATCTGGCGCACAACGGCGAGATCAATACCGTGCAGGGCAACCGCAACTGGAGCCGCGCCCGCGAGCAGAAGTTCGAAACCCCGCTGATCCCCGACATGGACGACATCCGTCCCATCGTCGGCACCAAGGGCTCCGATTCGATGAGTCTCGACAACATGGTCGAAGGCCTGGTGATGGGCGGCGCGGGCCTGTTCCGCGCGCTGCGCCTGGTGATTCCGCCGGCCTGGCAGAACGTCGAGTCGATGGATGCCGACATCCGCGCCTTCTACGAATACAACTCGATGCACATGGAACCGTGGGACGGCCCCGCGGGGATTGTTTTAACTGACGGCCGCTACGCCGTCTGCACGCTCGACCGCAACGGCCTGCGCCCGGCGCGCTGGGTGCTGACCAAGGATCGCATTCTCACCATCGCCTCCGAAGTGGGCGTGTGGCAGATCGATCCGGCCAACGTGGCGAAGAAGGGCCGCGTCAAGCCCGGCCAGATGGTCGCGGCCGACCTCGAGACCGGCCGTCTGCTGATGCCGGAAGACATCGACAACGAACTGAAAGGCGCGCAGCCCTACCGCGAATGGCTGAAATCCAGCGCGGTTAAGCTCGACCTGTCGATCAGTCAGGATGCCGACCTGGCGGTCATGGATGCCGCCAGTCTGCTGATCCATCAGAAACTCTTCAACGTCAGTTTCGAGGAACGCGACCAGATCATCCGTGTGCTGGCCGAGGACGGCGCCGAGGCGATCGGCTCGATGGGCGACGACACGCCGATGGCGGTATTGAGCCAGAAAGTGCGCTCGCCGTTCGACTACCTGCGCCAGCAGTTCGCGCAGGTGACCAATCCGCCGATCGATCCGATCCGCGAGGCGATCGTGATGTCGCTCAACACCAGCTTCGGCCCCGAACGCAACCTGTTCCAGGAAACGCCCGCGCATGCACGCCGGGTGGAAGTGCACACGCCGCTGCTGTCGAAGGAGGCCTTCGACAAACTGCTGAGCCTGGATGACCCGGCTTTCGCTTCGCTCACGCTCGACCTGCACTACGATCCGGCAGCCGCCTCGCTGGAAGCCGCGATCCAGGCACTGACCGCGCGCGCGGTCGATGCGGTGAAAGCCGGCAAGGTGATCCTCGTGCTGTCCGACCGCAACCTCGCCCGCGACCGCCTGCCGATCCATGCGCTGTTTGCCACCGGCGCCGTGCACCATGCGCTGATCGCCGCCGGCCTGCGCTGCAGCGCCAACATCGTGGTGGAAACCGGTACGCTGCGCGACCCGCACCACTATGCCTGCCTGATCGGCTACGGCGCGACCGCGGTGTATCCGTATCTCGCCTACCAGGTGATCGGCGAATTCGTCAGGACCGGCGAAATCAAGCCCAATCTCGACAAGGCGCTGTCCAATTTCCGCAAGGGCATGGACAAGGGTCTGTACAAGGTGCTCTCCAAGATGGGCATTTCGCTGGTGGCGAGCTACCGCGGGGCGCAGTTGTTCGAAGGCGTGGGCCTGCACGAAAGCGTGGTCGAGTTGTGCCTGAAGGGTACGGTGTCGCGCATTTCCGGCGCCAACTTCGACGACTTCGAGTCCGACCAGAAAGCGTTGCACCGCGCGGCGTTCAATCCGTTGCGTCCGCTGACCACGGGCGGTCTGCTGAAGTTCATGTTCGGCGAGGAATACCACGCCTACAATCCGGACGTGGTGCAGCAACTGCAGAAAGCCGTGAAGACCGGCGATTACGCCGAGTTCAAGAAGTACTCCAGCATCGTCGATACCCGTCCGGTGGCGATGCTGCGCGACCTGATGACGCTGAAAACCGGCATCACGCCCATTCCGCTGGAAGAAGTCGAACCGCTGGAATCCATCCTCAAGCGCTTCGATTCCGCCGGCATGTCGCTCGGCGCCTTGTCGCCGGAGGCGCACGAGGCGCTGGCCGAGGGCATGAACCGCATCGGCGGCCGTTCCAACTCGGGCGAGGGCGGCGAGGATCCGAAACGCTACGGCACGGTCAAGACATCCAAGATCAAGCAGGTCGCCTCCGGCCGCTTCGGCGTCACCGCGACCTACCTGGTCAACGCCGAAGTGCTGCAGATCAAGATCGCCCAGGGCGCCAAGCCCGGCGAGGGCGGGCAATTGCCCGGCGACAAGGTCTCGCCGCTGATCGCCAGCCTGCGCCACACCAAGCCCGGCACCCCGCTGATTTCACCGCCGCCGCATCACGACATCTATTCCATCGAGGATCTGGCGCAGCTGATTTTCGATCTCAAGCAGGTCAATCCCGACGCGCTGGTATCGGTGAAACTGGTCGCCGAACCCGGCGTCGGCACCATCGCGGCCGGCGTCGCCAAGGCCTACGCCGACCTCATCACCATTTCCGGCTACGACGGCGGGACCGGCGCATCGCCGCTGGCTTCGGTCAAGTACGCGGGGTCGCCGTGGGAACTGGGCCTGTCCGAAGCGCAGCAGGTATTGCGCGCCAACGGCCTGCGTGGACGCGTGCAGGTGCAGACCGACGGCGGCCTGAAAACCGGCCTCGATGTGGTCAAGGCGGCCATTCTCGGTGCGGAGTCCTTCGGCTTCGGCACCGGCCCGCTGATCGCGCTGGGCTGCAAATACCTGCGCATCTGCCATCTGAACAACTGCGCGACCGGTATCGCCACGCAGAACGAGACGCTGCGCCGCGACCACTTCATCGGCCTGCCCGGGATGGTGGTGAACTACTTCAAGTTCGTCGCCGAGGAAACGCGCGAACTGATGGCCTCCCTGGGCATCCGCAAGCTGACCGACCTGATCGGCCGCACCGACCTGCTCCACCTCGCGGCGGGCGACACGCCGCGCCAGGGTCGGCTCAAGCTCGACGTGCTGCTGTCGCAGGGCGACATTCCCGTTGACGCACCGCGTTTTGCACAGCAGGCACGCAATCCTTCGTTCGACAAGGGCGAGCTCGCCGAAAAAATGGTGGCCGACGCGATCGGCGCCATCCAGGCCGCCACGCCGATCGAGCTGCGTTATGACATGCGCAACGTCAACCGTTCGATCGGCGCGCGCCTGTCGGGCGAAATCGCCAAGGCACACGGGAGCCGCGGCCTGCCGGACGACACGATCCGCATTCAGCTCAACGGTTCGGCCGGCCAGAGCTTCGGTGTGTGGAACCACAAGGGGCTGACCCTGACGCTCGAGGGCGACGCCAACGACTATGTCGGCAAAGGCATGGGCGGCGGCCGGCTGGTGATCTATCCGCCGCGCGTCGCCACCTTCGAGGCGCATCGCAACACGCTGCTCGGCAACACCTGCCTGTACGGCGCCACCGGCGGCGAACTCTACGCCGCCGGCATGGCCGGCGAACGCTTCGGCGTGCGCAACTCCGGCGCGCTGGCCGTGGTGGAAGGCATCGGCGACCACGGCTGCGAATACATGACCGGCGGTTGCGTCGTCGTGCTGGGCGACACCGGGCTGAATTTCGGTGCCGGCATGAGCGGCGGCCTGGCCTTCGTGGTCGATGACACGGGCGACTTCGTATCGAAGACCAACAAGGAAATGGTCGAACTGACCCGCATCACCCGCGATGAAACCGAGCCGTTCCGCATCTTTCTGCGGACCCAGATCGAACGGCACCTGGCGCTTACCGGCAGCGCGCACGCGAAAGCGCTGCTGGCCGACTTCGACGCCACCCTGTCGCGCGTCTGGCTGGTCAAGCCGAAGCGCATTTCGATGGAAAACCTGGTCGAGGATCTTCCCGTCCAGGCACGTGAAGCAGTGAGTGCATGACGATGGGTGACGTATTCCGCTTTCTGAAGCAGGCGCGGCGCGACGGTGAAAAGACCCCTGCCAGCGTCCGCAAGCACGAATTCCTGGAAATCTATGCGCTGATGGATGCCGCGCACGCGCAGGAACAGGCCGACCGCTGCCTCGGCTGCGGCAATCCGTATTGCGAATGGAAGTGCCCGGTGCACAACTACATTCCCAACTGGTTGAAACTGGTGGCCGAAGGCCATCTGTTCGAAGCGGCGGAGCTGTCCCACCAGACCAATTCGCTGCCCGAGGTGTGCGGCCGCGTGTGCCCGCAGGATCGCCTGTGCGAGGGCGCGTGCACCCTCAATACCGATGGCTTCGGCGAAGCGGTCGGCGGCGGCCCGAACGTGGGTGGCTTCGGCGCGGTGACCATCGGCCAGATCGAACGCTACATTTCCGAGGAAGCCTTCAAGGCCGGCTGGCGCCCCGACATGTCGAATGTCGTCGCCACCGGCAAGAAAGTCGCGGTGATCGGCGCCGGCCCCGCCGGCCTGGGCTGCGCCGACGTGCTGGCGCGCAACGGCGTGAAGCCGGTGGTGTTCGACCGCTACGACGAAATCGGCGGCCTGCTCACTTTCGGCATCCCCGAATTCAAGATGGAAAAATGGGTGATGACGAACCGCCGCGAAGTGTTCGAAGGCATGGGCATCGAATTCCGCCTCAACACCGAAATCGGCAAGGACGTGTCGATGCAGGCCCTGCTCGACGAATACGACGCCGTGTTCATGGGCATGGGCACCTACACCTACATGAAGGGCGGCTTCCCCGGCGAGGATCTGCCCGGCGTACTGGAAGCGCTGCCCTTCCTGATTTCCAACGTGCGCAAGTGCCTCGATCTGGCCAAACCGGACGAGATCTTCCACGACATGAAGGGCCAGCGCGTCGTGGTGCTCGGCGGCGGCGATACCGCGATGGACTGCAACCGCACCAGCATCCGTCAGGAGGCGGCCTCGGTCGTCTGCGCCTATCGCCGCGACGAGAAGAACATGCCCGGTTCCAAGCGCGAAGTCGGCAACGCCAGGGAAGAGGGCGTGCAATTCCTGTGGAACCGCCAGCCGGTCGAGATCGTCGGCGACGACAAGGTCGAAGGCGTCAAACTGGTCACCACCGAACTCGGCCCGCCCGATGCCCGCGGACGCCGCACCCCGGTGGTGGTGCCGGGTTCCGAAGAGGTGATCCCGGCCGATCGCGTCATCGTGGCGTTCGGTTTCCGCCCCAATCCGCAGCCCTGGTTCGAGCAGCACCAGATCACTACCGATGCGGGCGGCCGCGTGATCGCCAATGGCCAGGCGCACGCCTTCCAGACCACCCATCCGAAAATCTTCGCCGGCGGCGACATGGTGCGCGGCTCCGATCTGGTGGTGACCGCCGTCTGGGAAGGCCGCGAAGCGGCCAAAGGGATCCTCGCCTACCTCGACCTGCTGTAGCGCCCGCCGCGCGCGGGGGCGGCAGGCCGCACCCGTGTCCGTCCAGCGGGGTATGCTGCGGCATGGCCATCGACCGCTCTTGCCGGATGCTTTCAGCACCTTACTACCCACGTTCATTCACCATCCTGGTCATCGTCGCCATGGGCGTGCTGATCGTGCCGCTCGCCAGCGGCCTGATCAATGCGGTGCACGTGCTGCAGGGCGTGGTCGACACCCAGCGCCAGTTCACCCGCAGCAGCCTCGCGGTCACGCGCGACGTGCGCCAGATCGTCGAATCGGTCAGTCAGTTGCAGCGCGCCGCGGGGCAATACCATTTGTTGAAGGATGCCGAACTGGGCCCGGCCTTGCGGCAAAGCTTCGACGAACTGCACGCCCAGCTGGCGCAACTCGACACGCTGCTCGCCGACCCCCGTTCGCGCACCGCACTGGCCACGCTGCAGGCACGCAGCCAGGCGCTGTATCGTCAGGTGCGGCCGGGCGAATTCCTGGCCAGCGAACAGTTCCAGGCGCTCGGCCCGGCTTTCGACAGCCTGCATGATGTCGCGCGCACGCTGCTCGTCCAGGCGGACACCGCGGTGCAGCGCGAATTGCAGACGCTGGAAGGAACCGTGCAGGCCACCCGCCGGCGGCTGATCCTCCTGGCGCTGGCATTGATTCCGTTGACGCTGCTGCTGGCCGCCGTGTTTTCCTGGATGATCAACCGTCCGATCAAACAGCTCAAATCGTCGATCCAGCAGCTCGGTCTGGCCGACCTGCGCCCCCTGCCTGCCATCAGCGGGCCGCAGGACATCGTCGAACTGGGGCGGGAAATCGACTGGCTGCGCCAGCGCCTGCAGGCGCTGGAAGAGCAGAAACTGCGTTTCCTGCGCCACGTGTCGCATGAACTGAAAACGCCGCTCGCCTCGCTGCGCGAAGGCGTGGCGCTGTTGAAAGACGAACTGGCGGGCAGTCTCAACCTGCGCCAGCGCAGCATCGTCGGCATCATGGACAGCGGCAGCCGCGACCTGCAGAAACGCATCGAAGACCTGATCCGCTACAGCAGCATGGTGCGCGGGGCGGCCCCTGCGCCCGCCACGCCGCACGCGCTGAGCGACACACTGAACACCGTTCTGGCACGGCAAAAACTGGCGCTCGATGCGCGCCGTATCGAGGTCGTGACGGCGTTTGCGGCGCCGGTGCTCCACACCGAACGCGGCCAGCTGGAAACCATACTCGACAATCTGTTGTCGAATGCGGTCAAATTCAGTCCCGAGGGCGGGCGCATCCTGGTGAAGAGCGTGGCGGTCGAGGGCTCGGTCGAAGTCTGGGTATGCGATCAGGGCGATGGCATCCCCGAAGACGAGCGCGCGCGCGTCTTCGAGCCGTTTTTTCAGGGCGCGCGTCAACCGGCGAGCACGGTGCGGGGCAGCGGACTCGGCCTGTCGATCGTGCGCGAGTCGCTGCGAGCGGTCGGCGGCGACGCCGAGGTGATCGACCATCCGCCCTGGTCGACCTGTTTCCGGCTACGCTGGCCCCATTAACCCGACACGCAACGAATGACCTTCAAATCCGTCCTGCTGGCCAGTCTTTTGCTGACGCTGAACGCCTGCGTCGTCCCGCCGCTGCCCGGCCAGACGACGGCTCCCGTCAGCCGGGCATCCGGCATGAGTGCGTCGGCACTCTTGAGCGAGCTGTCGCGGGTGGCGGCGCTATCGCCCGAACAGCGTCGGCGCGAATTGGCCGCGCTGGACAATGAGCGCCGCCTGGACGACCTCAAACGCTTCCAGCAGGCCGCCCTGCTGGAGCGCGAAGAGAGCGTGGACGCGTACGAACGCAGCCTCCGGAGCCTGGCTGCGATCGACGACGCCGATCCTCGCGCGCATACGCTGCTCGACCTGATGAAGAAATCGCTCACGGCGCGTATCGAGCTCCGGCAGCAGACCGCACGCGCGCAGGAACTGCAGGACAAGCTCGACCAGATCAAGGCGCTGGAAAAAACCCTGCAGCAGCGCAACACGCTGCCCAAGCCGCCATGAAAAAACCTGCCATCCTGGTCGTGGACGACGATGCGGCGCTGCGCGAGCTGATCACGCTGCGGCTGGAAGCCAACGGATTCAAGGTCGAGGCCGTCGATAGCGGTGAAGCCGCCCTGGCCCGGCTGGCGCTGGCGCGGCCCGATGCCGTGCTGACCGACATGCAGATGGGCGGCATCGATGGCATGGCCCTGTTTCGGGCCATCCATGCGCGCGACCCGGCGTTGCCGGTGATCGTGCTGACCGCACACGGCACCATCCCGGACGCCGTGGCCGCCACCCAGCAGGGCTTGTTCGGCTATCTGACCAAACCCTACGATGCGCCTACGCTGGTCGACCTGCTGAAGCGCGCCACCCGGCTGGCCGGCAGCGGCCCCGACGTCAAGGATGACGGCTGGCGCAGCGAAATCGTCACCGTCAGCCCGGTGATGGACACGCTGCTGGCCGAAGCCCGTCTGGCCGCCCAGATCGACGCGGCCCTGATGATCCAGGGCGAATCGGGCACCGGCAAGGAATTGCTGGCGCGCGCGATTCATCGTGCCAGCCCGCGCCACGCCAAACCCTTCGTCGCGATCAATTGCGGGGCGATTCCGGCCGAACTGCTCGAATCGGAATTGTTCGGCCATGTCAAAGGCGCCTTCACCGGCGCGGGCCGCGATCATCCCGGCCTGTTTCTCAGCGCGCAGGGCGGGACCGTGTTTCTGGACGAAATCGGCGACATGCCCGCGCCGCTTCAGGTCAAGCTGCTGCGCGTGCTGCAGGAGGGCGAGGTGCGCCCGGTCGGCGCGACCGAGACACGCGCGGTCGACGTGCGCATCCTCTCGGCCACGCACCGCAACCTCGAGGAGGCCATCGTCAGCGGGGAGTTTCGCGAAGATCTGTATTACCGGCTGAACGTGGTCAACCTGACGCTGCCGCCGCTGCGTGAACGGCGCGAGGACATTCCGTTGCTGGCGCAGCACTTCCTTGCCGTCCTGACGGAGAAATACCAGCGCCGTATCCATGGCTTTACCCCCGATGCGCTCGACATGCTGGTGGCGGCCGACTGGCCCGGCAATATCCGTCAACTGCACAATGCGCTGGAACAATGCTGCGCCCTGTGCACCACGGCCACCATCCCGGCCGCACTGGTCGGCCGCGCCCTGCGCGACAAGCCCGCCGACATCCAGCCGCTGGCCGAGGCGCGCGCGGCCTTTGAGCGTAATTACCTCATCACCCTGCTGAAACTGACCCGCGGCCAGGTCAGCGAAGTGGCGCGGCTGGCAGGACGCAACCGCACCGAAGTCTATCGGCTGCTGCAACGCCACGATCTCACGCCCGCCCTGTTCAAGGACCGCGACGACACCGACTGACTGTCGGGCAACGGCGACATCCAGCCGGCCCACACGGCGCCCGATCCGTCCATCTGACGGAACGCGATTGATTCATCAGGCTATTTTTTCCTGGCACACACTCTGCACTGAGGGGATAGCGTCTTGAGGCGCGTTCATCAACGCTCAGAGGAGAAGACCATGTTCGGATGGGCCGTCACATTCCTGATCATCGCCATCATCGCCGGGATTTTCGGCTTTGCGGGGGTAGCCGGCACCGCCGCCTGGGTGGCCAGAATCCTGTTTGTGGTGGGTCTGGTCGCGTTTCTTGTGATGTTGGTCACGGGCCGCCGCCCCCCCGTCGCATAGCCCGCACGCCGGACTTTTTTCGCGCCCGGTCACCGGGCCGCCACGGCATGTCGCTGCGCGTATACAAAAAAAGCATGTCAAAACAAATTGTTACAAGCCTATGGGTTCATCTGTCGGGGAACGGCGACAACGTAGGGCGATTCCCTTCGCCAAACCCCGGGCAGATCACGGCATACATCAAATAAGCATTTGATTCAATTGATTAAAAATTATCTGGCACGGTCATCGCTAGAGCTCCGCCTGAGTGCTTCCGCATTCTTGAATCCATCCATTACAGGAGATCAGCATGAAATCTATCAATCGTCACCTCTGGACTCTCGGCCTGGCCGGCGTATTGGGCGCCACCGCGTCCATCCCGGTCCTGGCCGCGTCAGGCTCGTCCGGTTTCAAAAGCTATGACAAAAATGGCGACGGCCAGATCAGCCTGCAGGAATATCAGGCGAAAGGCGGCCAGGAGCAAACCTTCCGCCTGATCGACAGCAACGGCGACCACAGCGTGAGTCCGGACGAATTCGCCAAGCAAGGCACGTCATCCGCCACCCAGGGCGCGCCGGCATCGCCCGCCGCACCGGCCATGCCTGCGCCCGACGATCGCCTCTGATCAGCGTGACGGAACCTGAAACCCTTCATATATGGAGAGCATCATGACCACACACCATCGCAGTCTTCTGACGCTTGCGCTTGCCGGCATACTGGGTGCGGGCGCCGTCGGACAGGCCCAGGCGGCGGCCGTCGACTTCAAGACTTACGACAGCAATGGCGACGGCAAGATCAGTCTGCAGGAATACGAAGCCCAGGGCGGCCAGGCCAAGGCCTTCAAGGAAGGCGACAGCAATCACGACAACGCCCTCGATCGCGATGAGCTCGTCAAGGCCCACTCGAACGCCGACCGCATCGCGGCAGGCAAATACGTGGATGACGCCTGGATTACGACCAAGGTGAAAACCCTGCTGCTGAAAGATGAGGGCGTGAAGGGCCTCGATGTGAACGTGGAAACCCACAAGGGCATCGTGCAACTGGCCGGCTGGGTAAACAATCCCTCGCAGGTCGCCCAGGCGGAAAAAATCGCCCGCGGCGTGGAGGGCGTCAAAACGGTGGAAAACGATCTGCAGGTCAAACGCTGAGCGTGGCGTGCCGGCGGCCGCGTGCGGCCGCCGGCCTGCGCGGTGGCAACCGGGAGAATCACATGTATCGGACCCTGTCATGTCTCGACGATGAACACATGCAACTGTACGAATGGAGCGGGGCGGGAGCGGGGATTACCCTGGCCGGCGTGGCGAAAGCGCCGCGAGCCCCACGGGCCTGGCACGCGTTGTGTGGCGTGATGGTGCTCCTGACCGCCCTGCTGGCGCTTTGAATGGCGGCGCTCACCCAGGCCCGGCCGGACAGGCGGGCAAGCCGGTCCATTCCGGGTGCCCCCCGCCCATGCAGCAGAAAATCGGTGCTCAGAACGCGTAGCTGTACATCAACTGCCAGTTCAGTTGGCTGTGCTCGATCACCATGCCGCCATTGCCGCCGATAGCCGGACTCGGACCCGTTCCGGTCACCGAGGCCTTGGGCGAATAGCTCAACGCGAAATTCACCGTGGACTGCTTGCTGAAGGCATAGCCAAAGCCCGCCGTGTAGTGGTGTTCGACGATCGCCGGCCACAGGTAGTTGACGAACTGATCCGGAATCGGATTCTTGCCGTAGTTGTAGCCGATGCGGCCGGTCAGGGCCTCGCTGAATTGGTAGGCGAGACCCAGCGACAGCACGATCTGGTTGTTCCAGTCCTGCTGGAACGGGGCGACGACGGCGCCGTTCTTGTAGATCGTCACGGTATTCATGCTGTCGCCCCACAGCACGTCCTTGACGTCGGCCGCGACCATGAGGCGGTCGTTCGCCTGCCAGGCCAGGCCTAAACCCACGGTAGCGGGCATGTCGAAGCCCTTCACCTTGTAGAGGCCATCCTTGAGGTCAGGCAGATTGCCGGCTGACTGATAGACGCCGCCGACGGTGAGCGCGTCGGCCAGCCTGTAGGTGAAGCCGAGCTTGGCCGCCAGGCTGTAGCCTTTGGCCGCGCCGGTGAAGTCGCTGCCGTCCTTGAAGTGGATGCCGTATCCGCTGACCGCCATATCCATCCCGCCCCAGACGATATCGACGCTGCCGCCGAGATTGAAGCGATCACTGAGCGCGTAGGCCAGCGGGAAAATCACCCGCCCGACGCTCACCTGCGCCATGTCGCCGCTGGCGTATTCGGTGCCCATGCCGCCCTGGCCGTAGATGCCGGCGCCGTAGGTCAGCTTGCCCTGCCGGGTCGCGTAGCCGAATGCCGGCATGTAGAAGGCGTCCGCGCTGGATTTGCCGATGCCCATGGACGTCTTGACGTCGGGTCCGACGAACCCCAGCATCGCGTCGACCCGGCTGCCTTCCGCCATCAGGCCCAGCGTGGCCGGATTGTTCGCCATGGCGGCCGTGCCGTTGTCGTAGGCCATGGACGCACCGCCCATGCCGGTGGCAATGGGGCCGTAGCCCTCCATGAGCATGCCGTTGGTCGCCAGGGCCATGCCGGGCACAGCCATGCCCAGGGCGGCGAGCGCGGCCGCACATTTATTCAGTTGCATCGGGGTTCCTCCAGGAGAATTATAAATTTTAGAAAATCCGAAAATTCTAACTTTTTTACATGCCTGATTGAACTGACAGGCTGGCGTGAGCGCAAATTAAAAAATCGGGCTGGGCAAAACAGGGCGGGAAATCTTCCGTTCGTCGGCCATGAATCGGCACTTTCCGGAAAAACTTGAGCCTTGCGGCGTCACATTGCGGGACATGTGGCGACCTGCTCAAACAACCCGCTGACACCACACGCCTGGTGTGCGGGCACCCCATCGAACGGCATGGACGCCCGCGCCTGCCGGCCGTTTCGGGGGTGGCGACGCAAGCCTGCTAAACTGCGGGCTTTGTGTCACGGCTCCAAATCGGGCCCACGCCATGTCCGCCCTCAAGAACGATACCTTCCTGCGCGCGCTGCTGCGCCAGCCGACCGACTACACCCCGTTGTGGCTGATGCGCCAGGCAGGGCGCTACCTGCCTGAATACAATGCCACCCGCGCCCGGGCCGGCGACTTTCTCACGCTCTGCAAGACGCCCGACCTCGCCACCGAAGTGACGCTACAGCCGTTGGCGCGCTATTCCCTCGATGCCGCGATCCTGTTTTCCGACATTCTCACCGTGCCCGATGCGATGGGGCTCGGACTGTATTTCGCACAGGGCGAGGGGCCGCGCTTCGAGCGTCCGCTGCGCGACGAATGGGAAATCCGCGATCTTTCCGCCCCCGACCCGACCGACAAACTGGGCTACGTGATGGACGCGGTCCGCTCGATCCGCCGTGCGCTCGATGGCTCGGTGCCGCTGATCGGCTTTTCCGGCAGCCCCTACACGCTGGCCTGCTACATGATCGAAGGCGGCGGCTCGGACGACTACCGCCATATCAAGACCATGCTGTACAGCCGCCCCGACCTGCTGCACCGCATCCTGGAAGTGAACACCCGGGCGGTGACCGACTATCTCAACGCGCAGATCGAAGCCGGCGCGCAGGCAGTGATGATCTTCGATTCCTGGGGCGGCAGCCTCACCCCCCACGCGTACAGGGAATTCTCGCTCGACTACATGGAACGCATCGTCGCCGGTCTGATCCGGGAACGCGAGGGTCGCCGCGTGCCCAGCATCGTCTTCACCAAGGGCGGCGGCAACTGGCTGGAATCCATGGCCGCCATCGGCGCCGATGCCGTCGGTCTGGACTGGACGCTCGACATCGGCGAGGCACGCCTGCGTGCCGGCAACCGGGTAGCGCTGCAGGGCAACCTCGACCCCAGCGCCCTGCACGGCACACCGGACATCATCCGCAGCGAAGTTGCGCGTATCATCGACCGTTACGGCAACCACCCCGGCCACGTATTCAACCTCGGCCACGGTATTTCGCAATTCACCCATCCGGACAACGTCAGCGTGCTGGTCGATGCGGTACACGGCTACAGCCGCGCGATCCGCGCAGCCCCGCACGCACCCTGATCCGCCAGCGGGAACCGCCGAGGCTCCGGAACCTTTTCGCCCGACACCCCTCCTGAACACTCAACCTTCATTCACCAGGACTCCCCATGAAACGATACCTGATCGCCCTGTTTACCCTGTTCATCAGCTTCGGTCTTGTCACGCAGGAGGCCGACGCCCGCCGTCTGGGCGGCGGCAAATCCTTCGGCATGCAGCGCAGCGTTCCCGCCAAGAAGACGGTCAATCCTGCCCCGCAATCTCCGCAGCAAGCCGGCGCCCCCGCGCAGGCCACGCCGCAGAAACGCAGCTGGATGGGGCCGATCGCCGGACTCGCCGCGGGTCTGGGCCTGGCCGCCCTGGCCTCCCACCTGGGCCTGGGCGAGGGCATGGCGAACATCCTGATGCTGGCCCTGCTGGCGATGGTCGCATTCATGCTGTTCCGCTTCCTGATGCGGCGCCATACGCCGAATGCGCCCGCCATGCAGTACGCCGGCGCGGCGCCCGCGGGAATGAATCCCGGCGCGCCTGCCGGGTTCGAACAAGCGTCTGCCGGCGCCTCCGGCAGCGCCGGTTCCGCCGCCTTCCCGCCCGGGTTCGATCCTGACGCCTTCGCGCGCGAGGCCAAGCTCAACTTCATCCGCCTGCAGGCCGCCTTCGACGCCGGCAATCTGGACGATCTGCGCAGCTTCACCACGCCCGAAGTATTCGCTGAAATCCGCATGCAGCTGGCCGAACGCGGCGACGCCGCGCAAACCACGGACGTGATGACGCTCGACGCCGAGGTGCTGGAGGCCGTCGACACCGACAATCGCCACGTCGCCAGCGTCCGCTTCACCGGACTCGTCCGCGAGGCGGCCAATCAGGACGCCACGCCACTGGACGAAATCTGGCATCTCAGCAAGCCCATCCACGGCCAGGGGGGCTGGGTGATCGCCGGAATACAGCAGGCCTGAGCCCGGCAAAAACAAGCCTCCGCACCCCGTCATGGCCTGCGGAGGCCGATTTTTGGCCGTCCGGAAGCATTGACTTATGCACACTATTGAGGCACGAGACTTTTTTTCATGACAAACCCTTGACAGTCCCGGCAAGTCCACAAGTGACTGAATAATATAAATTTACTGACCTGCCCGCTTTTTAGTCCGCAGGGCCTCTTCGTTTAAACACGGGCATTTGGGGGGAGTCAACACAAATCGTCCACACAATTATCCACAGCTTGCGTGGACAAATCAAAATACCCTTTGATTAACAACCGCTTAGTGAAACCACCCCGACACCTGGCCAGGATACTCCGCTGACATGCCGTCCATCCTCCAGGTTGCGCTCGACACCCCGCTTCACCGGTTGTTCGACTATCGCCTGCCAGCGCAACCCGGTACGGTGCGGCCGGGCCATCTGGTCGAAGTTCCATTCGGCCGCACCCGGCAGACCGGAGTCGTGCTTGGCCTTCAGAGCGACAGCGCCATCCTGGCCGACAAGCTGCGCGATGTGATCCGGGTGCTGGACGACCGGCCCGCACTGTCGCCTGACATCCTTCGCCTGGCCCGGTTCTGCGCCGAGTATTATCACTTTCCGCTGGGCGCGATCCTGCTGGCCACCCTGCCGCCACGCCTGCGCAACGCCATGCCCTTTGCCGCCGAGACCCCCTGGCTGACACTGACCGAAGCCGGGGCCACGGCGCAACCGGGTGCGCGAGCGCGGGCGCAGCGCGCCCTGCTGGAGACCCTGCGAAAGTCATCGCCATCCCGGGCAGCATTGCGCGCGCAGAAACAGTCCCGTCATGCCGCCGCGCTGGTCGCCTCCGGCTGGGCCGTCTGGTCGCGACTGCCGGCCCATGCGGCCATCGCCCCCCCCACGACCGGCGCCCCCGCCGCGACGGCCGGGCAGCAGCTGGCGCTGGATCACCTGTTGCCCGCCCTCACGCAATTTGGCGTTCATCTGATCCATGGCGTCACCGGCAGCGGCAAGACCGAGCTGTATCTGCGTCTGATCGACTCGGTGCTGACGACCGGCAGACAGGCGTTGATGCTGATTCCGGAAATTGCCCTGACTCCGCAACTGACCCAGCATGTCCAGCGCCGTTTTCCCGGGCGCCGCATCGCCACCCTGCACAGCGGATTGAGCGAGACCGCGCGCGTGGAAAACTGGCTCGCCGCGCCCGACTGCGACATCCTGCTCGGCACCCGGCTGTCGGTGTTCGCGCCGCTGCCGCGTCTGGGGCTGATCGTGGTCGACGAGGAACACGACGGCTCGTTCAAGCAGCAGGACGGTCTGCGTTATTCAGCGCGCGATGTCGCGATCGCGCGAGGCAAGCAGGCCGGTATTGCGGTGGTGCTCGGCTCGGCCACCCCCTCGCTGGAAAGCTACGCGCAAGCCCTGAACGGACGCTATCAACTGATCGAACTGAAGCAGCGCGCAGTCAGCCAGGCGCGGCTGCCGGACATCGAGCTCGTCGATCTCCGCCACCTTCCGGTCGACAACGGCCTCACCCGCCCCGCGCTGACGGCGCTGGCCGACACCCTGGCGCGCGGCGAGCAGAGCCTGGTGTTCCTCAACCGGCGCGGTTACGCCCCGGCGCTGTACTGCCCGAGCTGCGCCTGGGTGTCGCCCTGCCCGCGCTGCTCGGCGCGGCTGGTGCTGCACCGCACCGCGCACCGCCTGAAATGCCACCACTGCGGCTACGAGGCGCGCATTCCGGCCGAATGTCCGGGCTGCGGCAACCCCGACCTGAAACCGCTCGGCCAGGGCACGCAGCGGCTGGAGGAGACGCTGGCCACCCTGCTGCCCGCCGCGCGCATCCGCCGCATCGACCGCGACAGCATGCGCCCGCGCGCCTGGGCCGAACTCGGCGAAGCGGTGCACGGCGGCACAGTCGACATCCTGCTCGGCACCCAGATGCTGGCCAAGGGCCACGATTTTCCCAACATGACGCTGGCGCTGATCCTCGACACCGACGGCGCGCTCTACAGCCCCGATTTCCGCGCCACCGAGCGCCTGTTCGCCCAGTTGATGCAGGTGGCCGGACGCGCCGGGCGTGCCGACAAGCCCGGCCGCGTGCTGATCCAGACCGCGTTTCCCGACCACCCGCTGTTCCGCTACCTGCAGCGCCACGACTACGCCGGCTACGCCCACGAACTGCTGGCCGAGCGCCGCCAGCTCGATCTGCCACCGTTCACCCGCCAGGTATTGCTGCGCGCCGAAGCGACGACCATGGACGCCGCGCTGGCCTTCCTGCAGCGTGCCGCTGCGCTGGCACCCGATATGGCCGACGTCAGCGTATTCGGCGCCGTGCCGGCGCCCATGGCGCGCGTGGCCAATCTCGAACGTGCACAGCTGCTGATCCAGTCGGCGAACCGGCCCGCCCTGCAGAAATTCGTGCACGACTGGCGGCCGCGGCTCGACACCATCAAGCCGCGCGTGACACGCTGGTCGCTCGACGTCGATCCCCTGGTGTTTTGAGATCTGCTGTTTTGAAGTCTGCTGTTTTGATGCCTCGCACGCGGCGCTTATAATCCCCGGCTACCCATTCGACACTGAGCCTCCGATGGCGCTCGGGACCGGGGCGCGCACGCCGCTCCGTCCTCTTTAGTAAACATGCCCAACACCCATCCGCTGAAAGACCAGATCGCGCTCCTGATCGGCGAAGCCCTCGAAACAGTGGCGCCCGGCGCCCCCGTCAGCCTCGACATCGAGCGTCCGAAGAATCCCGCCCACGGCGACTTTTCCAGCAACGCCGCGATGCAGCTGGCGCGCCCGCTGAAGAAGAATCCGCGCGAGCTGGCACAGCGCATCCTGACCGAACTGCCGGCCTCGCCCTTGATCGCCAGGACGGAAATCGCCGGCGCCGGCTTCATCAATTTCCATCTGACGCCGGCCGCCTGGCACGGCGTCGTGCCGCAGATCCGTGCCGCTGGCGGCGCATACGGCCGCGGCAACGCCGGTGCCGGCCACAAGGTGCTGGTCGAGTTCGTTTCCGCCAACCCGACCGGCCCGCTCCACGTCGGCCACGGCCGCCAGGCCGCGCTCGGCGACGCGATCTGCAACCTGTACGCGGCGCAGGGCTGGGAGGTCTGCCGCGAGTTCTACTACAACGACGCCGGGGTGCAGATCGCGACGCTGGCCGCCAGCGTGCAGGCGCGCGCCAAAGGACTGCAGCCGGGCGACGCCGACTGGCCGGAAGCCGCCTACAACGGCGACTACATCGCCGACATCGCGGCCGACTTTCTGGCCGGGAAAAGCGTCCGGTCGGACGACCGCGCATTCACCGCGTCGGGTGACGCCGACGACCTCGACTCGATCCGCCAGTTCGCCGTCGCCTATCTGCGTCACGAGCAGGATCTCGATCTCCAGGCCTTCGCGGTGCGCTTCGACCACTATTATCTGGAGTCGAGCCTGTACACCAGCGGGCGCGTCGAGGCGACGGTGCAGAAACTGGTCGACGCCGGCAAGACCTACGCGCAGGACGGCGCGCTGTGGCTGCGAACCACCGACTACGGCGACGACAAGGACCGCGTGATGAAGAAGTCCGACGGCACCTACACCTATTTCGTACCCGACGTCGCCTATCACATCGCCAAATGGGAACGCGGTTACGAACGCGCGATCAACATCCAGGGCAGCGACCACCACGGCACCATCGCGCGGGTACGCGCCGGCCTGCAGGCGGCAGGCGTGGGCATCGCCGAGGGCTACCCGGACTATTTGCTGCACACGATGGTCAGGGTGATGCGCGGCGGCGAGGAGGTGAAAATCTCCAAGCGCGCCGGCAGCTACGTCACCCTGCGCGACCTCGTCGAATGGACCAGCAAGGACGCGGTGCGCTTCTTCCTGCTCTCGCGCAAGCCGGACACCGAATACATCTTCGACGTCGACCTTGCGCTGGCAAAGAACAACGACAACCCGGTGTACTACGTGCAGTACGCGCACGCGCGCATCTGCCGCGTGTTCGAGGAATGGGGCGGGCTGCCCGCCACGCTCGACGGCGCCGACCTCGCAGCGCTGACGGCCGCGCACGAGCTCGCGCTGCTGCGGCGCCTGACCGAATACCCGGAAACCGTCGCCGCCGCCGCGCGCGAACTGGCGCCGCACCTGCTGGTGCACTACCTGCAGACGCTGGCGGGCGATTTCCACGCCTGGTACAACGCCGAGAAATTCCTCGTCGACCATGAGGCGACGAAACGCGCCCGTCTCGCACTGGCCGACGCCGCCCGCATTGCGATCGTCAACGGCCTGGCCTTGCTCGGCGTATCCGCCCCGGAGAAAATGTAGCCATGGCAAAACCCGCTTCCCGCAAATCCGGCCGCGCAGGCGGCGGCTCCATTTTCACCGGCGTGCTGATCGGCCTCATCGTCGGGGCCATTCTCGCCGTGGGCGTGGCGCTGTGGGCGACCGGCTTCAACCCGTTCAAGTCCGGCAAGCAGGCCAGCGCGCCCACCAAGCCCGTTACGCCCGCACCCGCCACGCCGGCTACGCCTGACACCGCTCCCAGCTTCGATTTCTACAAGGTGCTGCCGGACAATACCTCCGGCGCCCTGCCTCCGGCTGCCGCCCCCGCCCCCCCTGCGCCTCTGCTCTATCTGCAGGCCGGCGCGTTCCAGCGGGCCGACGAAGCCGACAACCTGAAGGCGCAACTGGCCTTGCTGGGTGTCGAGGCCGTCATTCAAACCAGCGAGGTGGCCAACAAGGGTGTGCTGCACCGTGTACGCATCGGGCCTTTCCACACCGCCGACGAAGCGAATCGCACCCGCAGCCTGCTCGCGCAGAACAATATCCCGGTCACACTGGTCAAAGAAGTTCCCACTCAACAGGAGACGCCTTGATGTTTGCCCGCACCCTGGCTTTTTTTGCCGCCGCCGTGTTGTCCTTGTCCGCGCTCGCCGCGCCCGAAGAAGCGTTCGAAGGGCGCGATTACGCACTCGTCAGCGCACCGCAGCCGGTTGCGACCGGCAAGAAAATCGAAGTCCTGGAGTTTTTCTGGTATCGCTGTCCGCATTGCAACCAGCTTGAGCCGGGGCTGGAGGCATGGCTGAAGAAACTGCCCAAGGATGCCCAGGCCCGCCGCGTGCCCGCCGTGTTCCGCGACGACTGGATGCCCGGCGCAAAAATCTATTACACGCTGGAACAGATGGGCCTGCTGAGCCGTCTGCACCGGAAGGTGTTCGACGCCTATCACGTGGACAATCTCAACCTCAACGACCCGGCGGTGCTGGGCGGCTGGATGGCGAAGCAGGGCGTGGACCGCAAGAAATTCGAAAGCCTCTACAACTCCTTCTCCATCCAGTCCAGGGCCATGCAGGGCGCACAACTCGCCGCCGCCTACGGCATCACGGGCGTACCGGCCTTTATCATCGACGGCAAATACACGACGTCGGAATCGATGACCGGCAGCGAACCCCGCCTGTTCGAGGTGCTTGACCAGTTGATCGTCAAGGCACGCAATGAACGCAGCGGCCAGAAAAAGCCCGCGAAGTAAGCCTGTTGCCGCCGCACTCGCTCAAGGGATCGGATAGGCCGTTACGGGTATTCATCACCGGGGCCAGTTCCGGTCTCGGTGCCGCCCTGACGCAATACTACGGGGCAGCGGGCGCGCAGCTGGGGCTGGTCGGGCGCCGCGCGGACGGCCTGCAGGCCGCCGCCGCCGGGCTGGATGCGTATGCCCTCTATCAGGTCGACGTACGCGACGCGGCAGGCATGCAGCAGGCTGCCATGGCGTACCTGAGCGATGTCGGCGCACCCGACATCGTCATTGCCGCGGCCGGCATCAGTGTCGGGACGCTCACCGAATTCGCCGAAGATGCTCCGGTGTTTCGCGCAGTGATGGAGGCCAACGTGCTGGGGCTGGTGCACACGTTTCAGCCGTTCATCGGCGCCATGCCGCCAGGGAGCGTGTTGTGCGGCATTTCCAGCGTGGCCGGAATACGCGGCCTGCCGGGCGGCAGTGCCTATTCGGCCTCGAAGGCCGCCGCCACGGTTTACCTGGAGGCCCTGCGGCTCGAATTGAAAGCCCGGGATATTGCCGTGGTCACCGTGGCGCCGGGCTACATCGATACCCCCATGACGCGGGTCAATCCGTACGCCATGCCGTTCAGGATGTCGGCGGAAACCGCTGCCGCCAAAACGGCTCGCTGCATCGCCCGCCGTCGCCGCTACAGCGTGATCCCCTGGCAGATGGCGTGGGTCGCGCGCATGCTGAAATGGCTCCCGATTCCGGTCTATGATGCAGTATTCGAAAAAGCGCCGCGCAAGCCGCGTAATCTGCCTACATAATTACGCCACCCCTATCCTCTGTCGGAGAAGCAATGCCCACCCCTCTGCACATCATCCTGATCGACGATCATCCGCTCTTGCGCATGGGGGTGGCGGGTTACATTCAGCAGGAGCCGGACCTGATGCTGACCGCGCAGCTGGCCAACGCCGCCGAGCTGCGCGCCTGGATCGAAGCCGGCAACAAGGCCGACGCCGCCCTGCTCGATCGCTCGCTCCCCGATGCCGATGGCCTCGACCTGGTGTCCGATCTGCGTGACCTCGGCATCAAGGTCATCATGCTCACCATCGCCGATTCGGACGAAGAAATCTCCGAAGCCATTTCCTCCGGCGTCGACGGCTACGTCGTCAAATCCAGCGACCCCGATCAGGTGCTCGCCGCCATTCGCAGCGTATGCGACGGCCAGAGCAGTTTTCCGCTCAACATCATGCAGAAGATGGCGCGCGGCGAACTCAACAACAATGCCCTGGCCGCCCTGACCGCGCGGGAAATGGAAATCGTCGACCATGTGAAGGAAGGGCTTTCCAACAAGGCCATCGCCTACAAGATGACCCTGTCGGAAAACACCGTGCGCAACCACCTGCGCAACATCATGGAAAAGCTGGGTTTACGCAATCGCGTACAGGTCGCCACGCTGGCGCTGAAGGAAGACAGAAAGCGGCATTAGTCCAAACGCGCTCCGTTCAAAAAAACGCGACCGCCTGGCCGCGTTTTTTTGCGTCGCCCGCCGCCATTACTCCACGGTCACGGATTTCGCCAGATTTCTGGGCTTGTCCACATCCGTCCCTTTCTGCAGGGCGGCATGGTAGGCCAGCAACTGCAACGGCACGGTATGCAGGATCGGCGACAGCGGGCCGTTGTGTCCGCCGGGCAGTTTGATCACGTGGACATAGGCAGATTCCTCGATCGACACGTCGCCGTCGGCGAACACGTAGAGCTCGCCGCCGCGTGCCCGCACTTCCTGCAGGTTCGACTTCAGCTTTTCGATCAGCTGGTCGTTGGGCGCGATGGTGACGACCGGCATGTCTTCGTCGACCAGCGCCAGCGGTCCGTGCTTGAGCTCGCCCGCCGGGTAGGCTTCGGCGTGGATGTAGGAAATCTCCTTCAGCTTCAACGCGCCTTCGAGGGCGATCGGGTAGTGCACGCCGCGGCCGAGGAACAACGCGTGGTGCTTGTTGGCGAAGCGCTGCGACCAGGCTTCGACCTGCGGTTCCAGCGCCAGCACCTGTTGCAGCTTGTTCGGCAGGCTGCGCAATGCGGCGAGGTGCCCGGCCTCCTGTTCGGGCGTCAGCCGGCCGCGCAGCTTCGCCAGCACCAGCGTCAGCAGGAACAGGCTGGCCAGCTGGGTGGTGAACGCCTTGGTCGAGGCGACGCCGATCTCGGGGCCGGCCCGGGTCAGGAACTTGAGCCGCGAGGCGCGCGTCAGCGCTGATTCCGCCACGTTGCAGACGGTCAGCGTCTTGTCCTGGCCCAACGCGATGGCATGGTGCAAGGCCGCCAGCGTATCGGCCGTTTCACCCGACTGCGAAATGGTGACGATCAGCGCGTCGGGGTTCGGCACACTGGTGCGGTAGCGGTATTCGCTGGCGATTTCCGCATAGGCCGGGATGCCGGCGATCTCCTCCAGCCAGTAAGTGGCCACTTTCGCGGCATGATAGCTGGTGCCGCAGGCGAGGAAGATCACCGCATTCACCTGGCCCAGCACCTCGGCGGCGTCGAAACCGAACCATTCGGGCTGGACGCGATCCTGCGCCACCGCGGTCAGCAGGGTGTCGGTCAGCGCACGCGGCTGCTCGTGGATTTCCTTCTGCATGAAGTGGCGGTAGCTGCCGAGTTCGGCCATGTCGGCCGACAGCTCGGACACATGCACGCTACGGTCGGCCTTGTTCCCCGCCGCATCGAGCACCGTCACCGCCAGCAGGCCGATGTCGGCGACGTCGCCTTCTTCCAGATACATCACGCGCTGGGTCACCGGCAGCAGCGCCGAGACGTCGGAGGCAATGAAGTTCTCCTCGATGCCGAGGCCGATCAGCAGCGGGCTGCCCTTGCGCGCGCATACCAGGTGATGGGGCGCATCCTCGCTCACCACGCCGATGGCATAGGCGCCTTCGAGCTCGGCCACCGCGGTCCGGGTCGCCGCCAGCAGATCCTTCGACTGGCGGAAATAATGCTCGATCAGGTGCGCGATGACCTCGGTATCGGTTTCCGACGTGAAGGCGAAGCCTTCCGCCTTCAGACGCGCCCGCAAGGCTTCGTGGTTTTCGATGATGCCGTTGTGCACCACCGCGAGACGGCCGCTGACGTGCGGATGCGCATTGGCTTCCGAGGGCGCGCCGTGCGTCGCCCAGCGGGTATGCGCAATACCCAGGTTGCCGTGTATCTGCCGGGCGGCGCACGCTTCGGCCAGGCCGGCGACGCGGCCGACGCTGCGCACCCGCCGCAGGCCGTCGTTGAGGGTGACGAGACCGGCGGAATCGTAACCGCGGTATTCCAGCCGCCGCAGGCCCTCGAGCAGAATGGGGACAACGTTACGCTGCGCTACCGCGCCGACTATGCCGCACATACCTAAGCTTCCTTTTTCTGTTTGACCGGCCGTTTCCAGTCGTCGACGGTAAATTGCTTCGCCCGCGATAGCGTCAGTTCACCCGCCGGGGCATCGCGCGTCAGCGTGGTGCCCGCGCCCAGCGTCGCGCCCTGGCCGACCGTGACGGGCGCCACCAGCTGCGTGTCGGATCCCACGAACACATCGTCGCCGATGACCGTGCGGTGCTTGTTGGCGCCATCGTAATTGCAGGTGATGGTGCCCGCGCCGATGTTGACCCGCTTGCCCATGGTGGTGTCGCCGACGTAGGACAGGTGATTGATCTTGGAGCCATCGTCGATCTGGCTGTTCTTGATCTCGACGAAATTGCCGACGTGGACGTCGCGTGCCAGCGACGTGCCCGGGCGAATGCGCGAGAACGGTCCCAGCCGGTTGGCCTCGCCGATCACGGCGTCGTCGATCAGGGTGAAGGCGTCGAGGCGGGTGCCGGCCGCCACCTTGACGTTGCGCAGCACGCAGTTGGCGCCCACTTGCACGTCATCGCCCAATTCCACAAGGCCTTCGAAGACGCAATTGACGTCGATCACGACGTCGCGCCCGCAGCTCAGCCGGCCGCGCACGTCGAGCCGGGCCGGGTCCATCAGGGTGACTCCGGCGTCGAGCAGCGCCTGGGCCGTCTCGCCCTGGTGAATGCGTTCGAGTTCGGCCAGCTGGGCCTTGCTGTTGACGCCCATGACCTCCCATTCCAGGGCCGGCTGGCAGGTCATCACCTCCATGCCGTCGTGCACCGCCATGGCGACAATGTCCGTCAGATAATATTCGCCCTGCGCGTTATCGTTCTTCAGCGCATGGATCCACTGCCTGAGATGACGGGTCGCCACCGCAAGGATGCCGGTGTTGACTTCCTGGATCGCCCGTTCGGCAGGCGTCGCGTCCTTGTGCTCGACGATGCGCCGCACCCGGTTGTCGGCGTCCCGCACGATGCGCCCATAGCCGTCGGGCTGCGCCAGCTCGACCGTCAGCAACCCCAGTTTGCCCGCCTGGGCCGCGGTGACGAGCGGCTGCAAGGTACGCGTATGCGTCAACGGCACATCGCCATACAGCACCAGCGTCACACTGTCGTCGGACAGCTGCGGCAGTGCCTGCTTCACGGCGTGGCCGGTGCCCTGCTGTTCGGCCTGCAGCACAAACGTCAGCTTGTCGTCAGCCATCGCCTGCGGCACGGCCTCGCCGCCGAAGCCGTAGACCACGCAGATTCGTGCCGCATCCAGCGCATGCGCCGTATCCACCACATGACCCAGCAGCGGTTTGCCCGCCAGCGTGTGCAGCACCTTGGGCAGGCTGGAGCGCATCCGGGTGCCCTTGCCCGCCGCGAGTATCAGGATTTCAAGCATGAAATGTATTCGGGTTGTCCGGGAGGGTGCATCGCATCAGCCGCATGGGAGCAAATCGCGCGCCAAGTATAAAGCCTGGATGAAGCCAGCAGGTCGATTGCGCGCACGTTGACAAGTCTTTACGGGCATAAGCCTGAATTTTCCCGGGCCAGCAGCTAGAATCTCCGCATGACCGACCTCGCCACCCTGCTTCCCCGCATCGAGCGACTGCTCGACCGCCTCGATGGCCCCGCCGCCCTTTCCGGACTGGACTGGAACAAAGTCCGCGCCGCACGCTGGGCGGCACAGACCCGCGAACTCAAACCCATCCTGCACCCGCAACGGGTGGCGTTGAAAGATCTGCTGGCGATCGATGCGCAGAAGCAGCAAGTGGGGGCCAACACGCGCCAGTTCGTGGCCGGCAAACCCGCCAACAACGTATTGCTGACCGGCGCACGCGGATGCGGAAAATCCTCGCTGGTAAAGGCCGTGCACGCCAGCTATGCGCCCAGGGGCTTGCGCCTGATCGAGGTGGACAAGGCCGGACTGCCGCATCTGCCCGATCTGTTCGAGCTGCTTGCGGACGTCGATTACCGTTTCATCGTCTTTATCGACGATCTGAGCTTTGCCGAGCACGAGCCCGGCTACGCCAGCCTCAAGGCGGCACTCGACGGTTCGCTGGCCGGCCCGTCGGACAACGTACTGATCTATGCCACCAGCAATCGTCGCCATCTGATGCCCGAATACATGGCGGAGAATCTGGAAACGAAACACCTCGGCGGCGAGGTGCATCCGGGCGAGGCGACCGAGGAAAAAATCTCGCTGTCCGACCGCTTCGGGCTGTGGGTGCCGTTTCATGGCATGGATCAGGACACCTATCTCGCCATCGCGCGGCACTGGGCCGTGACGCTGGGCGCGCCGGCGAACGAAGGCTTCGATCGCGCGGCGCTGCAATGGTCGCTCGGGCGCGGCGCGCGCAATGGCCGGGTCGCCTGGCAGTTCGCACGCGACTGGGCAGGGCGCCAATGAAGCTGAACATTCTTTACCACAGAGGCACAGAGGCACAGAGGAACACCCATCATGTATGGTTCCGACCCGATGCCGTGCCGAAGGTAGGCACCAGAAAAAGGCCACGCCATAACCTTCCTGGTTTTCTCTGTGCCTCTGTGCCTCTGTGGTTCCAGAGCTTTCCCAAATGAATCCGGCATCCATCACCGAAGTCGCGGTAGCGGTACTGAGCCAGCCCGACGACCGCGCGCCGCGGGAGGGCCGCTGCGCAGCAGCGGGGTCCTCCTCGCGGGTGCTGCTGGCACGGCGGCCGGCCGGAAAGCCTTATGCGGGCTACTGGGAATTTCCCGGCGGCAAGGTGGAACCGGGTGAATCGCTGGACGCCGCGTTGGCACGCGAGCTGCGCGAGGAACTGGGGATAGGCGTCAGCCGCGCCTGCCGCTGGATTACCCACATTTTCGAATACCCGCACGCCAGCGTACGGCTGAATTTTTTTCGCGTGTTCGAATGGCAGGGCACGCCGCACCCGCATGAGGGGCAGGTTTTTTCCTGGCAGCGCCCCGACGCGGTCGAGGTCACGCCGCTGTTGCCCGCCAATTTCCCGATTCTGAAGGCGCTCACGCTGCCTCCGGTGCTGGGAATTTCGTACGCCGAGGCGCTCGGCGTGGACAGCTTCCTGGCGCGCCTGGATGTGGCGCTCGCCAACGGTCTTCGGCTGATCCAGGTGCGCGACAAGACGCTGCCGGAGGAGGTGCGTCTGCAGCTTGCGCGCGAAACCGTGCGCCGTGCGCATCGGCATGGCGCACGCGTGCTGGTCAACGGTCCGCTGGAACTGGCGCGCGCCGCGGGGGCCGACGGCGTGCATCTTGATTCATCCATCGCCGCCAGGCTGGGTACGCGTCCCGACTGCGAGTGGGTGGGCGTGTCGTGCCACGACGGCGCCGAACTGGCGCATGCCGCCGTTCTCGGCGCGGACTTCGCCCTGCTGTCGCCGGTGCTGCCGACGCTGACGCACCCGGGCGCGGCTACGCTGGGCTGGCCGATGGTCTCCTCACTCGCGGCGGCCAGCCCGATCCCGGTATACGGGCTGGGCGGCCTGACGCGCGACGACGTGATGCGGGCGCGGGCGCACGGCGCGCATGGCGTGGCATTGCTGCGCGGGGCGTGGACATGAGGCGGGTACTGCCGCCGCTGCTGCTGGTGATGGCCCTGGCGGCGATCGCCGTCGCCGGCTACTGGCTGCAGCGCCCCGCCGAAGCCCGCGTCATCGCATGCGCCGATCCCTCGACCGACTGCCGCTTCAGCCATCGCGGCGTCACGGTGACGGTACATTTTTCAGCCCATCCGACACCGCTCGAAGCATTCGAGCTCGGCGTCAACGCCCCGCAGGCCACCCGGGTGCGTGCGGAATTCCAGATGAATGGCATGGAAATGGGTTTCAACCGCTATGATCTGCATCCAGCCGGAAACGGCGTCTTCGTTTCGGGCGTCACGCTGCCGGTATGCGTCAGCGGACGACGCGACTGGACGCTGTATCTCGAAATCGACGGGACACATTACGCGCTACCCTTCAGTACACGTTGAAACCTTCCGTACAAGCAAGCGTCACAATGCCACGCCTATAATGAGAAGCGGATTATTGAGAGGCCAACGCAATGCCAACTGAACACACCTACAGACAATTCGACGCCGAGCTGGAAGCCGTGCGCGCCAGTGTGCTGAAAATGGGTGGGCTGGTCGAGGAACAGATCGTGAACGCGATCGAGGCGCTCGTGCAGGGCGACCAGCAACTGGCCGACCAGGTCGAGGCCAACGACCATAACGTCAATGCGCTGGAAGTGGCCATCGACGAGGATTGCACGCACATCATTGCCCGGCGCCAGCCCACCGCATCCGACCTGCGCATGGTGATGATGGTGGTGAAGACCATCACCGATCTGGAACGCATCGGCGACGAGGCCGCCAAGATCGCGCGCATGTCCCGGCTGATCCACCAGGCCGAGCGCATCAGCCTGCCGCGTTTCACCGAGGTCAAATACATGGCCGATCTGGTGCTCGACATGCTGCGGAAGGCGCTCGACGGCTTTGCCCGCCTCGATGCCACCAAGGCGGTCGAGATCGCGCGTCAGGACCAGTCGGTGGATGAGGAATTCCGCCTCAACCTGCGCCACCTCATCACCTTCATGATGGAAGACCCGCGCACCATTTCGGTGTTCATCGACATCCTGTTCGTCACCAAGGCCATCGAACGCATGGGCGATCACGCCAAGAACATGTCGGAATACGTGGTCTACATGGTGAAGGGCAAGGACGTGCGCCACACTTCGCTCGAAGAAATCGAGAAGGAAGTGCTGTAAAGGCCCGCTCCGGACAATGGAAACGGGCGCCCGCGAGCGCCCGTTTCCATTGCGACGTGACGTGACGCAGGCTTACTTGCTGGGTGGCACGTAGCCGGCAGCCTGATCGACGCTGCCGCCGCCAAAGAAATAGCGGTCCATCTGCTCCATCAGGTAGCTGCGCGCCTGCGGGTCCGCCAGATTGAGACGGTTTTCGTTGATCAGCATGGTCTGATGACGCTGCCAGCCCCCCCAGGCTTCCTTCGATACGTTTTCGAAAATCTTCTTGCCCAGATCGCCCGGCACCGGCTGAAAAGCCAGGCCTTCGGCTTCGCGCCCGAGCTTCACACAATTCACCATGCGCGTCATTTGCTGCTCCTGAAAATTCAATCGTTCGATTCTAACCCAAGCCGCTTCCCGATTCGCCGGGCAAACACGGTCATTTCCTTGGCCGCCTGCTTGTCTCCACGCGCCTCGGCCACGGCGATCCCCTGCTGGTAGGCCGCCAGGGCTTCGTTCCAGGCTTCGGCGTCGGCCAGGGCCTTGCCCAGCAATTTCCAGGCGGCGGAATACTTCGGGTCGAACTCGACCGCGCGGCGCAGATGCCCGGCGGCGCTCACCGGATCGCCGTGCTTGAGGTATTCGTTGCCGAGCGCAAAGCGCAGCAAGGCGTTGTCACGGCCGGCGGCCAGCAGAGCGAGAAAGTTTTCCAGAGGATCAGGCACGCCAGAAGGTCCGGGTAAAGACGACAAGCACGGTCAGCAGTTCCAGCCGCCCCAGCAGCATGGCGAGGGTGCAGATCCAGGTCTGGAAGTCCGTGAGGCTCGCGTAGGTTGTCGCGGGGCCCACCTTGTTCAGTCCCGGGCCTGCGTTGTTGATGGAAGCGATCACGGCGGAAAAAGCGGTGACCAGATCCAGTCCACTCGCGGTCATCAGGAGCGTCATGACAATGATAGCGAGCACATACATGAATGCAAAGGCCAGCACGGCATAGATGACGTTGTTGGGCACCACGTGTCCGGCCAGCTTGACCGGCAGCCGCGCCGACGGATGAATCAGGCGGGCCAGTTCGCGTCGCCCCTGCCTGAACAGGAGTTGCGCACGGATCATTTTCATGCCGCCGCCGGTACTGCCCGAGCAGGAGGCAAAGCCGGACAGAAGCAGCATCCAGAGCGGGGCGAAAATGGGCCACTGGTTGTAATCGGTGTTGGCAAACCCGGTTGTCGTGGCGATCGAGACGGTATTGAACACCGCGTAGCGCAATGCCTGAAGAAAATCAGGATAGACGTGCGTGACGTTCAGGAAAACCGCGATCAGCAGCGAACTTCCCAGGGTCACGATCAGGAACCAGCGCGCCTCGGGGTCGAGCCGGTAGACGGTCATCGACCGCTGCCGCCACGCCAGGAAATGCGTGGAAAAATTGATCCCGGCCACCAGCATGAACACTACCGTCACCGCTTCGATGGCTGGCGAGTCCCAGTGGCCGAAACTGGCGTCGTGCGAAGAGAATCCACCCAGCCCCATCGTGCTGAAGGCATGCATGACCGCATCGAACGGCGCCATGCCGGCCAGCCAGAACGACAGCCCGCACGCGATCGAAATGCCGACATAGACCAGATACAGCCCCTTGGCGGTTTCCGTGATGCGGGGCGTGAGCTTGGTGTCTTTCATCGGCCCGGGCGTTTCAGCCTTGTAGATCTGCATGCCCCCCACGCCCAGCAGCGGCAGGATGGCAACCGCCAGCACGATCAGCCCCATGCCGCCCAGCCAGACCAGCAGGCCGCGCCACAGATTGATGGAAAGCGGCAGCGCATCCAGGCCTGTCAGAACGGTGGAACCGGTGGTGGTGATGCCCGATACCGTTTCGAAATAGGCGTCGGTAAACGAGAGTTCCGGCAGATAGATCAGGAAGGGAAGGGTGGCGAAGGCCGGCAGACTGGTCCACGCCAGCACCACCAGCAGGAAGCCGTCCCGGGTCTGCAGCTCGCGCTGCGACTTGCGGGTGAACAGCCAGGTGAGCGCCCCCGCAGCGAACGTGACGACGATGGCCTCGTCGTAGGCGCGCTGCGCCCCGTCGGCCACCAGCCAGGACAGCGTCAACGGCAGCAGAAAGGTGGCCGAGAACAGCATCACCACTTTGGACAACACATTCAGAACGGGGGCAATGCGGGACATCAGAAGAAGCCGAAGCCGACCTGGAGCAGTTTTTCCACCTTGGGAATGATGCGTTTGTTGAGCGCAAACACGATGAGATGGTCTTCCGCCTCGATCAGCGTGTCGTGGTGGACGATGATGACGTCGTGGTTGCGGATGATCGCGGCAATCGTCGCACCGTCGGGCAGGTCAACCTCCTCGATGCGCCGCCCCACGACACGCGAGGTCTTGGCATCGCCATGCACCACCACCTCCAGCACCTCGGCCGCGCCGCGCCGCAGCGAATGCACCGCCACCATGTCGCCGCGCCGGATCTTGGACAGCAAAGGCCCGACCGTCGCCTGCGCCGGCGAGATGGCGATGTCGATTTCGCCGCCCTGCACCAGGTCGACATAGGCCGAGCGGTTGATCAGCGCAATCACGCGATGCGCGCCCATCCGCTTGGCCAGCAGCGCCGACATGATGTTGTCCTCGTCGTCGTTGGTGAGTGCGCAGAACACGTCCATGGACGCAATGTTCTCCTGCTCCAGCAATTCCTCGTCGGTCGCGTCGCCCTGTAACACCAGCGTGCTGTGCAGCTGCTCGGCCAGCAGGTTGCTGACTTTCCTGTTGTGGTCGATCACCTTCACGTCGTAATCGCGCTCGATCTGCGCCGCCAGCCGCCGTCCGATGTTGCCGCCGCCGGCGATCATGACCTTCTTCACCGGACGTTCCATGCGGCGCAGCTCGCGCATCACGGAGGAGATATCCTGTTTGCGCGCCAGAAAAAATACCTCGTCGCCGGGCTCGATCACGGTGATTCCCTTGGGCACAATGCCGCGGTCGCGTCGATAAATTGCCGGAATGCGGCATTCCAGCCTGGGAATATGGCGCCTGATCTCCTGCAGCGCATGTCCGACCAGCGGGCCGCCGTGGTAAGCGCGTACCGCGATCAGGCGCACCTTGCCGTCGGCAAAATCCAGTACCTGCAGCGCTTCAGGATGCTCGATCAGCCGCCGCAGGGTATCGGTGACTTCCTGCTCCGGGCTGATGACGTCATCGACGCCGAATTGCTCGGCCAGGAATTCGGGCGACAGCCCCAGGAAATCGCTCGAACGGATGCGCGCGATGCGCGTGGGCACATTGAACAGGGTGGAGGCGATGCGACAGGCCACCAGATTGGTTTCATCGCTTTGCGTGACCGCGACCAGCAGGTCGGCATCCTCGGCGCCGGCCTGTTTCAGCACGGAAGGATGCGCGGCGTGGCCCCGCACGGCACGCAGGTCAAAGCGGTCCTGCAGCAGGGCCAGACGGCTCGCGTCGAGATCGATGACCGTGATGTCGTTGTTTTCGGCGGCCAGACTTTGGGCCAGATTGGCGCCGACCTGGCCTGCGCCCAGAATGATGATTTTCAAGCGTGTTCCCCGGACCTACAATTCTTCGTCGAGGCGGCGCCCATGCCGGATGTTGAGCTGTTTCAGCTTGCGATAGAGATGCGTACGCTCCAGCCCCGATTTGTCGGCGACCCGGGTCATGCTGCCGCCTTCCTTCTGGATCAGGTGTTCGAAATACATGCGCTCGAAGGCGTCGCGCGCTTCGCGCAGCGGGATGTCGAGCGGGATGCCGCACGCGACGGTGGGGGCCGACAACTTCATCGGAGCCAGTACGCGGTTGACGTCGGCCGCATCGATTTCGTTCGCCAGCGCAGTCACCGCCAGGGTGCGCACCACGTTGTTGAGTTGCGGCAGGTTGCCCGGCCAGTCGAAGTTGCGCAACTGGTTCAGGGCCGGCGTCGTCAGTCGCCGCACCGGGCAAACGCCGGTTTCCACCAGTTGCGCCAGCATGAAATTGCCGATCTCGGGAATGTCCTCGCGATGCTCGCGCAAGGGCGGCACCTGGATGGCGAGGCTGGACAGGCGATAAAACAGACGGCTGTCGAACTCTCCGGCGGCGACCATGAGATCGAGGCTGCGGCTGGATGCGCAGACCAGGCGCGCGCCGCTCCCTTCGATACGATCGAGCAGCAAGCCCAGCCCCTTTTGCTCCAGCCGAGCCAGTTCACTCACTTCGGGCAGGTAGAGCGTGCCGTTGCCGAGCGCCTCGACAAAACTCAACGGATCGGACACCAGCCGCGCACGATCCTTGATCTCGACCCAGGGCGTGGAAGGCTGATGCAGAAAATGGGCGCAAATTTCAAAGCCGCTGCCCGGTTCGCCCTGCAGCATCACCGGCGCGGTATTGCCGGCGATCTGGGAAAGGCGTTTTTTGAGTTCGAGGATCAAGGGGCTTTTGCCGAGCGCCGACAAGTCCATGCTGGCGGCGCGACGCGGCAGGGCGACACCGCGCTTGATCGCCTTGTTGACGGTATCGATCAGTTTGGCCAGTGCAACCGGCTTCTCCAGGAAGTCGGCGGCACCGAGGCGGGTGGCCTCCACGGCGGTATCGATCGTTCCGTGGCCGGACATCATGACCACCGGCATGGTCAGCAGCCCGCCGCCGGCCCACTCTTTCAGCAGGGTCACGCCGTCGGTGTCGGGCATCCAGATGTCGAGCAGCACCAGGTCGGGACGCCGCAGGGAGCGGAAGGCGCGTGCCGCTTCGGCATTTTCCGCCAGATGCACGTCATATCCTTCGTCGGTCAGAATTTCCGACAACAATTCACGAATGCCCACTTCATCGTCCACGACGAGAATATGCCCGCTCACGTGTTCTCTCCACCTGCCGCAAAAATGGGCAACACAATATGGATTGCCGCACCACCCGATTTAAGGTTCTCGATCTGAATCTTGCCGTGATGCTCTTCGACAATCTTTTTGACGATGGCGAGACCCAGCCCCGTCCCCTTGGCCTTGGTCGTTGCATAGGGCTCGAACAGCCGCGTCATCAGGTGTTCCGGAAACCCGGCTCCATTATCCGTTACGGTCAAACAAACTGTGTACTTGATATTTTGGGAATGCGTGCTGACTTCGACCTTCGGCGAGGGGTGGCCGACCAGCGCATCCTGCGCATTTTGCAACAGATTATGTATCACCTGGCGCAATAAGGTGGCGTCGCCCGCGATACGCGGCAAGCCGGCGTCGAGATTCATCACCAGACCGAGCGTTCTGGCATCGTACAGGGTCAGCACGTCACGGACCAAGGCATTGAGGTCGAGCGCCTCGAGCTTGGCGCGCGGCATCCGTGCATAGCCGGCAAAGGCGTCAACCATGTTCTTCATGGCGGCCACCTGATTGACGATGGTGTGCGTGGCGCGCGAAATGAATTCGGCATCGGCCGTTTCCAGGCGTCCGTCCAGCTTGCGCGCGATGCGTTCGGCGGAAAGCTGGATAGGCGTAAGCGGGTTCTTGATCTCGTGCGCGAGGCGGCGTGCCACCTCGCTCCAGGCGGCATTGCGCTCGGCATCGATCAGCTTGGTCACATCGTCGAATACCAGCACATACCCGCGCTCGACGCCCGACGGCAGGCGGGTGCCGCGCAGCAGCAGCGACTGGTTGCCACCGTGGCCGCCATAGTCGACCTGCTCCTGCCACTCGCCTTCGTGCTCGCCGAAGCGGGCCACCACCGTGGCCCCGAATGCGTGCAAGGCCTCGCCCGGCTGGCCCAGTTCCGCCAGTGGCCGGGCATCCAGGGCCGACGTGTCCACGCCCAGAATCTGCGCCGCGGCGCTGTTGGCCGTGCGCACGTGCAAGGCCTCGTCCAGCACCACCACGCCGGACGACAGGTTCGCCAGCACCCGTTCGAGAAAAGCCTTGGCCTGTTCGGTCTGCTGATGATTCTGCTCGACCTGTTCGCGCGCGTCGGAAAGCTGGCGGGTCATGCGGTTGAACGACTGGATCAGCACGCCCAGCTCGTCGCGGCTGGCCACCGATGGCATCTGCGAATAATCGCCCTTGGCCACCGCACGGGTGCCGCGCGCCAGCGTCCGCAGGGGCGCGCCGAGCCGTTCCGACAGCAGATAGGCAATCACGAAGGTCATCAGCAAGGCCAGCATCAGGGTCAGGGTGAGCGCCACGCCGTAGATGCGCTTCAGCCCCAGTCGCGAAATCGAGATCTGCTGGTATTCCTGATACGCCTGCTGGACCGCCTGGGCGTCGTGCGCGAGCCGGGTCGGGACCGGCTGCACCAACTGCAGCACACGCGTCTCGCCGGTCAGCGAACGGGTATACACCGGCACGATGACGTGCATGATCAGGCCGCGTTCCGGAGCGTCCTCGATCCGGCTGTAAGGCTGCTGCTGCCGGACCTGCCACAGTACATTGCGGTCGGGCAGCACCGGCAGCAGGGTTTCACGCTCGCCACTGACGTGGGCCACGACGCCGCCGCGCTCGTCGAACAGGGTCAGTTCCTGCACCGCGCTTTGCTCGCGCAGGGTGGACAGGCTGGTGATGATCGAGCCCATGCCTTCGTCCGCCAGGGTCAGTGCCATGTGCTGGGCTTTTTTGTCGAGATCGCGCAGCAGGTCATCCAGCGCGGCCTGGCCGAGATTGACGCCGGAGGCCAGTGCATTGTCCACCCGCACGTCGAACCAGGTTTCGATCGAACGATTCAGGAAGAAGACCGATGCGCCGTAGACCACCAGCCCGGGCAGCATGGCGACCGCGCCGAACATCAGCAGCAGTTTCAGCGTGAGCTTGGCGCCGAAGATGCCGCGGCGAATACGCTTCTGCAGCCACCACATGCGCCAGCCCAGCAGGATCAGCAGCGCCACCCCCAGGATGGCGCCGCCGATGAAAAGCGTGGGCAGCGTGTCGGAAAAAGTACTGCTGCCGTCGCTGGCATAAAACAGCAACGACAGCAGCACGATACCCAGGGTCAGGGCGACGACGATCAGGCTGCGCATCAGGGTGAAGCGGTCGGCGGAGAAAGGGCCGGTGCCTCGAACGACCAGACGTACCAGGGCGTGGCCAGTTCCCAGCGGTCGCCGCCGACCGCGCCGATGGACAGCGGCTTGGGAAGCTGCGACGTGTCGAGCCGCAGGCGCAGGCGGGCGTCGTAGCGTTGACCGCTCTTCAGGGCGCCGCGCTCCAGCACCTGCCACGCATCCACCTGCCCCAGCATGGCCAGTGCCTCGCCCAGCGTGGCGGCGGTACGGGTGGCGTAGCCAGCTTCGACGACATAGCGCCGCAGCAGCAGATGGTAATAAATCCGCATCTTGCGCACGGAATCGACGATATCTTCGTCAAACCACCAGCTACGCGGCCGCGTCACGTCCAGTTCAAGCAGGAAATACAGGTTGATGCCCCGGTTCAGCGCATCCTCCAGGGTGCTGTTGAGTACGATATTGGCTTCGCCATCCAGCACATAACCTTGCGGCGTGGCGCGGATGGCCGCCTGACTGATCGTGCTTTTGTCGCTGGCCTGCGCAGCGCTCGCGACCGCCAGCCAGAATCCCAGCAACAGCCCGGCCAGCCAGCGAAGGGCGGAATCACGTCTTGCGCAACAGGGCATAAAAGAAACCATCATGCTCGGTATCCGGCAGCAGTGTTCCGTCTGACAAAGGTTCAGGAAGCGTACCGCGTTCGGCGTCCGGATGACGCGTCAGGAACGCACGCACTTGCCCGTCGTTTTCTTCATTGAATATCGAACAGGTGGCATGAAGCAATGTACCACCCGGCGCCAGCAGCCGCCAGAGCGCATCCAGCATAACGGCCTGTTGCGCGGCAAATTGAGCGATATCCCCGGGACGGCGCAGCCATTTGATATCGGGATTGCGCCGGACCACGCCGGACGCGCTGCACGGCACGTCGGCCAGGATGCGATCGAAAAGCCGGCCGTCCCACCAGGCCTCCGGCTGCGCGGCATCGCCCGCACGCACGGTGGCGGTGAGACGCAGCCGCTCGAGATTGTCCTGCACGCGTCCCAGCCGGGCGGCGTCGACGTCGAGCGCGGTCAGGTCCACGTCCGCGCGTTCCAGGATATGACCGCTCTTGCCGCCGGGCGCCGCGCAGGCGTCCAGCACCCGTTCGCCAGGCTGCGCATCCAGCAGGCGCGCGGCCCACTGCGCCCCGGCGTCCTGCACCGACACATGGCCTTCGGCGAAGCCGGGCAGGCTGTGCACCGCCACCGCGCGGTCGAGCGTGACGGCATCCGGGCCGGTTTGATGCGCGGGCAGGCCCGCCTCGCTGAGGCGCTGCAGAGTGCCTGCGACGTCGCCGTGGCGGCGATTGACGCGCAGGGTGAACGGCGGATGCAGCAGACTGGCTTGCAGAATGCCCTGCCAGGACGCCGGATACTGAACCTGCAGCTTGTCGATCCACCAGTCGGGATGCGACCAGCGCGCGGACGGCTGGGCGTCGGCGAGGCTGTCCAGTTCGGCCCGGCGGCGCTGGAAATTGCGCAGCACTGCGTTGGCCAGTCCGCGCCGCCAGCCCGGGCCCGCCGCCGTGACGGCGTTGTGCACCACGGCGTGGGCGGGTGCGCGCGTGTAGGCCAGCTGGTACAGCGCCACCCGCAGCAGCCAGCCGAGTTGCGGATCGGTCAACGGGCGTTCCAGCAGCGCGGCCAGCCAGGCATCGAGCCGGCCCAGCTGGCGCAGGCTGCCGTACACGATGTCCTGCAGCGCGCCGCGTTCGCCCGGCGTGTCCAGTTGCTGGAGTTGCTGCGGCAGGATCTGGTGCAGGGCCGTACCGGCCAGCACCGTTTCCAGCACGCCGGCAGCCCGTTGCTGCAGCTTACGCATTGAAATAAAGCCCGAGGGAGGTCTGCTGAGTCATCGAAGTACGCCGCGGCGGGGAGCGGCGGATGATAGCAGGCCGCCGTCAGGCTGGGCGCGCCCTCTGCAGCAGCCGCGCGACGCGCGCCTCGGTGGCGGGGTGCGTGGAAAACAGCCCGGCCAGCCCACCCCCGGAAAGCGGATTGATGATCATCATCTGCGCCGTCTCCGGATGCGCTTCGGCCGTCGGCATCGGCAGACCCTTGGCGTAGGCCTCGATCTTCCGCAAGGCGCTGGCGAGCGCCTGCGGGTCGCCCGATATTTCAGCGCCGCCGGCATCGGCGCCGAATTCGCGGGTGCGCGAGATCGCCATCTGGATCAGCATCGCCGCGATCGGCGCGACGATCATGATCGCGATGGCGAGGAGGGGATTGGCCGAACGTCCTTCGCTGTCGCGGCCCCCAAAAAACAGGCCGAAGTTGGCCAGCGCCGAGATCGCGCCGGCGATCGATGCCGACACGGTCGAAATCAGGGTGTCCCGGTTTTTCACATGCGTCAGCTCATGCCCCATCACACCGCGCAGTTCGCGCTCGGAGAGCAACTGCATGATGCCGCTGGTGGCCGCCACGGCCGCATGTTCCGGACTGCGCCCGGTGGCGAACGCGTTCGGCTGCGCCTCGTCGATGAGGTACACGCGCGGCATCGGCAAGCCGGCGCGTGCGGACAGCTCCTGCACCATTGCGTAGAAACGGCCGCCGCTGCCGGCATCGACTTCGCGCGCGTGGTACATGGAGAGCACCATGCGGTCGGAATTCCAGTAGGCGAACAGGTTCATGCCCGCCCCGAACAACAGCGCAATCAGCATTCCCTGGGTACCGCCGATCGCCGCGCCGATGGCGCCGAACAGCGCGATGATTCCAGCGAACAGGATGGAGGTCTTGACCCAGTTACCGAACATGCAAGGCTCCTCAAGACGCGCCCACAGGCACGCCAACGAGCGTTAGATGGGGATCGGCCAGCCGGGTTTCAATGACCGAGCCGGGTACCCGGTGCCACCGGCCGCCCGGCGAGAAATGCGTCGGCGCGCATCCGTTTGCCGCCTGCCGGCTGAATCTCCCGCAAGACCAGCGCGCCCCCGCCACAGGCGACGACCAGCCCCTCCGCGTCGGCGCGCAGGACGGTGCCCGGCTCGCCGGCATTCGAGACGGCCTTCGCCGCCCACACTTTCAGCGGCGCGCCGTCCAGCAGCGTCCATGCGCCGGGCGCCGGATGGTAGGCGCGCACGGCACGCGCCAGGACATCGGCTGGCTGGCGCCAGTCGAGCAGCGCTTCGTCCTTGCTGAGCTTGGCGGCATAGGTGGCCTGCGCCTCGTCCTGCGCCACCGGCACCCGCGTGGCGTCATGCGCCAGCGCCGCGACGATGGCGGACGCGCCCGCCGCGGCCAGCACGTCGTGCAGGCTGGCGGCCGTGTCGTCGTCGCGGATCGGCACCACGCTCTTCGACAGCATCGCCCCGGTGTCGAGGCCCGCGTCCATCTGCATGATGGTGATACCGGTCTCTGCGTCGCCTGCCAGAATCGCGCGCTGGATCGGCGCCGCGCCGCGCCAGCGCGGCAGCAGCGAGGCATGGATGTTGAGACAGCCGAGGCGCGGCAGGTCGAGCACCGCCTGCGGCAGGATCAGGCCATAGGCGGCGACCACCATGACGTCGGCCGCCACGGCACGCAGTTCGGCCTGGGCCTCGGGCGATTTCAGGCTGACCGGCTGCGACACCGGCAACCCGCGCGCCAGCGCGGCCTGCTTGACCGCACTGGGCGTGAGCTTCATGCCGCGTCCGGCCGGGCGGTCGGGCTGGGTCAGCACCAGGGCGATGTCATGTCCGGCATCGGCCAGGGCATTGAGCGCGGCCGCCGCGAACGGCGGCGTGCCGGCAAAAATGATGCGCATGGCAAGGAAAGCTCAGAGCGAGGCACGCACCGGCGCCGCGTCGGGCCGATGTTCGCGCGCCTGCTTCAGCAGTTTGGTCCGGATGCGGTTGCGCTTGAGGCTGGACAGGTAATCGACGAATACCTTGCCCATCAGATGATCCATTTCGTGCTGGATGCACACGGCCAGCAAGCCGTCGGCGTCGAGTTCGAACGACTGGCCGTCGCGGTCCAGCGCACGCACGGTGACGCGTTCCGCACGCGTCACCTTGTCGAAGATCCCCGGCACCGACAGGCAGCCCTCTTCGCTTTCCTCGGTGCCGGACTGCGCGATGATCTCCGGATTGATGAAGACACGCAACTGGTCATGGGTTTCGGACACGTCGATGACGATGACGCGCTCGTGGACGTCGACCTGGGTGGCGGCCAGACCGATGCCGGGCGCCGCGTACATGGTCTCGGCCATGTCGTCGACCAGCGTGCGGATGCGGTCGTCCACCCCCTTCACCGGCTTGGCGACGGTGTGCAGGCGCGCATCGGGGTAATGCAAAATATCGAGTCTGGCCATAACTAAAGTCTAAGAATTGAATGGGCTGGACGCGAACTTTGATGCAGAATCCGCGTTTTGTCGCGCACAACCCTAAATATGAGGCGGCAGATAGCCGTAAGCTAAGCGCACAGTATATTTTCAACGCTGAAAATTAGACAGACTCTAAATAAATGGAGGGTTCCCCCGTGCGTCAACTCGTCGTTTCACTCGCCCTGCTGCTGGCCAGTACCACCGTGCTGGCCGACACCCTTAAACTGCAGGACAACGCACCCGACCAATACGTCGTGGTCAAAGGCGATACGCTGTGGGACATTTCCGGACGGTTCCTCAAGGACCCCTGGCGCTGGCCCCAGATCTGGAAGATGAACCGGGCCGAAATCAAGAATCCGCACTGGATCTATCCCGGCGACCTGATCGTGCTCGACCGCAGCGGCAAGGAACCGCGCCTGTCGCTGGTCAAGGGCGACAAGGGTGGCATGGAGACCGTCAAGCTGTCGCCCGGCGTGCGCGCAACCGAGATCGGCAACCATGCGATTCCACCCATCCCCGTCCGCGTGATTCACCCCTTCCTGTCGCAGCCCCGCGTGGTGGCCAAGGGCGCGCTCGACGATGCGCCCTTCATTCTGGGCAGCAACGTCGAACGGGTGGTGCTGGGTTCGGGTGACGATGCGTTCGCCACCGGCGGAAAACCGGGCGTCACGCGCTGGAATGTGCTGCGGCCCGGCAAGACGCTGAAGGATCCGGAAACCGGCGAAGTCCTGGGCTATGAAGTCGAATACCTCGGTGACGCCCGCACGCTGACGGAAGGCGCGCCGCAAAAAATCCGCATCACCCAGTCGGTGCGGGAAATCCTGCCCAAGGACAAGCTGGTGGAAGCGGACAACAGCACCACGTTCGAATACCTTCCGCATTCGCCTGAAGGCAGGATCCGCGGCCGCATCATCTCGGCCTATGGCAGCCTGTCCGACAGCGGGCGCTACCAGACCGTCGTCATCAACCGCGGCAGCCGCGACGGCCTGGAGCCCGGCCATGTGCTGGCGGTGTACCGCGAAGGCCAGGCGGTGACGCTGACGCGCGACGAAAAAGACCGCATGGCCTGGGTCAATGAAAAATCCGCGGGGATTCCCGATGGCGGCGCCTGGCTGTACAGCGACGTGCGCTGCCTGAAGGAAGACGGCAAGGCCACGTATGATCAAATCGTCGACGTGCGCAATTCCTTCCGCAGCACCTGCCTTGGCAACAGCAGCGACCGTGCCGTCAAGCTGCCCGACGACCGCAGCGGCCTGGTCATGGTCTACCGGGTGTATGACCGCGTGTCCTACGCGCTCATCATGCAGTCGGAAGGTCCGGTTTACCTGCTCGACGCCGTGAAAAACCCGGATTGAACGAACTGGACGCCTGGCTGCGCCTCGCCCTCCTTCCGGGGGTGGGCAACACCAGCCTGATCCGCCTGCTCACGGCCTTCGGCTCTCCGGAGGCCGTTTTGTCGTCCGGCCGCGGCGCGCTGGCGGCCCACCTCACGCCGGCCCAGTGCGACACCCTGCTGGCCGGCCCCGACGCCGTAGCGCTTGACGCCGCCCTGGGCTGGCTCGACCAGCCCGGCAACAGCCTGATGACCCTGGCGGACGCGGATTATCCCAAAACCCTGCTCGAGATCGCCGATCCGCCGGCCATGCTGTACTGCAAGGGGACACGCGATCTGCTCAACCGGCCCGCGCTGGGCATCGTCGGTAGCCGTAACGCCACCCCGCAGGGCGTGCGCGATGCCGAGGCCTTCGCCCACGCGCTGTCGGATGCCGGACTCACCATCGTCAGCGGGCTCGCGCTCGGCATCGACGCCGCGGCGCATCGCGGCGGGCTGGCCGGCGCGGGTTCGAGCATCGCCGTCATCGGCACCGGACTCGACCGCATCTACCCCGCGCGCAACAAGGCGCTGGCGCATCAACTGGCAGAAAATGGCCTGATCGTGTCGGAGTTTGCACTCGGCACGCCGCCCCTGCCCGGCCATTTTCCGCGCCGCAACCGGCTGATCAGCGGCCTCGCGCGTGGCGTGCTGGTGGTGGAAGCCGCACCCGGCAGCGGCTCGCTCATCACGGCACGCGTAGCCGCCGAACAGGGACGCGAGGTATTCGCCATCCCCGGCTCGATCCATTCTCCGCTGGCGCGCGGCTGCCATGCGCTGATCAAGCAGGGCGCCAAACTGGTCGAATCGGCCGCCGACATTCTCGACGAACTGGCCTGGCCGCAACGGCTGGGTCCGCCAGTGCTGCGCCAAGACCGTCCGCAGGACGAGTGTCTGGCGGCGGACCCCTTGCGGGTACGGCCGGAAACTCCGGCCGACCCAGTCCTGGATGCGCTGGACGGCGCGCCCACAACGCTCGATACCCTCGCACAAAGAACCGGGTTGACGCTGGATGCGCTTTCGGCGAAGCTGTTGACGCTTGAACTGGATGGGCACATTGCGTCCTTGCCCGGCGGGCGTTACCAAAAAATCCACTGACACTATGCTCGATATCCTGGTTTATCTGTATGAAAGCTTCCGCATGGCGGAGCTGGCGCCCGATCGCGACGCGCTGGAAAAACGTCTGTTTGCCGCCGGGTTCGAAGAATCCGACATCAATGCCGCCCTCGACTGGTATGCCAATCTGACCGGCAGCGCCACCCACGAACGGCTCGCGCAGGCCTACGACCGCCATTACGCCGCCGAAGAGCTGGAGCGCCTCAACGAGGCCTGCCGCGGCGAACTCGCGTTTCTGGTCGGCGCCGAAATACTCGACCCCGAATCGCGCGAATGGGTCATATCCGGTCTGATGGCGCTGGGCGGCGAGGACATCGAGCCCGACCACGTGCGCTGGATGACGCTGATCGTGCTGTGGAGCCGCGGCCTGATCGAACATTTCACCCATCTGGAAGACATGCTGCTGAATCACGAGCCTGGACGTTTGCACTGAATCGAATAACCATGTCCAAGCTTGTCATCGTTGAATCGCCGTCGAAATCCAAGTCGCTGAAGAAATACCTCGGGGCCGACTACGACATCCTCGCCAGTTACGGTCACGTGCGCGACCTGGAGCCGAAAACCGGCGCGGTCGATACCGAAAACTTCTCGATGAAGTACCAGATCATCGAGCGCAACGCCAAGCACGTCGACGCCATCGTCAAGGCGGCGAAGAAGGCCGACGAAGTGCTGCTGGCCACCGACCCGGACCGCGAAGGCGAGGCGATTTCCTGGCACATCAGCGAGATCCTCAAAGAGAAGAAGGTCAAGACGCCGATGAAGCGCGTGGCCTTCTACGAGATCACCGAATCGGCCATCCAGGACGCCGTGCGCCATCCGCGCGAGATCGCGTCCGACCTGGTCGACGCGCAGCAGGCGCGGCGCGCCCTCGATTACCTGGTCGGCTTCAACCTGTCGCCGCTGCTGTGGCGCAAAATCAGCCCGGGGCTCTCCGCCGGCCGCGTGCAGTCGCCCGCCTTGCGCATGATCGTCGAGCGCGAGGAGGAAATCGAAGCCTTCGTGCCGCGCGAATACTGGACCTTGCATCTCGATACGCACAAAGGTGCGCAGCCTTTCGTTGCCAAGCTCACCCATTTCAGGGGCGAGAAGCTCGAACAGTTCTCGGTCGAGCACGAGGCGCGCAGCAAGGAATGGCTGGCGATGCTGGAAGGCCGCGATGCCACGGTGATGCGCATCGAAAAGAAACGCCGCGCCCGCCACCCCGGCGCGCCGTTCACCACTTCGACGCTGCAGCAGGCCGGGGTGCGTCAGCTCGGCATGACCACCGACCGGGTGATGCGCACCGCGCAGCAACTGTACGAAGGCATGGATCTCGGCGAAGGCCCGGTCGGCCTCATCACCTACATGCGAACCGACTCGGTGAATCTGGCGCAGGAAGCCATCACCGATATCCGCAAGTATGTGGGCGCCAACTTCGACAAGGAATTCCTGCCGCCCGCCGCGATCGCCTACAAGGCCAAGACCAAGAACGCGCAGGAGGCGCACGAGGCGGTGCGGCCCACTTCGGTGATGCGCACCCCCGAATCGGTCAGGCAATTTCTGACCGCCGACCAGGCCCGGCTCTATGAACTGATCTGGAAACGCACCGTCGCCTGCCAGATGGCTCCGGCGCAGTTCGATACCGTCGCCGCCGACATCACGGTGGGCGAGGGCACCTTCCGCGCCACCGGGCAGACGCTGGCGTTCGCCGGCTTTCTGGCGGTGTACCAGGACGACGAGGACGAGGAAGAATCGAAACTGCCGGCGCTCGCCGAAGGCGAAACGCTGCCGGTGGATCGCTTGTATGGCGAGCAGCACTTCACCCAGCCGCCGCCGCGCTATACCGAGGCCTCTCTGGTCAAGGCGCTGGAGGAATACGGCATCGGCCGCCCTTCCACCTACGCCAGCATCATTTCCACGCTGCAGGACCGCGAATACGTGGCGCTGGAAAAGAAGCGCTTCCAGCCGACCGATATCGGTCGTCTGGTCAACTGTTTCCTGACCCGGCATTTCACCCATTACGTCGATTACGACTTCACCGCCAAGCTGGAGGACAAGCTCGACGACGTCTCCAACGGCAAGCGGGTATGGTCGAAACTGCTGGGTGAGTTCTGGAAGGAATTCGACGGCGAGTTGAAAGCCAAGCAGGACGTCGAGCGCGGCTGCCCGATTCTCGAAGCCTGTCCCAAATGCGGCAAGCCGCTGTTCATGCAGGCGAGCAAGCGCGGCCTCTTCATCGGCTGTTCCGGCTATCCGGAATGCGACTACACGCGTCCGCTGCACGCCGCCACCGCCGAGGGCGACAACATCCTCGGCCAGGATCCGGTCTCCGGCCTCGACGTCAAGCTGCTGTCCGGCCGCTTCGGCCCCTACGTGCAGATCGGCGACATGCCGGAAGACAAGAAGGCGCCGAAACCGCGCCGCGCCTCGTGGCCGAAGGACATCCCGCTGGAAAACGCCACCCTCGAACTGGCGCTGAAATTCCTCTCGCTGCCGCGCGAAGTCGGCCACCATCCGGTCAGCGGCCTGCCGATCGTCGCCAATAACGGTCGTTTCGGCCCCTATCTGCTGCACGACGGCAAGTTCAAGTCGATCCCCAGGACCGACAGCGTGTATGAAATCGACCTGCCGCGCGCGCTCGAAGTGCTGGCGATGGAACGCGCCCCGCGCGGCGCCGACTCGGCCGCCTCGGTGCTGAAAACCCTCGGCCCGCACCCGGACGACGGCAAGGACATCACGGTGCGTTCCGGCCGCTACGGCCCGTATGTGAAGCACGGCAGCACCAACGCCACCCTGCCCAAGGACATCACGCCGGAAGACATCACCCTCGACGAAGCGCTCGAACTGATCGCCGCGCGCGTGGCCAAAGGGCCGGCCAAAAAACCGGCGCGCAAGGCCGCGGCCAAACCCGCCGCCGCGGGGACCAAGAAACCCGCGACGAAGAAGCCCGCGGGCAAAAAGGCCGGGACCAGAAAGACAGCCGGCAAAAAAGCGGCCGTATGAGCGCTCCGCCCAGGCTGCTCATGCTCAATGCCTTCATCAGCACGGCGGGCTACAAGAAGCTGTATCAGGACCTCGGATTCGAGGTCGCCACCGAGTGGTCGGAACGCAAGGCCATCAGTCTGCTGCGCAAAATCTCTCCCGCCGTGATCGTGGCCGATTTTTACCATCAGGCCGATTTCCGTGACCGCCTGTCCAATCTCGAATCGCTGCTGGCTGCCGCACAGAGCGCGCCCCATACCCGTATTCTGGTGTTCTACGAAGCGGCGCACCAGGCCGTACTCGACAAGGTCCGTGCGCGTTTGCGGATCGACGCGGCACTGTGCTTGCCCGTTCAGGAAGATCAACTGCGTAGCACCCTGCAGGCCTGGCTGGACTGAAGGCCTTTTCCGGGCATTGGCTCCGACGCGGCATGGCGCGGGCGTTCTGCCGATCCGCGTTGGCGCGACCGGCCTGCTATGCTCAGACGGCAAACCCACCGTACGGATTGACGGCGGCATGATCGCCGGCAACCGGAGAATGGATCGAACATGGCCGCCCCGCGCACCGACTCCCCGCACGTCTCGCGCCGCGCCTCCGCGGCGGGGGTGGAGCAGGCGCGCGCCGCCGCGCAAGGCCGCGACAGTCCGGAGTGGCGCCGCTGGGGGCCGTACCTCAGCGAACGCCAGTGGGGGACCGTGCGCGAGGATTACAGCGCGGACGGCGACGCCTGGAATTATTTCAGCCACCAGGAAGCGCGCAGCCGCGCGTATCGCTGGGGCGAGGACGGCATTGCCGGCCTCTGCGACAAATACCAGCACCTGTGCCTGGCGCTGGTGCTGTGGAACGGGCAGGACCCGATCCTCAAGGAACGGCTGTTCGGGCTCACCAACAGCGAAGCCAACCACGGCGAGGATGTGAAGGAGCTCTACTACTACCTGGACGCCACCCCGACCCACTCCTACCTCAAGATGCTTTACAAGTATCCGCAGTGTGCGTTTCCCTACGCCCGCCTGGCGGAAGAGAACCGGCGCCGCACCCGGGACATGCCTGAATTCGAACTGGCCGACTGTGGCGTGTTCGACGATGACTGCTATTTCGACGTCTATGTCGAATACGCCAAGGCCGGCCCGCACGACATCCTGATGCAGGTGACCGCGCACAACCGCGGCAAGCAGGCCGCGCCCTTGCATGTCCTGCCGCAACTCTGGTTCAGGAACGAATGGGCGTGGGGCGAGCCGGATGCCAGGCCGGAGCTGTCGATCGGCGACGCGGGCGGCATCGAGGCGCGCCACGCCCGGCTGGGCACCTATTACTGCTATCTGGACGGCGCCCCCGAACGGCTGTTCTGCGACAACGACACCAACACCCCGCGCCTGTACGGCACGTCGGATGCGGGCTATTTCAAGGATGCGTTCCACGATTACGTGGTCGACGGCCGGCACGAGGCGGTCAACCCGGCACGCACCGGCACCAAGGCCGCCGGACACTTCATTTTCGAGGTGCTCGCCCATGGCAGCGTGACGGTTCGCCTGCGCCTGACGAACACCCCGCTGATGCAACCGTTCGGGGATTTCACGCCGATTCTGGCGCAGCGCCGCGCCGAGGCCGACGCCTACTACAGCGAATTGCAGACGGGCATCGACGACGCGGACGCACGCCTGATCCAGCGCCAGGCCCTTGCTGGCCTGATCTGGAACAAGCAGTTTTATTACTTTGACATCCCACGCTGGCTGAATGGCGACCCCGGCCTGCCAGCGCCGCCACCGGCACGCAAACAGGGGCGCAACCACGATTGGGGCCACCTCAATAATGCCGACGTGATTTCAATGCCCGACAAGTGGGAATACCCCTGGTACGCGGCGTGGGATCTGGCCTTCCACTGCATCCCTCTGGCCATGATCGATCCGGAATTTGCCAAGGACCAGCTCGTTCTGATGACACGCGAGTGGTATATGCACCCCAACGGCCAGATGCCCGCCTACGAGTGGGCGTTTGGCGATGTGAACCCGCCGGTTCACGCCTGGGCCGCGTGGGAGGTGTACAAGACCGAACGCGACGCCCACGGCGGCAAGGGCGACACGGCGTTTCTGGAGCGCATCCTGCACAAGCTGCTGTTCAACTTCACCTGGTGGGTGAACCGCAAGGACCCGGCCGGACATAACGTCTTTCAGGGCGGATTTCTTGGCCTCGACAATATCGGGCTGTTCAACCGCAGCACGCCGCTGCCCAATGGCGGCACCATCAACCAGGCCGACAGCACCAGCTGGATGGCCATGTACTGCCTGAACCTGATGCGTATCTCGCTTGAGCTTGCGCAGAGCAACCCGGTCTACGAGGACATTGCGACCAAGTTCTTCGAGCACTTCCTCTACATCGCCCGGGCCATGAACAATATCGGCGACGAAGGCATCGGCCTGTGGGACGAGGAAGACCAGTTCTTCTACGACGTGCTGCGTTTTCCCGATGGCCGCATGCTGCCCCTGCGGGTGCGCTCCATGGTCGGCCTGATTCCGTTGTTCGCCGTCGAGATCATCGAGCCGGACATGCTGGAACGTCTCCCCAACTTCAAGCGCCGGCTCGAATGGTTCATGAAATATCGCCCGGAACTGGCCGCCCTGGTTTCCCGCTGGCTGGAACCCGGACGCGGCAACCGCCGCCTGCTGTCGCTGTTGCGTCCGCATCGCATGCGGCGCGTGTTGCAGCGCATGCTGGATGAAAACGAATTCCTGTCCGACTACGGCGTGCGCTCGCTTTCCCGCGCCCACCTCGATCAGCCCTGTACCTTTTCTCTCGACGGCCGCTCCATCAGCGTGAGCTACGAACCGGGAGAGTCGACGTCCGGCCTGTTCGGCGGCAATTCCAACTGGCGCGGGCCCATCTGGTTCCCGGTCAATTATCTACTGGTGGATGCCCTGTACCGTTTCGCCGATTTTTACGGTCCGGCGCTGAAGGTGGAATATCCGACCGGCTCCGGTCATGCGCTGAGTCTCGATCAGGTCGCCGACGCGCTGACAGGCCGGCTCACCGCCCTCTTTCACCGGGACCGGCACGGCGACCGTCCGATATACGGAGGCGCGGACAAACTTCGCAGCGATCCCCACTTCCGCGACCATATCTTGTTCCACGAGTATTTTCACGGCGATAGCGGACGCGGCATGGGCGCCTCGCATCAGACGGGATGGACCGGCCTGATCGCGAAACTGCTGCAACCCCGTTCATTACGCTCCGTGTGGCCTGCTTCGGATTGACCTAGTTTGAGCGAACAGGGTTGGCTCCGTTCTTCATGTTGCGACGAAGCGATCGCGCAGCAATCGGGTCGAGTACTTCTAGCTGGTTGATAGCCCGAAGCGCCACATCCCTGTCACCTTGAGCCAGATTGGCGTCGATTTAAAAGCATTCAAAAACACAAACGTCACAGGTTACCCTTCACCATGGCGGAAGGGGCCTTATGAGGGTCCAGCGGCTCATGGTCGGGTCTCGGCATGGTCCACTGGTTCGGTGCGGACACATGCGATCAGCACCTTGTCGACCCGGTTCTTGTCCATGTCCACGACTTCGAAGCGGCAGCCGTTCCATTCGAAGTAGTCGGCGACGGCGGGGATGCGGCCCAGCATGTGCATGAGGAAGCCGCCCAGCGTGTTGAAGGCGTTCTCTTCCTCGCCGGGCAGATCCTCGTCGATGTCCAGCACCGACTTGAAGCGCTCGACCGTCACCCCGCCGTCCATCAGCCACGAACCGTCCTCGCGTACCACGACGTCCTGGTCCGCGTTGACATCCTCGGAGGGCAGTTCGCCGACGATCGACGTCAGCACGTCGGTGAGCGTCACCAGGCCCTGCAGTTCGCCGTACTCGTCGACGATCAAGGCCGATTGCAGCCGCGCCTTGCGGAAGTTCTCGAGCAGTTGCGTGGTGCTCACCCCGGCTGGCACGTACAGCGGTGGGCGCAGCGCATGCGTGACGTCGAGTGGCTCATTGCCCAGTGCCGCCTTCAGCAGGTCGGAGGTGCGAAGAACGCCCACGATATGGTCCAGGCCGTCACGGCAGACCACAATACGCGTGTAGGGACTTTCCGAAATGCAGCGTCGGATCTCCGCATCCGGATCGTTCAGGTCGAGAACATAAATGTCCTTGCGCGGCGTCATGATCGACTCGATGCGCTGCTCGTCCAGGCGTAGAACGTTGGAGACGATGGCCTGCTCGCTTTCATGGAACACGCCGGCTTCTGAGCCCTGTTCCATGAGCACCTTGATCTCGTCATCCGTGACGGGCGGCTCCTCCTTCCGGCGCACGCCGGTCAGGCGCAGGAGCAGGCTGGACGAAGCGGACAGCAGCCACACGAGAGGTCGAGTCGACCGGGCCAGCCAGATCATTGGCCGGGAGATGATGGAGGCAATGCCTTCGGGGGCCATCAGCGCGAGTCGCTTGGGTACCAGTTCTCCAACCACGACGGAAAAATAGGTCAGGCCAGCCACCACGATCGTCAGTGCGATCATCTTGGCGTAGGGCTCGATCAGGGGAAAGCCGGAGAGCCATGTGGCAAACGGGTCAGCCAGTGCTGCTTCGCCGATGGCGCCGCTCAGAATGCCGATCGTCGTGATCCCCACCTGGATGGTGGAGAGGAAGTTCGAGGGTTCCGCGTGGAGCGACAGGGCCGAGTGAGCGCCCGGGCTGCCGTCATCGGCGAGTCGTTGCAGTCGGACTTTGCGGGAGGAGACGACGGCGATTTCCGACATTGCGAAAAGGCCGTTGAGAAGAATCAGAAACAGAAGTAGCGCTATATCCATGGTGAAGTCGCCCAGCGCCGGAATGGCGCTGCGACCCCTGAATGATGGGGCGGGCATTTTAGCACTCGCGCCAGGGGCGCTTCAGCGGGGCGCCACAGGCCACGCGCCGCTTGGACACTTTCGCAACGGCCCATTGCTGAACCTGGATAAAGCTTTCTCGGTAATGCAAAGGCCAACCAAAGACGGTTGGCCTTTGCATGTCGTGTCACCTTTTCCAGAATTCAGCGACACGCAACCGCTTCTGGTGACGCTATTTTCGTTGACCTGCACTACAAAGCTTACACGTCGAGGTTCCGCACCCCCAGCGCATTCGTCTCAATGAAATTCCGCCGCGGCTCGACCTCGTCGCCCATTAGCGTGGTGAAGATCTGATCGGACGAGATCGCATCCTCGATCTGTACTTTCATCAGACGGCGTACCTTGGGGTCCATGGTCGTTTCCCACAACTGCGCGGGGTTCATTTCGCCCAGCCCCTTGTAGCGCTGGATACTCATGCCGCGTTTGACCTCGGCGAGGAACCAGTCCATCGCTTCGCGAAAGCTTTGTACCGGGCTTTCCTTCTCGCCGCGGCGGGCTTTGGCGCCCAGGCCTATCAGGTCGCGCAACAGATCGCCTACCTTGACCAGCTGGCTGTAGTCGCCCGATTCGAGCAGATCGGATTCCAGGAAATTGACATACGCATTGCCGTGCGAATGGCGGGTGATGCGCAGGCGATGGGCATCGGACTCGCTCAGGTATTCGGCCGCCACGTCGAATTTCTGCGTATCCAGCGCCGCGCCCAGGCTTGCTTCCGCCATCATCGCCGCGCCGCTGTCGGCCAGCGACAGGCGCGGAATGCGCATCAGGGCCTGCAATACCTCGTCCGGCAGCAAACGTGAGAGCCGTTCGCTGACCGCTTCGGCGAGGAAATATTCGCGCGCCAGCGTCTCCAGCGCTTCGCCGGAAATGGGCAGCGCGCCGTCCATCGGCACCAGCTCGGCATCTTTCATCGCCTCCGCCATCAGGTGTTCCTTCAGCGCGTGCTCGTCCTTGATGTAGCGCTCCGAGCGGCCATGCTTGACCTTGTACAGCGGCGGCTGGGCGATGTAGATATGGCCGCGCTCGACCAGTTCGGGCATCTGGCGATAAAAGAAAGTCAGCAGCAGGGTGCGGATGTGGGCGCCGTCGACGTCGGCGTCGGTCATGATGATGATGCGGTGGTAGCGCAGCTTGTCCGGGTTGTAGTCGTCCTTGCCGATGCTGGTGCCGAGCGCGGTGATCAGGGTGGCGATCTCCTGGCTGCTGATGACCTTGTCGAAGCGCGCGCGCTCGACGTTGAGGATCTTGCCTTTCAATGGCAGGATCGCCTGGAACTTGCGGTCGCGTCCCTGCTTGGCGGAACCGCCGGCGGAATCGCCCTCGACCAGGTAGATTTCGCTCAATGCCGGATCTTTTTCCTGGCAGTCGGCCAGCTTTCCGGGCAGGCCCAAACCATCCATGACGCCCTTGCGGCGCGTGATTTCGCGCGCCTTGCGGGCGGCTTCGCGGGCCCGCGCGGCATCGATGATCTTGGCGCACAACAGTTTGGCGTCGTTGGGATTTTCAAGCAGGAATTCGGCGAGTTTCTGGCCGACGATTTCCTGCACCACCGGCTGCACTTCGCTGGAGACCAGCTTGTCCTTGGTCTGGCTGGAAAATTTGGGTTCGGGCACTTTCACCGACAGCACGCAGGTCAGCCCTTCGCGCATGTCGTCGCCAGTCGTTTCGACCTTGGCTTTTTTCGCCAGCTCGTTTTCCTCGATGTATTTGTTGAGCACCCGGGTCATCGCCATGCGCAAACCGGTCAGGTGGGTGCCGCCGTCGCGCTGCGGAATGTTGTTGGTGAAACACTGCACGGTTTCGGAATAACTGTCGTTCCATTGCATCGCGACTTCGACGGCCATGCCGTCCTTTTCGCCCATGGCACTGAAAATCTTGGGGTGCAGCGCCGTCTTGAGGCGGCCGATGTATTCGACGAAGCCCTTGACGCCGCCCGAGTGCGCGAAGTTTTCGCTCTTGCCGTCGCGGTGGTCGATGAGTTCGATCTTGACGCCGTTATTGAGAAAGGACAGTTCGCGCATGCGCCTGGCGAGGATATCGAAATGGAATTCGATGTCCTCGCCAAAAATCATCTTGTCGGCCAGAAAATGCACCTCGGTGCCGCGGGTCTGGCTTTCGCCGGTGATTTTCATCGGCGAAATCTCGATCCCGTTGACCACCTCGATCTCGCGATCCACGACCTTGCCGCGATTGAATTCCATCTGGTATTTCTTGCCGTCGCGCCGCACGGTCAGCTTCATCCATTCCGACAGGCCGTTCACGCACGACACGCCGACGCCGTGCAGGCCGCCCGACACCTTGTAGCTGTTCTGGTTGAACTTGCCGCCGGCGTGCAGCACGGTCATGACGATTTCGGCCGCGCTGCGCCGGGGCTCGTGCTTGTCGTCCATCTTGACGCCGACCGGAATGCCGCGTCCATTGTCGGAAATCGAAATCGAGTTGTCGGGGTGAATGATGACCTTGATGTCGTCGCACCAGCCGGCCAGCGCTTCGTCGATCGCGTTGTCGAGCACTTCGAACACCATATGGTGCAGGCCGGTCCCGTCGGACGTGTCACCGATGTACATGCCTGGGCGCTTGCGTACGGCTTCCAGGCCTTCCAGCTGCTGGATGCTGTCTTCGTCGTAGCCCCCGTTCATGTCGTCGGGCAGCGTATTGTCGGGCTTGTCGCTCATGGTGTTCATCCCCTCGCGGGGCTTTCCTGTCGAGTGTGGCTAAGTGAAATCGGCGGGTGTCGGGCGTACTGCGGCCCGGCTTAGATGCGCATCGGCATCACCACGTATTTGAAGCCCGCTTCGCCTTCGCTGGTCAGCAGCATGCTGCTGTTGGCATCGCCCAGCGACAGGGTGATGTCTTCGGTACTGACCGCCCCCAGACCATCGAGCAGGTAGGTCACGTTGAAGCCAACGTCCAGCGGATCGCCGTTGTAACTGACCTCGATTTCGTCGGCGGCTTCTTCCTGCTCGTTGTTGTTGCAGACGATGCCGAGCGTGTTTTCGCTCATCACCAGGCGCACGCCGCGGAATTTCTCGTTCGACAGGATCGCTGCGCGTTGCAGCGCCTGGATCACATTCTGGCGGTTGGCCTTGAGTTGACGCGGCTGGCTGACGGGAATGACGCGCTGATAGTCGGGAAATTTACCGTCGACCACCTTGGTCACCAGCTCGGTGCCGGGCAGGGTGATGGTGACCTGATTGGTGCCGATGCGCAGTTCGACCGGATCCTCTACATCGCCCAGCAGCTTGGAAAGCTCGACCACAGTCTTGCGAGGAATGATGACCTCGCGCGCTTCGGCTTCGGTTTCCAGCTGGGTCTCGGCATAGCTCAGCCGGTGGCCGTCGGTGGCCACGACACGCAACTGCTTGCCGTCCAGTACCAGCAGCATGCCGTTGAGGTAATACCGGATGTCCTGGCTCGCCATGGCGAACTGCACCAGCTGCAACAGGCGCTTCAGCGTTTTCTGCGGCAGACGGATGGCTTCACCCAGACCGGCCCCGGTTTCCACCCGCGGAAAATCGGCAGCGGGCAGGGTTTGCAGGGTGAAGCGGGATTTGCCTGCGCTGACCACGACCTGGCTGTCCTTGGAGTCGAGCTTGACCCTGGCGGAATCCGGCAGCGCGCGCACGATGTCGAACAGCTTGCGTGCCGCGATGGTCAGGGCGAAATCCTCACCGGCCTCCACATCCAGCTGCGTGCTCACCTGCAACTCCAGGTCGGTCGCCAGCAGGGTCAGCTTGCTGCCTTTTTTTTCCAGCAGAAGATTGGACAGGATGGGCAGGGTGTGGCGGCGTTCCACGACGCCGACCACCGCGGTGAGGGAAGCCAGGAGGGTGTTGCGTTCGCTTTGTACTAATAGCATTTATTTATTCCTGAGAACCATAATAAAGGCGGCCTGAAACTGGGGATAAGTCTTTTTTGTCAATTGAAACAAATGTTTGTTACGCGTTTTGGAATGTGGATAAGGGCGGGGAAATACGGGAGGAATGGGGATGGATTTCCCGCTCTGCACGCACGATCCGTTTTATCCACATTTCATCCTCAGCCTGTCAGGGTTTGTAGCAACACCAGATAGTCACGGCCGATATCGGCTTCGGTCTCGCGCAGTTCGGCCACCTTGCGGCAGGCATGGATCACCGTGGTGTGGTCGCGCCCGCCGAAGGATTCGCCGATTTCCGGCAGGCTCTGGTTGGTGAGCTCCTTGGCCAGTGCCATGGCAATCTGGCGGGGGCGCGCCAGATTGCGGGTGCGTTTCTTGGAGAACATGTCGGCGACCTTGATCTTGTAGAAATCGGCGACGGTTTTCTGGATGTTCTCGATCGAGACGATGCGCGAAGTCGAGGCGATAAGATCGCGCAGCGCTTCTTTCACCAGTTCCAGGGTGATGGGTTTTTCATGAAAGCGCGAAAAAGCGATCACCCGTTTCAGCGCGCCTTCCAGTTCGCGGACATTGGAACGCACCTGCTTGGCGATGAAGAAGGCGGCGTTTTCGTCGAGCTTGACGCTTTCCGCCTGGGCCTTGGCCAGCAGGATCGCGACCCGCATTTCCAGTTCGGGCGGCTCGACGGCTACCGTCAAACCCCAGGCGAAGCGGGATTTCAGGCGATCGTCCAGGCCGCTGATTTCCTTGGGAAAGGTATCACAGGTGATGACGATCTGTTTCTTGTTTTCGATCAGGGAGTTGAAAACGTAGAAAAACTCTTCCTGGGTACGGTCCTTCTTGGCGAGAAACTGGATGTCGTCGATCAGCAGCAGGTCGAGCGACATATAGCGCCGTTTGAGGTCGTCGAACTGTTTGTTGAGGTAAGCCTTGACCACATCGTCCACATAATCGTTGGCGTGAATGTAGCTGATACGCGCATCCGGATTGGCCAGGCGCACGGTGTTGCCGATGGCCTGCAGCAGATGGGTCTTGCCCAGCCCCACGCCGCCATAGACGAACAGCGGATTGTAGGCCATGCCTGGATTGTCGGCGATCTGCAATGCGGCCGCGCGCGCCAGCTGGTTGGCGCGGCCGGAGACGAAGTTGTCGAAGGTGAAGCCAGGATTGATGCGCATCCCCATCTGCGCGGGAACCGCGACATTGGCCGGCGACGGGATCGAAGCGGTGACGGACGGCGCGGCGTGCGCACGCGGGGCGCTGGTTTTTTTGCCCAGGGCATAGGTAATCGAGATGGGGCGCGCATAAAATTCCTGCGCCCAGCCGTCGATGTGTTCGGCGAATTTCTCGCGCACCCAGTCCATCACGAAATGATTGGGCGCCAGAATGCGCATGTCGCCGTCAGCATCTTCAAACACCAGGGGCTTGATCCATGTGCTGAACTGCTGCTGGGTCAGGTTGGCGCGAAAGCGCTCTTGGCAAAGGTCCCAGAAAGAATCCATAATCAAGGGTTGAATGGCATGAAGCGGCATGGGATTCAAACGTGAATCTTACTCCTCTTCCATGAGGTTATCCACAGGCATGACGCGCCGGACAGGGGCCATGCCTTCCGCTGAACTTGACACGCTCCCGATTGGACAGGTCTAATACGCGGTTTTTTCAACAGATTTTTTTGTGTTCGGCTCGTCTGCCTTGTATGGGCCGGCCCGTGCCTGTTAGATAAGGATATGCCATGAAACGTACTTACCAGCCTTCCACCGTCCGCCGCAAGCGTACCCACGGTTTCCGCGCCCGCATGAAAACCAAGGCTGGCCGGGCCGTGATCAATGCGCGTCGCGCCAAGGGCCGCGCGCGTCTGGCCGTCTGATCAACGCACCTCTCCATCCAGCGGGCGTACGTTTCCGCAATGCCCGTCTGGTCGACAAGGCTGATTTCGATCGGGTATTTGCTGCCAACCAACGCGCGCGCACAGATTATCTGATGGTGATGGCGCGGCCCAATCAGGTGGGATATCCCCGATTGGGCATGGTCATCGGTAAGCGGCTGCTTGCGCGTGCGGTGGATCGCAACCGCGTCAAACGCTGCGTACGTGAAAATTTTCGTCAGGCGATGTCGGAACTGCCCGCGTGCGATTTTGTCGTTCGTCTCATTGCCAGGCCGGCTCCGGGCGACGAGGTGCGGGATTTATTGCGTACCTTCGCGCGTGCGGGTCATCGGGCCATGGAAAAATGGCCCGCCCTGGCGCCAGGCGAAGCTCCGAGCGCCAGCCCGGCGCCTCACCCCAACTCATAGTGCACCGTTCCATGGATAACCAGCGGCTGATTCTTTTTATCGTCTTTTCCTTCTCGCTTCTTTTGTTGTGGGAAGCCTGGCAGGAGAAGCATGCGCCCCCGCCGCCGCCGGCCACGGCGATGAACGCCCCGGGCGCGGCCGCCAATACGCCGCCTGTTCCGGATCAGGGGTTGAACGCGCCGCCAGCGGCGCCGGCGCAGGCCGGATTGGTGAAGGGCGCCCGAGCGATCGTGGAAACCGATGTGTTGCGTGCCACGATCGACGCGAATGGCGGCGATCTTCGCCAGCTTCAGTTGTTGTCCTATCGCGAAACGCAGGCACGCAATCAGGTTTTCACGCTGTTTGAAGACAACCCGACCGAACCCTATCTGGCACAGAGCGGACTGCTCGGCAAGGACATGCCGACGCACCGCAGTGTTTTCCAGCTCAATCCGGGGACCTACCGTCTGACCCGCGGCGCCTCGCAAGTGGAAGTTCCTTTGGTCTGGAACGACCCCGCAACAGGCGTTCGCGTCGAAAAGACGTATATTTTCAAGCGCAACAGTTATGAGATCTCAGTCAGGACACGGGTGATCAACCATGGCACGCAGCCGGTCGACCTGACGCCGTATTATCAGCTCACCCGGCATTCCGGAGCGCCGCGTGGCTCGTCTTTCTTCCTGCATACCTTTACCGGCCCGGCGTTCTATACCGATGCCAAGAAATTCCAGAAAGTCACGTTCAAACAGATCGGGGAAGGCAAAGCCGAATTTGAAAAAACGGCCGACAACGGATGGGTGGGTCTGGTGCAGCATCACTTCGTGGCGGCCTGGTTACCCGAAGGCAGCGTCAAGCGCGAATATTACGCCCGTTCATTGGGGCATGATCTGTATTCAGCGGGCGTCATTCTGGCCGAAGGCACGCTGGCGCCGGGCCAGCAGAAAGTCTTTACCGTGCCCTTGTATGCCGGACCGCAGACGCAGAAATTTCTGGAAGCCGCCGCGCCCGGCCTGGATCTCGCGCGGGATTATGGCTGGCTGACGCCGCTGGCTTTCCCCATCTACTGGTCGCTGGCAAAAATCGAGCACTTCGTCGGCAACTGGGGCTGGGCCATCATCATCCTGACCGTTCTGCTCAAGCTGGCGTTGTTTCCGCTGTCGGCGGCAGGCTACAAGTCGATGGCCAAGATGAAAAAACTCACGCCGCGCCTGCAGAAATTGAAGGAAGTCTACGGCGACGACCGGGCCAAGCTGCATCAGGCGATGGCGGACATGTACAAGACCGAGAAAATCAACCCGCTCGGCGGCTGCTTCCCGATCCTGGTCCAGATTCCAGTGTTCATCGCACTGTACTGGGTGTTGCTGGCCGCGGTGGAAATGCGCGGCGCACCCTGGCTGGGCTGGATCACCGACCTGACGGCTCCGGATCCTTTCTACATCCTGCCGATCATCATGGGCATCACCTCGATTCTTCAGGTCAAGCTCAACCCGCAGCCGATGGACCCGATGCAGGCCAAGATCATGATGGTCATGCCGGTGGCGTTTACCGTGATGTTCGTCTTTTTTCCGGCGGGTCTCGTACTGTACTGGATCGTCAGCAACATCCTGTCCATCGCCCAGCAGTGGGTGATCAACAAGCAGGTTCAGGACGGTGACAAGCCTGCCGCCGGCAAGGCCTGACCTGATTGCCGCCATCGCCACCGCCTCCGGGCGCGGCGGGGTGGGTGTGATAAGAATATCCGGCCCCGACATTGCGCCGCTTGCCCGTGCGGTGCTCGGGTCCGTTCCCGCGCCGCGCCGCGCCACTTTCAGCCGTTTTCTCGATCGCGAGGGCGAGACCCTCGACGAGGGAATCGCGCTCCATTTTGTCGCGCCTCATTCGTTTACCGGCGAACACGTCCTGGAATTGCAAGGCCATGGCGGGCCGGTCGTGTTGAATCTGATTCTGGCGCGTTGTCTTGAACTTGGCGCGCGGCTGGCCGAACCGGGGGAGTTTTCGCGCCGCGCCTTCCAGAACGGGAAGCTCGATCTGGCGCAGGCCGAAGCCGTGGCGGACCTGATCGAGGCCGCGTCTGCCGAGGCGGCACGCTCGGCGGTACGCTCACTGTCGGGAGCATTCTCCGCACGGATCACGGAACTGGTGGACGCGGTGATCCGTCTGCGCATGCTGGTCGAGGCCACGCTCGACTTTCCCGAAGAAGACGTCGATTTTCTCGAACAGGCCGATGCCTTCGGCCGTCTTGATACGATCAGCACCCGTGTCGCCGCGGTGCGTTCGCAGGCGAAACAGGGCGCATTGCTGCGTGAAGGGCTGACGGTTGTGCTGATTGGCCAGCCGAACGTGGGCAAGTCAAGCCTGCTGAATCAGCTTGCCGGATACGACGCGGCGATCGTTACCGAGGTCGCCGGTACGACGCGCGATACGGTGCGCGAAGCGATCCAGATCAGGGGTGTGCCGCTGCATATCGTCGATACGGCCGGTCTGAGGGAAACCGGAGACCCGGTGGAGAAACTTGGCATTGCCCGCACCTGGGCGGCGATAGGCAAGGCCGACATGGCGTTGCTGCTGGTGGATGCCGCTCACGGCCTGGGCGAGCGCGAAACGGCGATTCTGGCGCGCCTGCCCGACGGGCCGCGACTGACCATCCATAACAAGATCGATGTCACAGGCGAAGCCCCCCGTGCCGAAGAGGGAGAAGTCTGGCTGTCAGCCAGAACCGGCGCCGGGGTCGACCTCCTGCGCGAGAAGCTGCTTGTCGCGGCCGGCTGGCAGGCGGCAGGTGAAGGGGCGTTCATGGCGCGTGCGCGTCATCTGGATGCCTTGGATCGTGCGGCGGGCCACCTTGCGATGGCGCGTGAATCAACCGGTCAGCTGGAATTGTTTGCCGAGGAACTGCGTCTGGCACAGTCGGCCTTGTCGGAGATCACCGGCGAATTTACGGCGGATGACTTGCTGGGAGAAATTTTCAGTACGTTCTGCATCGGAAAATAACAAGCCTTTCGCTGCCTTCCACAAAACCCAAGGGCGAAAGGAGTGCGAAATATTTTCCGCATTCACTTTCAATATTCCAGTTCTCCCCATCCCGCATCGTTCGCCTAAGTTCAGCGGCCCAATGGAAAACGCCGCGGCTGCCGCCGACGCTGTGCAGTCGGCGGCAGACCGCTGGCAGGGCCCCCGGACGGGGGGCCCCTGTCATGTGCGGCCAGGCAACGAACCCAGATCAAGCAGGCTACAACTGGTCTTGCGTGTTACCAGGCACTCGGCTGCGCCCGGCGTGTGCTCGAACGAACACTGCCGCGCCTGCAGCATGTCCCAATCCTCCTGGGCGTAGGCGTGGCGCGGCAGGTTCGGCGGGTAGTACACACAGCCGGCGCACAGTTCGCCGGTGTCAGCGATTTTTGCGCACATAGAATTTCAGCGTCTGGTCGTGTTCGGACGAGGACAACAGGGTCTGTCCGGTGCGTTCGCACCACGACGGAATGTCCTTGAGGGTTGCGACATCGGTGGCGATGATCTCGAGTACGTCGCCGACCGCCAGGGCCTTGATCGCCTTGTTCGTTTCGACCATCGGCATGGGGCAGCATTTGCCCGACGTATCCAGCGTGACGGTGGCTTGCGGAGTATCCATGATCCAGCTCCTCAGAAATATTGGTAATGATCGGCCTTGTCGGCCTTCTCGTTAAGGAACCAGGCCAAACCCACGATGCCTTCCGCCTCGGGGATGAGATTGGTTTCGTCGACGCCGAAGATCGCGGCGGCCATGCTGCAGGCGTACATATTCACGCAACCGGTGCCCTTCAGCGCCTTGATCAGTTCGTACATGTCGGTCGGCAGTCCCGCCTTGGCCATACCGGCACGCATTTTTTCCTCGTCCTCGGCATGCCGTCCGTCGATATGCAGATTGGAGGCGCCCCCCGTCTTCAGCGCCGTAACGGCCCAGTTGACGAACAGCATGTCAACCTGAACGTCCTCGGCCGCCATCAGATAGGCGATTCCAAGGGGTGTGAGGATCTTGTCGAAGGCGTCATTGGTTACCACGATAGCCAGAGTTTTCATCATGCACTCCTAGAATGAGCGATCGTTCTAATCGCTTCAAAAAAAACCGCCTGCTGCTACCGGGCGGCGACTGACCTCCAGGCGCAGTCCCACACTTCGTCAAGGTAGTGGGGCAGCGGCGCTTGCAGGATACCGTCGAGGCGAGCCACGATCATCCGGATCGGCCCGCCGCACAGACTGCTGGATGCAACCATCAGGTCCATCGGCCGAATCTCGCCCGATGCCATGCCTGCCGCCACCATCGCACGCATCAGTTCGAAAGGTTTTGACGAGCAGATCGATTTTTCTTCCGGCAGGAAATCCTTGTGCTTGGCATAGAGCATGAAGTCCACCACCAGCGGCTCGGATTCGGTCATGTCGAACAGGGTCCTGACGACATCACGGCACTGGTCGTGCGCCGTTTTTCGGTGGGCGCGTATCCATGAAATCCTGCCGCTCATCCGGTCGGACAGCGTCTGGTACAGGGCACGGGCAATACCCTCCTTGTCGCCGAAGTGATGGTAGAGGGAACCGACACTCACGCCCGACTCGCGGCTGATGTCCTGTACCGAGGTGGCGAAGTAACCGCGCTCGCTGAACAGCGCGAGTACCGTATCCAGAACCAGCTGGCGGGGATCGTCGGCGCGCCGCGCCGCATTTGTACTTTTCACGGATCTGCATCAAAAATTAGAATGGCCGTTCTGATGCTACAAGGTAATTCCAGAAAAGCAAGCGCGCGACGTCAGGCCTTGGCCGAGTCGCGCCGGAACACCACTGGCTTGCCGCCGTGCGAGCGCTTGACCATCCAGGCGGCGAGCGCCGAGTCCAGGTAGTCGGCATGACCGGGGAACCAGTTCATCAAGGCCTGCGCCAGCTTGCGGACGATATCGACATGACCTTTGGCGAGCTCCTGCTGGACCTCGCGTACCGAGACCAGCACCCTGGCGTGCTCATCGACATGACAGTCGGTCGCGGGGAAGTCGCTGCCCCTCATCCAGCGGTCCTCCTGTTCGAAATGCGCCACGGCGTGTTCGGCGAATGCCGTCAGCGCCTGCTCGAGTTCGGCGTCCGGCACCTTGAGCAGCGCGTCAACCAGGGTCACGAACTCGCGATGGGTGTCGTCCATCGGCGCATAGCCCAGTAAATATCGATCGCTCCAGTCGAATCCTGCCTGTATTTCCGTCATGTCTGTCTCCGAAGATCGCCGCACCCTGCCATGGATTATCCTTCGCCAGGAAGGCGGCGTCGATCCCCGCCCGAACCTCCGTCAAAGTGTACCGCGGACGCGCCCGGATTGGGGTGTTCCGGACGACGACGGATCGACCGTGGAAGGCGTTGCCGCAAGCTTGATTCCCGCCGAAGCAAAATTACAGTATGGCAAATCAGCGTCTTCTGATATGCTTCGTCCAGTTGTGCATGCAGCAGTGGGCAGGTCAGGTTGTTACCGCCGTGCCTCGGGACTGTTCACACAGCCCCATCGTCTTCGACCTCTCTTTTGTACGGCCAGTCGGTTTGCACCGGCCGTGACAAGTCTTGTGGTTGGCGCCGATGTGATCGACGCGACCCGTTCCGGGCGTTCGGGGATCAATTCTCCGGACACCGTTGTTTCCGGTTCGTATTTTGTGGCCTGTCTGGCGGATGCCGGACGCAGGTCTGACTTGCGCGCTCGCGCGCACTGAAAAAGGTTTGCCATGAGCTTTTCCGAACTGGGGCTTGATCCCCTCATCCTTAAATCCGTGCAGGCTGCGGGCTACGAAAACGCCACCCCGGTCCAAACGCAGGCGATTCCCGCGGCGCTGACCGGGCGCGATCTGCTGGTGTCGTCGAATACCGGCAGCGGCAAGACGGCGGCCTTTCTGCTGCCGTCGATCCAGCGTCTGCAGGCCGAGCCGACGGTCAAGAGCATGGGTCCGCGCGTGCTGGTGCTGACCCCGACGCGCGAACTCGCGCTGCAGGTCGAGAAATCCGCCATGACCTACGGCAAGGAGCTGCGCCGCTTCCGCACCGCCTGCCTGGTCGGCGGCGCGCCCTACGGCCTGCAACTGAAGCGCCTGTCGCAGCCGGTGGACGTGGTGGTGGCGACCCCCGGCCGCCTGATCGACCACCTGGAGCGCGGCAAGATCGACTTCTCGCGCCTGGAAGTACTGGTGCTGGACGAGGCCGACCGCATGCTGGACATGGGCTTTGTCGACGACATCAAGGCGATCGCCGCGCGCTGCCCGGCCGAGCGCCAGACGCTGCTGTTCTCGGCCACGCTCGACGGCGTGGTCGGCAACCTGGCGCGCGAACTGACCCGCGACGCGCAGCGCATCGAGATCGAAGCGGTGCCGCACAAGGAGGCCAAGATCGAGCAGCGCCTGCTGTTTGCCGACAACATGGATCACAAGAACCGCCTGCTCGACGCGCTGCTGCGCGACGTCGACATGGTTCAGGCGATCGTGTTCGCCTCGACCAAACGCAGCACCGAGGAAATCTCCGACCTCCTGGCCGACAGCGGCTTTGCGTCCGACGCGCTGCACGGCGACATGCAGCAGGGCCAGCGCAACCGTGCGCTGCAGCGCCTGCGCGAAGGCCGCACCAGGGTGCTGGTGGCGACCGACGTCGCCGCGCGCGGCATCGACGTGGCGACCATCAGCCATGTCATCAACTTCGACCTGCCGCGCCAGGCCGAGGATTACGTCCACCGCATCGGGCGCACCGGCCGCGCCGGCCGCACCGGCATCGCGGTGAGCTTCGCCGGCATGCGCGAAGGCGGACTGGTGAAGAACATCGAGCGCTACACCGGCAACCGCATCGAGGTGCATACCCTGCCGGGACTGGAGCCGACCCAGCGGCCGGCTTCCGGGCGCCCGTCGTCGGGTCGTCCGCGCGCTAACAATGGTCCGCGCAGCTTTGGCGAGAAGCGCCCCGGCGAGCAGAAGCGCAGTTTCGGTGATCGCAACGAACCGCGCAGCTATGGCGATCGCCCACCGCGCGGCGACAGCCGGGACAACCGTGATCGTGGTTACCGTGCCGACGCGCGGGGCGGCCCGCGTCCTGCCCGCAGTGATGCGCCGCGGGGCAACCGCTTCGAACAGGCCGCCATGCATGGCCCGTCCGACGTGCCCCGCATGACGGGCGACCGCCCGCCGCGCACCGAACGATTTCGCGGCATCGATGTTCCGCGCGAGCCAAATGGTGAAGTCAACGGCAACAGCGTTGAATATTGGGAAAAGCGCGAGCGCGAGGCAAAGGCCAAAGCTGCTGCCGCGGCCACGCGCAGCTATGGCAACCGTGCGCCCGGCGCGCGGACGGCCCAGCCGCGGGGCAATGACCACCGTGGCGGCGCCAATCGCGTCGGCGTGCGAGGCCGGTTCAAAGGTTGAGGCACGGATTGCCGGCAAGCGGGAGGCCACGCGCACGCTTTTGGGGGCGGCGGGCCGATCGAGGCGGGATGGTCAGTGATGGGGGCGCGACAGGGGACGGCTCATTTTCAGGCGGCGGGCGATGCCAGGTTGACGATACGATTGAAATGGCAGACCTGGTTTCTGCCATGGTGCTTGGCGGCATATAGCGCCTGATCGGCCTGATCGAGCAGTTCGGCCAGGACACGTGCCGTCTCGTGTTTCCCGACTTGCGGCGCGAGCGTCGCGATCCCGATGCTGGTGGTGACCGGGGTCTTCATGTTTTCAATGGCGGCCACGGCTGCGCGCAAGCGTTCGGCCGCTATCTGGCTTTCCGCTTCATTCAGCCCGAGTGCAGCCACGACAAACTCTTCGCCGCCATGCCGCGCCACAATGTCGTTTTCCCGTGCCGTGGCCTTGAGGGTGGCCGCGACAGCCTGCAGCACGCGATCGCCTTCGGCATGGCCGAAGCGGTCATTGATCTGTTTGAAATGATCCAGATCGAGCATCAACAGCGTCGCGCTTTCCTGCCGACGGTGGGCAGTTTTGAGCATCTGTCCGGCATACTCGTAAAATGCGCGCCAGTTGTACAGGCCGGTCAGACCATCATGGTTGGCGAGCAGCTCCAGTTCTGCATGCAGCCGCCGAAGCTCCATGGTTTGCTGGGCAAGGGCGTCCTGCGCGGCCTTGCGTTCCGTGATGTCGCGCACGACACACAGAACGAAATGTTGGCCCTGGAGGGTCATGGGGCTCAACATGATGTCGACCGGAAACTCGCTTCCGTCTTTTCGCAAGGCAAAAAGTTCGGTCGTGCCACCCATTGACCGGCTGTGCGCTTCGGTCATATAACGGGCACGATGATCACTGTGCCGGGAAAATCGGGCCGGGATCAGCATTTCGACAGGGTGGCCGATCAGTTGGCTGCGCGCGTGGCCGAACAGGGTTTCGGCCTGAATGTTGGCCAGAACGATCCGTCCTGCCTGATCGACGACGAGCAGGGCGTCGGGCGTGTCTTCAAAAATGCGTTGATAGATTTCCATCGGGACGATGCAGGTGGAGGGCTTTCAGGTGCGGGGAATGAGCGGCCTGTCGTGAAATACGCTCAATCTTCATGGGCAGCGCGATGAAGGGTGTGCCCGCGGCATGGTGGCCGGAGATGCCCTGTATCGGGTCGGCGCGCACCGGCTTGCCATGACACGGGCGGCTATCAGTGGACCCTGCGAACCGTCGCATCATGCGAAACTCCGAAAAGAGGTTTCACACTATGGGAAAGCGGACAACTGGTCAACTTGCGGCCCCGGCCTCCTGGCACTGGATCGGCGAGCGCGGCTTGCAGGTGGCAACGGGCGCCGCGACACTGGCGCGTTATGAGCATTTGCTCAAAAAGAAGTTACCGGATATTGAGGACATTATCCCGACAGATAACAGCATTTTGCTGATTTTGCGGCGGGCTGCCCCGGTATCGCCGGGAGTCAGCGCGGCGCTGAGCGAGCCACTCGAAAAAGAGATCGACGGGGCGAGGGGGACACTGCACGACTTCGTGGTGGACTATGGCGGGCGGGCGGGACCGGATTTGCCCGCGCTCGCCAAACGCGCGCGCATGAGCGTGGCGGAATACATTGACTGCCACTCGGCAGCAGAATATTCGGTGGCATTTCTGGGCTTTCAGCCAGGGTTTCCGTATCTGCGGGGATTGCCGACGGCTTTGCACGCCCCGCGCCGGGCTTCGCCGCGCCAACGCGTCGCGTCCGGCAGTGTGGCGATCGGCGAAGCCTACACCGGAATTTACCCGGACGACGGTCCGGGCGGCTGGCACATCATCGGGCGGACGACCGCGGTATTGTTCGACCCGTTACGCGAAGCACCGGCGTTATTGATGCCGGGTGACCGGGTGCGCTTCGTTCCGGCATGATCGAGATCCTGCGTGCGGGACTGTGCGACATGGTCATGGATTTCGGCCGGCCGGGCCGGGGGGCGCTGGGCGTCCCGGCCGGCGGGGCGGCCGATCGACAGGCGCTGGCGGCCGCCAATCGTTTGGTGGGCAACGACGAGGGCGCGGCGGGACTGGAAATCACGCTGGCGGGACCGCGCCTGCGGTTTCCGCAGGGCGGCGTGGTGGCGCTCACTGGCGCGTGTTTTGCCGCCCGGCGCAGCAGCGGCGCGGCCGTGGCATGGAATGAGACGCTGATGCTCGCGGCGGGCGAGATTCTGGCGCTGGAACATGCCGTGGCGGGTTGCCGCGGCTGGCTGGCGGTGCGCGGCGGGATAGCGGTCCCCCGGGTGATGGGGAGCCGCAGTACGTTTCTGCCGTCAGGAATGGGCGGGTATGCGGGACGCGCGTTGCAGACCGGCGATCTCCTGCGTTGTGGGCGCGCGGCCAAAGAGACCCACCTGTTGCGTGCCACGCCTCCCGCCGAGACGGGCAATGGCTTGCGAGTGGTGGCGGGGCCGCAAATAAACCAGTTCGACGATGACGGACTGAAAGCCTTTTTCGGCAGCGCGTATCGAGTGGGTTTGGCGTCGGATCGGCGAGGTCTGCGCTTGAGCGGTGCGCCGGTCACGCATCATGAAACAGCATTGTCGTCGCAAGGGGTCCTGCCGGGCAGCATTCAGATTCCGCCCGACGGCCAGCCGATCATCCTGGGATGGGATGGCCCGGTGACGGGCGGCTATCCGGTGATTGCCGGGGTGATCACGGCGGATATGTCGCGACTTGCCCAGTTGAGGCCGAACGATACGATCCGCTTTGTGACGATTGAGATCGAGGCCGCGCGCGCACTGGCGGCGAAATCGTGGGAGATCAGGGAACTGGCATGATCGAGTTGAATGCGGATATTGGCGAAGGCGACGACGACGGTGAATTGCTGCCGTATCTGTCGCGCGCGTCGATCGCCTGCGGCGGACATACGGGCGACGCCGTCAGCATGATGACGGCACTGCGGCAGGCAACGGAACATGGCGTGGCCGTGGGCGCCCACCCCGGATATCCGGACCGGACCGGATTTGGCCGCCGGGCACTGGCGGCCACCGCTGACGAGATCGAGCGCTGGGTGACGCAACAGACGGAAACGCTGGCCGCCCTGGCTGCGCGGCTGGGCGTACGGCTGGCGCACGTGAAGCCGCATGGCGCGCTGTACAACAGGGCGGCATGCGATCTTGAGGCGGCGGAAGCGATTGTGCGGGCGGTTGCGGCATTCGATTCCCGCCTGATACTGGTCGGGCTGGCCGGATCGCGGCTGATCGCCGCGGGCCAGGCCGCGGGATTGCAGGTGTTGAATGAGGCGTTCGCGGATCGCCGTTACCAGTCCAATGGGCAGCTTGTTTCACGTGAAACCCCGGGTGCGCTGCTGGCCGATCCGGCGGGGGCGGCGCAGCAGGCGCTTGCGCTGGCCCGGGGGGAACCGGTGGTGACCCTGGACGGCACGCCCCTTCGGGTCCGGGCAGAAACGCTGTGCCTGCACAGCGATACGCCCGATGCATTAAATATCGCACGCGCCGTCCACGCGGCGCTCAATCGCGGATAATCCGCGCTCGGTGTTTCATCACGCGCTTGCCATGCCACTCCTTACGCTTGACCGACTCGAACTGGCCTACGGCCACTGGCCGCTGCTCGACGGCGCTTCGCTGGTGATCGAGGCGGGCGAACGCATCGGCCTGATCGGCCGCAACGGCACCGGCAAGTCGAGCCTGCTGAAAATCATCGCCGGCGAGAGCCTGGCGGATGCCGGCGAGGTCTGGCGCGCGCCGGGACTGAAGCTGGCCTACGTGCCGCAGGAGCCGGCTTTCCAGCCCGGCCACAGCGTGTTCGAGGCGGTGGCGGAAGGCGTCGGCGCGGCACAGTCGCTGCTGGCCGAATACCATGCCGTGGCGCATGCGATGGCGGAGGGCGATGAGACGGTGTATGCCGAGTTCGAGCGGCTGTCGCACGAACTGGAAGTGGCCGATGCCTGGCGGCTCAACAGCCGGGTGGAAGAGACCCTGCAGCGCCTGAGCCTGGACGCCGAGGCGGCGGTCGAGACGCTGTCCGGTGGCCTGAAAAAACGCGTGGCGCTGGCGCGCGCGCTGGTTACCGAGCCCGAGTTGCTGCTGCTGGACGAGCCGACCAACCATCTGGATTTTGCGGCCATCGAGTGGCTGGAAAGCCTGCTCAACGACTATCGCGGCGCGCTGCTTTTCATCACCCACGACCGGCGTTTCCTCGACAACGTCGCGAACCGGATTGTCGAGCTCGATCGCGGATCTTTGCGCGAATACCAGGGTAATTTCAGCGCCTATCAGACCAGGAAGGCCGAGCAGCTTGAAGTGGAGGCGGTGCACCACCGCAAATTCGACAAGTTCTGGAAGCAGGAGGAAGCCTGGATCCGCAAGGGCGTCGAGGCGCGCCGCACCCGCAACGAAGGCCGGGTCAGACGGTTGGAGGCGCTGCGCCGTACCCGCGAGGCGCGCACCGCCCACGCCGGCCAGGTGGAGTTCCAGCTCGACAGCGGCGACCGTTCCGGCAAGGTGGTGGCCGAACTCGACCACGTCGGCTATGGCTACGACAGCCGCGTCCTCATCCGCGACTTTTCCGCCACCATCCTGCGCGGCGACAAGCTCGGCCTGCTCGGCCCCAATGGCGCCGGCAAGACCACGCTGATTCGCCTCATCCTCGGCGAACTGAAACCGCAATCCGGCTGGATCAAGCAGGGCACCAAGCTCGAAGTGGCCTACTTCGACCAGTTCCGCAACCAGCTCGACGACGAGGCGACGCTGATCGACACGATTGCGCCCGGCTCCGACTACGTGGAAATCGGCGGGCAGAAAAAGCACGTCATCAGCTACCTGGAAGACTTCCTGTTCCCCGCCGAACGCGCGCGCGCCAAGGTCTCGGCGCTGTCCGGCGGCGAGCGCAACCGCCTGCTGCTGGCGCGGCTGTTCGCGCGCCCGGCCAATCTTTTGGTGCTGGACGAGCCGACCAACGACCTCGACATCGACACCCTGGAGTTATTGGAGCAGCTGCTGCAGGACTACAGCGGCACGGTGATCATCGTCTCGCACGACCGTGCTTTCCTCGACAACGTCGTCACCCAGTCGATCGTATTCGAGGGCGAGGGCCGGTTGACCGAAATCGTCGGCGGTTATGCCGACTGGCAGGCGTGGAAACAACAGCAGCGCGTGCCCGAGCCGGTGCGGGCGGCAAGCCCCAAGGCCGCGGCCCAGCCGGAGGCGGCGAAGCCCGCGCCCAGGGCCCGGCTCAGCTACAAGGAGGCGCGAGAGCTCGAAGCGCTGCCAGGGCAGATCGAGACGCTGGAGGCGGAGCAGACACGGATCGCCGAGCAGCTGGCGGACCCGGCGTTGTATCAATCGAACCCGCAGGACGCGGCGGCGCTGCGCGCGCGCGTGGAGACGATCGAGGCCGAGCTGATCGACGCGTTGTCCCGCTGGGAAGACCTGGAAGCCAAGGCCGCCGGTTGAGCGCTCCCGGCGGCCGTCGCGCGTGTTTCACGTGAAACCAGGCGCGGCAACGGGTAGAATGGCGGCCATGAAATTCCCCGAACCCTTCGATGTCATCGTCATCGGCGGCGGCCATGCCGGCACCGAGGCCGCGCTGGCCGCCGCGCGCATGGGTGTGAAGACGCTGCTGCTGACGCACAATATCGAGACACTCGGCGCGATGTCGTGCAACCCGTCGATCGGCGGCATCGGCAAGGGGCATCTGGTCAAGGAAGTCGACGCGCTCGGCGGCGCGATGGCCTTGGCTACCGACGCGGCGGGGATCCAGTTCCGCACCCTCAATTCGTCCAAGGGTCCGGCGGTGCGCGCGACCCGTGCCCAGGCCGACCGCGTGCTGTACAAGGCTGCGATCCGTCTGCGTCTGGAAAACCAGCCCAATCTCACGCTGTTCCAGCAGGCGGTCGACGACCTGCTGCTCGACGGCGATCGCGTCGCCGGCGTGAAGACCCAGTTGGGCATCGTGTTCAGCGGCCGCGCGGTGGTGCTGACTGCCGGTACCTTTCTGGCCGGTCTGGTCCATGTCGGGTTGGAGAATTTTCAGGCGGGCCGCATGGGCGATCCGCCGGCGGTGACGCTCGCGGCGCGCCTGCGCGAACTGAAGCTGCCAGTGGGACGGCTGAAGACGGGTACGCCGCCGCGCATCGACGGCCGCACGATCGATTACGGCCAGACCCAGATTCAACCCGGCGACGATCCGGCGCCGGTGTTTTCCTTCATGGGCGACGCTTCGATGCACCCCGAACAGCGGCCGTGCTGGATCACGCACACCACGGCGGAAACCCACGCAATCATCCGCGGCGGCCTTGACCGTTCACCCATGTACACCGGTGTCATCGAGGGGGTGGGGCCGCGTTACTGCCCGTCGATCGAGGACAAGATCACCCGCTTTGCCGACAAGGCGAGCCACCAGATCTTCCTCGAACCCGAAGGGCTGACCACCCACGAGATTTACCCCAACGGCATCTCGACCTCGCTGCCGTTCGACGTTCAGCTTGCGATCGTGCGCTCGACCCCCGGCCTGGAGAACGCGCACATCCTGCGTCCCGGCTACGCGATCGAATACGACTATTACGATCCGCGCAACCTCAAGGCGTCGCTCGAAACCAGGTCGATCGCCGGGCTGTTTTTCGCCGGGCAGATCAACGGCACGACTGGCTACGAGGAAGCCGCTGCGCAAGGTCTTTTGGCTGGTATCAACGCCGGCCTGCAGGTGCAGGGGCGTGACGCCTGGAGCCCGGGCCGGCACGAGGCCTATCTCGGCGTGCTGGTCGACGACCTCATCACGCGCGGCGTGTCGGAACCTTATCGCATGTTCACCAGCCGCGCCGAATACCGCCTGCGGCTGCGCGAGGACAACGCCGACATGCGGTTGACCGAAACCGGGCGCACGCTGGGCGTGGTCGACGACCTGCGCTGGGACGCCTTCAACCGCAAGCGCGACGCCGTTTCACGTGAAACCGAGCGACTCAGGTCCATCTGGGTCAATCCGTCCATTCTGCCCGCCGAGGCCGCCACCCGGCTGATCGGCCAGCCGATCGACCATGAATACAGCCTGTTCGAGTTGCTGCGCCGGCCCAATCTGGATTATGCGCAGATTCTGGCGTTGCCTGGCGGCGGCGCCGGCGAGGCGGACCCGCGGGTGGCCGAGCAGGTCGAAATCGCCGCCAAATACCAGGGTTACATCGACCGTCAGAACGACGAGGTCGAGCGGCAGCGTGAACAGGAAGGCCTGCGCCTGCCGGACGATCTCGACTACGGCCTGCTGACCGGGCTGTCGATGGAAGTGCGTCAGCGCCTGCAGAAGGCGCGCCCCGAGACACTGGGTCAGGCGTCCCGCTTGCAGGGCATCACGCCGGCGGCAATCTCAGTGCTGCTGGTGCATGCCAAACGCGGTTTCAAGCCTGACGAGCAGAAGAAAAGCGCATGACTCCTCAGGCGCAACTTGCGGCGGGAATCGCCGCTCTCGGGCTGGCATTGCCCGCGGATGCCGAGACGAAGCTGCTGGCGTATCTTGCGCTGCTGGACAAGTGGAACCGCGTCTACAACCTGACCGCGGTGCGCGACGCCGGGCGCATGGTCAGCCACCATCTGCTCGACTCGCTGGCGGCGCTGCCGATTTTCGATACGCTTCTCGCTGCGCACCCTCACCCCAACCCTCCCCCAGAGGGGGAGGGGGCGAATGCCGGGCTGCGCCCGCCCACGGCGATTGATGTCGGCAGTGGCGGTGGGCTCCCTGGAATCCCCTTGGCGATCGCACGGCCCGATTTGCAGGTGACGCTGATCGACAGCATCGCCAAAAAGACTGCCTTCCTGGTGCAGGCCAAAATGGAGCTTGGCCTCGATCATCTGAGCGTGGTGACGAATCGGGTGGAGGATTATCGACCCCAAACGGGATTCGACCTCATCACCTCCCGGGCGTTTTCCGATCTCGGGGAATTCGTCACGCTGACGCGCCATCTGCTCGGACCGGGCGGCAAATGGCTGGCGATGAAGGGCCTGATGCCGCACGAAGAAATAGCCTTTTTGCCGGACGGAGTGAAAGTGAGTGCTAACCATGCGCTGCGTGTTCCAGGGCTGGATGCGGCCCGCCATTTGATTGTTCTGGAGCCTGTTGAATGAGCCGAATCATGGCAATTGCCAATCAGAAGGGCGGCGTCGGCAAGACGACGACGGCGGTCAATCTGGCTGCGAGCCTCGCCGAACTCGGGCAGCGCGTGCTGCTGGCCGACCTTGATCCACAAGGCAACGCGACGATGGGGGCGGGGATCGAGAAGCGCACGGCGTTGCCGACGGTCTACCAGATCCTGTTGAATCAGGTGACGGTGCGCGACGCGCGCATGCGCTCCGAGTCCGGTCATTTCGACGTCATCCCGGCCAATCGCGAACTGGCCGGGGCCGAGATCGACCTGGTGAACCTGGAGCAGCGCGACTTGCGGCTGAAGGCCGCGCTGGCGCAGGTGGCCGACGACTATGATTTCATCCTGATGGATTGCCCGCCGACACTGAACCTGCTGACCGTGAATGCCTTTGCCGCCGCGCAGTCGGTGCTGATTCCGATGCAGTGCGAGTACTACGCGCTGGAAGGACTGACCGACCTGGTGGCCACCATCAAGAAGGTCAAGCAGCGTTTGAACCCGGCCATCCGCATCGAGGGCCTGCTGCGCGTGATGTTCGACCCGCGCAGCACGCTGGCGCAGCAGGTGTCGGACCAGATCAAGCAGCACTTCGGCGACAAGGTGTACGACACCGTGATTCCGCGCAACGTGCGGCTCGCCGAGGCGCCCAGCCACGGCGTGCCGGTGCTGGCCTACGATCGCCAGTGCAAGGGCGCGAAAGCGTATATGGAACTGGCCGGGGAAACGCTCCGGCGTGCCGACATGACCGTGGGGGAGACCGCATAATGGCGAAACTCAAAGGGCTCGGGCGCGGGCTCGACGCGTTGCTCGGGGGCGAGGACAATGCCGCGCCGCCGCAGGGCGATCTGCGCATGATGAATGTGACGCAGCTGGCGCCGGGCAAGTACCAGCCGCGCACGCAGATGGACAGCGAGTCGCTGCAGGAACTGGCCGATTCCATCCGCGCGCAGGGCCTGATGCAGCCGATTCTGGTGCGGGAAGTTGCCGCCGGCCATGAAATCATCGCTGGCGAACGGCGCTGGCGCGCCGCGCAACTGGCCGGATTGAGCGAGATTCCGGTACTGGTGCGCGAAGTCGCCGACGATGCGGTGGCGGCGATGGCGCTGATCGAGAACATCCAGCGCGAGGACCTCAACGCCATCGACGAAGCGCACGGCCTGCAGCGCCTGATCCAGGAATTCGGCATGACCCACGACGCTGTGGCGCAGGCGGTCGGCAAGTCGCGCGCGGCGGTGTCCAACCTGTTGCGCCTGTTGAACCTGTCGCACCCGGTGCAGGACATGCTGACCGCGGGGCTGATCGAGATGGGCCATGCCCGCGCGCTACTGCCCTTGCATGCTGGGGCACAGCGCGAGCTGGCCCATGAAATCGAAACCAGGGGACTGTCGGTACGTGAGGTCGAACGGCGCGTGGCACGGCTGAAAGAAGGCGCAACGGCGCCCGTCAAACAGGGCGTTTCGCGGGACGTGCGCCGACTGGAAGAGGCCTTGTCGGACGCGCTCGGAATGACCGCCCGCGTGCAGACCCACAGCAAGGGCAGCGGCAAGCTGACGCTTCATTTCGCCAGCGCGGAAGAACTGCAGGGTCTCCTGCAACGCCTGGGAATCCAGTTGTGAGAACTCCCGCTCAGCAACATCACTATGTACTGAAATTCGTCATCAAGCTGCTTGATGATTGCATAGGCTGCACTAATTCTGGTATCCTCGCCGGCTAAATGCGTAGGGGCACCTCAACGGGCATCCGGCGAGTGGTTCGGGCGCAGGCGCTGCTCCTGCCCGTCGCCGCGCTAGCCGGCGTCGCGGTTGCGGGGGCGGGTGCGGGACTGGCGGTCGCCTACGGCGTGCTGGTCGCGCTGGCCGTGAGTGCGGTGCTGGCGTGGCGCGAGCAGCAATCAATCGGCCATCCGGAATGGGACCAGCATCGACTGCTGAAGGTGTTCATCCGTGTCGGCATCGAGCGACTGGTCCTCCTGCTGGCGTTGTTGAGCCTGGGTCTCGGCGTTCTGAAACTTGCGCCGTTGCCCTTGCTGCTGGGGTTGGGGCTGGCCCAGTTCGCATGGCTGGCCATTGCGACAGGCCGGGACGGCAGATAGCAGGCGATTGTTTTACCGAGGTTGGTTTTGAATGGGTGCGCGGCGTGCCCATCCAAAACCCACTTATCGAATCAGACCACTATGTCTACGGAAGCCCATTCCTCTGGCGAATACATCAAGCATCACCTGCAGAATCTGACCTACGGACAACTCCCTGACGGCACATGGGGTTTTGCCCATGGCGCCGCCGAAGCCAAAGCCATGGGCTTCTGGGCCATTAACGTCGATAGCATGCTGTTCTCGATTGGCCTGGGGTTGATCTTTCTGTGGCTGTTCCGCATGGCGGCCAAAAAGGCGACGGCCGGCATCCCGGGCGGACTGCAAAACTTCGTCGAATGGGTCATTGAGTTCGTGGACGGTTCCGTGCGCGGCTCCTTCCCGTATCAGAGCACACTGGTTGCGCCGCTGGCCCTGACCGTGTTCATGTGGGTGTTTCTGATGAACCTGATGGACCTGTTCCCGGTCGACTGGTTCCCCTATGCCGCGACCCTGACGGGTCTCCCGCACCTGAAGATCGTGCCGTCGACCGATCCCAACGTGACGTTCGGCCTGTCGCTGTCGGTGTTTCTTCTCGTGCTGTACTACAGCTTCAAGATGAAAGGTCCGGGGGGCTTCTTCTCCGAACTGGCCTTCCAGCCGTTTCCCAAAATCCTGTTCCCGGTCAACCTGCTGCTCGAGGGCGTGGGTCTGATCGCCAAGCCGATTTCGCTGTCATTGCGTCTCTTCGGCAACATGTACGCCGGTGAAATGATCTTCATCCTGATTGCGCTGATGTTTGGCGGGAGCTGGTTGCTTGCCTTGTTCGGCGGGGTCCTGCAATGGGCGTGGGCGGTGTTCCACATCCTCATCATCACGCTGCAGGCCTTCATTTTCATGGTCCTGACCATCGTCTACATGGACATGGCGCACGCCGAACACCACTGATCAAGCGGCGGACATCACGGATTCTGGTTGTTCTGGTTTTTCAGGTTTCCTGTTTTCAACTTTAATTTTTACTTCTTTTAGGAGCAACAAATGGAAATGACTCAAGCCGTACTGTACATCGCTGGCGCCCTGATGATGGGTCTGGGCGCGCTCGGCGCAGCCGTCGGTATCGGCATTCTCGGGGGACGCTTCCTCGAAGGGGCTGCCCGTCAGCCTGAACTGATTCCGATGCTGCGCACCCAGTTTTTCATCGTGATGGGTCTGGTCGACGCCGTGCCGATGATCGCCGTCGGTCTGGCCATGTACGTGCTGTTTGCCGTGGCCGGCTAATTTGCGGGTTGCGGCGGAATGTATCGCCAACCCGTTTTAACTCCCGTCATTGATAAGGTGCGGATATGAATTTCAACGCAACTTTGATCGGCCAGTCCATCACGTTCATCATCTTCGTGTGGTTCTGCATGAAGTTCGTGTGGCCGCCGATCATGAACGCGCTCGAGACGCGCAAGAAGCAGATCGCCGACGGCCTGGCCGCGGGCGATCGTGGCAAGCACGAGCTGGAACTGGCCGCCAGGAAAGCGGCTGACAACCTGCGCGACGCCAAGGCGCAGGCGGCCGAAGTCATCGCCCAGGCCGAAAAGCGCGCGGCGCAGATCGTCGAAGAAGCCAAAACGGCCGCCAAGGAAGAAGGCGATCGTCAGCTTGCAGCCGCCCAGGCCAACATCGATCAGGAAGCCAATCGCGCGCGCGAAAGCCTGCGTGAACAGGTGGCGGCGCTGGCCGTGGCCGGGGCAGAAAAAATCCTGCGCCGCGAAGTCAACGCGCAAACGCATGCTGACCTGCTGGGCCAGCTGAAAGCCGAGCTGTAAGCCATGAGCGAACTGTCTACCCTGGCTCGTCCCTATGCCGAAGCGGTATTCCGCCTGGCTCAAAGTGAAAGCTCGGCACAGGACGAAAACGACCTGGCGGGCTGGTCAGCCCGTGTCGCCACGCTTGCGATCATCGTAGCGGACCCACAGGTGGCACGTTTGATCGCCGATCCATCGGTGTCGGGCGAACGCGTGGCGGGCCTGATCATCGAAGTGGCCGGCGCCGGTCTCGGTGAGCGCGGCGGTAATTTTGTCAAGGTTCTGGCGGAAAACGACCGTTTGGCCCTGTTGCCGGAAATCAGTGTGCAATTCGAGGCATTGAAAGCCAAAGCCGAGGGAACCCTCGACGCCACCATCGCCAGCGCACAGGAACTGACGCAGAGCCAGATCGACGAGCTGGCCGCGGGCCTCAAGGCCAGGTTCAACCGCGCGGTGAACGTTCAGGTGGTGATCGACCCCGACCTGATCGGCGGTGCCGTGATTGCCATTGGCGACCAGGTGATGGACGGTTCGGTGAAAGGGCGATTGCAGCGCATGGCTTTCGCGCTGCAAGGCTAATCCAGATACCCATATTTATCGGAACCGCCAGACTTAATTTTTGAACCTCGGGGTTCGGAGAACAGACATGCAATTGAATCCAAGCGAAATCAGCGAACTGATCAAGGCCAAGATCGAAAATCTAGGCGCGTCGAGCGAACTGCGCACCCAGGGCACGATCGTGTCCGTCACCGACGGCATTGTCCGCATTCATGGCTTGTCCGACGTGATGTCGGGTGAAATGATCGAGATGCCGGGCAACACCTTCGGCGTGGCGCTCAACCTCGAGCGCGACTCCGTCGGCGCCGTGATCCTGGGCGATTACGAACACATCACCGAAGGCGACGTCGTCAAGTGCACCGGCCGTATTCTCGAAGTGCCGGTGGGGCGCGGCCTGCTCGGCCGGGTGGTGAACTCGCTGGGCCAGCCGATCGACGGCAAAGGCCCCATTGCGGCGGACAGCACGATGCCGATCGAGCGTATCGCCCCGGGCGTGATCGAGCGTAAATCGGTCGACCAGCCGGTGCAGACCGGCCTCAAGTCGATCGACGCCATGGTGCCGGTGGGCCGTGGCCAGCGCGAACTGATCATCGGCGACCGCCAGACCGGCAAGACCGCCGTCGCGATCGATGCCATCATCAACCAGAAGGGCACCGGCGTGAAGTGTGTCTACGTCGCGATCGGCCAGAAGGCCTCGTCGGTGGCCAACGTGGTACGCAAGCTGGAAGAGCACGGCGCGATGGCGCACACCATCGTCGTCGCCGCGACCGCGTCGGATGCCGCCGCCATGCAGTACATCGCACCGTATTCCGGCTGCACCATGGGCGAATATTTCCGCGACATCGGTGAAGACGCGCTGATCGTATATGACGACCTGACCAAACAGGCCTGGGCCTACCGTCAGGTGTCGCTGCTGTTGCGCCGACCGCCGGGCCGCGAAGCCTACCCCGGCGACGTGTTCTACCTGCACTCGCGCCTGCTCGAGCGTGCCGCGCGCGTCAACGCCGACTACATCGAGAAGATCACCCAGGGCGCCGTCAAGGGCAAGACCGGCTCACTGACCGCGTTGCCGATCATCGAAACGCAGGCCGGCGACGTCTCCGCCTTCGTGCCGACCAACGTGATCTCGATCACCGACGGCCAGATCTTCCTGGAAACCGACCTCTTCAACGCCGGCATCCGTCCCGCGATCAACGCCGGCCTGTCGGTGTCGCGCGTCGGCGGCGCCGCGCAGACCAAGGTGATCAAGAAGCTGGGCGGCGGTATCCGTCTGGCGCTGGCGCAGTACCGCGAACTCGCGGCCTTCGCGCAGTTCGCCTCCGACCTCGACGAAGCCACCCGCAAGCAGCTTGAGCGTGGCCGTCGCGTCACCGAACTGATGAAGCAGGCGCAATACTCGCCGATGTCGGTGTCGCAGATGGCGCTGTCCCTGTTTGCCGTCAACAAGGGCTACATGGACGACGTCGAGGTCAGCAAGATCCTGCCGTTCGAGTCCGCCCTGATGGCCTTCATGAAGACCCGGCACGCCGCCATCCTGGACACCATCGAAACCAGCGGCAACCTGGATGACGCGACGGAAAAGACGCTCACCACCGCGGTGGACGAGTTCAAGAAAACCGGTGTCTATTGACAGACCGCGCTGATCAGGCGCACCGGTTTTAATTAGGAGCAGGCATGGCAGCCGGAAAAGAAATTCGGACCAAGATCAAGAGCGTCGAAAATACGCGCAAGATCACCAAGGCGATGGAAATGGTCGCCGCGTCCAAGATGCGCAAGGCGCAGGATCGCATGAAGGCGGCGCGTCCGTACGCCGAGAAAATCGCACGCGTGGCGGCCCACCTGGCCTACGCCCATACGGAATACAAGCATCCGTTCGTCATCGCGCGCGACGTCAAACGTGTCGGGCTCATCGTCGTCACCTCGGACAAGGGTCTGTGTGGCGGCCTCAACACCAACGCCCTCCGCGTGGTCGTCGGGCAGATGAAGCAGTGGGAAGCCGCCGGTGTCGGCATTGACGTGACCGCGATCGGCAACAAGGGGCTGGGGTTCATGCAGCGCCTCGGTGCCAGCGTGGTGTCGCAGCTCACCAACATTGGCGATACGCCGCGCCTGGACACGCTGATCGGCCCGGTAAAAGTCATGCTGGATGCCTATATGGACGGCAGGATCGACGCGCTCCACCTTGTCTACAACCGCTTTATCAACACGATGAAGCAGGAGCCGACGTTGATCCAGTTGCTGCCCCTGAAGCAAGTGGAAGATGCCGAAGAGGCCAGCCTGAAAACGCACTGGGATTATATCTACGAGCCCGATGCCAAGCCGGTCGTGGACGGCATGCTGATGCGCTATATCGAATCGCTGGTGTATCAGGGCGTGGCCGAAAACATCGCATGCGAACAGTCGGCCCGGATGGTGGCGATGAAGGCGGCGTCCGACAACGCCAAGGACGTGATCGGCGAGCTGAAACTGGTTTACAACAAGACCCGCCAGGCCGCGATCACCAAGGAATTGTCGGAGATCGTGGCGGGTGCGGCGGCGGTTTGACGCGGTGGGAGGCGATCGGGCGAGGCTAACATGAGCGAAGCGAATGTTATGACGAGACCAGATCGCAACCCCGCCGGCGGTTTGACGCGCATACAGAATTCAATAGATTAGGCCAAGATTCAACTTACTTAGGATGGCAACATGAGCAACGGAAAAATTGTTCAGATCATCGGTGCAGTGGTGGACGTGGAATTTTCGCGTGAAGCCATGCCGAAGGTCTTCGAAGCACTGAAGATGCAGACGCCTGAGCTGACGCTGGAAGTTCAACAGCAATTGGGCGATGGCGTGGTGCGCGCCATTGCGATGGGCTCCACCGACGGTCTGCGGCGCGGCATGGATGTCCTCGCGACCGGCAACCCGATCCTGGTGCCGGTCGGCCAGGCGACGCTGGGCCGCATCATGAATGTGCTCGGCACGCCCATCGACGAGATGGGGCCGGTGAACACCGACACCCACATGCCGATTCATCGCAAGCCGCCGGCCTACGCCGACCAGGCCGCCACGGTGGAAATTCTCGAAACCGGCATCAAGGTGATCGATCTGATCATGCCGATCGCCAAGGGCGGCAAGGTCGGCCTGTTCGGCGGCGCCGGCGTCGGCAAGACGGTGACCCTGATGGAACTGATCCGCAACATCGCGGTGGCGCACTCGGGTTTCTCGGTGTTTGCCGGGGTCGGTGAGCGCACCCGCGAAGGCAACGACTTCTATCACGAGATGAAGGAAGGCGGCGTGCTCGACAAGGTCGCGCTGGTCTACGGCCAGATGAACGAGCCGCCCGGCAACCGCCTGCGCGTCGCGCTGACCGGCCTCACCATGGCTGAATACTTCCGCGACGAAGGCCGCGACGTGCTGCTGTTCGTCGACAACATCTATCGCTACACGCTGGCCGGCACCGAAGTGTCCGCGCTCTTGGGGCGGATGCCGTCCGCAGTGGGCTACCAGCCGACGCTGGCCGACGAAATGGGCCGCTTGCAGGAGCGCATCACCTCCACCCGCACCGGCTCGATCACCTCGTTCCAGGCCGTGTACGTGCCGGCGGACGACTTGACCGACCCGTCGCCGGCGACCACCTTCGCCCACCTCGACGCGACGCTGGTGCTGTCGCGTCAGGTGGCCGAACTGGGTATTTACCCGGCGGTGGACCCGCTCGATTCGACCTCGCGGATTCTCGATCCGCAAGTCGTCGGCGACGAGCACTACGGCGTCGCCCGCGCGGTACAGGGCACGCTGCAGAAGTACAAGGAACTGCGCGACATCATCGCGATTCTGGGGATGGACGAACTGTCGCCGGAAGACAAGCTGGCGGTGTCCCGCGCGCGGAAAATCCAGCGTTTCCTGTCGCAGCCGTTCTTCGTCGCCGAAGTGTTCACCGGCGCGCCCGGCAAGTATGTCACGCTGAAGGAAACCATCGCCGGCTTCAAGGCGATCGTCGAAGGCGAATACGACCATCTGCCCGAACAGGCTTTCTACATGGTCGGTGCGATCGAAGAAGCGGTCGAAAAGGCGAAGACGATTCAGTAATAGGGACCAGGAATCAGGGGCCAGGGGTCAGGGAAAGAAGCGCGGCGCAGCCGCACCACCCCTGAATCCTGAATCCTGAATCCTGACCCCTGAAAGGAAAAAAATGGCCATGACCCTACACGTCGACATCGTCAGCGCAGAAAAATCACTCTACTCCGGCACCGCCGAAGTGGTGGTTGCTCCCGGTCAGCGCGGCGAACTCGGTATCTATCCGCGTCATACGCCGCTACTGACCACACTCAAACCCGGCGCCGTGCGCATCAAGGTGCCGAACCAGGCCGAAGAAGAGCTGGTGTATGTGTCGGGCGGCATACTTGAAGTCCAGCCGCATGTCGTCACCGTCCTGTCCGACTCCGCGATACGCGGCGCCGATCTTGACGAAACCAAGGCGCTCGAGGCCAAGCATGCGGCCGAGGAAGCGATGAAGAACAAAGCGGCTTCCCTCGATTATGCCAAGGCACAGATCGAACTGGCCCAGGCCGTGGCGCAGCTGGCCACGATCAAGAAGTTACGCAAGCTGACCTGACAGGCGGGTGATTCCGGCGCGGAAAAGGATCGCCCCGGACCATCAGGCGTGCGCCATTGCGTCCGGCAGCCCGTCGCGCGCACGGCATCAGCTCCGGTACTCCGCGTTGATCTTGACGTAATCGTAGGAAAAATCGCAGGTCCATACGGTCGCCCCCACGCTGCCACGATTGAGGACGACGCGGATGGTGATGTCGGATTCGCGCATCACCGCCGCGCCCCGTGCCTCGGTGTAGCTTGCGGCGCGTCCGCCCATTTCGGCGACCAGCACGTCGCCCAGGTAAACCTGCAGCGCATTGACGTCGAGGTCGGCGACGCCGGCATAACCGATCGCCGCGAGGATGCGTCCGAGATTGGGATCGCTGGCGAAGAACGCGGTCTTGACCAGAGGCGAGTGCGCGATGGCGTAGGCGATCCGTTTGCATTCGGCGTGGTCGCGCCCGCGCTCGACGGTGATGGTCATGAACTTGGTTGCGCCTTCGCCGTCGCGGGCCATGGCCTGCGCCAGTTCGATGGCGACTTCGCTCAGGACGGCCTTGAGCGCGGCAACCTCGCTATCTTCGGCACCAATGGGCGCATTGCCGGCCTGGCCGGTGGCGATCAGGATGAAGCTGTCGTTGGTCGAGGTGTCGCCATCGACGGTGACGCAGTTGAACGACACGTCGGCGACCTCTTTCACCAATTGCCGCATCAGGGCGGGGGCGATCGCCGCATCGGTCGCGACAAAGCCGAGCATGGTCGCCATGTCGGGATGAATCATGCCGGAGCCCTTGGCGATGCCGGTCACCGTCACGGTGCGGCCGCCGAGGGTCACCTGGCGTGACGCGCCCTTGGCGACAATGTCGGTGGTCATGATCGCGTGCGCGGCCTCGAGCCAGTGATCCGGCGCGAGATCCGCCTGGGCGGCGGGTAGCGCCGGCAGAATCCTGTCGATCGGCAGCGCTTCCAGAATCACTCCGGTGGAAAAGGGCAACACGTTTTCTGTTGCGCATCCCATCAGCTGTGCCACCGCGGCGCAGGTCTGGCGTGCCCGCTGCAGACCTTCTGCGCCGGTGCCGGCATTGGCATTGCCGGTATTGATCACCAGTGCGCGAATCGTATCGGTCGAGGTCAGATGTTGCCGGCACAGCGTGACCGGTGCGGCGCAGAAACGGTTTTGCGTGAAGACGCCGGCGACCCGGCTGCCGGGGGCGAGTTCGATCAGCGTGAGGTCGCGCCGCCCGGGTTTCTTGATGCCGGCGGAGGCGATACCGAGACGCACGCCGGCAACGGGCAGTAGCGAGGCGGGGGGAGAGAGGTTGACGGGCATGACGGCGAGGCTGAACGGAAAGCCGTTATTTTATGCCGGCCGCCGGCCAATAGACGGTATGTCTTGTGATCTATGTGCGTCCCAGCAGCATATTCAGCAAGCGGCGGAATCCCGGCCGCCATGGCCATACCGGATCGCACTCGATCGAGCGCGCCAGCGACGCCAGGGCAATCAGCGCAAAAATGGAAAACAGCCCTTCCGAGATGAGCTGGCGTGAAGTGAGCATTCCCAGAGGCGTGTCCAGAAAACCCGGAACGTAGAACAGGCTGGCAAATGCTGCGAAAAGAAAAGCCGGGCCGAGGTACATGATGTCCACAGTTAATGAGGCGTTGTTCCAGAGGCAGCAATCAACGTGCCAGGAAACAAATCCCTTTATAAACAAGAAGGCAAGCGGGCTTGCGGTGTGGACCGCCGCGCCGCTTGTAAATTAATTCGACAGCTATTTGCCCCGTGCCGGCGGGGTCGCCAGCTTGCGCAGGATTTCGTGTGATAACGAATAGAACTGCGGAGTCGGACCGAGATCCTCATAGATCGGATCCCCATAGTCGTCTTCGGCGATGACGTGGTTGCCGGGGACGTACGGCATGGCAACCTCGAGTTCATCGAGCGCGGCACGGATCAGGTCGGCGATCAGTTCGAAGTCGCTGCGTCCGGGGTACATCACATGCAGCGCTTCGATGCGTGCGGCGTCGCGTAATGGCAAACGAACGGTATAGGTACGCACATCAGCATGCGCACGGTCTTCCTGACCCCAGCGTTGGATCAATTCGGCGATGCGCATGCGTGTTCCTCAACCTCAAGATGCTTGTGTTATAGCAAAGGCCTCCACGAGACAAAACGGAAATCGGGATAATTTGCCTCACGGCTTGCGCCACACCAGCATGCGGTTGTTCGCCGGCATGGCGATATCCCGGTGCAGAACCAGACCCTGCGCCCGCGCCAGCGCATCCACGGTCTCGAAATCCCGCACCCCCGAGGCCGGGTCGCGCGCCTTGAGCCAGGCGTCGAACCGGGCATTGCTCTCCGACGTGTAGCGGCCGTTGTAGTTGAGCGGACCGTATACCGTCAGCACGCCGTCCGGTTCGAGCACCTTGCCGACGCCCGCAAAAAACCGCTCGACCTCGGGCCAGCCCATGATGTGCAGCGTGTTGGCCGAAAACACTGCGTCGTAGCGGTCGCTGTGCCAGGCCGTGTCGTTGACGTCGAGCGCCAGCGGCGGCAGTGCGTTAGGCAGGGCCGCCTCGTCGAGCCAGGCGCGGATGCAGGCGTGGTGCGCCGGCACGTCGGCGGTCTGCCACAGCAGATGCGGCAGTTCGGGCGCGAAATACACCGCGTGCTGGCCGGTGCCGCTGCCGATTTCCAGCACGCGGCGGCGATCGGCAAAGACCTCGCGCAGCACCGCCAGGATCGGCGCGCGGTTCTGCACGCACGATTCGGAGAAGAGTTTGTCGTTCATGTCTGATTGTCCATCGGTATCAGCCGGCCGTCGGCCAGCAGCAGTGCGGCATGGATCGGCTTGCCGGCGTAAAGCCCGGCCAGCAATGCGCGGTAACCGGCCAGCTGCGCGCCATGACGTTCGGCCAGTTCGGCGTCCGACAGCCTGAGGCTGTCATCGCCCGTCTTGTAGTCGATCAGCCACACCGCATCGTCGCACTCCACCACGCGGTCGAGCCGCTGAAGCCGGCCTTGACGGTCGAGCAGCGTCAGTTCGTTGCGCGCGCGTCGATACTGCGCGGGATCGAAAAAACGCGCCAGATGCGGTTGTGCCAGCAACGCATGCGCGGCGGACTCGATAGTATCGAGTTCGGCTGTCAGCCCCAGACGTGCCGCCAATGCCGGCAGATCGCGTGGAACGCCGGGTGCCGCGTGGTGTTCCAGACACGCATGAAAGAGCTCGCCGCTCGCCGCGGCCGGGTTTGCGACAGGCGTGGCGACACGCTGCCCGATTGCCGGCGCATCGATACGAGCCCGTTGCGGAACACGATCCGTTACCCGGGCCGTGGCGACGGGCAGGTCGGCCGGCTGGTCCATGTCCTGCCAGGCGGCATCGACGCGATGCAGCCAGGCGTTTCGTTCCGCGTCGCCGCTCACGATCAGCGCCTGTTCGGCGCGGGTGAGCGCGACATACAGCAAATTGTCGGACTCACGTTGTGTCAGCTTCGCCTCGTCCTCGAACCATGTTTCGCGGCGCTCACCGCGTTCGTCCTGCCGGCCGAACAGGGAAAAATGCACCGGCCACGGGGCGTCGGGAGGCCAAGGCGCCAGCACGGCGTAGCTCGACCCTTTCGGGTGATCGCTGCCGCCAAGCAGCCAGACGATCGGCGCTTCCAGTCCCTTGGCGCCGTGTATGGTCAATAGCCGCACCGCGTTCTCGCCGTCTGCGGCCAGCCCCTCGCCGGGTGCCGCGTCGGCATCGTCGATCAGGCTGGCGAGTTCACGGATGAACCCGGCCAGCGTGGGATAGCGGCCGGCATCCTGCGTCAGCGCCAACTGCATGAACGCGCGCAAATTGGCGGCGACCTGCGGCCGCATCGCTTCCGGTACGGTCGCGGCATAGCGCGCTTCGAGGTCGCCTTCGAAATACATACGGTCGAGCAGATCATGCACGGGCAGCGTGCCGCAGTGCGCGCGCCAACGGGTCAGGAGGTCCGCCGCGCGGGCGAGCCGCGGCGGACAATCCGGCTGCCCGGCCAATGCGACGAGGCGCTCCCAGCCGCGCGTGTCAGCCGCGGGCTGCGGTGCGAACATCCGCAACAGATCGTCGTCGCTGCAGCCGAAGACCGGGCTTTTCAGTGCGTGCGCCAGCTTCAGGTCGGCGTGCGGCAGCAGCAGGGTTTCCAGCAGCGCGATCAGATCCTGCGCTTCCAGCGCGTGCAGCAGACCGCCGCGACGCGAGGTGATGAAGGGGATGCGCGCGGCTTCCAGTTCGCGTTCGTACAGGTGCAGGTGGGTGCGCGTCCTGACCAGCGCCATGACGTCGCCGGGGCGCGCCGCGCGCAGGCCCCCGTCATCCGTGATCCCCCAGCGGCCCAGCACCTCGTCGCGCAAAACCCGCGCGAACGCCCGCGCTTCCGCGTGCACGGCGCGGTCGCCGGCCTCCGGCTGTGGCGTGGTGAGCGGGTTGCGCAGGTGATGCCATGCGTGGCCGGAGGCCGTGTCGGTTTCCGGTTTTTCCACCTGTATCGGCACACTGCGCAATGCGCCGGGGCGGTTTTCGTTTTCCGGGGCAGGGACATGCGCGGCAAAGCCGGCCACCTCGGCGAACACCGGGTTGATCGCGGTCACCACCGCCGGCGCCAGACGACGCGTCATGTCGGTGCTGAAGCGGGGCGCACCGAAATGCGTGCGCAGAAAATCCGCCGCCGCGTCGAACACCCGCGCCTCGCCGCGGCGGAAACGGTAGATCGCCTGCTTGGGGTCACCCACCATGAACACCGTCAGGGCGCTGTCGGCGCCGCGCGCCTCGGTGAGCCAGGTCGACAACGCCTGCCATTGCAGCGGATTGGTGTCCTGGAATTCGTCGAGCAGCAGATGCCGGTAGCACGCATCGAGCTTCAGTGCCAGCGCCGGCGCGTGCTCCTCGCTGGCGAGCAGTCGGCAGGCCAGCCATTCGGCATCGGCAAAATCGATCACGCCCTGCTGCGCCTTGGCGTCCTGATAGCCGGCGAGCAGCGCGTGTCCGAGCAGCAGGCCGTGGCGGTTGAGGGCCCAGATGCGGATATCGGTCTGGACCGCGGCGAGGGTTTCGAGCGCGGTTTCCAGCGCGTCGAGGTCGCGCAGGTAGACGTCCAGCTCGCTGCCGAGCGCCTTTTCCAGTTCTTTCGTCGCCTGCTTCTTGCGCCGCTGGCCCGCCGTCATCAGGCGCGTCATCAGCACGTCGTGCGCGGCATCCGGCGCCAGCGTCGGCGCGTCGAGCAGGTCGCGCGCCCGCCCGGCCTCGGTTTTCGAGCCTTTTTCCAGCGCGCAGGCCACCCGTTTCACCCGCGCCACCATCGCGTCGTCGAGCCAGAATGCCGCCACCGGATCGGTGTCGAGATCGGCATGCAGCAGTGGGCGCAACTGGCCCAGTGCGTAAGCCACCGGCTCGGGCTGGCCGTCGGTATAGGCCCACCACTCCGCCCGCGCCGACACGAAATGCGCCAGCAGCGCACGCAGATTGTGCTCGCCGATGTCGGCCAGCAACGCCAGCAAGGCCGCGCCCTCCGGCGACTCCGGCGCTGCAGCCCATTTCGCCAGCAGGCGGTCGCGCACCTCGTCCTGCAGTTGCCGCGTGCGCTCCAGCAGCGGCGCCCCCCACGGCAGGCCCGCTTCCAGCGGCGCGCGCTTCAGCAGATCGAGAAACCAGCCGTGGAAGGTCGTCACCGTCGGCCCCGGCTGCGCCGTCAGCACCGCTTCCAGCAGGCCGCGTGCGCGCGGCAGCAGCGCTTCGATGTCTTCCTCGGCGACTTCGCGCTCGCGCAGGAACGCGCGCACCGTCGCGTCGTCCTCCAGCGCCAGCATCCGCAGCCATGCGTGCAGGCGGTCGGTCATCTCCTGCGCCGCCTTGCGCGTGAAGGTGATCGCCAGCAACTCCGACGGTGCCGCGCCGGCGAGCAGCAGGCGCAGCATGCGCGACACCAGGAGCCAGGTCTTGCCGCTGCCGGCGCAGGCCTCGACCACGCACGAGGCATGCGGATCAAGGGCGGCGGCGGTGTCGAGGGGGTGGTGCATGGTCTTGGTGGCTCAAACTTCCATGCGCAGCACATTCCGCGCAATGGTGTAGCAGTGCAGGCTGGTTGGAATGAACTCGATGCGGACACCGTTCTCTTCACCCATGCCTGCAGCGGTCAGCGTGGTAACGACCGGGGGGCGGGCCAGCGCGTGTTCGCTTGCCAGCGCGCGGATGCCGCGTAGCAGGCTCCAGTCGCTGAAACACGCATCGCTCCATTTTATCTCTACCGCGAAGCGCGGTTTCTGCGTGCGCGGGTCGAGCGACACCAGATCGATTTCCAGATCGCTGCGTCCCTGCTTCCAGCGCGCATAGTGCAGCGACTCGATGGTGCGGGTGCTGTGCAGCCACTGGCCGAACACCGCCGTTTCCGCCAGCGATCCGATCGCCTCGTCGTGCGCATCGACATACCCGAACAGCGCGGCGCGTATCGAAGGGTTGGTGAGATACACCTTGAAGGTGCGGGCGCGCTTCAGCCGCCGGGCGTTCTCATCCAGCCGGTGCATCCGTTTGATGAGGAAAGACGCTTCCAGGTATTCCAGATAATCCATCAGCCGGGTGCGGCCGATGCCCGTATCCCGCGACAGGTTTTCCGGGCTGACCTCGTCGCCCGTGTTGTAGGCCAGCACGTTGAAAAAGCGGTTCAGCTCCTGTGTATCGCTGATGCCATACAGACTGGGCAAATCTTTCAACAGCACCTTCTCGACGATGTCTTCGCGCAGAAAACGCGACGGGTTCGCCCGTACCGCCGGGTTCATCACCGCCTCGGGAAAGCCACCGAAATTCAGATAATGGATGAACTCCCGGTTCAGTTCCTCGATCGACGTGGCGCGATACCGGGGCAAGGTGCCATCGCCCGGCGACTCGATAATCAGCGCCGTCTCGCGCCCGGCGAATTGCAGGTATTCGGCAAATGTCAGCGGCGGCAGCATGAAATCGGTAAACCTGCCCGCGCCCGATTCGCGGCTTTTCATCCGCAATGCCGCCGCCACCGAGCCGCTCGCCACAAAACGAATCTGGCGAAACGTGTCCACCAGTGATTTCAGGTGGACTTCCCAGTCTTTCACATACTGGATTTCGTCGAAAAACACCCACAGACGGCGTGCCGGATCGTGCCGGTGCAGATCGATGAATGTGCGCACCAGCCCTTCCAGCGAGCGCCCGGAATACAGCGGCGTATCCAGCGACAGCTGAAGAATGTCGATCCCCGCGACGCCCTCGTCCAGCAAGGCCTGCACCGCTTGCGCCAGCATCACCGTCTTGCCCACCCGGCGCGGCCCGATCAGCACCACCGCGCGGTGAACCGCCACCTCCCGCACCAGCCGCATGAAAGGCCCGAAATAGGCGCGTTGCGGCCACCCCCGCCGCTCGGCGTCGATGCCCGCCCCGGCCACCCACCACGGATTTTCCAGCGCCATGCGCTTTTGCACCTCGCGCAGGGGGATTTCAAAGGGTTTGCGAATAGCCATTTATTGTGGCGTTTAACCTGTCTGATTAGCGTTTGCAAAAGAACACTAAGCAGACATTAGCAGCTTATTCTTTATCGATCAATTGGTTATGACGTCCGGGTTGTCTGGACAGGCTCGCCGGACTGTGAAACCAGCAGCCAAGCTTGATGCTGCCGGCGCAGGTGTCCACACTGCCGCGCGGAAGGGGGAAAGGGCGGTGGCGGTGTCGAGGGGTATAGTCGTGTGCGGTCCGAAAGCATTATCTTAAATAACCACCTAACCGCAGTTTTCGGGGAGAAGGCGATACTCATTAAACGTGGCCCCAGCACTTCTCATCTAAAACATTTCGACCAAGCTCACGACGCCATGACGAAAGCTGTGCTGACAACCAAGGTTTCGCCGGTCTACGATGACCTGCCGGAGAATAGATATCACTTCCCCAAAACGTATCTCAATCAGATTAAGAAAGCGGTTGGTGATTGGATTGTCTATTATGAGCCGCGCCGTTCTACGGGTGAGCTTTCAAGCAGCGGGGGGCGGCAAGTTTATTTTGCAACGGCGCGTGTTGAATCGATTTACCCTGACCCGGTTCTTGCGGATCACTTCTACGCAGAAATCTCAAATTACCTCCCTTTCGTTCGCCCTGTCCCTTTTAAAGAGGGAGTGCATTACTACGAAACGGGCCTCGAAAAAGAGGACGGCTCAACCAATAAAGGCGCGTTCGGCAGAGCTGTTCGCATGCTGTCCGATGATGAATACGATCTAATTTGGCAGGCCGGATTTGGTCATGTGATTGGGCTTGAAGAGCGGGCTCGCCCGGCACCCGATATTCCGGAGGAGCCGATGTCTCCTACTGTATGGCTAGCTGAGGAACCATCTGGATCACATGATCAAATTCCGATGGAGCAGGATCGGCGGATTGTTGAGCAACTTGTATCGCGGCCATTTCGTGATAAGGCGTTTTCTGCAGCCGTGAAGAGCGCTTACCACGATACCTGCGCCTTCACCGGACTTAAGATCATCAATGGGGGTGGGCGATCGGAGGTGCAGGCCGCACATATCCGCCCTGTCGAACATCGAGGGCCGGACAGTGTTAGGAATGGAATCGCACTATCCGGTACTGTTCATTGGATGTTTGATCGTGGCTTGATTTCGATTGATGATGATTTCAGTTTGCTACTCGCGAAAGATCGACTTCCCGATACGGCAGTGCGCCTCTTTAACGTGAACATGAAATTATTGCTGCCTGAGCGAGTTGAATTGAGACCCCATCGCCAATTTCTGGATTATCACCGTCTGAATATCTTCAAGGGGTAATGACCGGGTCAAAAGGCAAGCATCTCCAGCAATACCGGATGCCAAAGCGCAAGATCGATTTTCCCTATTCTGCTGCCGAGTCGCTTTTTGTCCACCGAGCGTAGTTGGTCCAGCAGGATGCGGGCGGATTTGCCCTTGAACTCGACTTCGGGGCGGCAGCCGAGCGTTTGTTCGCCGCTGGTGAGCGGGGCGACGATGACGCGCGGCAGGGCGGCATTCATGTCGTCCGGCGACACGATTAACGCGGGACGGGTTTTCCGGATTTCGCTGCCGACGGTGGGGTCGAGGTTGACCCAATAAACCTCACCGCGCTTTACCACACCCATTCGTCGTCGCCTTCATCAACCGGGATCGTGTCGAGTACGGCCTCGTCGTGTTCGGGCTGGTAGTCCTCGAACCAGCCCATGCGGGGTTGCTTGAGCGCTTCGATGACAAGTTTCTTGCCTTTAATTTGTAGTTCGACGGCGTCTTTCAGGCCGCATGAGGCGAGGATGGCGGCGGGGATGATCACCCCCTTTGAGTTACCGATTTTAACCAGGTTGATGCGCATGATGGTTCTTCTTCCAGCATTGACAAGTTAAAACAATGTTATTACATGTCTGAGGTGTCAGGCAAGTGTTTCCTTGGCATTCCACATCCCCTTCCTGCACAACCCCCGCGCTTCGCAGTACTTGCAGACGGCATCGATCCCCGATGCGGGAAGCGGCGCGCCGGCGGCAATCGCTTCGAGCAGTTCGGGCAGGCGGCGGACGATCGCCTCGACGTCGGTTTCGCCGTCGAGTTCGAGTGCGGCGACGGGGACTTCGTTGATCGGCAGGTAGGCGGCGGCGGCTTCGCACAGCCAGGCGTAGAAGGGCAATTGCACGGCTTCGGCGGGATCCTTGAGCTTTTTCTTCAGGCCTTGCGCGGCGCCGGTTTTGTAGTCGATGACGTAGCGGGCATCGCCCTTTTCGTCGACGCGGTCGACACGGCCGTGCAGGACGATTTCGCCCAGCCCGGCGACGCTAAGCGGCATGGCGAAATCGGTTTCGCCGGACGCGTAGCGCCAGCCGGCGGCGGCATGGGCCAGCCAGGCGTCGAGGTAGGCGGGCTGGATTTTTTCCCATTTGCTGCGCCAGGCGGCGGCGGTCCATGCCGGCAGCGCGGCGAATTCGGCAGCCGAGAGGGCATTCAGCTTGACCCGCGCGGCGTCGCGTTCAAGCGGCGGTTGGCTGTCGTGGAAGGCCTTGAGGATGCGGTGCAATGTGGTGCCGTAATCGCTTTTGTCGAGCGGTTCGTCGGCCTCGTCGAGCTCGCGGATGCCGAGCACGCTGCGCGCAAAAAAACGGTAGGGGCAATCGAGCAGGGTCTGGTAAGCGGTGGGCGAATACTGGCGCGGCAACTGCGTGGCCGAGACCATCGGCGCAGGTTGCAGGGATGCGTCGGGCAGCGGACTGGATTGGGCAGGCGGCACGCCGATGGTTTGTGTCGGCAGGGCCGTGCCCCATGCGGCCTGATGCAGGGCTTGCAGCCGCAGCACCAGCGGCGAGGCCGGGTTGGGCTCGTCGTCGTTCCAGGCCTGCCAGCTCAGCAGCGCAGGGCCCTGGGCCAGCAGTGGCATCAGATCGGCGATCGCGGCGTGCGCCTCGTCGGCCGCGGTGGGCAGGCCGAGCCGGGCGCGCGTGCTCTGGCTGAACAGGCCGGGGGCGGGATGGGCGGGCAGATGACGGGCGTCGGCGCCGATGACCGCCACCGCGTCGAACAGGCGGCCGCGCGCGGCGGGCAGCGAGGTCAGCACGACGGGGCTGGCGACGCGGCTATCGATGAAGTTTTCCGATTCCAGGATCAGATTGAGCCAGCGCCGCCATTCACTGAAGCTGTATTTTTCACTGTCGTCCGCCAGATCGCGGCGCACGCTGTCGAGGAGATCGAGCACGCGGACGCCGGCGGCATCGGCCCGGAGGCGCGTGACGGCATCCAGCCTGTCGAGGCTGGCGGCGAGGCGGGCGAGCCAGACCGCCAGCGGCGCGCGGGCCCGGCTGCCGGTATCCGGGGGGAAGTCCTGCCGGGCGTCGGCCAGTGCCGCCAGCCAGCCGGGCAGCGCGGCGAATTCGCCGCGCGCCACACGCTGCATGTCGGCCATGCCTTGCGACACGCCGTGCCGGCGCAGCGCCAGTTCGAACGCAAGCACCTGATCCTGCCGTGCGGCGAACGTGTCCAGTACGAACGGTGATTTCAGCAGGTCGAGCAATTCGGCGTGCGGGAAATCGCCCGCCACGCACGCCAGCCAGCGGTCGATCACCGCCGCCGCCGCGGTGGTCGACAGCGTCCAGCCGGTTTCGTCGGCCACCAGCACGTCCATGCGTTCGAGCAGCGCGCGTACCCGGCGCGCGGCTTCGCGGTCAAGCGCGATGAGCGCGATGGCGTGCCGGCCGGCTCGCAACTGGTCGGCCACCCACGCCGCGACGGCGCATGCGCCGGCTTCCAGATGCGGTGCCGGGCTGAGCGTGACGCGCGCCTGCAGCGGCGAGACGGGGTGGCGTCGCGCCAGTTGGGCGGCGCGCTCGCGCAAGGGCGGCGCGCTCAGCTGCCAGGCCTGCCGCAGGGCGAAGCTCACGTCGTCGTCGGCGCCCGGCGTGAACAGCGTGAGCGGAACCCGTTCGGCGCAACGCGCGAGAAACTGCTGCTCGACCGCGCTGAGGGTGCCCAGTGCGTAGCCATAAATCGCCTTGGGCCCCGCGTTTACCCCTTTATGCCCTTTAGGGTGCTCCCCCATTTTGGGGGAGGGTTGGGGTGGGGGCGGCTGCGGCGCAGACCGGCATTGCTCAAGCAGTCTGTCGAGCGCGCGCGCGTAGTGTGCCTGCGGATCGCTGCCATCGGTATTGAGGGCCTGCCACACGGCTTCGATGAGCGCGGTTTCGCGGTCGAGCGCACTGCCATGCAGTGCGCGGATGCGCGGCCCGATGGCGTCGCCCAGACGCGCGGCGGACAGTTCGTCGGCCAGTTGCAGGAGTTCGTTGGCGAGCGCCCACTTATCGACGGTACCAAGCCAGCCCACCTGACGAAGCACGCCGTGCAGACGTGCCAGCCGTCGGGCCTGCGGCTCGGCACGTCCATCGGCCAGGCTTGTACCCTCTAGGGCATCTTCGGCCCAGCGCTTCAGCGGGGTGATGCGTGGCGGGATCAGGACGGGCCGACTCGTTTCCGCCGCCAGGGCGCGAGCCAGATCGAGCCCGGCGCGATGGTTGGGGACGAGCACCGTCAACCCCGAGAGATCGGGCAGACGGTCGGCGTGTTGATCGAGCAGGTAGCGGGCGACGGCATGCGGCAGCGCGCCGTCACCGGAAATTTCCAAGCGCGTCAGCGCTCCAGATACTGGCGCTTGTCCTTGACGTCGGCCCAGTCGTCGGCGTCGGGGAGCGCGTCCTTCTTCTCGATAATGACTTTCCACACCTTGGCGAGCTCGGCGTTGAGCGCGATGTAGGCACGCTGGTCGTCCGGCACATCGTCTTCCGCAAAGATGGCCTCGACCGGACATTCGGCCACGCACAGGGTGCAGTCGATGCACTCTTCGGGGTCGATGACGAGAAAATTGGGGCCTTCATGAAAGCAGTCGACCGGACAAACATCGACACAATCGGTATATTTGCACTTCACGCAGGCGTCGGCTACAACGTAAGTCATTTCATATTTACCTGGACGGGTTGATAAAAGCCGGATGCTTGCAGGCGGCGGTTTTGATGTAGCATATCGGCACAAAACCGAATTTTCCAGTATTACCATCTCCCAGACCATCCAGGCCGCATCCTGCCGCCCTCACTTCCAAACTTAGGAGCTTCCACCAATGAGCGAGCATGTTCATTACATATCCGATGATTCTTTCGAGCAGGAGGTCCTGCAGGCCGGCGTGCCCGTGCTGGTGGATTACTGGGCGGACTGGTGCGGCCCCTGCAAGATGATCTCGCCGATCCTCGACGAGGTCGCCAAGGAATATTCCGGCAAGCTCAAGGTGTGCAAGCTCAACATCGATGAAAACCAGGCGACACCCCCCAAATTCGGTATCCGCGGCATTCCCACCCTGATGATCTTCAAGAACGGCAACGTCGAAGCCACCAAGGTCGGCGCCCTGTCCAAATCGCAACTCACCGCTTTCGTCGACAGCAATATCTGATCCGTTTCAATCGGACGGTGTCCGGCGCACCCCCGCTTCGCCGCACTGTCCGCACCGTTCCTCCCTCACGCCCGGCTCTTTCAAGCGAGCCTACTCAGGCCCATCCCATGCATCTTTCCGAACTCAAGCAGAAACCCATCACCGAGCTTCTCGAAATCGCCGCCGCCAGCGGGATCGACAATGCCAACCGTTTTCGCAAGCAGGAACTGATCTTCACCATCCTGAAGACGCTGGCCAAGCGCGGCGAAAGCATCTACGGCGATGGGGTGCTGGAAGTGCTGCCGGATGGCTTCGGATTCCTGCGGTCGCCGGAGTCCTCGTATCTCGCCAACACCGACGACATCTATGTGTCGCCCTCGCAGATCCGCCGCTTCAACCTGCACACCGGCGACAAGATCGAAGGCGAGATCCGCACCCCCAAGGACGGCGAACGCTATTCGGCGATGACCAAGCTCGACCTGATCAACGGCGAGCCGCCCGAAGCGAGCAAGAACAAGATCCTGTTCGAGAACCTGACCCCGCTGCACCCGGACAAGCCGCTCAAGCTGGAGCGCGACATCAAGGCGGAGGAAAACATCACCAGCCGCGTCATCGACATCGTCGCGCCCATCGGCAAAGGCCAGCGCGGCTTGCTGGTGGCGCCGCCGAAGTCCGGCAAGACGGTGATGCTGCAGCACATCGCCCACGCCATCACCTCCAACCATCCCGACGTCGTGCTGTTCGTGCTGCTGATCGACGAGCGCCCGGAAGAAGTCACCGAGATGAGCCGCACCGTGCGCGGCGAAGTCGTGGCGTCCACCTTCGACGAACCCGCCAGCCGCCACGTCCAGGTCGCCGAAATGGTGATCGAGCGCGCCAAGCGCCTGGTCGAACACAAGAAGGACGTGGTGATTCTGCTCGACTCGATCACCCGTCTGGCGCGTGCCTACAATACCGTGCAGCCGGCCTCCGGCAAGGTGCTTACCGGCGGCGTCGACGCCAACGCGCTGCAGAAGCCCAAGCGCTTCTTCGGTGCCGCGCGCAACATCGAGGAAGGCGGCAGCCTCACCATTCTCGCCACCACGCTGGTCGATACCGGCAGCCGCATGGACGACGTGATCTACGAGGAATTCAAGGGCACCGGCAACCTGGAAATCCACCTCGACCGCAAGATGGCCGAGAAGCGCCAGTATCCGGCGATCAACGTCAACCGTTCCGGCACCCGCCGCGAAGAACTGCTGATGCCGCACGACATCCTGCAGAAGGTATGGGTGCTGAGGAAGCTGCTCTACCCGATGGACGACATGGAAGCGATGGAGTTTCTGCTCGACAAGATCCGCGCGACGAAGAACAACAACGAGTTCTTCGATTCGATGCGTCGGGGATGAGCGGCTGCGCGCGCGTTGCAGAACGCGCTTGATCAAGTTCGCGGGTTCCGTTAAACTTATGCGTTCCCCGAAATTCAACCCATTTAAGGAATTGCCATGAAAGCCGGCATTCATCCCGATTACAAAGATGTCGCGGTCACCTGCTCCTGCGGCAACACGTTCGTTACCCGCTCCACGCTGGGCAAGGACAAGCTGCACATTGAAGTGTGTTCGTCCTGCCATCCGTTCTATACCGGCAAGCAGAAGATTGTCGATACTGCGGGCCGTGTCGAGAAGTTCCGTCAGCGTTATGGCATGAAATAAGCGGGCCCTTGCCAGACACGCGTATGCAGACCAAAGCGGCTCCGGCCGCTTTTTGCATTTTCAGGGCACGACAACGGTATCATTTCGTGCGTTCCATCCCGAGAAAGAGTCAGACGTGACGCCCCGAGTTTTTTACCGTACCGCAGTCGCCGCCCTGGGCGCGCTGGCGCTGACCGGTTGTGCGCAAAACCCGGTCAGCGGGGACAGGGACTTCGTGCTGATGTCCGAACAGCAGGAAATCCAGATGGGTGCGCAGGCCCATCAGGAAGTGCTGAAGGAATACGCGGCACTGGACAATCCCGCCCTGCAGGCTTACGTGAACGAAGTGGGCCAGCGATTGGCGAAACAGAGTCAGCGCCCGAATCTGTCATGGCATTTCACGGTGGTCGACAGCCCTGACGTCAACGCCTTTGCCCTGCCCGGCGGCTACGTCTACATCACGCGCGGGCTCATGGCCTACCTGAATTCCGAGGCCGAGCTGGCAGGCGTGGTCGGGCATGAAATCGGCCATGTCGCCGCGCGCCACGGCGTCCGCCAGCAAAGTGCGTCCACCGTGGCCGGATTCGGCGCGGCGCTGGGTTCGATTCTGGTTCCCGGAATGGACAATCAGGCGAGCGCCTCCCTGCTGCAAACGCTGGCGCAAGCCTGGACCGCCGGGTACGGGCGCGAGCACGAACTGGAAGCGGATCGACTCGGTGCGGCGTATCTGGCGAAGACGGGTTATGACCCCCAGGCGATGGTCGAGGTCATCGGCGTGCTGAAAAACCAGGAGCTGTTTTCCGCCGGGCAGTCGGCCCGCGACGGGCGTTCGCCGCGGGCCACGTATCATGGGGTCTTCGATACCCATCCGGACAACGACACGCGCCTCAGGCAGGTGGTGGCCGAGGCGACCAGGTATCGCATGGCCGGCCCGCGCGAAGGCCGCAACGACTATCTCCAGAAACTGGTGGGGCTGTATTTCGGCGACAGCCCCGATCAGGGGGTGATCCGCAACAATGCCTTGCTGCATGAAAAACTTGGACTGAGGGTTCAGTTTCCGCCAGGCTGGCGGGTGGACAATCGGCCCGACCGGGTGGTCGCGACGAGCCCTCAGGGCGATGCGCTGGTCGAGCTTGAACAGGGGCCGAAGAACGACAACCCGCTGGAGACGCTACAGAAAGGCATCAAGCTCGATGCGGGCGCGCACTACGACAGCGGGCATCTGGCCGGCTATCCGGCTGCCTTTGCCGCGGGCGCACAGCAGGGCAAGCCGGTAGTGGTGGCGGTCGTGGTGTTCAACGGCACGCAATATCTGATTGCCGGCATGACGCGGGACATGGCCGCTTACGAGCGTGAGCGCAGCGTCCTGCGCGCGGCGATCAACAGCTTCCGGGCGATCACGCCTGCCGAGAAACTGGCCGCCCGCCCCCACGTATTGCAACTGCTCACCGCCCGTCCCGGCCTGACGATGGCGGCGCTGGCGCGGCAGTCGCCGCTGGGTGACGAGGCCGAGAGCCAGCTGCGCCTGCTGAACGATCTCTATCCCGATGGCGAACCCCGATCGGGCCAGCGACTCAAAATTGTTCAATAACACTCGATTCCCCCTTGCCCGGCTCGGGCTGTTGTTGCTCTGTACAGCCTGGTTGTTGCCCGGATTGATCGGACATGCGCCCTGGAAAGGCGGCGACAGCGAGCACTTCGTGCAGTTATGGCTGCTGAAAAACGGCGCGGCCGCGCCGTCCGCAGCGGTCACGTCCCCCTTGTATTACTGGGTGGCCAGCGCCACCGCCTGGCTGACCTCGTCTGTCCTGCGGCTGGCTGACGGCGCGCGTCTGGCTTCGGGACTATTCATCGCGCTGGCGCTGTTCTTCGTCGCACGCACGGCCCGCGCGCTCTATGGTGCGGAAACCGCGTGGGCCGCCGCGCTCACCTTGCTGGGGTGCATGGGGCTGCTGGTTCGCGGCCATGAGATCAATGCGGCGACGGCGCAACTCGCCGCCGCCGCGGTCATGCTGTACGGCATCGCCACGTTGCCTCAGGGTCCGCGCAGCGGCTGGGCGCTGGGGGGCGGGGCGATCCTGATGCTGTTTGCCGGCGGGGTGGCGGAAGCGGTCCTGTTCCTGCTTCTGGCCATCGTGTTGTCGGCCCTGCTCGACACTTTCCGCACCCCGTCCGCGCGGCGTGCCCTGACCTTGGGCGTGGGGCTTGCCCTGGCGGCCGGCGCGGCCTGGCTGGCGTATCTCGCCAGTCAGGCCATTCCCCTCCGGCAGGCACTCAATCTGCCGCGCTGGCAGGGAGAAGCAGGGCTGCGCCCGGCCTTCTATCTGGGCCTCCTCGGTTGGTACGCCTGGCCGGCGTGGCCACTGGCGGCCTGGGCGCTATACCGGGGCCGGCATCAGTGGCGCACGCCGGAGATCGCGCTGCCGATGGGTGCGCTGCTGGGCCTGCTCGCCCTGTACGTGTTCGATGCCGACCCGGGCGAAGAAAAAGGCCTCCTTCTGCTGCTGCCGCTGGTCTTGCTGGGGGCGTCCGGTCTTTTTACGTTACGCCGCGGGGCCGCGTATGCCCTGTTGTGGTTCGGCATCATGCTGTTCGGTTTTCTCGGGCTGGTCCTGTGGGTGTACTGGAGCGCCCATGATCTGGGCAGTCCGTCACGGCTGGCGGTGCGGCTGACCCGGCTGGGGCTGACCGACGTGGGCGTATTCCGTCCGTGGGCGCTGACGCTGGGGGTCTTCGCCACGCTGGCGTGGATGGTGTTTCTCGCGCGCATTCGCCGTTCGCCGCTGCGCCCGATCCTGGTGTGGACCGCCGGCATGACGTTTAGCTGGGGGCTGCTGATGGCGCTGTTCCAGGCGCCGCTCGACCACCGCCTGAGCTATGCCGGCATCGGCAGCGTGCTGGCCGCGCGCGTGCCGGCTGCCGACTGTATCCAGGCTGACCAGGTGCGTCGCCAGCAGCGCGTGTTGCTGGCGTATCACAGCGGCCGCCAGTTGGCCCTCGAGAATGCCGCCTGCGGCTGGTTGCTGCTGGAAACCCGGCGGCGCGGCGCCCAGCCGGCCGTGCCGCCGGGCTGGGTCGAACAGTGGAATGGCGCACGGCCCGGCGATCGTTCCGACCGGTTGTATCTGTATGCCCGCCCCTGAACGCGTCGCCGCCGTCATGCTGGCGGGCGGCCAGGGCAGCCGCATGGGCGGCGCGGACAAGGGCTTGATCGATTACCAGGGCCGCCCGCTGATCGAATGGGGACTGGCCGTACTGGCGCCGCAGGTGGGCGAGATCGTCATCAGCGCCAATCGCAACCTCGAGCGTTACGCAGCGTATGGATACCGCGTCCTGCCCGACACCCTGCCGGGCTTTCCCGGCCCGCTGGCGGGCGTGTTCGCCGCGCTCGATGCGGTGACGACCGAGTGGCTGCTGGTGGTGCCGTGCGACACGCCGCACCTCCCCGCCGATCTGGCGCTGCGCCTGCTGGGGGCGGCGCAACTGGAAGGCGTGCCGCTGGCGATGGCGGCGGACGATGCACGGATCCACCATAGCTGCTTCCTGGTACATACCGGCCAGCGCGACCATCTGGCCGATTTTCTTGCGCGCGGCGAGCGTGCAGTGCGGCGCTGGCAGGCGCAATTGTCATCGGCCACGGTACGCTTCGATGCGGCCGCCTTCGCCAATCTCAACCGGCCCGACGATTTCTCGCCTTAACCCTGGCGGCTTTCCGCGATCTGCACGCAATACTGCTGCAAATGTTCCGGCACGCCGGGCGGGCAGGTGCCGCATTCGCGGTTGCCGGGCAAGGCATAGTCGATGAACTTGGGGTAGGCGAGCTTCAGTTCGCCCATCAGCCTGACAAAGTCTTCCAGCGTGCGCTCGCCGCCGAGCCGGGGGTTGCGCGCCTTTTCCTGGCCGATGGTGCTGATGCGGCGCTGTTCGTAGTCGTGCGCCGGATAGACCAGGGTGTCGTCGTCGTAGGCAAACAGCTTGCCGCGCACCGAGTGGTACAGCGCGGCCGCGTCGCCGCTCTGGAAGTCGGTGCGCCCGCAACCTTCGATCAGCAGCGCGTCGCCGGTGTAGAGCCGGCCGGCGTGGGCGTAGGCGAAGTGGTTGTCGGTATGGCCGGGCGTGTGGATCGGCGTCAACTCGATCGAGCCCATCTTGAGCGGCATGCCGTCGACGATGCCGACGTCGGTGCACGGCAGCGCATCGAGCGCGGGACCGGCGATGCGGCTGCCGGCGATGGCCTTGAGCTTGTTGGCCGAGGTGATGTGGTCGGCGTGGAGGTGCGTCTCCAGCGTGAACGCGAGCTTGAGTCCAAGCGCGTTGACCGTGGCCAGATCGCGTTCCCAGACCGGCAGAACGGGATCGATCAGCAGCGCCTGACCGGTTTCCTCGCAAGCCAGAAGGTAGGTGTAAGTGCTGGAAATGGGTTCGAACAGTTGTTTGAAAATCATGCGGATCTCCCAAAATGATCTCAAGGTACGGCAAGTCCACCGCCCTGAAGTTCCGCTTGGCATCTTACCGGAATGCCGGCCGCCGGTTCGCGGCGGGGCGAGCGCGGTCCATCGCCATCGCGTCAGGCCGGCGTGAGCAAGTACACTTGCCGAAGACCAGAATTCCCGACAGGCTGCTGCGATGAAGCGAAAAACGACTTCCCGTGTCCCCGCCCCCGCGCGTCCGCGTTTGCGGGTGTTGCTCGGCGCGAGCATCGCCATCGGTCCGGGCAAGGCCGCGCTGCTGGAGGCGATCGCGCGCCACGGCTCGATTTCGGCGGCGGCGCGGGCCAACGGCATGTCCTACCGCCGCGCCTGGAATCTGGTCGATACGATGAACAGGTGTTTCGTCACGCCGCTGGTGGACAGCAGCGCGGGCGGCGCGCACGGCGGCGGCGCCCAGCTCACGGAGTTGGGCGGCGAGGTGCTGGCCGCCTATCAGGAGATGGAGACCAAGGCCGCGCGCGCCGTGGCGCGGGAATTCAAGGCCTTCGAACGCTACCTGGCGAAGGCCGAGGCGACGACGCCCGAGGCATGAATCCGGGGCATGAATGAATCGATCTTGATCGACGACATGCCGATCGTGATATATTGCCGTGCATAACGGGGCGGATCACCGGCCACGGTTTCGACATGCGGGCGAACAGGCCCGAATTTTTTGGGGTTCGTTATGCATGATCATACATATCGAGCAGACATCCGCGCAGGGATCGACGCGCCCGAGCGGCCGCTTAGCCGAGCGGATCACCCCGCGCACCCCGATTGCACCCAACTGTCAACCCGCCGCCCGACTGGGCGGCAGCGTCTTTTGTCTCCCGTTTTCATTAATTAATCGTCCAGGAGTCCGTCCATGCGTGCCCGCCGTTCCCCGCTTCTTGCCACATCGATCGCCAGCCTGCTCGCTTCCGGGGCCGTGTTCGCCGTCGATCCGGTCTTCGAACTCGGCGCCATCCGGGTGATGGCACCGCGTGCCCAGCTTGGCGAGATTGCCCCGGAGCAGGTGTCCTCGGTGGTGACGCGCGACGCGATGCAGACCTATAACCGTGAAACCGTGGGCGACGCCGTCAACCTGCTCTCGGGGGTGACGGTCTCCACCAATTTGCGCAATGAGCAGACCGTGTATTTGCGCGGCTACGATTCGCGCCAGGTGCCGCTGTTCATCGACGGCATCCCGGTCTACGTGCCGTATGACGGCTACGTTGACTTCGGCCGCTTCGGCACCGCCGACCTCGCCGCCATCCAGGTCGCCAAGGGCTTCAGCTCGGTCGTCTACGGCCCCAACACCCTGGGCGGCGCGATCAACCTGATCTCGCGCAAGCCGGTCAAGGCGTTCGAGGGCGATGCCAGTGTCGGCTTTGGTGAGGAGGGCGCTCGCCGGGCGGCGGTCAATCTGGGCACCAATCAGGGCAGCTGGTATCTGCAGGCCGGGGCGGCCTATCGGGAAGCCGACGGCTTCCGCCTGTCCGGCGATTTCACGCCCACGCCGTTCGAGAATGGCGGCCGGCGCGACAACTCGTATTACAAGGACGACAAGCTTTCCCTCAAGCTCGGCCTCACGCCGGGCGGCGGCGACGAGTATGCGCTCACCTATATCAAGCAGAACGGCGAGAAGGGCCAGCCGCCTTCCACCGTGCCGCCCCGCCGCTACTGGCAATGGCCGTATTGGGACAAGGAAAGCCTCTATTTCGTGTCGAGTACCGGCCTGTCCGAGCACGAGACCCTCAAGCTGCGCCTGTATCTGGACAAGTTCGGCAATGAAGTGGACAGCTACACTGACGCCACCTACACCACGCTCAAGACCACATCCGGCGGCGGCATCGCCTTCGTCGGCACCGGCCGCAGCATCTATGCGGACAAGACCCATGGCGGCTCGATTGAACTGGAATCGCGCCGCGTCGCCGGCCACACGCTGCGCTTCGTCGCGCATTACAAGAACGACCGCCACGAGGAAACCGACGCCAACGGCACCCTGCAAGCCAACATGCGCGACACCCTGAAGTCGCTGGCGGTGGAGGACGTCATCGCCCTCGGCGAAAAAACCTCGCTCACGTTCGGCTTCGCCCACCACCAACTGGTGCCCGACAAGGTATACAAGGCGCCGACCGTGCCAGCCTCCCCGCCTTACGACCTGCCCGGCAAGCAGACCGCCAACGACCCGCAGATCGGCCTGTTCCACGACCTTTCGCCGGCTTCCCGCCTGTATGCCACGGTGGCGCAGAAGACCCGGCTGCCCAGCCTCAAGGACCGCTACTCGGCGCGTCTGGGCAACTTCATTCCGAACCCGGACCTCAAGGCCGAGCAGGCGGTGAACTACGAACTCGGCTGGCAGGGCGCGCCCTGGGCCGGCGCCACGGCCGAGGCCGCGCTGTTCTACAACGACGTCGACGACAAGATTCAGGAAGTCCGCCCCAATCCGGCGCAGAACTGCGGGCCGGGCAACCAGTGCCAGATGCGGAACGTCGGCGAAGCACGCATGAAGGGTATCGAACTGGGCCTGAAGACGCCCATCGGGAGCCAGTGGGAGGTCGGCGGCAACGTCACCTGGATGGACATCGAAAACGTCAGCAATCCCACCGTGAAACTGACCGGCATTCCGGAGACGAAGCTCATCCTGCATGCCCTCTGGCGGCCGCTGGACATCGTGGATCTGATCGCCTTTGCCGAGCGGGACGGCGGCCGCTGGGCCAGCGATACGGTGAAGATCGACGGCTTCACCACCCTCAACCTGAAGGCGGTCTGGCGGCCGATGAAGGCCTTGTCCGCCGAGCTGGGGGTGAACAACGCGACCGACAAGAACTACGAGCTCGACTACGGTTTCCCCGCCGCCGGCCGCATGTGGTTCGCCAACCTGGGCTACCGGTTCTGATGCAGACGCTGCGGCCTTGCGCCATCGTGTGCGGCACAGACGCCGTCGCCTCCGCGGTGGCGCTGCGGCTGGTCGAGGCCGGCTACACGGTACTGCTGGCGGCGGACGCGGCGCCGGCCGTGGTCCCGTGCGGCGAATCCTTCGCTGCTGCGATGAAAGACGGCGAAGCGAGCCTCGACGGCGTCCGCTGCCGCCGGGTGGCGGATGCCGCCGAATGGTTGCGCGACGGCGCCCACGATATCGCCTGCTGTGCCCAGCCGCTGCACGTCTTGCTGCCCATCCTCGAACCGGACGTGCTGGTGGGCGCCCGCCTCAGCGCGGCCGCGGCACCGGTCGATCCGCGCGGCCGCGCGCCGCTGATGATCGAACTGGAGCCGGCAGCCGCTACCGGCGCAGACGCCGACCCGGATGAGGAAAACGCTGCGATCGCAAGCCCGGCGCGCATCGCTGCCGGCGTGCTGCAAACGATCCTCCGGCGTGACGGCCTGCCGCCGCTGGCGCGTGCCGCCGTCGCCGGAGTGTTGCGCAATGCGCTGAGCGGCGAGCTCAATCTGTACGCCGCCACCCTGGGATTCGACCGCCACGAATTCCGCGCCCTCGTCGCCGCCTGCCTTGCGGGCGTCGAGCCCGAGCACGAATGGGAGGCGACCGCCTACGCCCTGTGCGCGAGCCAGGCGCCCGCCCTGTTCGCGCCGCTGACCGAACTGCTGCTGGCGCAGCGGGCGCCCGGTCTGGCCGAGCGCCCCGCCCGCTGGCTGGCCCATGCGCTGGCCGCCGCCGGCTTCGGCAGCCGCCATCTGTGGCAGGATTTGGGACTGTCCGGCCGCGCCGAGGTGAGCCGTCTCATGCGGCTGTGTTTCCCCGCCCTGGCAAAGCAGAATACCGCCGACCTGAAATGGAAGCGTTTCCTGTTTCTGGCGCTGGGCGAACAACTGGGCAGGCCTGGCCTGACGCCGCCCCATTGCGACGGCTGCGACGGCTACGCGGCCTGTTTCGGGACCGCCCGGCCGGCCGGAACGGCGCGGGACGACGCGCAAGGCGGGGCGGCATGAAGCGGCGCGAATACCTCGCCGCGCTGGCCGGCCTGGCGGCCGCACCCTGGGCCGATGCGCTGGCCACGGCGCCCGCCACCCTGCATGTCTTCGGCGCGCCGCCCGCGCCGGAGCGGGTACGCCGCGTGTTCGCGGCCGGCGCGCCGGCCGCCGTCCTGATCCATGCGCTGGCGCCCACCGCGCTGCTCGGCTGGCCGTGGCCGCTTTCCGCCGAGGCGCGCGGCCTGCTCGCGCCCGCCGCGCGCGGCCTGCCCATGCTGGGCCGCCTGGCGGGACGCGGCAGCACGCTGCCGCTGGAAAAACTCGTCGCGCTGAAGCCCGATCTCATCGTCGACGCCGGCACGGTCGACGCGGCCTATCTCTCCACCGCCGAACGCGTGTGGCGCCAGACCGGCATTCCCTACGTGCTGGTCGATGGACGGCTCGCCGACAGCGCCCGTCAACTGCGCGAAACCGGCCGTCTGCTGGGGGTGGCGGCGCGCGGCGAACAGCTGGCACGGTATGCCGACACGACGCTGCTCGCCTGCGGCCCGGACGCCGCCGCACGCCCGCCGCGCGTCTATCTGGCGCGTGCCGCCGACGGACTGGAAACGCCGCTGCCCGGTTCGGTCAACGGCGAGTGCCTCGAAGCCGCGTGCGCCGTCAACGTCGCGCGCGGACCGGGCGGCGGACTGGCACGGGTGTCGCGCGAGCAGCTGCTCGCCTGGTCGCCCGACGCGATCGTCACCCAGTATCCTGAGTTCCATGCCCTGGCGCGGCAGGACGCTGTCTGGCGGCGCCTGCCCGCAGCGCGCGACGGCCGGCTGTTTCTCGCGCCGAGCCTGCCCTTCGGCTGGCTCGACGGCCCGCCCGGCATCAACCGCCTGATCGGGGTGCGCTGGCTGGCGTCGCGTCTGCACGACGGCGCCGCGTCCAGCGACTGGATCGAGCGCGCGCGCGACTTTCACGCCCTGTTCTACGGCCACGCACCGACGCGCGAAGAACTGACGCGGCTGCCGGGGCTGGCGTGATCCTCGCCGGGCACCGCACCGCCCTGCGTCTCGCCGTCCTGTCGGCGCCGGTGTTCGCGGCGCTGCTGGCCGCGTTCGCGTTCGGACCCTACCCGCTGTCGCCGGCGGAGGCGCTGGCCGCGCTGTGGGCCGGGCCGTCGGCCGTAAACGATGCGGCGACGGTGGTCTGGCAGTTGCGCCTGCCGCGCATCGGCGCCGGCTTCCTCGTCGGCGCGGCGCTCGCCGCCGCCGGCGCGGCGTATCAGGGCATGTTCCGTAACCCGCTCGTCTCGCCCGACATCCTCGGCGTATCCGCCGGCGCCGGACTGGGCGCGGCGCTGGCCATCTACTTCGGCCTGCCGCTGGCGGCGGTGCAGGCCATCGCCTTCGTCGGCGGCCTGCTGGCGGTGGCCGCGGTGGTGTTCGTCGCCGGCCGGGTGCGGCGCCACGACCCGGTGCTGGTGCTGGTGCTGGCGGGCGTGGCGGTCGGCACGCTGTTTTCCGCCGGCATTTCGCTGGTCAAGGTGCTGGCCGACCCCAGCGTACAACTGCCGTCGATCACCTTCTGGCTGCTCGGCGGGCTCAACGCCGTCGCGCCCGCAGACCTCTGGCTGGCCGCGCCGCTGATCGGCGCCGGGCTGCTGCCGATGCTGCTGCTGCGCTGGCGCGTCAACCTGCTGTCGCTGTCCGACGAGGAAGCCGCCGCGCTCGGGGTGAACGTCGCGCGCCTGCGCGGCGTCCTCATTGTCTCGGCGACGCTGATGACGGCGGCGGCGGTCTCGATCGCCGGAATCGTCGGCTGGATCGGTCTGGTGGTGCCGCACGCCGCGCGCCTGCTGGTGGGGCCGGAGTTTTCCCGGCTGCTGCCGGCTGCGCTCCTGCTCGGCGGCGGTTTTCTCGTCGCCGCCGACACGCTGGCGCGTTCCGCCGCCGCCATCGAACTGCCGCTGGGCATCCTCACCGCGCTGGTCGGCGCGCCCGTTTTCCTCTGGCTGCTGGCGCGCAGCGGGCGGAGCGGGACATGAGCGTTCTCGAAGCCCGCGGGCTCGCCATGGGCTACCGCCAGCGCGCGGTCGGGGCGGACATCGACCTCGCCCTCGGCGCGGGCGAAGTCCTGTGTCTCCTGGGCCCCAACGGCGGCGGCAAGACCACGCTGTTCCGTACCCTGCTCGGTATCCTGCCGCCCCTGGCCGGCACGGTGCGGGTGGCGGACCGCGCGCTGGCCGACTGGTCGCGCCAGGCGCTGGCGACCCGGCTCGCCTACGTTCCGCAGTCGCATGCCGGCCTGTTCGCCTTCAGCGTCGAGGACGTGGTGTTGATGGGCCGCACCGCGCGGCTGGCGCGTTTTTCGACCCCCTCGGCGCACGACCGCGGCGTCGCGCGCGCGTGCCTGGCGCGCCTCGGCGTCGGCCATCTCGCCGAACGCGTCTACACGGAAATTTCCGGCGGCGAGCGCCAATTGGCGCTGATCGCCCGCGCGCTGGCGCAGGAGGCGCGCATCCTGATCCTCGACGAACCGACCGCCAGCCTCGATTTCGGCAACCAGCTGCGGGTGTTGAAAGAGATCGACGCGCTCAGGCGGCAAGGGCTGTCGATCCTGATGTCGACCCATCAACCCGAACACGCGCTGCGCGTCGCCGACCGCATCGCCCTGCTCAAGGCCGGTCGCATCGTCGGACAGGGCCCGCGCGCGCTGGCGACGGCGGATGCGCTGGCCGACCTCTACGGCGCCGACCCGGCTGACGTGGCGCGCAGCCTGCCGCAACTGGCGACGGCGTGATGCGTTGCGCGGCGCCGCCGCCGTCGGCGCTGGTCGGATCCCTGCGTCGTGCGGCCGCGCCGCGTCTGCTCTTGCTCAGCGGCGGGCGGGGTTCGGGCAAGACCCGCTGGTGTCTCGCCGTGCGCGAGGCCGCCGGCCGCATCGGGCTTCAAACTGCCGGCGTGGTGTCGCCGCCGGTCTACGCGAATGGCGCCAAGTTCGCCATCGACGCGATGGACGCGGCGAGCGGCGAACGCCGCCGCCTGGCGGTGCGGCCGCCGCCGCACGAAGCCGGCACCGCCGGTCTGGGCTGGCGCTTCGACGCGGCCGCGCTCGCCTGGGGCGACGCCGTGCTGCAAAATGTCGGAGGCTGCGACCTGCTGCTCGTCGACGAACTGGGTCCGCTGGAGTTTCGCGGCCAGGGCGGATTCAGCCACGGCTTCGCCGCCGTCGAAGCGCGCCGCTATCGCCTGGCCATCGCCGTGGTGCGCCCCGAACTCCTCGACGCCGCCGTGGCCCGCTGGCCGTGGGCATCGTGTATTTACGACAAGGACCTGCCATGACCCTCAGACCCCGCTGGCTGCCCCCGCCGCCGCGTTTCCTGCCCGCCCAGCGCTGGCTCAACATCGCCCTGCGCGGCCTGCACCTGGTCGGCATCGCGGGCCTGGCGGGCGGCTTCCTGTTCGGCCTGCCGGAGGCGCGCTGGCTCGCCTACGGCTACCTGACGATCGCCAGCGGCGCCCTGCTGGCCGCGCTCTACCTCTGGACCGACGCCAGCTGGCTGCTCAAGCTCAAGGGCCAGGCCGTGATCGCCAAGCTCGCGCTGCTGGCGCTGGCGTTCGCCAGTCCGGCCTGGCGGGCGGAAGCCTTCGTGCTGGTCATCCTGCTGTCCGCCTTTTTCGCCCACGCGCCCGATCGCGTGCGCAGCTACGCCTGGGGCCGCGCGCTGCGGCCCTGCAAGCCCGCCGCCCCGACTCAGGAGAACACGCCATGACCCATGCCGACATCGACTTCGGCCAGCTCTACCGCGAGCATATGGCCGCCGCCGGCGGCCGCGAGAAGCCGCCGGAAGAATGGGACGCCCGCGCCGAAACGATGGGCAGGATGAGCGGCGAAAGCCGCTATGTGAACGATTTCATCGGACGCATGGATCTGTCCGGCTGCGCCACCCTGCTCGACGTCGGCTGCGGCACCGGCGCCATCGCGCTCGCCCTGGCGCCGCGCCTGCAAAAGGTGTACGGCCTCGACTACAGCCAGGGCATGCTCGATGTAATGACGCGCAACGCCGCCGCGCTCGGTCTGGACCATGTCGCGCCGCTCCGCCGCGCCTGGGAAGACGACTGGACCGACGTGCCGGTCTGCGACATCGTCACCGCCTCGCGCTCGACGACGGTGATGGACATGGCCGATGCGCTGGCCAAGCTCGACGCCAAGGCTACGAAGCGCGTCTACCTGACCAGCCTGGTCGGCGGCCGCTTCATCGACGCCGACGTCGCCGAACTGCTCGGCCGCACCCGGCCGGCGCTGCCCGACTACATCTACATCGTGAACATCCTGTACCGCATGGGTCGCTATCCGCGCCTCGACTACATCGAGAACGCCAACCGCCTGGCCGGCACGCAAGACTTCGAGGAATTCGCGCGCAAAGCGGCCTTTACTTTCGGCGAGATCGACGCCGCCGGACGGGCACGGCTGCGGCAGTGGTACGACGCCGACCCCGAGCGGGCGCGGCGCGGCGGCGCACCCTTCCACTGGGCGTTCATCTCCTGGGAGACGACGCCGTGATGCTGCGCAGCGCGGGTGGAAAATTCAGCGCTCATGCGGGGGTGGCGAAGGTAGCGAGCGGGCGCCTGCAGTTTCCAGGCCCAATTTCCCGCACGCTCTCCAAGCGGGCCGAGCGCTTCGTCAAGCGTGGAACTTGCCGTGCGCAAGACAGCACGGCCCTTTGCATAGCCTGGCATCCGGAAAACAATGATTTACGCAACAAGTTGTTTTTACAGGAATTTTACATTTTCTTGGAGTTGTTTTCCGTGGGGTCTGGAAAACAATATCGCCTCTCCGCGAGCCAGGCACGGAGGAGGCATTCCCAACAAGACAGAAAACAATCTGCCACATAAGCGGCTGATTAACCGGCAATTTCAGTCGAAGCCTTCGTGGTTTTCCTCGATGCCGAACAGGCGGCTTTCGGGTTTGGTATCGGGTTTCAGACCCTTCTCGTCGCCTATGCCAATGACCAGCAAGCCCCCTTCACTGTTGGCAAAGGCGCAGATGGCCTCGATGATCCGGCCATGCTTGCTGCTGATGCGCTTGAAATCAAGGGTGCGGTTTTCGGGTGCGGCCAGTAAGACGGCGATATGGGGCGCAGCCTGGGCAGGACTGAGGTCAGTCATCGTGGTCTCGCCGTTTAGACCCACATGGTCCTTGAGGCCGGAATTCATAGAGTCGGCAAGGGCCAATTCAAACATTTGCACAGTTGGTCAATTTATTCTCGAAGCGAGCAAAGCTAACCGAACGCCGCAAGCGGGCAAGATCAATGTCGGCAGCCTTGAGAACTCGGATTGCATCTACTTTGTCGTCATAGCGCCAACCCCTCGCCGTCTTGAAGTGCTCAATTATCGCCGCCTTGGGCTGCGCCACGGCGTCAGGCTTCTTCACGCGGGGCGCTGCATAAGCGTGTGCATTGGTTGAGAGCAAGGCACTGATCGCCCTCTCGTTCGCCAGCAACCAGCTTTCCAGTTCCTGCTCTATGCAAACAAAATGAACGGGCGCGTTCGCAGGCAAACCAGCCTCGCCAAGCCGTGTTAGCAAGGTCTGCCGCTCCGTATGGCGGCAAGGTTTGTGTTTCTTGTCCGGCCAGGCCGGCCGCAGATCCCAGATGATCAATACACAGGTGCATCCGTCCTTGAGCAATTGCGCGGCAACCTTGCCTGCATCGCGCAGCAGGTTGTCCTTGTTGTCCAGCGTCTTGCTGCGGATTTTGATGCCGGGCTTGATGTGTTGAGCAAGGTATTCACACACCTGCTTGTCGGCGCCCTGCGGCCCGCACTCGAAAATCAGGCCCAAGGTCATTGCGCGGCCTCATGCAAAGAGCCCATGGTATAGAGCCGGCCGGGGGCAAATTCTTTTGCCCACTCGGTCAGATTGGCGTCGCCGGATGGGCGGTGAAAGCGTGGCTCGCCCTTGTTATCACGCGCCACCAACACCAGTTGATCGAGCTTCAGCAAATCCAGCAAATAGGGCGAGTGCGTCGTCAGCACCACCTGTGTCACGCCGGCCTGCACGGCGGTGCGAATTTCTTCCACCAGCAAGTGAATGCTGCGCGGGTCGAGCCCATTTTCGATTTCCTCGACCACGACCAGGGGCGGCGGCTCGGGGTGGCGCAGCACTGCCAGCAGTGCCAGCATCCGGAGCGTGCCGGTGGAAAGCATCCAGCCCGGCACCTTGAAGCTGCTCTCGGCAAGCTGAAGGTAGGCCTTGCGCTCCAGTTCCGATGTCAGCATGGGTTGCAGGTCGCGCGCGTAAGGCAGCACATAGCTCATGGTGCGGACAATGCCATCGAAGGCTTCGGTATCCCGGCGCTGAATATCCATAAGGTAATCCGCGATATTGCTGCCGTCCTTGGCCAGGCGCACGTAGCCGCCGGTCCGCTGCTGCGGCACTGGCATGCCCATGCGCTCGGGCTGCAAGCTCATGAACTGCCATGCGCCCACCTGAGCCGCCAGCGCGCCGAGTTCCGCGTCGGTCGGCAAAAGAATGGAGCGCCCGGACCCATACACGCTTGCAGCCATCTTTGCCCGGCCAGTGCTGAAGCCATCGGGGCCCGTGTATTGCTCATTGGCGATGAACATGCGGTTGGCCGCCGCGTCATTGTTTACCCCCATCTCCATGCGTGTTGCATTGCGAACAGAAGTGCCAACGCGCAAATCGAAAGACATCGCATTAATCGCCTGACCCGCGCGCTCCTTCGCCGCCGCGCCCAGGTGCCGCACATGCTCGATGCCGAGCCAGCGCTGCATCGCCGCGTCAAGCCCATCGACCACGATGGACTGATACGTCTCCAGCGCCTCGATCAGGCTCGACTTGCCGCTGCCGTTATGGCCGATGAACACTGTAAGCGGCCCGAGACGTACCACCCGGCTGTCGACAATCGCCTTGAAGTTGCGGACACGCACCGATTGCAACGTCTTGCGTTTCTCGTTCATGTGATCAGTCCCCTCTCGACATCGCGCCAGGCATTGCGTGCCGCCTGCTTGACGGGCTCCGCCACCAGCGGAAAGGTGGTGAGAATGTGGGCGAACTCGGCTTCGGTCAAGCCATAGAGGTGGGCAACCAGACCGTCGAGTTCGGCGCGCAGGCGGGCGCGCTCGGCGGGGTCAGTTGCCCCGTTCTTGTGGGAGCCAAGGCCAACTTCCTTGGCCAGATCATCGAATTCCGGCGTGGTACAGGTGAGGCGGGCGGCACGTTCGACGATGGAGACGAAGGCGGAATCGGCTTCGGTGAGACGCGGAACGGGCAGCTGGTGCAGGTAGAAGAAGTTGATGGTGGTGGTCACCTTCTGCCGCAGCATCCAGTCGATCACGAAGCTATTCCACACGGTGCAGAGGAATAACTGGGTGTGGCTGTCCAGCAGCCGATTTCCGTTCTCGTCGAACACCTTCGCGGTGGGCAGCTTGTTGCCGTGAAAGGTGGGCGGGATCAGCGTGGATACCAAGGTGCGCTCGTTTGTATTAGCGGCGATGTCACGAAACCCTAGGCGGTAGGCCTGGTAGTCCATCCATTGACCATGATCCTCTCGCCGCCCTAGCAGGGCCTGCCGGCCCTTGGCGCTGTCCACCCAGTAGCGGGGCTGCTCATAGTGGGCGTCGAACTGCCAGATCATCTTGCCCTCATAAAGGGGAAGCCGTCCCTGGGCCGGTTCGGTCTCAAACAGCCCTTTTGCATCGTTGGTCATGTGGAACTCCGCAGTGAACCCCACTTGCCATTCGCCCTCGCGTTTATCTCCCAGCAGCGGATGTTTCAGCAGCTTCTCGGCGATGGCGATATCCTGCTCGCTCTTGAACTCCATCACCGAGTGAGAATCGGGCGAAAGCTTGCGAATCAACGCCACATCGAGCCACAGCGCGCCTTCTGCCGGGAAACGCTCAAGCTCGGCGACATTATGCCGCATGAAGGCGGCGGGGAAACTGACGGTGCCGCCGAAGGGTGTGAGCAGATCGTCCGGTGCGGCGCTGGCATTCTGTTCGGCTGTGGCCTGCAACCGCGGCACGTCGGCTTTCTCGAAGGTCAGCACGACGAACTTGAAGCGGCTGTCGACACTCTCGAAAATCGTCTTGCGGTTCTCAAAGCAGAACAGGCCTTCAATGCGGCTGTGATTGAACAGCAGATCGCGCAGGCCCTTGGCACCGAGGTCGGTGTAAATGCCACTGGGGATGACGATGCCGCAATGGCCTCCCGGGCGCAGCAGGGCGTAACAGCGTTCCAGGAACAGTTTGTAGAGGTTGAGATCGGAGCCGGTTTTTTTGCCGTTCACCACGGCTGACTGGGCGCGGTATTCCGGCGCGGCGCGGAACCAGGCGCTCATATGGGGGAAGCGGCTCTCGTAGGCCAGCCATGCTTCGCGTACGGCCTTGTCCTTGAGCAGCTTGCCCTGCTCTTTCTCGAATTCCTTGATGGTCATCTTGTTCTTGCTGACCAGCTCAGAGTGGTCGGCGAAAAACTCCTTGGCCTGCGGCTTGAAAATTTCCCATGGTGGGTTGGTCAGAATGATGTCGAATCCACCCTGCTTCTGCATGATCCCGTCGAACATATAGCCCCAATGGAACGGCGTTTGGGCATCGATATGCTCGCGCGTGATCTTGAGTTTCTTCGGTTTGCCAAGCGTACTCCTGGCGGCGTCCCACGTGGCTTGTTCGTATTTCACTCCGAGCGCTTCGAACTGGTCGCGCAACAGTTCATTGAGCGTGTTCGTGGCCTCCGTCATGCCTTGGTCGATGTCGTCGCGCAGCACGCGTAAATCGATATCACGTCCCATCATGTCGGCGGTGTGGCGGTAGGTTTCGAGCTTGCGGTTTTTTTCCTCCAGCAATTTGCGGAATGGGGTCTTGAACAGGTCGTCCTGCTTGCAATCGAATTCGTGGGCATCCACTCGCATCAAGCCGACCAGCGAATTGCCCGGCAGGATGTTGAAGTCGATATTGGGCAGCGGCTCCAGTTCTTCCACCTTGCGCACCGAGGCCACCATGGTCAGAAACAGCCGCAGCTTGGCGATCTCGGTGGCCTCTTGCATGATGTCCACGCCGTAGAGGTTGTCGGTGACGATGCGGCGCTTGATGTAATACGCAACGCTGGGGTGTTCCTTTTGAATCGTTTTCAGCCAGGATTGCAGGGCGTCGCTGGCACCCAGCTCGGCGCGCCCGACCACAGCGGAATAGATATTGACCAGCACTTTGAGCGCGGCCACCAGAAACGCGCCGGAACCCACCGCCGGGTCGAGGATGTTGATCGACGGCAAGACGCTGTTCACCAGCTTCAGCGCGGTGACGTTGTCCATTTTGGCCAGCAGGTCGGGCACGCTGGCAAAGCTCACTTCCTTCAAGCCCAGTTCGGGCACGGCGGGTTCGTGTATGGCTTCCAGCACTCGTTTGTGAATGCTGCGCTCGGCCAGGTAGTTGGTGATTTCCGGGCGTGTGTAATAGGCGCCGAAGGCTTTCTGGTTGATGTACTTTTCGAATATGTAGCCCAGCACGTCCGGATTGATTTCATCGGCGTCGCCGCCGGGCGTGTCGTCCAGATTCCATGAAAACGCAGCAAACAGTTTGAAGACGCCTTCGAACGCACGGTCGGAAATGCGCAGGGTGATGCCTAGCCGAGGCTGTTTGTTGGCGTCGAGTTCCAGCGGATGGTGCAGGAATAGGCCGCCGTTGAGATAGGGAATGTCGCCGGTCAACGTACGCACGGCGGCAGTGCGTTCGGTTGCCGGTTTGGCGAAGGCTTCAAAGAACAGTGCGCTCAGGAACTCGCTGAAAAAGCGCTCCGCGCCCCGTGCTTGAGAAGCAGCGAATTGCCGGGACAGATAGTCATAGTCGGCGTGGTCTAGAAACCCTTTTTTCTGCATGAACCAGACGAACATCAGCCGGTTGAGGATGACCGATGCATACCAGCGGCGGTCACGCTCGTCGTCTATGCCTTCGATTTCGGCAAGTAGTTCCTGGTGCTGCTCCTGATAGGCATTGAAGAAACGCTTGGTAGTCTTTTCTACGTCCAGCGCAGACTGGATGCGACGCGCAGCTTCGAGCACGGGCATACGTCCGGCAGCGTCCAGTTCGGATAGCTCGACCACCATGGCCTGCAATTTGGAGGCGAACAAATCGACCGGCTGCCCGCGAAAATATTCATGACGGCGCGGCGTGTTCTTCGGCTTGCCGGTGATTTCGTCTTTGCCGCGCTTGACCCAGTACCAGAGGCTTTGGGTGGCGTTGTCGCGTTGGTCCGTGAAAATGAGGATGTTTTCGACGTGGCGCTGCGAGAGCTGCTTCCAGATGTGTGCACAAGTGGCTTCATCAGGCCAGCCGGTGGCGGGCACGACTTGCAGCACGGCCACGCCGCCAAGTTCGGCCACCATACGACGGGAAAAAGACAGCTGGTTGGTGGCGTCCTCTTGCCAGTCGCGTTCGGCGACGGGGCCATAGTTCCAGCCCAGTACTTCAACAAACAGACGTGGAAAGTCGAACGTGGAAAGGTGCTTTTGAAAGCCGGCGAAGTCGAGTTTGGCCATGTCGTCAGTTCGAACTGTTTATTGGTATGAGCCCCATCGAACACACCACACGCGGATCGCGCAGCGCCGCGTCTTCTTCGGCGTAGGTCAGGCGACCTTCTTCGCGTAGGGATTTCACGGCTTCGCCCAGTTCCTCGTCGTTCACCCCGCTGCGCATCAGGCGGTTGAGCAGGTCGCCGGCGCTTTCAAGCAGTGGGCGCTGGTAAATATCGTCGAGGGCGTGCTCCAGTTCTTCGTCGCGGAACAAGGTGTTCATCTGCTGTACCGAGTAGTGCTTGAGCCGTTCGTAGGCTCGGCGGCGTGGACTGGAGGGGCGACCGAGGCCGCCGCCCACGGCTTTGTCCTGGGTGACGGCCAATTGCAGGCCGTGGGCGACCAGGTCGTGATGGTTCTCGACACGGGGTACCGCAGGCGTGCCAGCTTCGCATTCGGCCGCACGCAAGATCGTGAACTGCGATTCGGTGACGGTTTTACCGTTGGGGCCGACCCAGGCCAGGTGGTCTTTGCCTTCGGGCGATTTGACGTAGACCAGCACGCCGCCCTGGGCAGCATCTTCTCCCAGCAGGGGGAGACGGGCTGGATCGAGGCTAAAGGCCTTGGCCGAATAAACGACGGGCGGCAATGACTCGACTGCGTGGGCGAGTTCAGGGTTGTCCTGGGTGGCCTGCTTCCATACCTGCCAGGCGTATGAGGCCAGATCGACTTCGTCGTCGTTGTCGTCCAGGACATCGGATTGCTCGGTATAGAGGTTGCGGATGGCATTGGCCTCTTCGTCCTCGAAGAAGGCTTCATCCGTGCCCACAACCTCGGCGTTTTCCAGGAGGCGCTGCTGAATGCGGGCGCGCAACTGGATCAGGCGTTCCACGCCGTCCGCGGGGAGGAAGGAATAGCAGTGGATTTCCTCGGCGCGCTGGCCGATACGGTCCACCCGGCCGGCCCGCTGGATGAGACGGATGATGGCCCAGGGCAGATCGAAGTTCACCACCACGTTGCCGTCCTGCAGGTTTTGGCCTTCCGACAGGACGTCGGTACAGATCAGCACGCGTACTTCGTCGGCCTTGCTGACTGTTTTGTTGTTCGATCTTGGCGAGAAGCGACAGGCCAGCGCATAGGGGTCGGCGCTGGCACCGGTTGCGACTTCGACATGGGTGACGCCAGCCTTGTGCACCTCGCGCGCCAGATAACGTGCGGTATCAGCAAACTGGGTGAAGATCAGTACCTTGTCCTTGGCGTGTGTGTCCGTGAGCAGGCGTTTCAGCGCTGCCAGTTTCTGGTCGTGTTGCGGATCCCACTCACCGTGGATTCGCAGCATCTCAAGCAAGGCTTGCGTATCCGCCGCCAGGTCGGCGGCGAGGGTTTTCTTGAACAACGTGGGGCGCACCCACTTGAAGCGCTTTTTGTATTCGCCCGCATATTGCTGATAGACCGCTTTGGCACGTGCCATCCCGTCAGGAAGGGTCTCTTCTTCGGCAACCGCCTCGACCAGCCCGTCGAGCAGGTCCTCGGGATCGCCCTCCAGACCTTCGGCGTCCTCATCCATGCGCTCGACGTCGAGCAGGCCGGCATCGAGCACGCCCACCGGCAGGTCCAGCCCATTCTCGATGGCATAGAGGTATATCTGGTTGCGCAGGATATGCCGGTCGATCGATTGCAGAAAGGAATAGCCGCTGGACTCCAGGCGCTTGAACAGGTTGGTGCGGCAGAACCCCATCAGTCGCTTGCCGGCGCGGCCGAGGTTTTCCATCAGCTTGCGCTCGGCGGGCGAGGCATCCTTGATTGCGGCAGGGTCTTCGTAATTGCCCAGGCCATAGCGGGGTACGTGCAGGCCGTTGATCTGATCGACGACTTCTGCGGAGTAAAGCCGCGCGTAACGGTCGGCCGGGTCGGCATCGTTGACCGCGAAATTGAGCGAGAGGGGTTTGCGCACGGGGAAATAGCGCTTCTCGCCGTCTTTGCCGGAGATGTAACGGCGGCCGTGCTTATCCGCTTCGGTGTAGTGCTGAATGATGAAGCTGCGTGTGCGGCGCACCATGTACAGGCGGATGAGCTCGCGCCAGTCGTCGAATTCGTCGCTCTTTTCGATGGCGAGAATCGAGTTCACCTTGCACTGGTTTTTGCGCTCGAACTCGGCCTCTGTAATCGCGAGCTTGCGCATGTAGCGCTCAGGTCGGATGCCAATGTTGGCCTTTTCATCGATGAACAACCGCAACTGGCTCGACAAGTCAGCCTTGGTCTTGTTGTAGGGCGTGGCGGTAAGCAGGATGACCTTGGCGTCGCAACTGCGGATGTAGTCGGAAATGGCCTTGTAGCGGCGGCCTTCACGGTTGCGCAGGTTATGGCTCTCGTCGATGAGCACGAGGCGATACCGTTTGAGGCTGGGAAGTTTCCTGGTGACTTGGGATATGGGGAGCACCATTCCGCGCAAGCCGTATTCGGTGCGGTAGCGTTCCCACATGGGTTCAAGGTTCTTGGGGCAAATAATGAGCGTTTCGTACCCGAGGTCGTCCTCGAACATGCGGGCCAGGGCGGTGGCCATCATGGTTTTGCCCAGGCCCACCACGTCGCCAATCATGACGCCACCGCGGCGATGCAGGTGACGCGCCGCGATTTTCACGGCGCTCTTCTGGAACTCGAACAGCTCGTTTTCGAAACGGCCTGGCAGGCGGAACTGGCTTAAGCCTGCTCGTGCCTCAGTGCTCAGGTGGTAAGCGAGGTTGAGGTAGATATGGTGCGGTGGAATGACAGCTTCGCGTGCCCAGCTGTTTTCGATGATATCCGCGAGATCGGCTGAGACATCAAGCGCCCAGCGTTCGGCCCAGCGGTCATCGAACCATTGAGACAAACGCTGCGTGGCGTGATGATCGAGCACATCGACGTTCAACTCGCCCTGGCGCGCCAAACCTTGCAGCGTAAGGTTGCTGCTGCCGACAAAACCTGTGATGGGATTGTTTACGTCATCGCGAAACAGGAGGTAGAGCTTGGCGTGCAGCGGGTGGGGCAGAAAAAGCTTAACAACCACCTGTCCTGCTCGGAGCTGACAAGCCAGGCGCCGGAGCGCGGCTTCATCCTTCCCGGTCGGGATACCCATTGTAATCTGCTCACGCAGATGGGCGGCGAACTGGCTTTTTAGCCGTAATGCCGCAGCATTATCAATTAGCCCGTCATTGCCTGCTGCCCGATAGAGCTCGCGAATTTCTTCGTGTGGAGGGCGCTGCATGCCAACCAAGACACGACACACCTGGCCGGAGGCGGGATCCCAGCCTTGAATCAGATCGTCGATGGACTGCCAGCCACGCAGATTGAGATATCCGACACAAAAGTCAGATCGCTTCGATATAAATAAGGTCGCGCGTAATGCCGTAAGTAGGTCTTGATCAATATTGTCAAAAATGCGCGCCATGTTGGCTAAGTGTTTTTAATTGTTCGATAGAGCATTGTCCAATAATTCGACCCAATGTCGTACGGGAATCTTGGTGCCCGATTGCAGATGGGTCAGGCAGCCGATGTTGGCGGTGGCGATCAGTTCCGGTTGGCCGGCCTGCAGGTTGTCCAGCTTGCGCGCCTTCAGTTGGCCGGAAATTTCCGGTTGCAGGATCGAATAGGTGCCGGCCGAGCCGCAGCACAGGTGCGGTTCCGCCACCAGCGTGAGTTCGAAGCCGGCATCGGTCAGCAAGGCTTCGACGCCGCCGCTGAGCTTCTGCCCATGCTGCAGGGTGCAGGGGGGGTGGTAGGCGATTTTCTGCGTGAGGGGTGAGCGGTGAGCGGTGAGTGGTTTCAGTGCGTCGCGCTCGGCGACGAGGATTTCCGAAATGTCCTTCGTCGCGGCGGAGATGCGAGCGGCCTTTTCCGCATACGCGGCGTCATGCCGCAGCAGCCAGCCGTAGTCCTTGACCATCGCCCCGCAGCCGGAGGCGGTCATCACGATGGCTTCCACCCCGGCGTCGAGATGCGGAATCCAGGCGTCGATGTTGCGGCGTGCGGCATTCAGACCATCGTCGTGGTCGTTCAGATGATGCGCCAGCGCGCCGCAGCAGCCGGCCTCGTCCGCGGCAATGAGGGAAATACCCAGCCGGTCGAGCACGCGCGCGGCGGCGGCGTTGATGTTGGGCTTGAGGCCGGGCTGCACGCAGCCTTCGAGGACCAGCATGCGGCGGGGGTGGCGCGGCGCTGGCCGGTCACCGGCGGGGTCGGTGGCGGGGATGCGTGCCTGGAGCGAAGCGGGTAGCAGCCGGCGCAGGCCCTGGCCAAGTTTCAGCGCGCTCTTGAACAGCAGCGGCGAACCGAGGCCGGTCTTGAGCACGCTGCGCGTCGCGCTTTCGATGGGGCTGCGGCCGACTTTTTTCTCGACGATGTGGCGCCCGATGTCGAGCAGCTTGCCGTATTCAACGCCCGATGGGCAGGTGGTTTCGCAGTTGCGGCAGGTGAGGCAGCGGTCGAGATGCAAGCGGGTCTTCACCGTCGGCGTCGCGCCTTCGAGCACCTGCTTGATCAGGTAGATGCGGCCGCGCGGCGAGTCGAGCTCGTTGCCGAGCACCTGGTAGGTGGGGCAGGTGGCGAGGCAGAAGCCGCAATGTACGCAGCTGCGAAGAATCCGCTCGGCGACCTCGCCCTCGGGGGTGTTGCGGTAGACGTCGGCGATCCGGGTCTGCATGTCAGAAGTCGGGGTAGAGCCGGCCGCGGTTGAGGATGCCGCGCGGATCGAAGCGCTGTTTCAGGGCGCGGTGCAGCGTCGCCAGCGCCGGGGCGAGCGGGGCGAAGGCGCCGTCGGCCGGTGCTTTGCCGCGAAACAGGGTGGCATGTCCACCCGCCGTTTTTGCCGTTTCGCGCAGCATCGCGGCGGGCAGGTCGGACGCCAGCCAGCGCACCGCGCCGCCCCACTCGATCCACAGCGCGTCGCCGAGTTTCAGCGGCGGCGTGGTGGGCTTCACCGCCAGCCGCCATTTATGCCCTTCAGGGTGCAGCGGGCGCTTGTCGAAGAAGGGCGTGGTCTGGTCGCGCAGGCGCTGCCAGAATGCGCTGGCGTCGTGCAGCGGTTCGCCGCCGAGCCGGGCCTGCGCGGCATGCACCGCGGAGGCCGCGCCAGACAGCCGCACGGTCAGCAGACCCGCGTGCCAGCTGGTCGCCGACAGCGGCAGCGGCTGCCCGGCCCACTGGTTCATTTTTTCGATCGCGGCGGCTTCGTCGAGTTCGAATTGCAGGGTGGTTTCCCGCGCCGGTTGCGGCAATACCTTGAGCGAGACTTCGGTGATGAGGCCGAGCGTGCCGAGCGCACCGACCATCAGGCGCGACACGTCGTAGCCGGCGACGTTCTTGATCACCTGGCCGCCGAAGCGCAGCGGCTGGCCGGTGCCGTCGATCATGCGCACCCCGAGCACGAAGTCGCGCGCCGCGCCGGCGTAGGGCCGGCGCGGACCCGAGAGGCCGGCGGCGATGCAGCCACCGAGCGTGGCGTTACTCGATTTGGGCGCGCGCAGCGCATCGTTTGCCCCCTCGCCCGCTTGCGGGAGAGGGTTGGGGAGAGGGTTGGGGAGAGGGTTGCCGCCAAAGTGCGGCGGCTCGAACGCCAGCATCTGCTCGTGTTCGGCGAGCAGCGCCTCGATCTCGGCGAGCGGGGTGCCGGCCTGCGCGGTCAGCACCAGCTCCTTCGGCTGGTAGTCGACGACGCCGGTAAGCGCACGGGTGTTGAGCACTTCGCCTTCATGGGCGTTGCCATAGAAGTCCTTGCTGCCGCCGCCCTGGATGACGAGCGGCGTATTCGCCGCATGGGCCGAGCGAATACGGTCGACGAATTCGGTCAACATCAGAACCTCGGCAGTTCCGGATGCGCCAGCTGCCCGCCGTGGACGTGCATCGCGCCCCACTCGGCGCAGCGGTGCAGCTCCGGAACGGCTTTGCCGGGGTTGAGCAGGGTATCGGGATCGAACGCGGCCTTCACGTCGTGGAAGCGCGCGAGTTCCGGGGGTGCGAACTGCGCGCACATCTGCCTGATCTTCTCCAGGCCGACGCCGTGCTCGCCGGTGATGGTGCCGCCGGCCTCGACGCACAGTTCGAGAATTTTACCGCCGAAGGCCTCGGCCTTGGCGAGTTCGCCCGGCAGGTTGGCGTCGAACAGGATCAGCGGATGCAGGTTGCCGTCGCCCGCATGAAACACGTTGGCCACCGGGAGACCGTATTCCGCGCTCATCTCGCCGATGCGTTTCAGCACGTGCGGCAACCGGGCGCGCGGGATGGTGCCGTCCATGCAGTAGTAGTCGGGTGCCAGCCGGCCCACCGCGGGGAACGCCGCCTTGCGTCCGGCCCAGAATTTCAGCCGCTGCTCCTCGCTCTCGGCGGTGTGAATCTCGGTCGCGCCGGAGGCCGCAAGCACGTCGTGCACGGTGAGGATGTCGTCCGACACTTCCTCGTTGACGCCGTCGACCTCGCACAGCAGCAGCGCCTCGGTCATCGGATAGCCGGCGTGGACGAAGGCCTCGGCGGCCTCGATGGCGAGGCGGTCCATCATTTCGAGGCCCGCCGGGACCACCCCGGCGGCGATGATGTTGCCGACCGCCGCGCCGGCCTGCGCCACGTCGTCGAACGCCGCCAGCACCACCTGCGCGCGCTCGGGGCGCGGCAACAGCTTGACCGTGACTTCGGTGATCACCGCCAGCATGCCTTCCGAGCCGGTCATGAGCGCCAGGAGGTCATAGCCGGGGGTATCGAGCGCATCGCTGCCGATTTCCAGCAACTGGCCGTCGATGGTCCAGGCGCGCAGCTTCATGATGTTGTGCACCGTGAGGCCGTACTTCAGGCAGTGCACGCCGCCGGAGTTTTCCGCCACGTTGCCGCCGATCGAGCAGGCGATCTGCGACGACGGGTCGGGCGCGTAATAAAGATGGTGCGGTGCGACGGCTTCGGAAATCGCGAGATTGCGTACGCCCGGCTCGACCACCGCTGTTCTGGCGAGCGGGTCGATCACCTTGATGCGGTTGAGCTTGGCCAGCACCAGCAGCACCGCGCCGTCGACCGGCAGGGCGCCGGCGGCCAGCCCGGTGCCGGCGCCGCGCGCCACCACCGCGATCCGGTTTTCATGACACAGCCGCAGGACCGCCGCCACCTGCGCTTCGTCTTCCGGCAGCACCACCACGTCGGGCGTGTTGCGATACGCCGACAGGCCGTCGCTCTCGAACGGCACGAGATCCTCGCGCGCGTAGAGCACGCAATGGTCGGGCAACAGTTTGCGTAGCTGGGACAGGAAGGCGGGACTGAGCATGAAAGACGGCGTGTACGTTCAGGCTACGAGTGTAGCCGGGCTTGCCGACGCGTGCGAGGGTGCGAGCCGCCGGTAGGCTTCGGCCAGCGCGCCGTCGCCGCCGACGTTGCCGGGAAAGATGACGACGGGCAATTGCGGCAAGCGGTGGCCGGGCGGCGTCTGCACCACGGTGACGCCGGGCAGGATCTGCCCCAGCACGCGCGACGCGGTCAGTTCGAGCCCGGTCGACAACACGTCGTTGGAGGTGATGCCACCCTTGCTGATGAGGAAGCCGAGCGTTGCCGGCAACCGCTTCACCACGTCCATCAGCGTTACGGAAACCACTTCGCCGAAGGCCAGGCGCTCGGCCGCGCTGGCGAACTGCAATTCGGCGCGGCTGGTGAACACCACCGGAGTGAGACCCTGCGCGTGGGCGTGGGCAATGCTTGCAGAGAGTTGATCGACCACGGCCACGCGTTCCGCCGGCAGGCGGGTGACGTCGAGCGGCAGGCCGATCACGCCGCGTTCCTTCAACAGCGCGGTCAGCTGCGCGGTGGTCCTGGCGACGTGCGAACCGACGATGATGGCGCCGGGCCGGCCGCCGCGCACCAGCGTGGCGAAGGCTTCGGCGGCGACCGGCTGCGGCGGCAGCCGGGCGAGTGCGGTCAGGAGCGAAGCCGCACTGCGGAACAAGAGCCGTTTGCCTCCGGCTGCCGCGTTCAGCACGGCGTCGGCGAAGACGCGGTAGTCGTCCGGCGTGTCGCCGTCGACCGCGCCGACGGCGTTGTGCGCGAGCGAAGCGAGCCAGGCGTCCGCCTTGCCTGCACGCAGGTCGGCAAGCGTCAGCCGCGCCACATCTTTGGACGCCACGCGGCCGCCGGTCTTCTCCGCGACGTAATCGGGCAGGAACGCCGTCGTGTAGCCGAACACCGCGTCGCGCGCGAATTCGGTCTCGTGGGTCGGTACCGGCGTGCCGTCGACGATCAGATAATGCGTGCCGTCGCGCGTCACGCGTCCGCCCTCGAAAAACGCGGGCGTGAGCAGCGTCGCGTCGAACGGTCCGAGGACGTCGTTCATCACGTCGGTTTCCACCGGGTAGTGGCCGCGCAGGGTCGAATCCGAGCGCGACACGAACAGCACCGTCCCGGCGTAATCGGCGAGCGCGGCCTTGAGGTTGTCGCACACCTCGCGCGTGACCGCGGCGGCGCGCGTGGCATCCATCCCACGCGTGTTGGTCAGCACGAAGAACAGCGGGGCCGCGTCGGCCAGCGCCGTCTTCAGCGTGGCGACGTCCCAGCGCGTCAGCAGCAGGCAGGCGTGCACCGTCTGCGAACCGGTCGGGTCGTCGTCGAGAACGATGATTTTCGGGTTCATGGGGAAACCTTTGTTTTCAAGCCGCAACGCGCTCCAGCATCGCCAGCGCGCGCTCGGCCATCGCCTGCGCGTTCATGCCGTTGAAGTCGAACAGCTGCTGCGGGCTGGCGGTGGTCTCGCCGCGCTTCCAGCAGAACACGTCGCGCTCGCGCGCCTGGCTGCGCAGCAGCACCGGTTCGAGCGGACCGGCAGGCCCGCCGCTGACCGCGATCAGCACGTCGCCGTCGAACATCGTCTTGAACGTGGCGTCGTCCATGAAACGGCCGTCGGGTTCCGACACGCTGTCCCACAGCACGTCGCCCGGGCGGTACAGGCGGCGCGGGTTGACCACGGCGACGATACGCGAACCGATGCCGGCCTCCGCCAGTTTCCCGGCGGCGGCGAACACCGGGCCCAGCACCATGTCGCCGGTCACCGCGAAGACGACGGTGTGCGAGCCTGTCGTTTCCTGCAGCAGCGTCGCGCCGTCGTCGATCGCCTGGAAACTTTGTTCCATCGTCGCATGGATCGGCAGCGGCGACTTCGACGCGGTGATGACGATGCCCTTGTTGCGTTGCTTCAAGGCCCAGTCGTAGCTCGCCTGGATCATGTTGGCGTCGACCGGGAACAGCGGGTAGACGTTGCCATTCCGCATCATCGCGGCGAAGTAGCTTTCGATTTCGGGGCGCTGATGGGTCCAGCCGTTGCGGCCCTGCTCGAGCGCGCCGGCGGTGAACAGGCACACCGTCGCCGGGGTCGGGCGGCGCAGTTCGGCCATCGCCTGCGTCACCGTCTGCCAGATCGGCAGGCCGTTGATCGCGAACGACTCGTAGCTGCACCACAGGCTACGCCCGCCGAACAGCGACACGCCGACGGCAAGGCCGGCGCAGGCGTCCTCGTTGAGCGGCTCGTAGACCTGGCCCGACGGGCCCTGAAAGTAGAGATCGTCGGCGGTCGGATGGCGGATCGTCAGCGCCTTGTTGATGTTGGCCATGCCCGACGCTTCGTTGCCGTCGGCGTTGGTGACGACGAATAGCGGGTCGCGGCGGCCGACTTCGGCGACGACGTGGCCGAAGGCGGTGGTCGGCACGTGGTTCTCGCCGACGGCGAATTCATTCAACGGCAGGCCGTCGAGGCTGGGCAATGCGCGCACGCTTTCGGTCACTGCGGTCTTGGCGGCGGGGCCGCCGCCGGCGTGGCGGAAGTTCTCGCGCGTCACCTTCCACGCCTGGATCGGCAGCGCGCGGCGCTGCAATCCATCCTTCACGTCGTCGGAATCGAGCGTGTGGTGCGCGTAGAGGTTGTGCGACTTGGCGCCGCTGGCGTGCACGCCAGCGCCCTTCAACTGCTTGACGATGAGGCAGGCGCGGCGGCCGCCCAATGCACTTTTCGCGGCGGCGTCGGCGGCCTCGAGGATGGCGCCGGTGAAGGCCATGCGCGCGGCGAAGCCGAAGGTCGTGGAGTCGGCGTAGGCCGACGTCGTCGGCCCCTGATCAGGGTAGCCCGGGGCGTCGGGCGTGTCGGCAAAGTCGCGCGCGTCGACCAGATGCACCTCGTCGAAGCCGTGCGCGCGCCAGTAGGCGGTCATGCGCGCGTTGTCCCACAGCGACACCATGCTGTGGTGTTCCTGCGAATAGCCGTTCCACACCAGCACCGGCAGATAGTTGGTGACGTCCGGATACGCCGTGGCGAAGTGCTGGAACGCGCTCATGATGTAGGGCTCGCCCAAGCCCCCGTCGCCGATGGTCACCGGGAACAGTTTGTCGCGGTGCAGGTAGGCGCCGGCCATGGCGAAGTGCTGGCCCTGTCCCAAGGGGCCTGCGGGGGCCAGCAGGCCGGGGATCGCGCCGGATAGGTGGCCCAGCAGGCCATGACGCTCGCGGAAGCGCGCGCGCATCTCGGCCACGCTATGGATGCCCATGGCTTCCAGCGAGGTGTCGAGGAACATTGCCGAATAGAAACCCGGCGCGTGGTGGCCGACCTCGGTCACCATATTGCGGTGGCCCAAGAGATGCAGCGCGGCGACGGCGTCGGCGCTGGAGGCGAAGCCGCCCGGGTGGCCCGACGACTTGCTGCCGGTGACCTGCAGCGTGAGATAACGCAGCGCGTCGGCGGCGAGCAGGGTCTGGTAGACGGCGGCTTCGCTGGTGGCGTCGGGCAGCGCCGGCTGACCGGGGCCCAACAGCGGCGCGGCGCCCAAGCGGTCGATTTCGGGGAAGCTGGCGGCGAAATACTGGATGCCCTCGCAGAAGGCGGGCACGGTCTCGGGAGTGGACTGCATCTGGGCGCTCATGGTTAATCCTTTCACAGTGTGAAAATGTTTCACATAATGTGAAACGATGGGCGTATTGAAGCAGTAAACTGCTCGCAATTTCACATTGCGTGATAAATTTTCACCTTATGAAAAACAGCGTCTCCTCTATTCAGGTCATCGATCGCGCCATGGCGCTGGTCGGTCTCCTGTCCCGCGCACCGGGTCCGGTCAGCCTGACCCGTCTGGCCGAGCAGAGCGGCCTGCATACGGCCAGCGCGCACCGCATCCTGGGCGCGCTGATGGCGCATGGCCTTGTAGAAAAGACGGGTGCCGGCGAATACGATCTGGGCGTGCGCTGGCTGGAAGTGGGCAATCGCTTACGTGCACGGCTCAATATCCGCCAGGTGGCGATGCCGTGCATGCAGCAATTGGCGGAACTGACCGGCGAGACGGTCAACCTGATCGTGCGGCGCGGCGACGAGGCGGTCTACGTCGAGCGGGTGTCGGGCGGTCGCGCGATGATCCAGGTGGTGCAGGTGGTGGGCGCGCACGCCCCGCTGCACGTCACCGCCGTCGGCAAGATCTTTCTCGCCGAGGACAGCGCCAGCGGCGTGCTGGGCTATGCCGAGCGTACCGGGCTGCCCGCCTATACCTGCAATACCCTGACCACACTGGAACGCCTGACGGAAGAACTGGGCGTTATTCGCCGCGAACAACTGGCGCGTGACCGCGAGGAGGCCGAACTGGGGGTGGCGTGCATCGGCGCGCCGGTACGCGACGCCGAAGGCAAGCTGGTCGCCGGTCTGTCGATCTCGGCGCCCGCCGACCGCCACAAGCCGGGCTGGGCCGAGGCATTGCAGGACGCGGCACGGCGGATCGGCGCCGCGCTGGGTTACCAGGCCATCGCCTGAAATGAAGCGGCGGAGCGGGTGTAGCGCCGTGCCCGCGCTGTCGGGGGATTTTACAAATCGCCCCGCTATGCACTCCCTCAGGCGGGGTGCAGGCATCCATGATGCATGTAAGTCGTTGTATTCAATAATTGATTTCTCCGCACGAGTGTGGGCTGGCATGCTCCGTGCTCACCCACCGACAGGCTGGGACGGGCAGACGCCATGAACAGGAAATCGCCTGCCAGCGCACACGACAACAAGCGGAAATGAGGAGAAAATGAAAACCAAGCTGAACACACTGAGCCTGGCGTTCCTGCTGGCGGCGGGCATGACCACGGCCCATGCGGCGTACATCGAATCCGGGGATGCCTCGAATGATCTGGCATCCGCCCAACTGGCAACCGATATGCAGATCCAGGGCACGATCGACCAGGGCGACACGGGAGATGTGTACCGACTCGTTTTCGCGACTGGCGGCCTGCTGACGATCAACGCCACCGGCCAGATCGACACCAACATCGCCCTCTTCGATGCCGGCTTCCAGGCGCTGGCCGGTAACGACGATTCTAATAGCCTCGATTCGATGCTGACCTATGTCATCGGTGCCGGGACCTATTACATCGGCATCGGCGATTACGCCATGTACGCGATCAGTGCCAGCAACCAGGCCTGGTTCATGGATGGCCTGCCGCCGGCCGGATTCGGTACCGTGTCACGCATCGAAAACCTGATCTCGATCGATCCGGGCGCCTACACGCTGACCCTGTCCCTGCAACCGCGGAGCAACGGGGTGCCGGAACCTGCCACGCTGGGGCTGCTGGGCCTGGGGCTGCTCGGAATGGGCATGATGCGGCGCAAACGGGCCTGATCCGGGTCATTCAGGGATGCCCCGGCTGCCGCATGCCGGCGCTCAAGCCCGACCTCGGTGTCGGGCTTTTTCATGGGGAATGCCGGATGCGGGCATGGCCAATACGCGGTGCCGGCCCCGGAGCCGCGCAGAATGTAGCGCCCGTCGCCGCCCGGCCTCGCGCCCGCTGCGGCGACTTGCCGCGCGGCGTTTTTATGGGCACTGTGCGGCCATGACCGCCGCCCCCGCCCCTTTCTCCGCCACCCGTTATCAGATCGCCGCCTGGGTGCTGATGGCGATCGGATTGTTGTTCACTCTGGTGTTTCACCTGCTCCCCGCATTGCTGTCCGGTTTGCTGATGGCGCAATTGGTGCACCTGCTGGCGCCGCATATGGTCATCGGCCGTCTCGACCACGCCTGGGCCAAGGTGCTGGTGGTGTCCCTGGTTACCCTGGTGGTGCTCGGCGCGCTGGCAGGGCTCACCACCGGCGCGATTCTGTATTTGCGGACCGAAGGCGGGCTCGCCGGGCTGTTGACCAAAATGGCCGAGATCATCGAGAACTCCCGCCACCTGCTGCCGATGTGGGCGGCCGCCTGGCTGCCGCAGGGAGACGGATCGGTCGTTCGGGCGGGGCTGGTCGAATGGCTGCGCACGCATGCGCTGGAGATCCGCCAATTCGGCGGCGACGCTGGGCGCGTCCTGCTGCATTCCATCATCGGCCTCATCATCGGCAGCTTTATCGCCCTGCGCGAGGCGCGCCCGGCGCAGGCACTGGCGCCGCTGGCTCAGGCGATGCACGAACGCGTGTCGCGCCTGAGTGAAGCCTTCCGCCGCGTGGTCTTCGCGCAGGTCCGCATCTCGGCATTGAATGCGCTGCTGACCGGAATTTACCTGATGCTGGTGCTGCCCGCCTTCGGCCTGCATCTGCCTTTTACCAAGACCATGATCATCGTGACTTTCGTGGTCGGTCTGCTCCCGGTGCTGGGCAACCTCATTTCCAACACGATCATCATCATCATTTCGCTCTCCCATTCCTTGCATGTGGCGGCCGCCTCACTGATCTTCCTGATCTTCATCCACAAACTCGAATATTTCGTGAATGCCCGTATCATCGGCGGGCAGATCCAGGCGCGCGCATGGGAGCTGCTGATTGCCATGCTGGTCATGGAAGCCGCGTTCGGCGTACGGGGGCTCATCGCCGCGCCGATCTTTTACGCCTACATCAAAAAAGAACTGTCTGACCGGGAGTTAATTTAAGCATGTCCAACGACACCGAATCACTCGTCATCACTGCCAGCGGCGAAGACAAAATCGGCCTGGTGGAAGGGTTCACCCGCCGCATCTCGGATAGCGGCTGCAACATCGAGGAATCGCGCATGGCCGCGCTCGGCGGACGTTTTGCGCTGCTGATGCGCGTATCGGGAAACTGGGATGCCCTGGCCAAACTCGAAGCGCGGCTTCCCGCTGTCTCCGAGGAACTCGGCCTGTCGCTCACCCAGCAGCGCACTCGCCCGGCGCACGCCGGCAAACCGCTGATTCCCTATACCGTGGAAGTCGCCGCGCTCGACCAGCCCGGCATCGTCAACAGCCTGGCCAACTTCTTCGCGCGGCTGCACATCAACATCGAAGCGCTCGACACCGAAACCTACCCGGCTCCGCACACCGGTGCGCCGATGTTCGCAGTCCACATGACGCTGGGCATCCCGGCGGAGGCCCACATCGCCACCCTGCGCGGCGATTTTCTCGATTATTGCGACGACCAGAATCTCGACGCAACGTTTGAACCGGTGCGGATGTGAGGAGGATCGCGTCGGGGCGGCCCAACCCTGTGAAGCAAGCCGGGCAGGCCCTCGTGCTGGCACTGGCAATGCATGCCGGCGCCGCGCAGGCGGGCCTCTATGCGGATGATCTGGCCCGCTGCCTGGTCGAATCGACGACGGCGGCCGACAAGAATGCGCTGGTCAAGTGGATGTTCGCCACCATGGCCCTGCATCCCGCGGTCAAATCGATCGCGTCGGTCACCGATGCAGAGCGCACCCGGTCGACCCGGTCCACCGCGGAATTATTCGAGAAGCTGCTCATCGGATCGTGCCGTACGCAGGCGCAGCAGGCCGTGAAATACGAAGGCGCCATCGCGCTGCAGTCCGGCTTCCAGATCCTCGGCCAGGTCGCCGCCCGCGAATTGTTCGCTGATCCGAATGTGGCCCATGGACTCGCGGAACTGGAGAAATATATCGATAGCCCGAAAATCGGCCAGGTACTCGCTCCGGCGCAATAGCCCGGGCAGCGGCGCCTGGCTTAGTCCGGGCAGCGGCGCCTGGCTTCGCCCGGCTGGGCTATTCGTCGGCGCTGACGCCAAGCGCGACGTCATCCGCCGGCATCGTTTCGTGACCGGTTTTTCTGTGCGGCTGATTGCGCATCAACGCCGCCTCGACACGCGCCGCCTGCAACGCATGCCGATCGAGTACGACGGGATAAAGCCGGCAGTGCTTCTCGATCAGTTCGGCCTGCCGGAATGCGGCGAACTCAAGCCGGCTGCGGGCGGCGATGTCGAGATGCGGCAGCAGCAGCATCCACGGCGCCTGCCACGCATGGTAATCATGCACCAGCCGGATGTGCGCCTCGTCCATGCCGGTCGTGGAGATGAACAGCTGCGGAAAGGCGTCGGCCTCCAGCACGCGTCCATGCAAATGTTCGCCGCCCCGCAGCGTATGCAGCCCCAGCCCGGCGCCATCATCCGAGCGGCGGAACCATTGCGCCGTACCGCTGGCGAGACTGTTCACATGGCGCGTCAGGTACACGCCGGCGGGCTCGTCGAGATCGGCCACCGCCGCACTCCCGAAATGCTCCTGCGCGGCCAGTCCGGCGCGCCAGTCGAGCGGCGGCCTGGTGTCGGTTTCGACATGGGTGCGCACGCTGTGCAGCAGCGCGAGCGGCTGCTCATCCCGATCGAGCAGCCAGAGTTCGAACTGGTCGCGAAAGGCGAACGGCACCGCGCGATGCACCTCGAGCAGATGTTCATAGACCACCGCGCCCATGTCTTCCAGCCGCCTGAAGTCGTCCGACGGGTACAGCGGCCCGCGCTTCAGCCCCGTTTCCGCCGACCAGTGGCCATAGCGGATGTCGGAAATCTGCGCCCGCCGTCCGGCGCGCCCCAGGCCGTCGAGCAGGGCATCGTTGGCGACATAGATATCCCATTCGATGCCGTCGGTCGTCACGGCTTCGGCCGACAGGTAGCGGACCGTATGCATCACGCCACGAAATGGGTTGAGCAGGCGCTGGGCGTAACATTCGATCCGCATGTCATGCACTTTACATGACGCGCGATTCAAGGCAAGGCGAGGCAAGGCGCGGCGATCGGTCGATGCCTGTGCTTCGCTCAAAGTTCGGCGTGCCCCCCCCGCGTTGGTGGCATAATGCGGATATTCGCATCTCTTTGAAGGATCTACGATGAAAGCGACCGTCCTGTCCTTGTCCGCCCTGGCCCTGCTGGCCGGCTGTGCGAGCGGCCCGAGCGCCGAACAGCAGGCCGCCATGGCGACCGACGCCCGCAAGGCGGCGGGCACCCTGATCCAGCAACTGGGCGGCGAACTGAAAGCCGCGCTTGCCGAAAAAGGCCCGGACGGCGCGATCGGCGTCTGCAAGCAACGTGCGCCGCAGATCGCGGCCGAGGTCTCCCGACAGTCCGGCTTCGTGGTCACGCGCGTCAGCCCGAAGAACCGCAACCCCGCCGGTGTGCCCGATGCCTGGGAAGCGCAGGCGCAGGCCGGCCTCGAGAAGCGCTTGGCGGCGGCCGAGAAGCCCGAGACACTGGATACCTGGCAGGTCGTCAGCACGCCGACGGGCAAGCAGTTCCGCTACGCGAAGGCGCTTCCCGTCCAGCCGGCCTGCCTGACCTGCCATGGCGATCCGGCGAAGATGGCCGACGGGGTGAAGGCGCGTCTGGCGGCAGACTATCCGCTCGACAAGGCGACCGGCTACGCGCCGGGCATGCTGCGCGGCATCGTGTCGGTCAAGCGCGACCTGTAGGAATCCCTCCGGCAAGGGCGCCAAAGGGGCCAGTCCGGATGGCCCTTACGCCACCTACGCTACGAGCCGAGCGGCAACATCGCGGGCACGGTGCCGACGCATCACGCTCCCGTACGGCAATGCATTCAGCCCCTTCCACCACCGCCCGGGCGCGACACGCCACGCCGCCGCCATGCCCGATGTCTACAGCCCGCTCAACTGGCTCGGCCAGAAAGGCCACGACAGAATATTTGTACAGCAAGACTTCAGTCCGGGGCATCGTTGCCGATTATTCACGTGATGTGTCCAAGTCTGTCGCGGGGGTATGCAGCGTGTTGAATCGTCTTGTCGGAATGTGGTCGGGAAATCGGGAAAATACAGCTGCGCCACCGCCGCCACGCGTCGAGCCCCCGCAGGTCGTCAAGCCGGCGGGCAAGGCGCCGTCGGTCATGCGCCGCGAGGCCATGCTGGGCCGTGATCAGCGCGTGGCGGGCTATACCTTCATGCTGCGCCGGGCAAGCGACGAACACGTCGATCCCGGCCTGACCGATGTGCAGCGTCTCTACGACGAAACCTTGCTGGGCAACCTGCAGCGCATGGATATTGCGCGTCTCCTCGGCCAGCGGCTGGCATTCGTGCCGATTGCGCCGTCGACCCTGAATCATCCGCTCATCGAGCAATGGCCTGCCGCCGGCACGGTCTGGCAGCTGAATATCGATACCCGGGCGCCGGCAGACGATGCTCTGGCGGCCCGGCTGGGCGAGTTGAGAGCGCGCGGATTCAGCTTTGCGGCGCAGGCGAACGCGGTCATCCGTCCCGAACACCACGGGCTTCTGCCGCATGTGGATTATGTGGTGATGGATGTCAGCAGCGAGGATATTCCCACCATCACCGCCCAGATTGCCGCCGTGTCGAAACTGGCCGCCGGCAAGCGCTTTGTCGCGACCGACGTGCAGACGCTGGAAACATTTCACATGTGCCACAAGCTCCAGTTCGCGCTGTTCATGGGGCCATTCATCACCCGGCGGGAAAATCTGGGGAACCCGGTCATGGGGCCGTCACGCGCCAAGGTGCTGGACCTGATGAACCGGGTGCGTACCGGGGCCGAACAGCCCGAACTGGCGGCCCAGTTCCGGCACGATCCGGCGCTGTCGGTGCGACTGCTGCGCTACGTCAATTCCCCCGGCATGGGGCTGATGAACAAGGTCGGCGGTATCGAGCAGGCCTTGATGGTGATGGGCCAGGACAAGCTGTATCGCTGGCTGACGCTGATCCTGTTCACCGGCGGCCAGACCCAGGAACTCGACCAGGCCGTACTGGAAAATGCGCTGGTGCGCGGCCGGGTGGCGGAACAACTGGCTGGCCGCGCCCTGTTTGCCAAGGCACGCGACGAGATTTTTGTCGCCGGATTGTTTTCCTTGCTGGACGTGGTGATGCGCATGCCGATGGAGCAGGTGCTGAAGCAGATCAGCCTGCCGGCCGAGATCACCGAGGCCATCGTCTCGCAGCGCGGTCCCTATGCCCCCTACCTGGCGCTGGCCATCGCTTGCGAGCAGGACGATCAGAACAGCATCGAAGCCCTGGCCAAACAGATCGGGCGCGATGTGGCCGACATCAACGGCGTGCACATGGATGCGCTGCTATGGGCGCAGCCGCTCTCCTCCGACGTATGACCTGAGCATGCCGATCGCTCCGGATGCGGCATGGTGGGTCTACATGCTGCGCTGCGCCGACGGCTCGCTCTATACCGGCATCACGACCGACGTGGCGCGCCGCGTCGTCGAACACAACGGCGGGAGCGGTACGGGCGCCCGCTACACCCGCAGCCGGCGGCCGGTGCAACTGGTCTACGTTGAAGCCGCCGCCAGCCGGGCCGAAGCGGCACGGCGCGAAGCGGCAATCAAGCGTCTGGACCGTACGCACAAGCTCGCGTTGTGCGCGTCCGTTCGCTCATCCAGCAGCGGTTAACGGCGGTTCAACCTTGCAGATGGCGCTGTAACTGCGGCATGGCCACTTCGACCGCGCGCCGTCCCGCGTCGATCGCAACATCGCCCCTGTGAAAATCCATCAAGCCCAGATCCGCGAGCAGTGGCGTCACCATCATGTCCGCCGGTTCGCCGGCCAGCCGGCTGCGCGTGATCAGCACCTGCATGATGTTGATGCTGCTCGCCAGCACGTCGAGCATGGCCGGCGGCCTGGCGCCGCTGTCGTGGTTGAGGAGGCGTTGCGACATGCTGTGCTGGAGGCGTGCCATCGTGCCGTCGGCCCGCGCATCCGCTTCTGGCGGGGCATGCGGGCGTGGGCCGTCCCGGGCCGGCCCGGGCTTGAGGTGACGCCCCAGCAGGTCGGCATTCAGATCGACCGCAATCACGAGATCGGCCCCCATCGCCCGACACAGCGACACCGGCACAGGGTTGACCAGGCCGCCATCGACCAGCCAGCGGCCGTCGTGCAGCACGGGTGTGAACAGCCCCGGCAAGGCGATCGAGGCGCGCACCGCGTCCGACACCCCGCCCTCGCGCAGCCACACTTCGCGGCCGCGCTGCAGGTCGGTGGCGACGGCGCCGAACGGGCGCGCCAGTTCGCCGATGTCGCGATCGACGAAGTGGCGGCGGAAGAATTCGATCAGCTTGTCGCCCTTGATCAACCCGCTGCCGAGCGAAAAATCGAGAAAGCTCACCACGGTCTGTACGCGCAGGCTGCGCACCCACTGCTCCAACTGGTCGAGGTTGCCGGCTACGCAGGCGGCACCGACCAATGCGCCGATCGAAGTGCCGCAGACGATGTCGGGTTCGACGCCGGCGTCGGCCAGCGCACGAATGACGCCGATATGTGCCCAGCCGCGTGCCGAGCCGCTGCCCAGTGCCAGGCCGATGCGCGGGGCGGATGGTTTACGCACCTCAGTCCGCCTCGCGTTCGATGCCGCAGCAGCGCACCCGCTCGCCATCCGGCTCGCTGAGAATGGCGCCGGTGATCGGGTTGGGGCGGAACACGGTGCAGCCCTTGAGGCCGAGCGCATGGGCTTGATGGTAGAGATCCTTGAAGCGTTCGAACGGGATGTCGGCGGCGACGTTGATGGTTTTCGAAATGGCGTTATCGACCAGGGGCTGCAACGCCGCCTGCATCTGCAGATGGGCGAGCGGGTCGATCTGTTGCGCCTCGATCAGCGTCGGCGGCAGACCGGCACGGCCCTGCTGCTGCCATCGATGCACCGCGTAATCGACCACGCGATGGGTGCGATAGCGGCCGTCCGCCTCGAGCACGCGGCGTTCCGCTTCGGCCGAGAAAACCGGCTCGATGCCGCTGGACAGATTGTTGGCGAGCAGGCTGATGGTGCCGGCCGGCGCGATCGCCAAAACATGACTGTTGCGGATGCCGTGTGCGGCGATGGCGCCGCGGATGTCGGGCGGCAGGCGCAGGGCGAAGCCGCTCGCCAGAAAGGCATCGCGGTCGAAGGCGGGAAACGTGCCTTTTTCGCGCGCGAGTCCGATCGATGCGCGATACGCAGCGTCGCGCACCGTCTGCATGGCCTGCGCGGCCAGCTGCCGCGCAGCGTCGCTGTCGTAGCGCAGGCCCAGCAGCACCAGCGCATCCGCCAGCCCGGTGATGCCGAGACCGATGCGTCGTTTCACACGGGCTTCGCGGGCCTGCGCAGGCAGCGGGTAGCGCGAGACGTCGATCACGTTGTCGAGAAAGCGTACGGCGAGGGTTGCCGCATCGGCCAGGGCGGCGAAATCGAGGCGGGCGTCGGCGCCAAACGGCGACACCACGAAAGCGGTCAGGTTGAGCGAACCGAGGTCGCAGGCGCCGTAGGGCGGCAGCGGGATCTCGCCGCACGGATTGGTGGCCGAGAGGATCTCGCGGTCGTGCAGGGTGTTCTCACGGTTGATCGGGTCGATGAACAGCACGCCCGGCTCGGCGGTGTCGTACGCCGCGCGCAGGATGCGCTGCCACAGGTCGCGCGCCTTCACCACGCGCGCTATCCGGCACGGCAGCGGCGCCGCGCTGCCGCTCCAGCGCCGTTCGACGAGCGGGCCGCCGGCCGTCTCGCCGGCGCGCAGAGGGAAGACCAGCGGCCAGTCGGCATTGTCCGCCACCGCGGCCATGAAGGCGTCGCTCACCAGCACCGACAGGTTGAAATGCCGCAGCACGGCGGGATTGCGCTTGGCCTCAACGAAGGTTTCGATGTCCGGGTGGTCGCCACGCAGCGTCGCCATCATCGCGCCGCGGCGCGCACCGGTCGACAGCAGGGTGGCGCACATCGCATCCCAGATGTGCATGAACGACACCGGACCGGAGGCGATGCTGCCGGTGGCGGCCGCCACCGTGCCGGCCGGACGCAGGGTGGAGAAATCGTAGCCCACGCCGCCGCCGTGCTGCATGGTGAGTGCGCCTTCCTTCAGCGCTTCGAAGATGTGCTCGAGGTCGTCGCTGATCTCGCCCATGACGAAGCAGTTGAACAGCGTCACCCGGCGGTCGGTGCCGGCGCCGGCGAGAATGCGGCCGCCGGGCAGGAAGCGGAAATCATCCAGCAGCGTGGCAAAACGCCCGGCCCATTGTTCGCGCCCGTCTGTTTCGGCCTGCGCGATCGCCTGCGCCACACGCCGCCAGCTGGCGCGGATATCGGGTTCGTCCGCGGCACGGTAGCGGGTTTCCCAGATATGGCGGGAGATCTCCATGCTGAAAGGGTCGCTCGTTTTCATGCGGATACGATATCAGGCGGCGATTGAGGCATTATCTGCCTCCTGATGTTTTCTGGGCAGTGGCCTTTGGCATGGCTGCTATGCGGATGCGGGTAAATGGCTGATGGACGGACGGATCGAGCCTGCCGCGCCGTTCATTGACCGGTACGGTAACGAAAAGGAGCGAATCAAAGTCACCTATGAAACAGGCGGTGAGCGCAAGGTCTCGATCTGGGAAGTGCGTCCTGGAAAACGTAACCGGGCGCTGGTATTGATATCGATGTGGGTGAAGCGGTAAGCGCCGCCGACCTTCTAACGTCCGAAACGAACTGGGTAACCCAGGAGCCGATGCTCGCTTACCACACTAAGAATTATAGAACAGGAAAACTTGAATGGCGCTGATTCAAATCGATGTAGACAACCGCGAAGTGCTCGACGTGCTGGGCAAACTGGCGCAGCGCGCGGGCGACCTTTCTCCCGCGCTGAAGGAGATCGGCGAGGACATGCTGGCGTCCACCCGCCGCCGCTTCGCCACCGGAACCGGTCCGGACGGCGCGCGCTGGGCACCCAACACCCAGACCACGATCCTGCGGTATCTGGGCAGCAAGGACCGCCCCGCCGGGGTGTTCGACAAGCGCGACGGCAAGCTGACCGCTAAGAAAGGCGTGGGCGTGGCGATGGGCAAGAAGCCCCTGGTGGGCCGCGGCACGCTCGCCAGCACGATCAACTACCGGGTGACGGACGGCGGGCGCACCCTGCTGGTGGGCAGCCCGCAGAAATACGCGGCGGTGCAGCAGTTCGGCGCGAAGAAAGGCAGCCTCGGCAAGCGGGCGCCGTGGGGCGATATTCCTGCCCGTGAATTTTTAGGCGTGAGCGCGCAGGATGCACGCGACATCCTGGACACAATTGAAGAGTATTTGATGCCCTGACATTGTTTCGCTGTGTGACAATCTGTTTTATTTTCCCATCCCGCCACGTTTCACCACGTCCCGCGAAATCCCATTTATCGCACCGATTCCTCTGTATTTATCTCACCTCCGATCAGGCTGCCTTGTTTCCCGCTCATGATGGATACGCCCCACCCCTATTCCGCCCTGACCCCGGACTGTGCTCTTGACGCGCTCGACCGTACCGGTCTGCGCGCCGACGGCCGCCTGCTGGCGTTGAACAGCTACGAGAATCGCGTCTACCAGATGGGCGTCGAGGACGCGCAGCCGGTGGTGGTCAAGTTCTACCGTCCCGAACGCTGGCGCGACGCGGCGATTCTGGAAGAACACGCTTTCACCGCCGAACTGGCCGAGCGTGAAATTCCCGTGGTCGCGCCGCTGATCTTGAACGGTGCCACGCTCCACCCGCAAGAGGTAGGCCGTGGTTGTAAAGACGCTGAAGCGTCAACAACCACGCTCCACCCGCAAGGGGTAGGCCGTGGTTGTAAAGACGCTGAAGCGTCAACAACCACGCTCCACCAGCACGCCGGTTTCCGTTTTGCCGTCTACCCTAAACAGGGTGGACGCATGCCCGAATTCGATCGTGCCGACACGCTCGAATGGATGGGCCGTTTTCTCGGGCGCATCCATGCGGTCGGGGCAACGGCGGATTTCGCGCATCGGCCGGCACTCAATCTGGAGACCTTCGGTTACGCGTCGCGCGATGTCCTGCGCAATGGACGCTGGCTGCCGGCCGACCTGATCGCCGCGTGGGACAGCGTGGTCGAGCATGCACTGGCCAGCGTGGCGCACTGTTACGAACGCGCCGGTCGGGTGCATGCCATCCGCCTGCACGGCGACTGCCACGTCGGCAACGTGCTGTGGACCGAGGCCGGACCGCACTTCGTCGATTTCGACGACAGCCGCATGGGGCCGGCGGTGCAGGATCTGTGGATGCTGCTGTCCGGCGAACGCGAGGCGCAGCAGGCGCAGATGAGCGCGATCCTGAAAGGTTATGAAGACTTCATGGAATTCGATCCGCGCGAACTTCACCTGGTCGAAGCGCTCAGAACCTTGCGGCTGATTCATTACGCGGCCTGGCTCGCGCGGCGCTGGAACGACCCGGCTTTCCCCGCCGCGTTTCCGTGGTTCAATACGCAGCAGTACTGGCAGGCGCGCATCCTCGAATTGCGCGAGCAGATCGCGCTGATGGACGAGCCGCCGCTGGCGGTTTGATGAATTTCGGCATGCAGGGCTTGGCGGTGGATGAATACCGACTGTTAGCCTATTATCTGAATAACGGAATTTCTGTATTACGGAGAATCAAAATGCGTGAAACGCTCATCGTTTCCAATCGCGGCCAGATCACCCTGCCGGCCGACATGCGCAAGCAGCTCGGCATCGCGCCCGGCAGCGCCGTGATTATCGAAACACGTAACGGCGAGCTTGCCCTGAAGCCCGCAGCCGTGCTGGAGATCGAACGCTATACCGACGAACAGATTGCCCAGTGGGACAGCGAGGACAAGCTGACCGCCGCCGAACGCAAGCGCATTCTGGCCCGGCTGCAGAAAACCTGATGCGGCTCTTTCTCGATGCCAACATTCTTTTCACGGCGGCGCACAACCCCCAAGGCAAAGCCGCTCTGGTCATCGAGCTTGGCCAGGCTGGACTCTGGCAACTGGTCAGCAGTGCCTACGCGCTGGAGGAAGCGCGCCGCAACCTCGCGCTCAAATTCCCCGACGGACTGGAACGGCTGGACGCGTTGGCTCAAGGTCTACGCATGTCACCCGACGCAGCAAGCCGGGATTGTCCGTCCGGATTGCCGGACAAGGACTGTCCCATCTATCGCGCCGCGCATGCCTGCCGGGCGGATGTCCTGCTCACCGGCGATCTCCGCGATTTCGGGTTTCTGATGAATGATCGCAACAAGGCGGGCGGCCTGCTGGTTCAGACGGTCGCCGATTTTCTGAATACCTAAGGTGAAGCCAGAATATGTGCGGCATAGCAGGTGAATTCCGGTTCGACAACACGGCGCCCGATGCGGCGGCGATGGCGCGCATGCTGGCCCGGCTGGCCCGGCGCGGGCCGGACGCCGAAGGCCAGCATACCGACGGGCCGGTGCGTCTGGGGCACCGGCGGCTGGCGATCATCGACCTGTCGCCGCGCTCGCGCCAGCCGATGGTCGATGCCGCCAGCGGCACCGCGCTGGTGTTCAACGGCACGATCTACAACTACCCGGAACTGCGCGCCGAACTGATCGATCTCGGCCATGTCTTCCATTCCGACGGCGATACCGAAGTCATCCTGCGCGCCTGGCTGGCGTGGGGCGAGGCCTGCGTCGAGCGTCTGCACGGCATGTTTGCGTTCGCCATCTGGAATCGCGAGGGGCTGTTCCTGGCACGCGACCGCCTCGGCATCAAGCCGCTGTACTACAGCGAAAACCTCGGCCGCTTCCGCTTCGCCTCGACCCCCCAGGCGCTGATCGCCGGCGGCGGTGTCGATACCGGCCTCGACGCGGTGGCGCTGCATCATCTGTTCACGCTGCATGCCGTGGTGCCGGCGCCGCGCACTATTTTCAACGGCATCCGCAAGCTGGCCCCCGGCACCACCCTGACGGTCAATGCGCGCGGCGAACTCACGCATCGGAAATACTGGTCGCTGAAAGCGGAACGCCCGGCTGCCCAATCGGAATGGAGCGAGGTCGAATGGACCGATGCCATCCACGCCAGTCTGCGCCAGGCGGTGAAGAAACGCATCGAGATCGCCGACGTCAAGGTCGGCGTGCTGCTTTCCGGCGGGCTTGATTCGAGCCTGCTGGTGGCGCTGCTCGCCGAACAGGGCGTGCCCGACCTGATGACGTTCTCGGTCGGCTTCGAGGACCAGCCGGAAGAGCGCGGCAATGAGTTCGAATACTCCGATCCGGTGGCGGCCATGTACGGCACACGCCATCACAAATATCTGATCCCCAATGCCGAAGTGTTGCGCCGCCTGCCGGAAGCGGTGGATCAGATGTCCGAACCGATGTTCGCGCAGGACGCCGTGGCCTTCTACCTGCTGTCCGAACAGGTCAGCAAGACCATCAAGGTCGTGCAGAGCGGGCAGGGCGCCGACGAGGTGTTCGGCGGCTATTTCTGGTATCCGCGCATGGCGGCGGAAGCCGAAGGCAGTGCGCTGGAACGCTTCCGCCGCCATTATTTCGACCGCGATCACGACGAGTTCCTGGAACTCGTCACGCCAGCCTATCACGGCCCCGACTACACGGCACGGACCATCGCCGCGCATCTGGCGGAACCTTTTGCCGACGACTTCATCGATCAGGTATTGCGTATGGATACGACCATGCTCATTACCGACGATCCGGTGAAACGGGTCGACAACATGACCATGGCCTGGGGACTGGAAGCACGCGTGCCTTTTCTCGATCATCATCTGGTGGAACTCGCCGCGTCGATGCCGCCCGAACTGAAACTGGCCTCCGGGGGCAAACATGTGTTGAAGACGATTGCGCGAGGCCTGATCCCGGATGCGGTCATCGACCGCAAGAAGGGCTACTTTCCCATGCCGGCACTCAAGTTCGTTCGGGGTGATTTTTTATCCTTCATGCAGGACATCCTGAATTCGCAAGCCTGCCGTGAGCGCGGCCTGTATCAACGCGACTACGTGAACAGGCTGCTGGATGCGCCGGAGCAGCACCATACCCGCATCCAGGGCAGCAAGCTGTGGCATCTGGCTCTGCTCGAATACTGGCTGCAGAAACATGCGTAAGGCCTTCTTGCTCCTGGCGCTGCTGGCGGCGGGCCCGGTTCCGGCGCAGGACGACTTCGACAACTGGCTCGGCACTTTCCGGCAGGATGCCCGGGCGCAGGGTATTTCTTCCGCCACGCTCGACGCCGCGCTTTCAGGCGTGGCGCCGAATGCGCGCGTCATCGAACTCGATCGCCGCCAGCCCGAATTCCTGCAGACCTTTTCCGGCTATCTGGGGCAACGCCTGACTGCGGGCCGGGTGGCGCGCGGCAAGGTCTTGCTGGAAGAAAACAAGGCCTTGCTGGATGCGGTCGAGCAGAAATACGGCATACCCAGGACCGTGCTGGTGGCGCTGTGGGGGCTGGAAACCCACTACGGCACGATACAGGGCAGCCTCAACGTGCCGACGAGCCTGGCCACGCTGGCCTGGGACGGACGTCGCAGCGGGTTTTTTCGTGGCCAGCTGCTCGATGCGCTGCGCATCATCGACGCCGGGCATGTCAGCGCCGCAGACATGAAGGGATCCTGGGCGGGCGCGATGGGCAACATGCAGTTCATGCCGTCGACTTTCCGTGCCTATGCGGTGGACGGCGACGGCGACGGCCGCATCGATGTGTGGCAGTCGCTGCCCGACGCCCTGTATTCCGCCGCCAACTATCTGCGGCAGGCAGGCTGGCGTGCAAACGAGCCGGTGGCGCTCGAGGTGCGGTTGCCGGAAGGCTTCGACTGGCGCCTGGGCCGCGTGGAACACCGCCTGCCGATGGCGGACTGGAAAGCGCTTGGCGTCCAGGCCGTGGATGCGGAGGCCCTGCCCGACGTGACGGGACGCGCCGCCATCGTCCTGCCGCAGGGCTGGCAGGGACCGGCCTTCATGGTATTCGACAACTTCGACGTGGTGATGAAATGGAACCGTTCGATGAATTACGCCCTGACGGTGGCGCAACTGTCGCACCAGCTGGCGGGGGGCCATGCACTGGCCGCGCGTGAAGGCGAAACCGGTGCGCTCAGCATCGAACAGCTGAGGACGATGCAGCAGGCGCTCAACGAAATAGGCATCGATGCGGGCGTGCCGGACGGCCTGCTCGGTCCGCGCACGCAAACCGCGATCCGTGTGTATCAGGCCCTGCACCAGCTCCCGGTCGACGGCTATCCCGCGCCGAGCGTACTGGCGCACGTTGAGCAGACGCATGCCGCTGCCGCGGCGGCAGGCCGGCTCACGCTGACGCCCGCACCGACCTTCGCCGACGCCGGTGCGCCGCCCTGAAGCACCCGGTCGGCAACTGTGATATTTTTAGTCGGTAATCCGGGAGACGAAGGGTGAGTGACGCGCGCAATGTATTGGGAGGCCCGCTGCAGGTGTGCAGCGTATCGCCGATGACCGGCTTTGTTCGTGATGGCATCTGCCGTACCGGCCCACAGGATGTCGGCAGTCATACCGTCTGCGCGCAGGTGACCGACGCATTCCTGCAGTATTCGCAAAGCCGCGGCAACGACCTGGTGACGCCTGTTCCCGAATACGGCTTTCCCGGCCTGAAGGCGGGCGATCGCTGGTGCGTGTGCGCCGCGCGCTGGCTCGAAGCCGCCGAAAACGGCCTGGCGCCGCCGGTCGTGCTGAGCGCGACCCATGAGCGCACCCTGCAGACGGTTGCGCTGGCGGACCTCAAGTATCATGCCCTGCGCGCCCCCGATCATCCGGATCAGCGCTTCTACGAGCCATGAGTCTGGTCTGCTGGAAATGCGGCGCGAGCCTGGCCGGTCTGCCGTTGCCGCTGTCGCGCCGCGACACCTGCCCCAGCTGCCGTTCCGACCTGCATGTCTGCAAGCTGTGCCGCCACTACGATGCGCACCGTGCCGGCCAGTGCCGCGAACTGGCGGCCGACCGGGTCGCCGACAAGATACGCGTCAACGATTGCGGCTGGTTCGTGCCGCGGCCGGAAGCCTATCGCGGCGGCGGCGCGGTGATGGCGCAGGCGAGCCGCAGCGCGCTGGATGCGCTGTTCTCGAACCCGCCCGTTGAAGACGAACCCGCCAAGCTGGCGAAACCCGACCTGCTCGACGACCTGTTCAGGAAATAACGGGCTGGCGCAACTGCCGCAGCGCCTGCCACTCATACAGCACGAGGCCCGCACCGATCAGCGCGATGCCGGCCCAGCCGATGGCCGGGATGCGTTCATGATTCAGCGTCTGGCCCAGCAGCAGCGCCGATACCGGCGTGATCAGCATGATCAGCGCGATGCGCCCGGCGCCCAGATGCTTGATGATGTAGTAATACAGCGTGAAGCCCACCACCGAACCGAGGATGCCGAGATAGACGATGGCCATACCGGCCCGCAGCGTGATCGCGGCAGGCCACTGCGCGGCGTCGGTCATGACCCAGGCCAGCACGAAACAGGGCACGGCCACGCCGAGCGAGCCGGTGGTGATGGCGAGCGACGAGACCCGCACGTTCAGGCGCTTGATCCACACCAGCCCGAGCGCCTGCAGCGCCATGCCGGCCACCACGGCGAGCGTGCCGAGCGTGGCCTGAGCGTCGCCCGGCCAGGGCTGGCCGAAGATCAGCCACAGGCCGGCCAGTGCCAGCCCGAGTCCGCCGATACGGCGCGGCGTCAGCGTGCGCTCGGCGAGCCAGAGCGCGGCGAACACCCCGGTGATCAGCGGAGACAGTCCGAAGATGACCGAAATCAGTCCCGACGGAATATGCAGCGCCCCCCAGTAAGTGAGCAGCATCGACGAAAACAGCGACAGCCCGCTGACCGCGTACAGCCGCCGCGCGGCCGGGGTGAAGGGAAACGCGGTGCGGGTGGCGGCGAGCAGCAGCAGGCAGACCGCCAGCCCGATCGCCATGCGTGACATCACCGCGAAACTGAAGCCGGCGCCCTGCGCGCTCCACTGGATGGCGAGCGGCGTGGTCGACCAGATGAGGATCACGCCAAGATAGGCGGCCGGGACGGACATCGGGCACCCGGCTCAGAGCGTGTAATCTCCCGCGCGTTCGGGTTGATAGGGGAGGTCGACGATGCGCGCGTGCACGGTCTGTCCGCCCGCCGCGCACCATTCGATGTGCTGCCCGACCGCCAGGCCCAGCACGGCGATCCCCGCGGGCGCCGCCACCGACAGCTGATCCGGGCGGCCGGCGAAATCGCGCGGGTACACCAGGGTCATCTCGACTTCCCTGTTCTCCGGCCCGAGTACGAAACGGATGCGTGAATTCATGGTCACGACGTTGGACGGCATCGCTTCAGGGGATGCGATCTGCGCACGATCGAGCTCCTCGCGCAGCGCTTCGACCCCGGGCTGGTCGTCAGGCAGGCCGGCGAGCATGGCTTCGAGGCGCTCCAGGTCGCGCTCGGATACGGTGATGGCGGGTCGGGTGGTGATTTCCATGGCGGTCTCCACAAGTCTGAAAAATGAAAACCGCCCGGGCCGAAGCCCGGGCGGTGTGATTAAAATTATAGCACCGAAGGGCGCAGTCCAGGCCCTAGCCTGTTGGCGGCAGAGCGTCCAGACTTTCCGCGGCGATCTCGCGTACGTCCGCGTCTTCGTCCGCCAGCCGCGCATCCAGCCAGCTGCGTGCGGCGGCATCCCCGGTCAGCCCCAGGTAATGGCAGGCATCGGCGCGCACCCGCGCGTCGGGATGCTGTGACAGTTCACCCAGGCGCGGCAGCAGCGCGCGCAGCGTGTCGCTGCCGGCAAAGGCTTCCAGCAGCACGCCGGCGCCCAGCCGCACGTTGAGGCTGGCCTCGACGTTGCCGACAATGGGCAGTACCGCCGCGAGCAGCGAGGAGTCGGCCTCGATCAGCGCCTGCGCACGCGGCAGCTGGCCTTCCTTCAATAGCATGTGGAACCAGTCGGCCAGGCCGGTCTCGCTGTCGGCCTTGGCCGCCCATTCGGCGAGTTCGGCCGGGCTGCGCATGCCGGCGAGTTCGATGCGGCCGAGCCGCAGCCACGGCACGGTCCTGACGCCGAGTGTTTGTCCCACTTCGGGGTGAACGTTCAGGTTCACGGCTTCGAGACGTCCGATCGCACCCCGCTTCACCAGGTCGGCCAGCGCCGACAGCATGGCCGGGCAATAGGGGCATTGGGTGGAAATGAGCAGGAGGGCGTCGGGAGCGGACATGGCGGCGGGAATCCGGTGCGGCGGAATCGGCAGATAATGGCAGGATGGAATTTACCATTCTCCCCGTCACCCCGTATCAACAGAACTGCTCACTGGTGTGGGACGCCGGGGGCCGCGCGGCCTTGATCGATCCCGGTGGCGAGGCCGCATACCTGCTGGACGAGGTGCGCTCGCGCGGCCTCACGCTGCAAAGCATCCTGCTCACCCACGGCCACCTCGACCACGTCGGCGCGGCGGTTGAACTGCGTGAGGTCCTCGGCGTTCCTCTCATCGGTCCGCAGCGCGCGGAGCAGTTCTGGCTGGACTTGTTGCCGCAGCAGGCAGAGCTGTTCGGATTCCCGCCCGCGACGGCGTTCACACCCGATCAATGGTTGAGCGACGGCGATCAGGTGGAGGTGGGGTCGATCCGCTTCGACGTGTTGCATTGCCCCGGCCATACGCCCGGTCATGTCGTGTTCTACCAGGCGGACGCGCGACTCGCCTTCGTCGGCGACGTGCTGTTCAAGGGCTCGATCGGCCGCACCGATTTTCCGCGCGGCGACCACGCCGCCCTGATCGCCGCCATCCGCGACAAACTGTTCCCGCTTGGCGACGACGTGCGCTTCGTGCCGGGGCACGGCGCGATGTCCACGTTCGGTCGCGAACGGCGCGACAATCCTTTTGTCGGTTCGGCAGCGGACTGAAAAGGAAGCGCAACGGCCTACCTGCCGTTGCCCTGCGTGTCGCCGATCAGGCGTTCCAGCGCGCGCATGATGGCCGAGGAATCGAGTTCGCTGTCGCCGGCGCCCATCAGCGCGTTCATCTGTTGCGCGACCAGCGCGGCGCCGGGCAAGGGCGTGGCGGTTTCCTGCGCGTTGTCCATGACGATGGCCATGTCCTTGTGGTGCAGCTTGACCTTGAAGCCGGGCTTGTAGTGCGCGTCGAGCATGCGCGAGCCGTGGACGTCGAGAATGCGGCTGCCGGCGAAACCGCCCATCAGCGCTTCGCGCATCTTGACCGGATCGACGCCGTTGCGGCGCGCCAGAAGGATGGCCTCGGCCACTCCCTCCAAAGTGAGGCCGGCGACGATCTGGTTGCAGCATTTGACGACCTGGCCGGCCCCATGGTCGCCGACGTGGACGACGTTCTTGCCGAGGATGTCGAACAGCGGGCGCACCTTGTCGAAGATCGGCGCTTCGCCGCCGACCATGATGGAAAGCGTCCCGTCCTTGGCCCCGGTTTCGCCGCCCGATACCGGGGCGTCGAGCATATGGACGCCGCGTTCGGCGAGCGCGGCGGCGATACGGCGGGTGGCGGCGGGCGAGACGGTGCTCATGTCGACGATGGTGTGGCCGGGGCGGGCGCCATGCACCAGGCCGCGGTCGCCGAGAATGATCTGCTCGACGTCGGTGGTGTCGGACACCACGGTGAAACTGATATCGGCTTCCGCTGCGACCTCGGCGGGTGTGCCCTTGCCGAGTGCGCCCATCACCAGCATGGGTTCGATGCGGTCGAAGCGGCGGCCGTAGACAAACAGCCGATGGCCGGCGCGGAGCAGGTTCTCCGCCATGGGGCGCCCCATGATGCCGCTGCCGATAAATCCGATTTTCATGACGCAAACCCCTTCAGCAAGCCTAGCCAGAATGGCAGCGTAACCAATCCGGCCAGCGTTGACCAGCCCATGATGAGGCCCGCCAAACGGGTATCCAGCCCGAACCGGTCGGCCAGTGCGATGACCATGACCATGGTCGGCATGGCGGCTTCCAGAACGCCGGCTTCGCCAGGCTCGGTGAGCGGACCCGGCCACGCCAGCGCGATGCCGAGCGCAAGGCAAGGCATCAGCGCCAGCTTGATGAACAATGCCACCGCGACGGCTTTTTGCGGGCGCAGATCATGCCAGGGAATGGTCAGGCCGAGCACGAACAGCATCAGCGGAATGGTCGGACTGCCGGCCCAGCGCGCAGCTTCGATCAGCGGCGTGAGCGGCAGACCGGATAGATTCACTGCCAACCCGGCGGCGAATCCCCATACCGGCGGCAGTCTCAGCCACATGCGCAGGAATGAGGCGTGTTCGGCGTGCTTGCCGCAGTGAAAGGCGATCCACACACCGAGCGACCACACCAGCGGCGTGGTCGCGAGCATGTCGGCGAAGAAGGGATAGCGCGCGCCGCGTTCGCCGAACACCGTGGTGAGAAAGGGATAGCCGAAGAACAGCACGTTGCCGAACCCGGCGGCCAGAATGATCGTGCCGCGCTGCGGCCGCGCCAAGCCGTGGCCGAGCGGGGTGGCGAACAATGCCAGGGCGGCGAGCCCCAGGCCGGCCAGCGTGGCGACGCCGAGAATCAGGGGCAGCTGCAAAAGATCCAGATCGATCGTGGCGGCCGCCCCGGCCGAAAAGAACAGCACGGGCGCAAAAAAATCCAGCACCAGCCGGTTGATCTCGCCACGCAGACCGACGATGGACACGCTGCGTTGCCAGCGCGGCCAGATGCCGCCCGCGGCGATCAGCAGGGACAGGGGCAGCAGCGTTTTCAGCAGCAGCTGCTGGGCAAGGTCGGCGGACATGAAACGGGGTGTCGGGCGGGCGGGGCGGCCATCATAACGCGTGTCGCCCGGATACCGTCAGCGCCTGCGCCTCGCGGCACCCCTCAAACGAAACGGGCTTTCACGGGCGCATGATCCCGGGAAAGCCCGTTGCAGCGGTCGCAGACTTCAGGTGCGGGATGCGGCGGTGTAGTGGGCTCGGGTTCCGTGCGCGGGGCTGGTTTCCTCCAGCCATGCCTTGATGCGCGCGGCGTCGTTGGCACGACTGTTGTTGCCCATGGCATCGAGCAGCACGATGATGACATCGCGGTCCGCCACCTCGGCCTGCATCACCAGGCAGTGTCCGGCTTCATTGATGAAACCGGTTTTCGACAGGCCGATATGCCAGTCGTCCATGCGCGTCAGACGGTTGGTGTTGTTGAAGGCAACGGTGCGGTAGGTCACCTTCGCCTGCCGGTGATGCTTTTTCTTCAGCACCACGCGCTGGGTGCCCAGCGTGTACTGGCCGGTCGCGGTGATCTGGCGGATTTCCGGATAGTTCTGATAGGCGTAATCTGCCAGCTTGGCGAGGTCGAGCGCGGTGGACCGGTTGCTGCTCGACAGGCCGGTGGGCTCGACGTACACGGTATCGCGCATGCCCAGCACGCGCGCCGTGCGATTCATGGTGGCGACAAAACGCTCGAGGCCGCCCGGGTAGGAACGCGCCAGCGCGTGCGCCGCCCGGTTGTCGGAGGCAATCAGGGCAAGATGCAGCAGTTGTCCGCGCGTGTAGTGCGCGCCGATTGCCAGACGCGAGCCGGTGCCTTTCAGCGTGTCGCGGTCATCGGACGTGAGGGTGATGCGCTCGTCCAGCGGCAGGCCGGCATTGATCACCAGCATCGCCGTCATCAGCTTGGTGATCGAGGCGATCGGCGTCTGCATGGTGGCGTTCTTGGCCAGCAGCGGCCGTCCGCTGACCTGGTCGTACACCAGCACGGACTGCGCATTCAGTTCGGGCATGGATGCGGGCTCGGACTGTGATGGCGGGGCGGTGGGCGGCGTGTTCAGCTCGACGGCGGAAGTATTGGCGTCGAGCGCGGCGGCGGCGGTATGGACGCACAGCAAAATCAATCCGGTCAGAACAGTTTTCATGGACATTCTGCTTTCAAGATGGATGACGAAAATATATCAGTTCTGACGAATACGGACACGCAGGCCAAAACTTGAAAACAACAGTTCATGATAGCTGCCCGAATATTTCAAGCCATAGATTGACGGTATAGCAAAATTTATTATATACAGCAACGACATGGGAGAACTTTCGAATAATTTACTAAAAATATCGGAGCTAACAGCGTGTCGGTGTGTTCCCGGCGTGGTGGCCGAGGCGCTGGAGCTGCTGATGCGTGGTGGCGCCGCGCAGGCGGAGTTTGCCGCCTGCGTGCGCTGCGATCCTGTCCTGGCGCTGCGCTTGCGGTTGCTGCCGGTCGATTTCGGCGCGCAGCCGGGCCTGCTGCGCGCGCTGCTGCTGACCGCGCCGGTGGCGACGGGGGCGGCTCAGGCGGGTCATTCAAGCCGCTGGCGGCAGTCGATCGGCGTGGCGCATCTGGCGCAGGCCCTGAGCGCACGCTCGGGCACCGTGGATGCCGACGCTGCGTGGGTGGCGGGCCTTGCGCACAATCTGGCGGACTATTCCGATACGGACAGGGTGTCTGCGGCCCAGGTGGCCGACTGGCTGGGTACGCTCGATTCCGATGGCTGGGTGGGGGATGCGGTGCGTTACCATGCCGAGCCGCTGGCGCGCGGACGTGCCGCCCATCCGCTGGTGCGCATCGTCCAGCTGGCCTATCAACTGGTGTCGCGCGCCGATGCGGTGGACAGCGTGGACGTGCGGGCCGCACTCGCCGTCCTGCAGATGGGCGCGGGCGAAGCCGCCCAGCTGCTGTCCGAAAGCCAGGTCCAGGCGCGTCAGCTGGCGCAGCGCTTCGGTCTGACCGATGCCGCGGCGCAGACAGACGGGACGGGACTCGACCGCCTGACACGCCTGTATGCCGCGCAGGCGGCCCAGTCCGCGCTGCACGAATATTTCCGGCAATCGGACGGATCTTCCAGCCACACCTTCGGATTGTTGCAGGGCAGCCTGCGCGCCCTGTTCGGCGTCGAGCATGCCTGCCTGTTTGCGCCTGCGGCGGACGGCACGCTGCGGCTGACCGCGCTGATTCGGGCCGATGCCGGCCTGCGGGCGCTGGCGATCCCTCCCGACGATGGTCATTCGGCGCTGCCGCGCGCGCTGGCGCGCAACGCGCCGCAGCCATTCGAGCGCGGCGCGCTGGATGCCGCGCTGGTCGACGAGCAGATCGCCCGTCTGCTTGGCGCGACGCGGTTGATCTGCCAGCCGCTGGCATTGCGCGACGGCCAGATGGGCGTGCTGGTGCTGGGCGATGCGCCCCCGGACCTGGGCATGTCGCCGCTGTGGCGGTCTGTCCTGACGCAATGCCACGAGGCATTGCGGCCGCCCGCCGCGCCGGCTGCCACGTTGCCGGCGGCGGAGGCGCCCGTTGTCCCGGCCGTATCCGCCGGACCGGGCGACGATATCCCGCGTGAACGGGTGCGGCGCGCCATTCATGAAGTGGCGAACCCGCTCACCATCATGCGTAATTACGTCAATCTGCTGTCCGACAAGTTGGGCGCGGATTCGGCGGTACAGCGCGATCTCGGCATCATCGGCGACGAAATCGAACGGGTGGCGCGCATCGTGCGCGGCATTACGCTGACCGAGGACATCGCCATGCCGGCCGCGTCGCTCGAACTGGTCTCGGTCAACAGCGTCGTGTCCGAACTGGTGCGCATGGCGCTCGGCACCCTGTTCACGCCGAACAAGGTCAATGTACAGATCGATCTCAACCCGGACGTGCCGCCGATCCCGCTGCAAAAAGACCTGTTGAAACAGGTGCTGTTCAATCTCGCCAAGAATGCGGTCGAGGCCATGCAAGCGGGAGGGCATCTCAAATTCATCACGCGCCTGGTCACGATCGATGGCCGGCGTCAGATCGAAATCGAAGTGGCCGATACCGGACCCGGCCTGCCGGCTGAAGCCGCCGCGCATTTGTTCGAGCCGGTGGTCAGCGCAAAGGGCGGCGACCATGCCGGTCTCGGGCTGGTCATCAGCCGCAGTCTGGTCGAACGCCTGAATGGCCATCTCAGTTGCACCAGTACGCCGCAGGGAACCCGTTTCCTGATCCGCCTGCCGACCTTGCAAAACGGGCAGGCCCCACTCACGACAACACGCTACGGGTCTATGTAACCCGACGCGAGGAGAACGCTCATGTCAGACCATCCCATCGAATCCGCTCCGCCACGCACGACGGTCAGTCCCTTTCCGGTGCGCTCCCGGCTCCTGGTAGTGGATGACGAGCCATTGATTCTGGAAGGGCTGACGCGCTTGCTGGCCACCCGTGATTACGACGTGGTGACCGCCAACGGGGGCTGCGATGCGCTGATCGCCATCGGCAAGCAGCAGTTCGATGCCATCCTGCTCGACCTCGGCATGCCGGACCTCAACGGCAACGAAGTCCTGCGTTTCGTGGCCGACCGCAGCGCCGACACGCCGGTCATCGTGGTGTCGGGCGACAGCACCATCGACGCGGCGATTCGCGCGCTGCGCGGGGGAGCCGCCGACTTTGTACGCAAACCCTACGAACCCGAGGAACTGCTGCGCCGCATCGACAACACGCTGACGCGGCGGCGGCTGGAAAAGGAAAACAATCACATCCTGCAGCGTCTCCAGCAGTCGGAAAAGTGGCACCGCTTCCTGGTCAACAGCTCGCCCGATTTCATCTACACGCTCGACAGCGATGGCCGTTTTACTTTCGTCAACGACCGCGTCGAAAGCCTGCTCGGCTACCGCAGCGAGGAACTGCTGAGCCAGCATTACAGCCTGGTGATCCACGAGGACGACATCGCGCGGGCCGAGCACGTGTTCAACGAGCGCCGCGCGGGCGACCGCAACGCGCGCAATATCGAAATCCGGCTCAAGTGCAATCCGGGGATGCGCCGCCCGCGCCTGATGAACGGCCGCTGCAAGGCGGTCGAACTCACCGCGACCGGCATGTACGACGAGACGGCGGGTCCGTTCGACAAGCGTTTCATCGGCAGCTACGGCGTCGCCAAGGACATCACCGAACGCAAGCAGGCCGAGGAAACCGTGCATTACCAGGCCTACCACGACCTGCTCACCGGCCTGCCCAACCGTGCGCTGTTCCGTGATCATCTCGGCCTCATGCTGGCGCAGGCCCGGCGCAACCAGCAGCCGCTGGCGGTGCTGAGCCTCGACCTCGACCATTTCAAGGTCATCAACGATTCGCTCGGCCACACCGTCGGCGACGAACTGCTGCTGGCCGTCGGCGCGCGTCTGCGCCAGTGCCTGCGCGAGGGCGATACCCTGGCGCGCCTGGGCGGCGACGAATTCGCCGTGCTGCTGCCCACCCTGGTGTCGCGCAGCGACGTCGAGCATATCTGCCGCAAGATCATCCAGGTGCTGTCCCGGCCGGTGTACGTCAAGGGCCACGAAATCTACATCTCGGTCAGCATCGGCGCCTGCGTCGCGCCAGAAGACGGCGACATGATCGACAATCTCATCCGCCAGGCCGAGATCGCCATGTACCAGGCCAAATCGCAGGGACGCAGCCGCCTGCTGTTCTGGGAATCCGGCATGCAGGCACCCTATTCCGAACGCATGCAGGTCGAAGCCGATCTGCGCCGCGCGCTGGCGCGCAACGAGTTCGTGCTGTTCTACCAGCCGCAGGTCGACACCCTGACCGGCGAAGTGCGCGGCTTCGAGGCCCTGCTGCGCTGGTGGCATCCGCAGCGCGGCCTGCTGACGCCCGCCGACTTCATTCCGGTGGCCGAGGAGTCCGGCGTCATCGTGCCGATCGGCGACTGGGTGCTGCGCGAAGCCAGCGCCCAGCTGGCCGAATGGCGCCGCGCGGGCCTGCCGGCCGTGCGGCTGTCGGTCAACATCTCGGCACGGCAGCTGGAGAGCCCCGATTTCGTCGACAGCGTCATGCGCGCGATCCAGGTGTATTCGCTGGACGGGCACCAGGTGGAGCTGGAAATCACCGAAAGCCTCCTGATGCGCGACTTCGAGGCCAACGCGATCAAGCTCGGGCGGCTCTCCGCCGCGGGCGTCCGGCTGGCCATCGACGACTTCGGTACCGGCTACAGCTCATTTAAATATCTGTCGCGCTTCCCCATCCACACGCTGAAAATCGACCAGTCCTTCGTTCAGGAGCTCGATCGCGACGAGAACATGTCCATCGTCAACGCCATGATCGCCATGGGCCGCGGGATGAATCTCAATGTCGTGGCCGAGGGCGTCGAAACCGAATCCCAGCGTGCGCGTCTGCAGCAGATGCAGTGTCACGAAGTGCAGGGATATATCTACAGCGCAGCCCTGTCCAGCCACGAAGCGACCACCCTGCTGGGCCGGCATGCGCGGGGCTTCGCGCAGGCGGAACATCGGGTGGTGGGCTGAATCCGCCGCCAGCCCGGCCTGCCGGGCATTCCTTGCGCAGGATCGCTGGACCATCACGCAGCGGATAGATCGGCACGGCCGCCAGGTTGGCGACAAGCCGCGATCATCCAGCGGCGCACGGCGTGGGCAGGGTCAAGACGGATCGGGCCGGTATTCGGGAACTTCGTGACCGCGTCGCGTTTCTGTATCAGACCAGCAACAATGAACCTGCCCGGAAGGATACGCGTGGACGCCGCAACTGCCCCAGCCACTCACCCCGCGCTGGCCGCGCTCAACGGCCTGCGTGCCTATCTCAACGGCCAGATCCTCGGCCAGGAAAGCCTGGTCGAGCGCCTGCTGGTGGCTTTGTTGGCAGACGGCCACCTGCTGGTCGAAGGTCCGCCCGGTCTGGCCAAGACCCGCGCCATCAAGGCGCTGGCGCATGGCCTGGAGGGCGATTTCCAGCGCCTGCAGTTCACCCCGGACATGCTGCCAGCCGACCTCACCGGCTCCGATATCTACCGGCCCGAGGAAGGGGGCTTCCACTTCCAGCGCGGCCCGCTGTTCCACAACCTGATTCTGGCCGACGAGGTCAATCGCGCGCCCGCGAAAGTCCAATCGGCACTGCTCGAAGCGATGGCCGAGCGGCAGATCAGTGTCGGCGCCGCCACCTATCCGCTACCGCGGCTGTTTCTGGTCATGGCCACGCAGAACCCGATCGAACACGAAGGCACCTACCCGCTGCCCGAGGCGCAGCTGGACCGCTTCATGCTGCATATCCAGGTCGATTACCCGGATCGCGCCACCACGCGGCGCATCATGGAACTCGCCCGGCGCGAGGCGCGGGAGGCACGCGAACTGCCGCCTCCGCCCCGCCGCCTGAGCCAGGAAACGATCTTCGCGGCACGCCACGACGTGCTCGATCTGACCCTCGCCGATTCGGTGGCGGAATACATCTCCGCCCTGGTCGAGGCGACGCGTAGCCCCGAGAAATACAGCGCCGGTCTCGCCGAATGGCTGCGCTGGGGCGCGAGTCCCCGCGCGGCCATTGCGATCGAGCGTGGCGCCCGCGCGCTGGCCTGGCTCGACGGGCGCGACTACGTCAGCCCGGATGACGTTCAGGCCATCGCCCCCGATGTCCTGCGCCACCGCCTGCTGCTCGACTACACCGCCCAGGCGCGTGGCGTCACCGCCCAGCAATGCGTGACCGAATTGCTGCAGCAGGTCCCGGCGCCATGAACCTGCCCGACCTGGCGGAACTGATCGCGCTGCGCGGACCGGCCCGCGGCCTCAGCCTGCATGCGCAGCGGCCTGCCCTGGCACCCCTGCAGGGTTCGCACCGCAGCGTCCAGCGCGGCCGTGGCCTGGAGTTCGAGGAAGTACGGCCCTACGCGCCCGGCGACGACGCCCGCAACATCGACTGGCGCGTCACCGCCCGGCGCGGCCGGCCGCATACCAAACTGTTCCGGGAAGAACGCGAACGGCCGGTCTGGCTGCTCGCGGATTTGCATGCCGGCCTGTATTTCGGCAGCCGCCGCCAGCTCAAGTCCGTCCTGTTGCTGCGCGCGGCAGCCCTGCTGGCCTGGATCGCGGTGTTGAGTGGCGACCGTCTCGGCGCCCTGATCGCCGACGGCCTGAAGCCGCCGCGCATCTTCCCGCCGCGCGGCCGCGAGGCGGGCGTGCTGCCGGTGCTCGAAGCCTTGGTCGAGGCGCAGCCGCAGGAGCCCGGCGTGCCCGCCGCCGACAGCCTGAACAGCAGTCTGAGCGGGTTGCGGCCGTTGCTCCAGCCCGGCAGCCTGGTGCTGGTACTAAGCGACTTCAGCACGCTGGACGAGCACACCGATTCCGTCCTCACCGCGCTGAGCACGCACAGCGATTGCCGGCTGCTGGTACTGACCGATCCGCTGGAACGCCATGGCCTGCCTGCCGGCGGCTATCGTGTTGGGCTGCCCGGCCAGCTCTGGTGGCTCGACGGCGCGCGCGACCGTCGGGCCTGGCATGAAAAATGGGCGGCCCGGCAACGGCGGCTGGAAACCCTGGCCCGCCGGCTCAGCCTGCCCGTGATCCAGCTAGATACGGCGGATGCCGTCGCCGAATCGCTGCCACCGCTGCTGAGGGGACGGTTGCGGAGCACCGCATGGGCGGCCTGAATAGCGACTGGCTGACCCAGTTGGCGCCGGCTCATGCGCCGGCGCCGCCCGGCTGGTGGCCGTTGGCACCCGGCTGGTGGGGGCTGGCGCTGCTGCTGGGACTGATTGTGGCCGCCGTGGCCTGGTGGGCCCGGCGTCCTGCCGGCTGCCTGCGCCGCACTGCCCTGCGCGAACTTGGGCGACTGGAAACCGGAGCGAACGACGACGCGCACCTGGCCGGCGAACTGGAACACCTGATGCGCCGTTATGCGGTCGCGGTATACGGCCGCGAGACCGCAGCCCAGTTGAGCGGGTCGGCCTGGCTGGCCTTCGTCGCCGGACATGGCGGCAAGGAACTGGCCGGCGAGGCGGGGCGCTCGCTGCTGCGCGCAGCCTACGGCGGGGCGGCTCCGGCCGATCGTGCGCAATGGTTGAAGGGCGCCCGCGGCTTCCTCGGGGCACGGCGGTGATCCATGCTGCCTGGCCCTGGATGCTGCTGTGCCTGCCGTTGCCGTGGCTGCTGGCGCGCGCCCTGCCGCCTGCCCGGCCGCAGGGTGTGGCGCTGTTCCTGCCTTTCGCCGCCGCGCTGGCGGGCGCGGCGCCGGCAGCGGCCATCCGCCAGATGCCGCGCTGGCGCAAATGGCTGTTCGCTCTGGTCTGGCTACTGCTGGTTCTCGCTGCCATCCGTCCGCAATGGCTGGGCGATCCGGAAGCGATTGCCGCCACCGGGCGGCGTTTGCTGCTGGCGGTCGACGTGTCCGGCTCGATGGCCAGCCAGGACATGGCCGGCGGCGCGACGCGTCTGCAGGTGGTGCAGAAAGTGGCCGGCGATTTCATCCGCCGCCGCCATGGCGACCAGGTCGGACTCATCCTGTTCGGCACCCGGCCCTATCTGCAGGCGCCGCTCACACCGGATCTCGACACCGTGGGCCAGTTTCTCAACGAGGCCATGATCGGCGTGGCGGGCACGCAGACGGCTATCGGCGACGCCATCGGCCTCGCCATCAAGCGGCTCAAACAGGACTCGATCCGATCAGGCCACCAGGGCGACACCGTGCTGATCCTGCTGACCGACGGCAGCAGCAACGCCGGCGCCATGCCGCCGCTCGAAGCGGCCAGGATGGCCGCCCAGGCCGGGCTGCGCATCTACACCATCGGCGTCGGCGGCGCCGCGCAGGACGGCTTCTTCGGCGTCAGCGGCAACAGCGATCTTGACGAAGACACGCTGCAGAGCATCGCGAAGATCACGGGCGGCGAATACTTCCGCGCCACCGATGCGGCCGATCTCGAACGGGTCTATGGCCGCATCGACCAACTGGAGCCCAGTGCCGCGCGCCAGCAGTGGGTTCGCCCGCGCGACGAGTGGTTCGCGTGGCCACTGGGGCTGGCGCTGCTGCTGAGCCTGCCGGCCGTGCTGGGGAGCGGACGCGCATGGCGCTGATGCAGTCGTTCCACTTCCTGCGGCCGGCCTGGCTGCTGGCGCTGCCCGTGTTCTGGGGGCTCGCCGTCTGGCTCGCCCGGTGGCGCGGCCGCGGCGGCGACTGGGCGCGGTTCATCGACCCCGACCTGCTGCCTGGATTGCGCCTGGACGGCGGCGGCAAGCCGGGCCGCTCGCCGTGGCCCTGGCTGGCGCTGGCCTGGACGCTGGCGGCGCTGGCACTGGCCGGACCCAGCTGGCAACGCGCGCCGGCCGCCGCCTACCGCGGCAACGCGGCCTGGGTGCTGGTGCTCGACCTGTCTCCGTCAATGGCCGACAGCGACCTGCCGCCGAACCGGGTCACCCGTGCCCGCTATGCGCTCGACGACCTGCTCGACGCCGCGCACGATGCCCGGGTCGGCCTGGTGGTGTTCAGCGACGAAGCCTATACCGTCACGCCCCTGACCGATGATGTCGCCACCGTGCGGGCACTGTTGCCCCCCCTCAATCCGGACATCATGCCGACGCCCGGCGACCATCTGGCGCCGGCGCTCGCGCGGGCCGGCAAGCTGCTCCAACACGGCGGCGCCACATCCGGCCAGGTGGTGGTGCTGACCGACGGGTTCGCCGATCCGGCCGCCGCCTTCGCCGCCGCCGGCACATTGCGGGCGCACGGCATCGCCGTCCATGTCGTGGGCATCGGCACGCAGGCCCGCTCGGCATTCGGACCACTCGACATTGGCCGGCTACAGCAGCTGGCCACCTCGGGCGGCGGCCGTTACGTGAACGTGGCCGCTCTGCCCGGTCTCATCGGCGACCTTCAGGCGCAGGCCGCTCGTGCCGGCGTGGCGCGCGCTACCCAGGATATCCGGGTCGCGCACTGGCTCGACGGCGGGGTCTGGCTGTTGCCCTGGCTGCTGCTGGCCACCGCCGTGCTGGCGCGGCGCGGCTGGCTATGATGCGCCATCTGGGACTCGCCGGCTTGTTGTGGTGGGCCGTCACGGCGCAGGCAAGCCCGACGTGGAACGGCCTGTGGCGTACCCCCGACCAGCGCGCGCAACAGCTCCTGCAGCAGGGCAAGGCGGCCGAAGCGTCACGGCTCTTTCAGGATCCGCGCCGCAAGGCGTATGCCGAGTTGCAGGCCGGCAATTTTTCGCAGGCGGCGCAGGATTTCCATGCGTTCAACGACACCGACGGCCAGTACAACCGCGGCAATGCCCTGGCGCGCGCGGGTCATCTGCAGGAGGCGATCCAGGCCTACGACGCGGCGCTGGCGCATGATCCGGACAATGCCGACGCGCGGCATAACCGTGAACTGGTGGCGAAGGCCTTGCAGAAACAGTCGCCACCCCCATCACAATCTGCCTCCGGCAAGGAACAGCAAGGCGGCAAGAGCCCGCCCGGCCAGAGCGGCCAGACACAGCGTGGCCAGAACCCGAGCGATTCGGGCAAGCAGAACATGCATGGCGGTGCGCAGAATGGCTCTGCGCCGAAACCGTCTTCCGGCAATGCCGCGCAAACGGGCAAGCCGGGCCAGCACCCGCCCGGCGGTGCCTCGCCCAAACCGGGTGGGGCAGATCAGCCAGGCCAGCCGCCATCCGGCCAGCAAGCAGTTGGCCAGGCCGGCCCGTCGCCCGGCCGCCACGCGGACGCGAGCGGCTCGCGACAGGATCAGGCGGCGAATGATGCTGCGCAGGCCCGTCACGATGCCGCGGCCGGGCTGGCCAAGCCACAGCAGGCGCCGCAAGCCGTCGATCGCCCGCCCAGCGAACGCCAGCTTGCCGAAGAACAATGGCTGCGCCGCATCCCGGACGATCCGGGCGGTCTGTTGCGGCGCAAATTCATGATCGAGCATCTGATCCGGCAGCAAGGGGCGCAACCATGAAAAACCCATGCGGTCTTTTCGTTGCCGTCGCGTTGTGGAGCCTGAGCCTGAGTGCCGTCGCCGCGATCAGCGCCAGACTGGAGCCGGCCCAAGCCGGTCCGGGTGAAGCGGTCCGGCTCATTCTCGAACACGACGGCCAGACCGGCAAGCCGCCCGACCTCGGTCCGCTCAGGAAGGATTTCGACGTGCTTGGCCGCAGTACCGGTTCCAGCATCCAGATCGTCAACGGCCGGATGTCGGCGCAGACCGAAATCGACCTGACGCTGATGCCGAAACGCGGCGGCCTGCTGCAGGTGCCGGCCCTGCAGTGGGATGGCGACACGACACCCGTCCTGACCCTGAGCGTCAGCGGCAACGCGGCCACCGCCCGGCCGGATCATGCTCCCACTGGCAACCCGGCGCACATTTTCCTCACCGCGACGCTCGACCAGAAGCAGCCGTACGTCCAGGCCGCCGACACCCTGACGGTACGGCTCTATACCGACCAACCGCTATATCAGGCCAGTCTCGAACTGGCGCCTGGCACCGATGTCCTGGTGCAGCAACTGGGCCAGGACAGCCAGACCCGCGTCATGCGCGACGGCCGCAGCTATCAGGTCATCGAACGCAAATACCTGCTGTTTCCGCAGCGCAGCGGCACGCTCCATCTCGACGGACCGGTGCTGAATGCCGAGGTGCAGGACGATCGTGGCGGCAGTGATCCGTTCGGTGGCAACGCTTTCTTCGGCGGGATATTCGGCCGCAATCCGTTCGCCGGCATGATGAATGCCACCCGACCGATCCGGGTTCGGGCCGATCCGCTGGTGCTCGACGTGCGTCCGCGTCCCGCCAGCGGAACCGGCCACGACTGGCTGCCCGCGCAAAAGGTGACGTTGACGGAAACCTGGCAGCCGGATCATGGGTCGTTCCACGTCGGTGATCCCATCACGCGCCACGTGCATCTCGGCGCGCTCGGGCTCACCGCCTCGCAGCTGCCCGATCTGAGTCTGCTGATGCCGTTGCCGGAAGGCCTGCGGGCCTATCCGGATCAGGCCAGGCTGGATACCGGCGTGCAGGGCGACGGGGTCGTCGGCACCCGCGACCAGGACATCGCCCTGATCGCCAGCCGTTCCGGTCGTTATCAGATCCCTGCGCTGCATCTGTACTGGTGGGACACGACGCGCAACCAGCAGCGTGAAGTCGAGTTGCCCGCGCGCACCCTGAATATCCTGCCCGGCCCGGCCGGCGCTCCGGCCGCCAGCCCGGCTGCCGGCACGCCGCGGTCACCGGACCGTCCGGCCGGGCCGGTGGCCGAACGGATGCCGGCCGCCCGCGCGCACGGCTACTGGCTCAGCCTGATGCTGGGCGTGCTCTGGCTGGGGACGTTGACGGCGTGGGGGGTCAGCCGCCGGCGTCGCCCGCCGGCGCGCCTGGACGCCAGCCGGCCGGCCCCAACCGTGAGCGTCGCGGAGGCACGCAAGGGCTTCCGGCAAGCCTGCCGCGACGACGACCCGCACGCGGCAAAACGGGCGCTGCTGGACTGGGCGCGCGGCACCTGGCCGCACGATCCGCCACAGGGTCTTCAAGCCTTGTCGGACCGGCTCGACAATGCCGAAGTGAAAAGTTTACTGAAGCAGCTCGACCGTGGGTGTTATGCCGGGGGCGCATGGGTGGGAAAGCCGCTGGCGGAAATGCTCACGCATCTGGATGGGCAGACAAAAAAGAACGTGCCGCCGGCCCCGGGACTGGCCGGGCTCTACCCCTAGCCGCGCTCCCGAATACCGCAATACCGCCTGCCGCCTGTTGCCCGGGGGCGGCGTGGCTGGAACCTGACACCTTGCGCGGCTGCCGCAAGGGAAGTTGCTTGCAGATAAGCCAAGAAAGCCTGAATGCTTGTAGTATTCAGTTCTCTCAACCAGACGAAGGGTGATTCATGAACAAATCCGAATTGATCGAAGTCGCTGCAACCGAAGCAGACATCAGCAAGGCCGCCGCAGGCAGAGCGCTCGACGCCATCCTTGACGCGGTCGTCAAAGCCGTGACGAAAGGGGATACCGTGACCCTCGTCGGCTTCGGGACGTTCAAGTCGTCCAAGCGTGCCGCGCGCACCGGACGCAATCCGCAGACCGGCGCCGAGATCAAGATCGCAGCGTCGACAGTCCCCCGTTTTACCGCAGGCGCCGGCTTCAAGACAGCCGTCGCGGGCAAGAAGGCAGCAAAAAAGAAGTGATGTAACCCGGCAGGAGGGGCCGCCCTCGTGGCGCCCTGCCTGCGCTCCATCCGGGTCAGATTTCCCCGCCAGCCGCTCGCGCCAGCAACAACGCCCGTTCCCGCGCATTCTGCGCCAGCTCGGCGGCGCGCGCGAATTCGGCGCGCGCTTCATCGATTCTATCCAGCTTCGCCAGCAACTCGCCACGTACCGCCGGCAGCAGGTGGTAGCCCTTGAGCGCGGATCCGGCGGCAAGCGACTCGACCAGTTCCAGCCCGGCCGCGGGCCCGAAGGCCATGCCGACGGCGACCGCGCGGTTGAGCGCCACCACGGGCGAGGGGACGAGCTGCGCCAGCGCGTCGTACAGCGCGGCAATGCGGGCCCAATCGGTGTCGGCCGCGACAGCGGCGCGCGCATGGCAGGCGGCGATGGCGGCCTGCAGGGTATAGGCGCCGAGCGGACCCGGCAAAGCCCTGGCGTGTTCCAGCGCCGCCAGTCCGCGCCGGATCAGCAGGCGATCCCAGCGGCCGCGGTCTTGTTCCATGAGCAGGATGGGTGCGCCGCTCGCATCGACGCGCGCCGCCAGCCGCGACGCCTGGATTTCCATCAGCGCAAGCAAACCGTGCACTTCAGCTTCCTCCGGCAGACGGCTGGCGAGCACGCGGCCCAGGCGTTGCGCTTCCGCGCACAGCGCGGGGCGCATCCAGTCGTCACCCACGGTGGCGGCGTAGCCTTCGTTGAAGATCAGATAAAGCACTTCCAGCACCGAAGGCAGGCGCGCGTGCAATGCTGCGCCGCGCGGCGTCTCGAACGGGACACGCGCTTCGGTGAGGGTACGCCTGGCGCGCACGATGCGTTGCGCGATCGTGGCGGATGGCTTGAGATAGGCGCGCGCAATCTCCTCCACCGACAGACCGCCGACGACCCTCAGCGTCAGCGCTGAGCGCGCCTCGGGCGAGAGCAGCGGATGACAGGCGGTGAAGACGAGCGCAAGCAGGTCGTCGCCGATGTCGTCGTCGAGCGCGGCATCGACCGCTTCGGCGAAGTCGGCTGCGCGAATGGCGTGCTGCGTGTCGAGTTCGGCTGCCAGCTCGGCGTGCTTGGGCACGGCCTGCGTGCGGTGCCGCAGCGCGTCGAACGCACGCCGCTTCGCCGCCGTCATCAGCCAGGCGGCCGGGTTGTCCGGCACGCCTTCGACCGGCCAGTGCTCCAGTGCCGCGACCAGCGCATCCTGCGCGCATTCCTGGGCCAGCCCGAGATCGCGCGTGAGCCGCGCGACGGCGGCGATGACCCTGGCCGACTCGATACGCCAGACCGCAGCCAGGGTGTCGGCAACCGCTGCCCGCGCCGTCACACCGCCTCGCCTCGAGGATTCATCTGGAACACCTCCCAGACATGCCCGTCCGGATCCTGGAAGCCGTGCTGGTACATGAAGCCGTGATCCTGCGGCGCGCTGTAGGTGTTGCCGCCGGCGGCCACCGCTTCCTTCACCATCGCATCCACCGCCGCGCGCGATTCGAGCTGCAGCGCCAGCAGCACTTCGGTGGCGGTGTGCGCATCGGCGGGCGGATGCGGGGCGAAGCCGGCGAAGCGTTGGCGCGTGAGCAGCATGGCGAAGATGTTTTCGCCGACGATCATGCAGGTGGCGGAGTCGTCGGTGAACTCGGGATTGAAGCTGAAACCGAGCCGGGTGAAGAAGGCGATGGATGCCTTCAGGTCGGCCACGGGCAGGTTGACGAAGAGTTGTTTGACCATGTCCATCTCCTTTTTCGGCCTGCGTCTTGAGCGGGCTGAGGCGGCTTGGTGCCGGTTTCATCTCAAATTCACGGCGCTCGATCACCCAACCCCAGCGCGCGCGTCGGCGCATCGTCCGCGATCGGCCGCACCTCCACGCAGCCGCGCTGCGCACCGGGGATGCGGGCGGCGATCGCGAGTGCCGCGTCCAGGTCCGGCGCCTCGATCAGGTAGTAGCCACCGAGCATTTCCCGTGTTTCGGCGAACGGCCCGTCGGTGATGTGCGCCTGGCCGTCGCGCACACGCACGGTTTTTGCCGTGTCGGGCGGGGTCAGGCGGTTGCCGGAAACGAAATGACCCTCGCGCTTGATCGCCTCGGTGAACGCGGCGTACTCGGCAAAATACCCCGCCGCGTCGGCGGTCTCGAGGTGTTCCATCATCTGTTCGGCACAAATCAGGCAAATGAATTTCATGGCTGCGTCCTCAGGTTCCTGCCGCGCACTCGAGCGTGGAATGTCGATTTCTTTCATCCCCCCGCGATGGCGCCGACGACGAGCAGCGGTTCGCGGCCGGCGGCCACGTCGTCCGGCAAAGGAATATCGGGAGCCAGGTTCGACAGATCGTCCTGGCAGGCATAGAAGCGCACCAGCGGACGCCGCCGGCCGGTGACGCGATCGCGCACGGCACCGGTAAGCATGGGCCAGGCCGTTTCGAGCGCGTCGAGCACGGCGGCGAGCGTCACCGTATCAGCGATCTCGAGTTCGAGTTCGGCCGCGCTGTGCGCCAGCGTGTACAGCTGATACGGCAGGACGACGCGAACCGTGGCCATGATCAGGGCAGGGTCTGCACGCTGACCGAGAGCACGGCCGGCAGATCGCGCACGATCGCCTGCCAGTGGTCGCCGGCATCCGGCGAGACGTAGACCTGGCCGCCGGTGGTGCCGAAGTAGACGCCGCAGGCGTCGAGCGTGTCGACCGCCATGGCGTCGCGCAGCACGTTCACGTAGCAATGCTGCTGCGGCAGGCCGTCGGTCAGCGCGTCCCAGGTGCGGCCGCCGGTTTGGCTGCGATACACGCGCAGCTTGCCCTCCGGCGGGTAGTGCTCGGAATCGCTCTGGATCGGCACGACGTACAGCGTGTCGGGCTCGTGCGCGTGCACCGCCATGGCGAAGCCGAAATCGCTGGGCAGGTTGCCGCTGACTTCGACCCACGAATCTCCGGCGTCGTCGCTGCGCATCACGTCCCAGTGCTTCTGCATGAACAGCGTCTGCGGCCGCGTCGGATGCATCGCGATGCGATGCACGCAATGGCCGATTTCGGCTTCCGGTTCGGGGATGTACTGCGAATGCAGACCACGGTTGATCGGCTTCCAGCTCGCCCCGGCGTCGTCGCTGCGGAACGCGCCGGCCGCCGAAATCGCCACGTACATTCGCGCCGGATTCACGGGGTCGAGCAGGAGGGTGTGCAGGCACATGCCGCCGGCGCCCGGCATCCATTTCGCGCCTTGCTGCGCGCGCAGGGCGGGCAGTTCCTGCCAGCTCGCGCCGCCGTCGGTCGAACGGAACAGCGCGGCGTCTTCCACCCCCGCGTAGACCGTGTCCGGATCGGTCGGCGAGGGCTCCAGATGCCACACCCGCTTGAACGCCCAGGGTTTCGAACTGCCGTCGTAATACAGGTGCGTGCCCGGATCGCCGGCATAGCGGAAATCGTTGCCGACCGGATTCCAGCTCGCGCCGCCGTCGTCGGAACGCTGGATCACCTGGCCGAACCAGCTGCTGGTCTGCGAGGCATAAAGCCGGTCGGGATTCGCCGGCGAGCCCGCGATATGAAAAATTTCCCAGCCGCCGAAGAACGGCCCGCTCACCCGCCAGTCGCGGCGGGCGGCGTCGGAGGTGAGGATGAACGCGCCCTTGCGCGTTCCCACCAAAACACGGATATGGCTCATGATTACGCTCCTTCAGCACGTAGCGGCCGCGGCTCAGCCGTGTCGCGCCGCCTCGATCACGGCGACGTCGATCTTGCGCATCGTCATCATCGCGTCGAACGCGCGTTTGGCGGCGGCAGGGTCGGGATCGGCGATCGCTTCCGCCAGCGCCAGCGGGGTGATCTGCCAGGACACCCCCCATTTGTCCTTGCACCAGCCGCATACACTCTCCTCGCCGCCGTTGCCGACGATCGCGTTCCAGTAGCGGTCCGTTTCGGCCTGGTCGGCGGTGGCGACCTGAAACGAGAAGGCTTCGCTGTGGCTGAACTCGGGTCCGCCGTTGAGCCCGAGGCAGGGAATGCCCATCACGGTGAAGCGGACCGTCAGCACATCCCCTTCCTTGCCGGACGGGAAATCCCCCGGTGCGTGCCAGATCGCGCCGACCGAGGAATCGGGAAAGGTCGCGGCGTAAAACCGTGCCGCGTCTTCTGCGGCCCCGTCGAACCAGAGACAAATGGTGTTCCTGGGGATTTTGGTCATGACATTTCTCCGGGTTTCATTGCACGTAGCACGGCGCGCATTCGCGCACCTCGACGGTGGCGAAACGGGCCGCCGGGCAGGTCTGGGCGATGGCCAGCGCCTCATCGCGACCGGCGCACTCGATCAGGAAGAAGCCGCCGATCATTTCGCGCGCTTCGGCGAAGGGGCCGTCGATCAGGCTGAGCTGTTCGCCGCGCCGCTGGATGCGCACGCCGTGGCGGTCCGGGCGCAGCGATTCGCTGGCGACGAGCTGGCCGCGCGCGGCGAGACTCTGGCCGAATTCGACCATCCCGGCGTAGAGCGCGCGGCCCTCGTCCTCGCTGCGGGCGTCGCGCTGGCCGCGCGGCTCGACGATCATCAACATATATCTCATTGCAGCCTCCATATGGCCGGGTTCATTGCATCGAATGCAGGCCGACGAGGTTGCCCTCGGTGTCGTGGACGAGCGCGATGTGGCCGTATTCGCCGATGGCCGTTTTCGCGCGGAACAGGCGGCCGCCGGCTTCGGCGGCGCGTTGCGCCTCGACCGCGCAGTCTTCGCAGCCAAAGTAGACCAGTATGCCGCCGCCGCCCGGGCGCACCCCGTCCATTTTCACCAGCGTGCCGCCCGCCCCGACGCGGTCCATGCCCATGGGGAAGGCCCACATTTCCAGCCCGCCCAGACTGTCCGGGCAGTTCAGGCTTTCCAGCGTCAGGCCCAGCGTGCGTTCGTAGAAGGCGCGCGCCCGCGCCATATCGTCGACGTAAATCTCGAACCAGATAACGGGGTTGTTCATGGGTTTCTCCTCGGTGTAGGGATTCAGGCAGCGTTGCCGGAAAGCGCGGTCCGCTTCAGGCGTTCGACCTCCGGCAACGGTCCGAAATCGTCCAGCTCGTAGAGCAGCCGCACCTCGATTTCCGCCGGCCTGCCGCGCCCGGCCGGGTTGGGGAAGCGCCGCGCCCACTCCATCGCCTCGGCGCGCGATCTCACCTGGATGAGGGTGTAGCCGGCGATCAGTTCCTTCGTTTCGGCGAAGGGGCCGTCGATCACGGTGCGCGCGTCGCCGTCGTAGCGGATGCGCCAGCCCTGCGAGCTGGGTTTCAGCCCCGAACCGTCGAGCAGCACGCCGGCCTTCATCAATTGTTCATGGTAGTCGGTCATGTCGGCCAGCAACCGGGGATCGGCGTTCACCGGACTGGTTTCGGCCTCGGATTCGGCGCTGGCCTTGACGATGATCATGTAGCGCATGGGTGTCTCCTTGATGAAGCAGCGGCCAGACGGCCTGCTTGTCCACACGACGCGCGAACCGCAGCGGAATCGACATGTCCCGCAAAAAAATTCCGGCGCGGCCCTGGCCTGTCATGGGCAGGCTGCGGGGCATCGAGAACCACCGCGAGCATGGGCCCTTCGAATAACCGCCTTACCGCACACGCTACAATCTCCGCAAAGGGGGATCGATGGCAAACAACGAAGCTTTTTCGCGCGTCGTCATCCAATCACAGCAATCCGCCGCCACCGCCAAGGCCACTTTCGACGCCTTGCTGGCGCGTGCATTTTCCCGGTAGCGCCCCTGCGATATCCGTGGTTGTAAAGTTCGTTATTAACTCATATTATCAACAAATATTTGTTTGTAATGTGAGTTAAAGGAGATATTCATGCTCCACAGCTACGCTTTCTCCAATTTTCAGTCGTTCCGTGAGCGCACGGAGGTTGACCTGACGCTGAGCCGCAAGGTGGCGCTGACCGACTGGATGGCCGAGTCGGAGACGGGTGACCGGGTTTCCAAGCTGATGGCCGTGATCGGTCCCAACGGCAGTGGCAAGACCGCCTTGCTGAAGCCGTTGGTGTTCATGAGCTGGTTTACCGGCCAATCCTTTCAGCAGCCGGTGGATGCGGGTATCCCCGCCGCGCCGCATTCGGCAGCGCCGGACGAACCCTGCGAATTCGAGGCCATGGCAACCGATTCGGAGGGCAGGCTCTGGCGCTATGTATTGCGCTGCACACCCCAGCGGGTGCTGCATGAGGCCCTTTACCAGAAGCGGGAACGCTTTGGTTATGTGTTCGTGCGGGATTGGGATGCGCAATCCCGGCGTTACACGGTGAAGCAGCAGGATTTCGGCCTGCCGGCTGCCGAGGCGCGCAAGGTGCGGCCGAATGTTTCGCTGATTTCCTGGGCGGCCCAGTTTGGCGTGCCGTTGGCTACGCGCCTGGCCAACCAGGGCGTGGTCAGCAATGTCAACGTGTTGGGCCGCGTGCCCATGGGCGACCAGGCTGTGTTGGCAGCGGCGGAGCACTTCGCCCTGCATGAAAATCAGAAGACATGGATGAGCCGGTTGCTGGCGACCTGGGATTTGGGCCTGTCTGGCGTGGCGCTTGGGCAGATTCCCGTCAACGATCCACAGCAACCGGGCAGAAAGGTATGGTTTCCCTTTGGCCAGCATCGCAGCCGGGGTGTCGATTTTCAGTTGCCCTTTGCCCTGGAATCCAGCGGCACCCAGGGTGCTTTCGTGCTCTTGTCGCGGCTGTTGCAGACGCTGGAAATCGGCGGGCTGGCGGTCATCGACGAATTCGAGAATGACCTGCATCCCCACATGCTGGAGCCCATTCTGGATTTGTTTGCCAACCCCGCAACCAACCCAAATCAGGCGCAGTTATTGTTTACCTGCCATGCAATGGAGGTGCTCAACCTGATTCACAAGTCCCAGGTCATGCTGGTGCAGAAGAATCCGGGCTGCGAGAGTTCGGCGAGCCGCCTGGACGCGGTAGAAGGTATCCGCAGCGACGACAACTTCTACGCCAAATACATGGCGGGCGCCTATGGCGCCGTGCCGGTATTCGAGTAAGCACATGGCGATCTGGAAAGCGCAAAGAACCCTGCTGATCGTGGGCGAGGGCTACCACGAGGAAGCGTTTCTCAATCATGTGCGGCAGATTTACGCTCCGCGAGGTTGCGGCCTGGCGGTGACCATCAAGAACGCACGCGGAAAGGGCGCCATGCACGTTGTTGACTGGACGATCAAGCAGATTGCCAACGCGCATTTCGATGTCGTCGCGGCCATGCTGGATACCGACGAAGACTGGTCGCCAAGCGTAGCAAAACAGGCACGGAAGAAAAAAATCCAGGTCCTGCCCTCCGATCCCTGCTTCGATGCGCTCATGTTGCGTGTGCTGGGTATGAACGCGGAGGGCGAAGCGAAAGCGCTCAAAAAGAAGCTGGCACCTTATCTGGGTAACGATCCCACCCAGCGCAAGAACTATGAACCCCACTTTGGCAAGGACTGTCTTGAAGCGGGCCGAACCAGGGAACCGACCATCGACGCCTTGCTCAAGTTGTTTGGGGCATAACGATAGCCTCACGCCGTCGCGCGGCCGATCGCCGTCAGGTCCAGCCACACGCGGCCGTCCTCGATCCTGACCGGGAATTCCCGCGCGCAGCCTTCGTCCGGCGCCGCCGCGCAGCCGGAGTCGAGCTCGACGTTCCAGCCGTGCAGCGGGCAGGTCACTTTTTTGCCATGCACGATGCCCTGCGACAGCGGCCCGCCCTTGTGCGGGCAGCGGTCTTCCAGCGCAAAAATATTGTCTTCGGCATTGCGGAAGACGGCGATATCGATGTCGGCGTGGCGCACCACGCGTGCGCCGGGCCGCGGAATGTCGGCCACGGCCAGAATATCGATCCAGTGATTCATGCGGCAGCCTCCTTCAGGCGATGACGGTTTCGAATTCGTGCGCGAGCTTGCCTTCTTTCGCGCGCTCGACCCAGGGATCTTTTTCCACGGACAGCGCGAACAGCAGGCGTTCGTACAGCGCGCGGCGGTTGTCCGCGTCGTCGAGCACGCGCTGCTTCACGTAGTCCAGCCCCACGCGCTCCAGGTAGTGCACGGTGCGGTCGAGGTAGCGCGCCTCCTCGCGGTACAACTGCAGGAAGGCGCCGACGTATTCGAGTACCTCGTCGGGGGTCTTCACCTTGACCAGGAACTGCGCGACCTCGGTCTTGATGCCGCCGTTGCCGCCGACGTAGATTTCCCAGCCGGAATCGACGCCGATGATGCCGACGTCCTTGATCGCGACTTCGGCGCAGTTCCTTGGGCAGCCCGATACCGCGAGCTTGACCTTGTGCGGCGCCCACATCTTGAAGAAGACTTTTTCGAGGTCGATGCCCATCTGCGTCGAATCCTGGGTGCCGAAGCGGCACCACTCGGAACCGACGCAGGTTTTCACCGTGCGCAAGGCTTTTCCGTAGGCGTGGCCGGACGGCATGTCGAGGTCGGCCCATACCTTCGGCAGGTCTGCCTTCTTCACGCCCAGCAGGTCGATGCGCTGGCCGCCGGTGACCTTGACCGTGGGGATGGCGTATTTCTCGGCGACCTCGGCGATGCGGCGCAGCTCGGCCGGCGTGGTGATCCCGCCCCACATACGCGGGATCACCGAGTAGCTGCCGTCCTTCTGAATGTTCGCGTGCGCCCGCTCGTTGATGAAGCGCGACTGCGGATCGTCCTCGGCCTCACCCGGCCAGGTCGAGAGCAGGTAGTAGTTGAGCGCGGGCCGGCAGCTCGCGCAGCCGTCGGGCGTACGCCATTCCATGAAGGTCATCACCTGCGGAATTGTCAGCAGCTTGTTGTTGCGGATCGCCGCACGCACGTCCTCGTGAGTGTAGTCGGTGCAGCCGCACACGCTCTTTTTCTTCGGCGCGGCCGAGTAGTCGCCGCCGGCGGTGAAGGCGAGGATCTGCTCGACCAGCCCGGTGCACGAACCGCACGACGATGACGCCTTGGTGTGCTTCCTCACATCTTCCAGCGTGAACAGGCCTTTCTCGCGGATGGCCTTGACGATGTCGCCCTTGCACACGCCATTGCAGCCGCACACCTCCATGTCGTCGGTCATGCCTGCGGCGCGGTGGTGTCCCTGATGACCGAGATTGCCGCAGTGGTCCTGGCCGAACATCAAATGATCGCGTAATCCGGACACGTCCTTGCCGTCGCGCAGCAGCGCGAAATACCAGGCGCCGTCGACGGTGTCGCCGACCATCACGCCGCCGACCAGTTTGTCGTCCTTGATGACGAGCTTTTTGTAGACGCCGCCGATGGGATCGGAATAGAGCAGGGTTTCGGTGCCCTCGCCGCCGAGGAAATCGCCGGCCGAGAAGAGATCGATGCCGGTGACCTTGAGCCTGGTCGAGGTCACCGAGCCCTCATAGCGGCCGATGCCGTACTGCGCCAGATGGTTGGCCGCCACCCTGGCCTGCTCGAACAGCGGCGCGACGAGGCCGTAGGCGATGCCGCGATGCGCGGCGCACTCGCCAATCGAATAAATGCGCGGATCGGTCACGGTCTGCAAGGTGTCGCTGACGACGATGCCGCGGTTGCAGTGGAGACCGGCGGATTCGGCGAGTGTGGTGTTGGGGCGGATGCCGACGGCCATCACCACCAGATCGGCGGGCGCCTCGCTGCCGTCCTTGAAACGGATCGCCGCGACGCGGCCGCCCGGGCCGGCGACGAGTTCGCCGGTCTGCTTCTGCAACAGGAAGCGCATGCCCCTGGCTTCCAGCGATTGCTGCAGCAACCGCGCGGCGGGCTCGTCGAGCTGGCGTTCCATCAGCCACGGCCCGAGGTGCACCACCGACACATCCATGCCGCGCTTCATCAGGCCGTTGGCGGCTTCGAGCCCCAGCAGGCCGCCGCCGATGACGATCGCATGTTTATAGGCGCTGGACGCGCGGATCATCGCGTCGACGTCGGCGATGTCGCGGAAGCCGATCACGCCTTCGAGGCCGGCGCCGGACACCGGCAGGATGAAGGGTTCGGAACCGGTGGCGAGCAGCAGGCGGTCGTAACCGGCGCGGGTGCCGTCGCCGGTTTCGACCACGCGTGCGGTGCGGTCGATCTTCACCACTTTCTTGCCGAGGTGCAGCGCGATGCCGTTTTCCTTGTACCAGTCGAGCGGATTCAGCACGATGTCGGCGACCGTCTGCTCGCCCGCGAGCACCGGCGACAGCAGGATGCGGTTGTAGTGGGGGTGCGGCTCGGCGCCGAACACGGTGATGTCGTAGAGGTCGGGCGCCAGCTTCAGCAATTCTTCCAGCGTGCGCACCCCGGCCATGCCGTTGCCGACCATGACCAGCTTCATCCTGGGACCGCGCCCCAGCGGCGTACTCATATCCATCTCGTCACTCCAAACATGAAGACTCAAAACGATGACCGGGAGGCGTCGCGGCATCCGCGCTGTCTGCCGTCGCACTCATCACGCATTCAGCAATCGCCGTGCCACGGCGTCGGCGCTCGGCAAGCGCCTTGTTTGCAAAGGGTTCCGGAAGCGTCTGGCACGCATCTGCTCACACCCCGCGCACCACCCCGGTGCCGAATGGCGCCCCGCGCACCGAAACCGCCGCCCGCTCGCCGGCCAGCAGCCGTTTCAGTTCGGGCACGCACGAACCGCATTCGGTGCCGCATTGCAGACGTGTCTGCAGCGCGGCGAGACCGGCGCCTGCCGCGATCGCCGCGACGATGTCGGGCTCCGCCACATTCAGGCAGTTGCAGACGATGCGGCCGCGTCCGGCGCCACCCGTCGGCGGCCGCGTCACCGGGGCCAGCATCCAGGCGCGCAGCGGGGCCGCGTCCTCGCCGTCGACGACGGCATCACGCAGCCAGTCGAACGCGGCGGTCTCGCCGGTGAGCCGCGCGGCGACGACCCTGCCCGCCGTGATCCGGACATGCTTGGAAATGCTGCGCGGGCTGTCCCGGTAACACATCACCGCGAGAGGATCGTCCAGTCCCAGCGCGGCGTCGAGCGCCGCCAGCAGGGCTTCCGGCAGCGGCTGCGTGTGCGCCAGGCGCAGCGTCAGCACGTCGCGGTTGCGCCCCGCCAGCCCGGCGGCGGCGTATTCGCAGGCACGCAGCAGCGGTTGCACCGCGTCGAGCAGGCTCGCTCCGTCACCCGTCGCCAGCGCAGCCATGCGCCAGGGCAGCTCGGCCCGGCTCACCTGCACCGCGGCATGCTTGAGTTCGGGCTGCTTCGAGACCGCGTCGAACAGCGGCAGGGTGAGCGCGTTGACGCCCAACCCGCCCATGAAGCGCGCGCCCCAGTGCATCGGCAGGAAGCACTGTCCGGGGCGCACGCTGGCGCTGGCCTCGACCGCGACCACCACTTCGCCGCGCCGGCTTTTCACGCGCACCAGGTCGCCCGCCTGCAGCCGCCGCAATTCGAGATCACGTGGGTTCATCGCCAGCAGCGGCTGGTCGGCATGGGCGAACAGCCGCGCCACGCGGCCGCTGCGGCTCATCGCGTGCCACTGATCACGCAGACGGCCGGTATTGAGGTGCAGCGGATAGCGCGCGTCGATCGGCTCGGCCACCGGTTTGTACGGCACGGCGTGGAAACGCGCGCGGCCGTTCGCGGCCGGATAGATCCCGTCGGCGTACAGGCGGGCGCGGCCCGCCGCCGCGCCCGCGGGAAACGGCCATTGCTGCGGGCCGGCATCGAGCAGCGCATACGACAGGCCGCCGATATCGAGGTCGCGTCCGCGCGTGGTTTCACGGTGCTCGTTGAACACGTCCTCGGCGCGGGCGTAGGGAAACAGCCGCGCGCCGGTTTCCGGTTCGAGGCGCCGCGCAAAATCGCACACGATCGCCCAGTCGGCGCGCGCCTCGCCGGGCGGCGGCACGGCGGCGCGCACGCGCGCGATACGGCGCTCGGAGTTGGTCATCGTGCCATCGGTCTCGCCCCAGGCGGCGGCCGGCAGCAGCACGTCGGCAAACGCTGCGGTTTCGGTGTCGGCAAACGCTTCCTGCAGCACCACGTATTCAGCCGCCTGCAGCGCTTCGTGCACCCGGTTCTGGTTGGGCAGCGACTGCGCCGGGTTGGTGCAGGCGATCCAGAGCGCCTTGATTTCGCCGCGCCCAAGCGCCTCGAACATTTCCAGCGCGGTTTTGCCCGGTGTGGACGGCACGTCCGCCACGCCCCACAGCCGTGCGACTTCGGCGCGGTGCCCGGGATTGCTCAGATCACGGTGCGCAGACAGCAGATTCGCCATCCCGCCCACCTCGCGCCCGCCCATCGCGTTGGGCTGGCCGGTGAGCGACAGCGGCGCCGCGCCGGGCTTGCCGATCTGTCCCGTAGCCAGGTGCAGGTTGATCAGCGCGGCGTTCTTGTCGACGCCGCAGCTGGATTGATTCAGGCCCTGGCAATACAGCGACAGCGTCGGCCCGGCGGCGAACCAGCGCGTCGCCTGCACGATGTCGCGTGCCGCCACGCCGCAGATCGACGCGGTCTTCTCCGGCGTGTAGTCGCGCACGGTTTCGCGCAATGCGCTCCAGCCCTCGGTGTGCGCGGCGATATGGTCGCGGTCGATCAGTTCCTCCCACAGCATGATGTTCAACATGGCGTGGAACAGTGCGACATCGGTGCCGGGCAGGATGGCGAGATGCAGATCGGCCTCGGCGGCGGTGTCGGTGCGGCGCGGATCGACCACGATCAGCCTGAGATCGGGCCTGGTATGGCGTGCCGCCTCGATGCGGCGGAACAGGATCGGGTGCGCATACGCCGTGTTCGAGCCGGCGAGGAAAATCGTCCCGGCCGCCTCGATGTCGTCGTAACAGCCCGGCGGCGAATCGGCGCCGAGCGTCGCCTTGTAGCCGGCGACCGCGGACGACATGCACAGGCGCGAGTTGGTGTCGACGTTGTTGGTGCCGATCAGGCCCTTGGCGAGCTTGTTGAAGACGTAGTAGGCCTCGGTGGTGAGCTGGCCGGAAATATAGAAGGCGACGGCGTCGGGGCCGTGCTCGTGGATGACGCTGCGGAACTTGTTGGCGACATGATCGAGCGCCGCGTCCCAGTTCACCCTTTGGCGCGGTGAGTGCTTGTCGGCGCGCAATTCGGGATGCCGTGCGCGCCCCGACGCCTGCGCCGCCAGATGCAGCGTCGCGCCCTTGGTGCACAACTTGCCGCGGTTGGCCGGGTGCGCAGGGTCGCCGCGCACGCCGGTGATGGTTCCGGCCTCGGCCTCGATCAGCACCCCGCAGCCGGTGCCGCAATAACAGCAGACGGATGACACGACAGACATGATGGCTCCTTGCCCTGTCCGTCAGCAGGCTCTGTGCCAGAAGCACACAGCGCAATGAATACAAGAGCTTGGCGGGATTCACGCAGGGACGCGGCCGGTGACACGCCCGAGCGCGGTGCATGGACGGAGTGGGGTGCCGCAAATTGGGGCGCCTTCCGCAGGCGCACGTGCGCCACGTTCAGTCCTGCCTGTCGCGCGACGCGCAGCATGAACCCCGCTCTTTGGCAGACGAAAAACCGGGGGAAGCCCAGTTTGCGGGAAGTAGAAATGAAAACACCCAACTGAGAACAGTTGATGTCGCGCAGCGCGGTGTCAGGCGAGCACTTGGTGATGGCAGCCCACTTGCTGCTGGTGAGCTTGCCCTCGAAGCTATCGAGCAGGTGGTTCAGCAGTTTCACCTGCCGCTCGTTCAGCGGTGTGCCTGCCCAGCGTTGCCAGAAGCGCGCTTTGACCAGCACGGTATCCAGTGTGGTCTGCGCGCTGTTGATGGCGCGCCTGAGCGTGCCAAGGAACCATGACAGCCAGTAGTCAACTGATCGCGCTGGTGTGAGCGCCGCCGTTTGTGCCACAACCGTTTGTTATCGGCTTCCGAGTGTGCCGTAGTGTGACCAAAAATCGGGGTTTTTCGATAGCTTCTGCTCATGGCGCATCATCCCAGCCGTACCAGCCATCGACAAGCTCCCCGACCGCTGCGTCAGCCACCTCAAGCCGCTGCCGCACCCAATCCAGCACGGCCTGGCGATCCTCCTCGGTGGGCGATCACCGCTTCAATGTAGAAACGATGCCATCCGTTGCCAGCAGCGGCAAAGAACCGCCAAGACCACCCACGACGAGGCGGCGGGACTCAATCAGTTCAATGAAATCATCGAGGAAGATGCCGAGCCTTGTCTCCTCCATCGGCTGATGGAACCGGATGCGAACCTCGAATACCAATTCCTGAAACCCGCCCACGCGTAGCTTCTTGTGCTGGCGGCGGTTCATGCGGGCCAATTTTCGGACGGAGGGTAGTTGTTGGAACATCAGTCTGTCCTTGTATATGCCGTGTCTGATGGCGGCTCGATACCTGTCGGCAAGCGGCGAAGAGCGGCATCGACGGCTTGCAGCAATTCCTCTGTCAGCCGGTGAATACTCGGTCGCTTGCTCTCGCGCGGGCCTGCAACGTTCAGCGTCTTGATGGCGTGCTCGCGCAGCCACGCAAGTACGCTGGCTGAGGTATCCACCGTGCCCCAGGTGTCGAGTTGCACGACCAGGTATGGTTTCCCCATCTGCTCTGCAAAGGTTCGGGTCGCCAGCGTCCCGTCGTCCAGTTCACCGAGATTGACGATCAGCGTGCCGTCGCTGTCCTCCACGTTGCGGCGCGTGCGCTGGCGGTAACCGCCATCGGCCAGTTCGTTGAGTTGGTATTTCAGCGGGGTGCGGCCATCCTCGGCTTCGCGCCCATGCGGTGCCCAGCCGCCGTGCAGATAGCCATTCTGGATGGCGAAATCCAGCGCGCCACGATCAGCCCCCGTCTGTCCACCGGAGACAATGCGTTCACAAAAGCGAAGCGGTTCGGGGAGCGGACTGCGGAACGGCGGCAGCGGCTGCAGAGTGCCATCGGCGAGGATTTCCCTGCGTTCGTCGATGCGGTGATTCGGGTCTTCACAAGGCTTGTCGTACACCACGCGATACGCCGCACCGACTTCCTCCTTCAGCCAGCGGGACAATTGCAGCCCGCGTGCGTGGAAGGCGGGCCAACTCCAATCGTTGGCGTTGAAGTTGTCGGAGTAGAACGCCGTGCGGTCGAACTCGATGGCCCAGTTGGCGAATTTGCGCCAAAGCCCTTCGGACACCGGGAAGGAATCATCCCAAAACGAGCCGTTGCACAGGTTCGGCCCGACGCCGCCCTGGTCAGGGTGGTCGACCAACCACAAGAACGGCGCATTGCCATAGTCCACCATCACGGTGAGGACTGGAACGAACGGTGTGTTGCCGGCATTACTCATGATGCAGTCCCCCTCAATCGTCCTTGCCCCACGCACTTCCTATCCACAGCCCAATGGCCAGCGGCACCAACCAGTTACCCGTGTTCTGGTTGGGGGGCGATGGGGAGATATCGTTGTAGCTGATGACAATAGGTGGCGCGACGTAGGGCTGGTTGTGGCGGATGCGCCACCAGGCCTCCGCCAGGATGCTGGCGCAGGCAAATGGCAGCAGCACCAAGAGCAGCAATATGGCCGGAACGATCATGATGCAGGACACGCCCCACACGATAGTCAGCAGGCACGCGACGATGAAACTCACAACCAGCCGGGTCAGCCAGTCCTCCGCCGAGGGCACGAAAGCAAACAGGCAAGCCCACCCGATGAGGAACAGCACACCGCCCCAAAGTATCAGGTGATTCTCCATCCGCTCCGAGAAAAATACGCCGAACGGCATGCCCAGCGCCTTTTCCCACGAGGCGCGCTTGCGTTCCTCCTGCCTGCATGTTTCCTGCCGCCACCATGTCCGGAGCGAATCCTTGAAGGGCCTGCGCGGCACGCGCGACACCGGGCTGGTGCCAGTCTTCGTTCCGGCCGTCGCCGTCGGCACGGCAGGTTCAGCCTTGGCACCTTGCGACGCCTTCTGGCTTGGGCGGCGCAGCTCCCCGAGATACGTGCCAAGCATCAACGCGCCGAGCACTCCAACTGCTATCGACGCGCCGTCGCCCCTGTCCGGCATCAACAAGGCACCACCCAGGCAGAACGCGCCGAAGGCCGCACCGCTGCCCGCCAGTGCACCAACCAGGTGAGCGATGAAGCGGTTGTTCCCGCGCGCTGTTCGGCGCGTGGCGATGACGCGCCAAGCCCATGCCCACGCGGCGAGCATGCAAATCAGCATCGGCAGCACGGCGGCGTTCTGGTTCAGGGAGCCTCCGATACTTGGCTACTCGGTCCGTTTGCGCCATCGGCAGTGGCGAGCCACGGATGGTTCAGAACGGTGTCCTTTATGTGGAGATGGTCGTCTTCGATGTCGTCGGGGTCGCCTCGCAAATCCCAATGCTGTGGATCGAACGCCGCCGTGAAGAAGCGAATCAGCTCCGCCTTCAGGGCCGCCGCCAAGGTGGCACGCGCCACGACCCCCTCCAGCAATATCGTGCTCTCGTATTTGCGCGTGACGCGCAACAGCACGCGCTGCGGATCATCGGTGCGCAGCACCGTCAGTACCGCCTCCTGACCTTCCTCGTCGATTTCCATCTCGACCGGCAGATCGCCTTCGTCGATCTCGCGCCCCCAAGCAAGCAGTTCGAGGAATGGGTCGAACACCTCGGACAGATGAATCGTGGCCGTGGCATCGTCGAGCGTCAGGTGCAGCTTCGCCCAGCCGTATTCCCCCATTTCCAACCGGATGCCGAGCTGGGCATCCGCCAGGCCGGGACGGAGCACGAACCACCTGGCGGGTTCCTCGGCGGGCCTGCCCAAGCCAGAACGCGCCCAACGCTCGGTGCTGTACGAGTGCAATGCCCCCGTATTGCCGCAGACGAAAAATGGCGTCAGCGCCGACCACGTGCCAAAGCGATCCGAGCCACGCAGGCCGTGGTACCACTCCATCAATTCGCCATAGCTGCGCCAGTCAAAGCGCGACGAGCCGGTGATACGAACGAGACCTGCCGGGTTGTCGAGAACTTCTGTGACGTAATCGAAGGACTCGTGCAGCCTGCGGAAAAGACCGGGGCCGGGCTGCAGCGCGAAGAAACCGTCGAGGCCTTCCTTGTCCTCGATCCTCAGATCGCCGCCGAATGCTTCATCCAGTTTGGCCTGCACTGCACGCCGCCTGTCCGACATCGAGGACTGATGGTTCTCGATCAAAGCCGGGATTTCCAGCAACGACGCGCGCGCCTTCTCGTCGCGGCACAGGCTCAAGGGCAGCAGCAAGCCCACGCGCGGCGCGACGCCGGGACGGTCGCCACCCGTGCGCGCGCCAACCGCGAACAGACCCTGGGTCGTTTGCGTTTCCCGCTCGCGCAAATCGTGTGCCGACGCGCCATATTGCGCGATATAGAGGCACGGCAGCAGTTCATCCAGGCGTCCAAGCAATTGCCCGCAGTTGCGCTTGATGTCGCGCGCCTGCGGATGCTTCGGTTGATCGCTCTTGCTCCAAGTCAAAGTCATGGTTCACCTCCCTCGGCGCGGATGGCTTCATCAACGCTCATCCAGCCTTGCTTGCATTGCAGCTTGACGACCGTGTTTTCGCCCATTCGTGCGGAAATATCGACCATCGCCACGCCTTGTCGGGCGCCTGTCTGCCCGTCTGCGCAGAGACCAGAAATGCGTGCAGAATATCATCACTTTGATGAGTTATGATGACGGGTCATGAATAATCGAAACTCCATATTCGGACTGGCTATTGCCGGTCGCGGGGAAGGAGCCTGAATCCATGCACCCACAACGTGTCGAAAGCCTGAGCCACGCCCAACGCGAGCGGCTGGCCTACGTCGACTTCCGGCTCTACTTCTTCGGTGAGATCGGTCGCCCCGACCTGATTGAGCGCTTCGGTGTGGCTCCGGCAGGTGCGACGCGCGACCTGGCGCTGTACCGCGAAATCGTGCCGCAGAACATCACCTTTGACGGCAGCCACAAGATTTACCGCATCGGGCAGGCGTTCGTGCCGCTGTTCGAACACGCCCCGCAGCGCGTGCTGTCGGCGCTGGCGCTGGGCTTCGGCGATGGCGTGAACACGGGTGCGCATTCCCTGCTGCCGTGCGAGTCGCCCACGGCGCTGTCCAACCCCAGGATGGACGTGTTGGCCCCGGTCTGCCGGGCGATCCATGTCAAGCGGCCCGTCGCCATCCGCTACCACTCGATGAGCAGTGGTGAATCCGAGCGGGTCATCGTGCCCTTCGCGCTGGTGGACACCGGTCTGCGCTGGCATGTTCGGGCCTTTGATCGCAAGCGCGGAGAGTTCCGCGACTTCGTCGTCACCCGCATCGAAACGCCAATGCTGCTCGACGAGGAGCCGCAGGCCAACGAACGTCCGGACAACGACATCCAGTGGACGCGCATCGTCGAGCTGGACTTCGTGCCGCACCCGCGCCTTGAACGCCCCGAGATCATCAAGATGGACTACGGGATAACCGACGGCTCGATCCGGATGCGCGTTCGCGCTGCCGTCGCGGGCTACATGCTCCTGCGCTGGAGCGTGGACTGCTCACCCGACCATCGCCTCAAGGAAGAACAGTACCGCCTATGGCTCAGCGATCCGCTGGCGCTGTACGGCGTCGAGAACGCAAAGCTCGCGCCGGGATATCAAGCACCGAGCAGCCCCAAGAAACGATAGGAAAGAACAAGAGCTATGGCCAAGACACTTGAAGCACGGCGCGCTACGCATGGCGGCGGATCAGGCTTTCTACAACGTCTCGGAATTCACGCTGACCAAGCTCAAGGCCAGCGCAGCAGGACAGCGCCTGCGCGATGACTTCATTGCGTACCTGGACGACTTCTCGCCCAACGTGCAGGAAATCCTCACCAAGTTCAATTTCCGCAACCAGATTCAGAAGCTGGTGGATTCCCACGTCCTGGGCTACCTGATCGACGACTTCCTCGACCCCGAAGTCAACCTCGCGCCGTTGCCGGTGAAAGATGCCGATGGCCGCATCAAGCTGCCCGCGCTGGACAACCACGGCATGGGCACGGTATTCGAGGAGCTGATCCGCCGCTTCAACGAAGACAACAACGAAGAGGCGGGCGAGCACTTCACCCCGCGCGACGTGGTGCAGCTCATGGCCAAGCTGCTGTTCCTGCCCGTGGCCGAGCGCATCGAATCCAGCACCTATTCGCTCTACGACGGCTCCTGCGGCACCGGCGGCATGCTCACCGTGGCCGAGGAGGCGTTGCACGAACTGGCCGAGCAGCGTGGCAAGGAAGTGTCCGTCCACCTGTTCGGGCAGGAAACCTGTCCAGTAGGAGCGCTACCAGAGCTGGGACCTCGTTGTCCGTGAAAAGAGAGTCCAGTTGGCTTTCTTCGATGGGGTAGAGTTTGTTGTGCATCCTGCTGACCAGCCCTTTTGCAGGCGTGATGGGCCTCCGCTTACGAACGGCTAGCCACGCTTTGGAATCAGTCCGCCCCTACCTCGCTATGCCAGAGCCCTGGCCAGGCCAGAACAATTTATGTGCTGTAAGCGATATAGAGCGATTATCTGTTATAGTAAATAATCTGCTTTAATCGTTTTTAGCAGATATATTGCAAATATCTGCTGAAGAATATAAATTGCGAAGATGGATTTCGGCCTTCACTTTTCGGAGCAGCTCAAGCAGCACCTGCGTGCCCTGCGCAAGGCACGCGGCCTGACACAGGCACGCCTGGCGCAGAAGTTGGGGGTGGGCCAGTCGCGCGTCGCCGATATCGAGGCCAATCCAGGCGCGATGAGCGTCGATCACTTGTTCAAGGTGCTGGCGGCGCTTGATGTGCAACTGGTGCTGCGTGACAAGCAAGCCGCCTCTTCTGTCGAGCAGTTGTCCCAGTGCGAGCCTGCAACTTCCGACCAAGGCGCGAAGCCGGCTCCCCCCAAAGGCTCCTGGTGATGCCAGAACTGTGGGTCTGGATGAACGGTGAGCTGGTAGGTAGATGGAGCCGCGGACGTACCGGCCGCCATCTCTTCACCTATGAAGCATCCTGGCTGGAATCGCCGCGCGTGCGGTCCCTCTCCCTGTCGATGCCCATTACGCCGGGAAGAACGGTCGAAGGGGATGCCGTCGGTCACTTCTTCGACAACCTGCTGCCGGATGACGAGCGCATCCGCAGGCGGCTGAGCACGCGCTTCAGGACGAAAGGCGCTGCAGCCTTCGAACTGCTGCAGGCCATCGGCAGGGACTGCGTCGGCGCCGTGCAACTCTTGCCCCCCGAGCAGAAGCCAGAGGGATTCGACCGGCTGTCTTACGAGACCCTGACGGATGCCGATGTCGAAGCCATCCTGCAGGGAGTGACGGCCGAAGTGGGCCTCGGTGGGCACGAAGAGGACGACGATTTCAGGTTCTCGATTGCCGGCGCACAGGAAAAGACGGCGTTGCTCCGCGTGGGCGGGCAGTGGTGTAGACCGAAAGGCGCGACGCCGACGACGCATATCCTCAAGCTGCCGCTGGGCCTGGTCGGTGGGCGCCGGCTCGACTTGTCCCATTCAGTGGAGAACGAATGGCTCTGCGCGCAGATTCTCGCGGAACTGGGCCTCCCCGTCGCACAGGCTGAAATCGGCCACTTCGGTAGCCAGAAGGCCCTGGTCGTCGAGCGTTTTGACCGGCAATTCATGGACGGCGACTGGATCGCGCGGCTCCCCCAGGAAGATTTCTGCCAGGCCTTGGGCGTCGCGTCCGGGAACAAGTACGAAACGCATGGCGGCCCCGGCATGGCCGACTGTCTCAAGGTGCTTTCCGGAAGCCAGGCCCCACAGTCTGATGGACAGATGTTCCTGTGTACCCAGCTCGCATTCTGGTTGCTGGCGGCAACCGACGGGCACGCAAAAAACTTTTCCATCTTCCTTCAGCAGGGCGACCGCTATCGCCTGACCCCTCTCTATGACGTTGTGTCAGCCTGGCCCGTAATCGGCGACGGCCTAAACCAGGTGCCCTGGCAAAAAGCCAAGCTCGCCATGGCCGTTCGTTCGAAGAACGCACATTACAAGCTTCGGGAGATTCAGCCCCGCCATTGGCAGCAGCTGGCTCGCAAGAGCGGAGTGGAAGGCGCTTGGGAAGCGATGGTCACGATGATCGATAAAGTCGATGTGGTCGTAGAAACAGTCTCGCAAAAGCTTCCAGCGGCTTACCCTTCCCAGGTGGCCGAAAAAATATTTGCTGGTCTGCGATCGCAGGCAAAGGTGTTCAAGGGTGAATTTGTGAGTCGCCATGAGGCCAGCTGAACAGCCTGAAAGCGTTATGCCCATGGAGGCATGTCGAGCCTGAGTTTTGGAGTCAGAGCCGGCCCCGGAAATTCGGACAGGGAGATAAGTGATAGCTTTGCTCAATCCACGGCCCGGCAGGGCCATGAAATGGAGCAAAAGCATGGCAATAAGGAAGCGGCGGAATCACTCCGCCAGCCGTCGCAGGCTACATGCTGCTGCGCTGGAGCGTGGACTGCTCGCCCGACCATCGCCTGAAGGAAGAACAGTACCGCCTATGGCTTAGCGACCCGCTGGCGCTGTACGGCGTCGAGAACGCCAAACTGGCTCCGGGCTACCAAGCCCCGGGCAGCCCCAGGAAACGATAGGAACGAGCAGGCTTGATGAAAATTTCAAAACAACAAGACCAAAGCCAGATCAAGTGGATTTCCGACTTCATCTGGAATATCGCCGACGATCGCCTGCGCGATGTCTATGTGCGCGGCAAGTACCGCGACGTGATCCTGCCTTTCACCGTACTGCGGCGGCTCGATGCCGTGCTCGAAACCACCAAGGACGCGGTGCTGGAGCGCAAGAAGTTTCTCGACACCCACAAGGTCGCCGAGCAGGACGGCGCGCTGCGCATGGCGGCAGGCCAGGCCTTCTACAACGTCTCGGAATTCACGCTCGCCAAGCTCAAAGCCAGCGCCGCCGGGCAGCGCCTGCGCGATGACTTCATTGCGTATCTGGACGGCTTCTCGCCCAACGTGCAGGAGATCCTCACCAAGTTCAACTTCCGCAACCAGATTCAGAAGCTGGTGGATTCCCACGTCCTCGGCTACCTGATCGACGACTTCCTCGACCCCGAAGTCAACCTCGCGCCGTTGCCGGTGAAAGATGCCGATGGCCGCATCAAGCTGCCCGCGCTGGACAACCACGGCATGGGCACGGTATTCGAGGAGCTGATCCGCCGCTTCAACGAAGACAACAACGAAGAGGCGGGCGAGCACTTCACCCCGCGCGACGTGGTGCAGCTCATGGCCAAGCTGCTGTTCCTGCCCGTGGCCGAGCGCATCGAATCCAGCACCTATTCGCTCTACGACGGCTCCTGCGGCACCGGCGGCATGCTCACCGTGGCCGAGGACGCGCTGCACGAGCTGGCCGAGGAACACGGCAAGGAAGTCTCCATCCACCTGTTCGGGCAGGAGATCAGCGACGAAACCTACGCCATCTGCAAGGCCGACCTGCTCTTGAAGGGCGAAGGCGCGGAGGCCGAGAACATCGTCGGCGGCGCGGACAAATCCACCCTGTCCGCCGACCAGTTCCGCTCGCGCGAATTCGATTTCATGATCTCCAACCCGCCTTACGGCAAGAGTTGGAAGACCGATCTGGAGCGCATGGGCGGCAAGCAGGAATTCAACGACCCGCGTTTCATCGTCAGCCACGCGGGCAACGCCGAATTCAAGCTCATCACCCGTTCCAGCGACGGGCAGCTCATGTTCCAGGTGAACAAGCTGCAAAAAATGAAGCACAACACGTCGCTGGGCTCGCGCATCGCACTGGTGCATAACGGCTCGGCGCTGTTCACCGGCGACGCGGGCCAGGGCGAGAGCAACATCCGCCGCTGGGTGCTGGAAAACGACTGGCTCGAAGCCATCATCGCCCTGCCGCTCAACATCTTCTACAACACCGGCATCGCCACCTACATCTGGGTGCTGGCCAACAAGAAGGCCGCAGCGCGCCGTGGCAAAGTGCAGTTGATTGACGCCAGCCAGTGGTTCCAGCCGCTGCGCCGCAACCTCGGCAAGAAGAACTGCGAACTGGGCGATACCGACATCCAGCGCATTCTCGACCTTTACCTCCCCTCTCCCCCCGGGAGAGGGGCCGGGGGTGAGGGTTCGCCTTTGCCGGAAACCGCCCAGTCCAAATGGTTCGACACCCAGGACTTCGGCTACTGGAAGATCACCGTCGAGCGCCCGCTGCGCCTGAAAAGCCAGCTTGCCGACGAACGCATCGCGCCGCTACGCTTTGCCTCCGGAGATGAGGCACTGCGCGCCGAGATCCATGCCGCCCACGGCGACGCGCTCTATACCGAGTTCGCCAAGCGCAAACCCGCCATCGAGGCATGGTTGAAAGGCGAGGACGAAAACGAAGACGACGAGGGCGAAGACAGCCGTGACGACAACAGCGGCGATGACGGCGAGTCTCCCGCCGCGCGCAAAGCCGTGCCCGCCAAGCGCCGCAAGAAGTTGCTGGATGCCACGACGTGGCAGCGCGGCAACGCGCTGATGGAGGTGGCGCAGCGCGCCCAGAAGGCACTGGGCAGCGCCGTGTTCGATGACCACAATGAATTCCGTTCCCGCTTCGATGCGGCCCTGAAGGCGCAGGGCGACAAGCTCGGCGCAGCGGAGAAGAAGGCCATCTTCAAGGCCGTGAGCTGGCGCGATGAAACCGCACCGCCGGTGATTGCCAAGCGCAACAAGCTCAAGACGGACGAGCATTTTGAGTCCGGCTTCGATGGCGCGTATCTGGAAACCGTAGGCAAGGATCGCTTCATGGTCGAGTACGAGCCGGACAGCGAGCTGCGCGATACCGAGCAGGTGCCGCTATTGGCGCCGGGCGGCATCGACGCCTTCTTCGCCCGCGAAGTGCTGCCGCACGCGCCGGATGCCTGGATCGCCACCGACAAGACCCAGATCGGCTACGAAATCTCCTTTGCCCGCTACTTCTACAAGCCCGCGCCGCTGCGCACTCTGGCGGAAATCCGTGCCGACATCCTCGCGCTGGAGCAGCAGAGCGAAGGTTTGCTGCACAAGATCGTGGGGGGTGCGTGATGGTGGTGGCTTATTCCGACTACCGCGTGTCCGATACAGCGTGGGCGGCGCGCATTCCCGCGCATTGGCGAACGGCACGGCTGCGCTACGTCGCTCGCGTTTGCAACGGCACTACGCCATCGCGCGACCGGTTCGATTACTGGAGCAATGGCACCGTGCCGTGGTTGGCCAGTGGACAAGTCAATGACTACATCGTGCGCAAGGCGCGCGAGCTGGTCACGCTGCCGGCCGTAAAAGAGTCGTCGTTGCGAGTGCTACCAGCAGGTAGCGTGATTCTCGGGATGGTTGGGCAAGGCAAGACACGCGGCATGTCAGCGTATTTGGCCATCGACGCCACCATAAATCAGAACCTTGCAGGCATTACACCGGCCAAGGAGCTCGATGGGCGCTACCTGCACTACATGCTGATCGCCGCCTACGACTTTCAGCGCAATTACGGTCGCGGCGGCAATCAGGCTGCGCTGAACTGCGCCATCGTCGGCAGCTTCCCGACCTTGTTGCCGCCGCGCCCCGAGCAAGACCAGATCGTCGCCTACCTGCGCGCGCAGGATGCGCATATAGCCCGCTTCATCAAGGCCAAGCGCGAGTTGATCAAACTGCTCACCGAGCAGAAGCTGCGCATCATCGACCACGCCGTCACGCGCGGGCTTGACCCTTCCGTCAAGCTCAAGCCGTCCGGCATCGAATGGCTGGGCGAGGTGCCGGTGCATTGGGAGCTTCGCCGTTTGAAGTTCCTCGCCAGCAACACCACAAACCAGACCACCACCAAGGCCAGCGATGAAATCTATCTGGCAATGGAGCACGTCCAAAGCTGGACGGGTGTGGCGCGACCGCTCGAAGGTGAAGTTGAGTTTGCCAGCACGGTAAAACGGTTCGTCGCCGACGATGTTTTGTTCGGCAAGCTCCGTCCGTACTTGGCAAAGGTGACACGGGCGAAATGCAATGGCGTGTGCGTGAGCGAGTTCCTGGTGTTGCGGTCGCGCAAGGAAATCATCCTGCCTGCGTATCTTGAGCAGCTACTGCGCTGCAAGCGTGCCATCGACCTGATTAACAGTTCGACGGCGGGAGCGAAGATGCCGCGTGCCGATTGGACTTTTATCGGCAACGTGCGGCTCCCGATTCCTTGCAAAGATGAGCAGGAAGCAATCCTGGATTACATCGAGATCGAAACGAAGGACTTGGACGCCGCCATCGCCCGCACCGAAGAAGAAATCAAGCTGATCCGCGAATACCGCGACCGCCTGATTGCCGATGTGGTCACCGGCCAGGTGGACGTGCGCGGCTGGCAGCCCGGCCCGGAGGACGTGGTGGATGACGCAGCGCTGGCCGCGCTCGGCGATGACCAGGACGATGTGAGCGACGAGGAGAACGGCTATGGCGAAGAAAATTGAACCGGAGATTGTGTCGGCGTTGCCGACACAATCAGCCACCCCCGATGTGCTGATGCAGCGCGTCGTCCAGATTCTGGAGTCAGCACGCTCGCAGGTGGTGCGCACGGTCAATACGGCCACCGTCACGGCCTATTGGCTGATCGGGCGCGAACTGGTCGAGGCCGTGCAGCAAGGCGAGCAACGCGCCGCCTATGGACAGGCCCTCATCGAGCGGCTGGCCGGACAACTGACGGCGCGGTACGGCAGGGGATTTTCCGTCGCCAATCTAAAGAACTTCCGGCAGTTCTATCTGGCCTACGCCGACCGGATTCGCTACCCGGCGGGTAGCGAATTGCCAGCCCGAATTGGCTACCCAATGGGTAACGAATCTCCGGTTGCAATCGGCCACCCGGCGGATAGGGAATCGCCTGCCCAAATTCTCCAGCCGGTGGTTGGAGAATTGCCAGCCTTTGACCCTGCCTTGAGCTGGTCGCACTATCGCGCCCTGATGCGGATCACAAAGCCCGAAGCTCGCCGCTTTTACGAGCAGGAATGCGCCCGCGCCAACTGGTCGCGCCGCGAGTTGGAACGGCAGATTGGCAGCCTGTTCTACGAACGCCTGCTCGCCAGCCGTGACAAGGCCGGAATGCTGGCCGAGGCCGACAAAGACGCCGATCCGCTGCGCCCCATCGATGTGCTGAAAGATCCCTATGTGCTGGAGTTTCTCGACCTGCCGGACGCCCCGCGCCTGCGCGAAAGTCAGTTGGAAGACGCGATCATCACTCGGCTCCAGCAGTTCTTGCTGGAGCTGGGGCGGGGGTTTTCCTTCGTGGCGCGACAGCAGCGGCTGCGCTTCGAGGACAGGGACTTCTATGTCGATCTGGTGTTCTACAACTACCTGCTCAAATGCTTCGTGTTGGTGGATTTGAAGATCGGCGAACTGACGCACCAGGACATCGGCCAGATGGACGGCTATGTGCGCATGTACGAGGAGCAGCGCCGCATCGAAGGTGACAACCCCACCATCGGCCTGGTTCTGTGCTCGGAGAAAAACGAGGCTGTGGCGCGTTACTCCGTTCTGCGCGACAGCCAACAGCTTTTCGCCTCGCGCTACCAACTGACGCTTCCCAGTGAAGAAGAGTTGCAGCGTGAACTGCAACGTGAACGCGCCTTGATCGAAAACCAGGTCGCCGGTTCAGGCGGGGAGAACGGCGATGGCGAAGAGAACTGACCCACCGAAAGTGTCGACAACGCCGACACTATCTGCCGCCCAGCAAATTGCGAGGCAAAGGGCCGTTCGACCCACCACCGGGCAAGGCGAATTTCTGCTCTACCAGACCGAGGACGCCCAGACCCGCGTGCAGGTGCGCTTTGAGGCGGGTGACGTGTGGCTGACCCAGCAGCAGCTGGCCGATCTCTACCAAAGCTCGCCACAGAACATCACCCAGCACATCCGCGCCATCTACCAGACCGGGGAATTGCAGGAGGAGGCAACTTGTAAGCCGTACTTACAAGTTCGGCAGGAGCGCGGGCGACAGGTCAGCCGCAGCCTCAAGCATTACAACCTGGAGGTTGCGCTGGCCATAGGCTACCGGGTGAAGTCGCACCGTGGCACGCAGTTCCGCCGCTGGGCCACGGAGCAGCTCAAGACCTATCTGCGCAAAGGCGTGCTGCTGGATGATGAGCGTTTCAAGCGGGGAGACGATGCCGAGTATTTCGAGGAACTACTGGCGCGCATCCGCGACATTCGTTCGTCGGAGAAGGTGTTCTGGCGCAAGGTGCTGGACATCTACGCCACCAGCCTGGACTACGACCCGCACTCCGAAACCTCGCAGCAGTTCTTTGCGACGGTGCAAAACAAGATGCACTGGGCGGCGCACGGCCACACGGCGGCCGAGCTGATCGTGCAGCGCGTGGACGCCAAGGCGCAGAACATGGGCCTGACCAGTTGGGCCGCTGCCAGCAAGGGCGGGCCGGTACGCAAGGCCGACGTAGGGATTGCCAAGAACTACCTCGATGCCGAAGAGCTAGACACGCTCAACCGCATCGTCACAGCCTATACCGAGGTGGCGGAGTTGCAGGCGCAGGCGCATCAGCCCATGACCATGCGCGATTGGGCATCAGAGCTGGATAACTTCCTGCGCCTGACGCGCAAGGACATCCTGACTCACGCGGGCAAGGTTCCGGCCAAGTCGGCACTGGCCAAGGCCGAAGCGGCCTATGCCGAATACCAGACGCGGGTGCGCAACCTGCCATCGCCGGTGGAGAAGGACTTTGAGGCAGCCATTGCGCAGCCGGTGAAGCAGCTGGAGAAGAGCCGAAAGACCTTGCCACGGCAGAAGAAGGGAGGCGATGCATGAAACCGACCGACACCAGCGAATTGGGCCTGGAACGGCTGATCGTGCGCCATCTGGCGGGCATCAGTGAACATCCCTCTGTTCCAGCGAATACTGTGCAGCAGCCGCAGGCTGTGTACGCGCTGGGCGGCTATGTGCTGGGCCGGGCGAGTGACTACAACCGCGACGTGGCGCTGGATGTGGTGCAGTTGCTGGCCTTTCTGCAAGCCACCCAGTCCAAGGCGGTGGACACGCTGGAGCTGGCGGCGGAAGGCATCAAGCGCACCCAGTTTTTGCACCGCCTGCAAGGGGAAATCACCAAGCGCGGCGTGGTGGATGTGCTGCGCAAGGGTGTGAGCCACGGGCCGGTACACGTCGATCTCTACAAGCTGCTGCCCACGCCGGGCAATGCCGCCGCAAAGGACGCCTTCGGCAAGAACATCTTCAGCGTCACCCGGCAGGTGCGCTACAGCAATGATTCGGGCAATGAGCTGGACTTGGTGGTCTTCATCAACGGCCTGCCGGTGCTGACGTTCGAGTTGAAGAACTCCCTGACCAAACAGACGGTGGCCGATGCCATCGTCCAGTACCAGACCACGCGCAGCCCACAGGAGCTGCTATTCCAGTCTGGGCGCTGCATCGCGCACATGGCGGTCGATGATGTCGAGGTGCGCTTCTGCACCGAGCTGAAGGGCAAGGCATCGTGGTTCCTGCCGTTCAATCAGGGCTGGAACAGCGGCGCGGGCAACCCGCCCAACCCGGACGGCATCAAGACCGATTACCTGTGGAAGCAGGTGCTAACCCGCGAGTCGCTGGCCAACATCATCGAGAGCTACGCGCAGGTGGTGGAGGAGGTAGAGGCGGACACCAGCGGCAAGAAACGCAAGAAGCGCAAGCAGATCTTCCCGCGCTTTCATCAGTTGCGCACGGTGCGCGCCCTGCTGCGCCGCGCCCACGCCGACGGCGTGGGCAAGCGTTACCTGATTCAGCATTCGGCAGGCAGTGGCAAGAGCAACACCATTGCCTGGCTGGCGCACCAGTTGGTGGAGCTGCGCCGCAAGGGCGACCCCGATGGTTCAACCCCTTCGGCGCAGTTCGATTCCATCATCGTCATCACCGACCGGCGCGCGCTGGACACGCAGATCGCCCGCACCATCAAGGGTTACGACCACGTGGCGGCGATCTTCGGCCACTCGGACAGTGCGGATGAGTTGCGCACCTTTCTGCGCCGGGGCAAGAAGATCATCGTCACCACGGTGCAGAAATTTCCGTTCATCCTCGATGAGCTGGGCGACCTCTCCGGCAAGAACTTCGCACTGTTGATCGACGAGGCGCACTCCAGCCAAGGCGGCAAGACCACGGCGCGGATGCACGAAGCCCTCGGCGGCAAGGTGGCCGAGGAGGAATTCGAGGAGGACAGCACGCAGGACGCGGTCAACGCGGAAATCGAAAAGCGCATCACCTCGCGCAGGCTGCTGGTCAACGCCAGCTACTTCGCGTTCACGGCCACCCCCAAGAACAAGACGCTGGAGTTGTTCGGCGAGAAGACCCTCGTCGGCGACAAGGTGCAGTTCCGCTCGCCCGAAGAACTGACCTACACCACCAAGCAGGCCATCCAGGAGAAGTTCATCCTCGACGTAGTGGAGAACTACACCCCCTACGACAGCTTCTACCAGGTGGCCAAGACGGTGGCGGACGACCCGGAATTCGACAAGGTGAAGGCGCTGAAGAAGATCCGCCACTACGTCGAATCGCGCGACAAGGCCATTCGCCGCAAGGCCGAGATCATGGTCGATCACTTCACCGCACAGGTGGCAGGCAAGCAAAAAATCGGCGGCAAGGCGCGGGCAATGATCGTGTGCAACGGCATCGCGCGTGCCATCGACTACTGGCGCGAGGTGTCGGACTACCTCACGCAGATCAAGAGCCCGTACAAGGCCATCGTGGCGTACTCGGGCGACTTCGAGATGGGCGGCCAGAAGAAGACCGAGGCCGATCTCAACGGGTTTCCGAGCAAGGACATTCCGGCCAATCTCAAGCAAGAGCCGTATCGCTTCCTGATCGTTGCCAACAAGTTCATCACCGGCTTCGATGAGCCCTTGCTGCACACGATGTACGTGGACAAGCCGTTGGCGGGTGTGCTGGCGGTACAGACTTTGTCACGCCTGAATCGCGCGCACCCGCAAAAGCACGACACCTTCGTGCTCGACTTCGCCGACAACGCGGAAGGCGTGAAGGCGGCGTTCCAGGACTACTACCGCGCCACCATCCAGACCGGCGAAACCGACGCCAACAAGCTGCACGACCTGAAGGCCGAACTCGACGGGCAGCAGGTGTATAGCTGGCAACAGGTGGAAGATTTGGTGGCGCTGTACGTGAGCGGCGCAGACCGGGACAAACTCGACCCCATCCTCGATGCTTGCGTGGCCGAATACACCGACCAGCTTGGCGAGGACGATCAGGTCAAGTTCAAGGGTAAGGCCAAGGCTTTCGTGCGCAGCTACGGCTTTCTTGCCGCGATCCTGAGCTACGGCCACCCGACGTGGGAGAAGCTGGCTATCTTCCTGAACTTCCTCATTCCCAAGCTGCCCGCACCCAAAGAGGAAGACCTCTCCAAGGGGGTGCTGGAGACCATCGACATGGACAGCTACAGGGTAGAGGCCAAAGTAGCGCTGAAGATGGCGATGATGGATGCCGACGCCACGGTCGAGCCGCCTCCGACAGGGCCGGGAGGCGGCAAGGGCGAGGCAGACATCGACAAGCTCTCCGCGATCATCAAGACCTTCAACGACCTGTTCGGCAACATCGAATGGAAGGACGAGGACAAGATTCGCAAGGTCATCGCCGAAGAAATCCCGATGCGGGTGGCGCAGGACAAGGCGTACCAGAACGCGCAGGCGAACTCCGACAAGCAGAACGCCCGGCTTGAGCACGACAAGGTGCTCAACCGCGTGGTGCTGGAGTTGCTGTCCGACCACACCGAGCTGTTCAAGCAGTTCAGCGACAACCCCAACTTCAAGCGCTGGCTGACGGATATGGTGTTCGATGCGACCTACCATCAGGGTGCGGTGCCGCCGAAGGCACCGCCGCAGACAGGGGCGTCGGCGTGATGGCCGGGACGAGAGAGGAATGGGTATGGCACTGAATCTGGCAAAAGTCGTCATCGGCTATCTGAAAGGTCGGCCCGAAGAAAAATTCAGCGCACGGCAGATTGCCGAGTGGGTGTTCGCCACTTACCCGGATGAATGCCAGGAAAAGCGGGCCAATAGTCGCGGCGATTACATCAAGTCCGATGCCGACTTGGTACAGCAGCTCGTTGCGGAAATCAGCTCCCAGCGCCCGCGCCTGCAGGCACGTCATCCCGAACTGAAAACAACCGAAGGGCGACCGCGCAAGTATTACTACTCGGAGCGCTCGGACAGCGCCGAAGTGGCGGCGGTCGAGAGTGAGGAGGCAGCATCAGATGCGGATGCGAGCGCCTTGAAGATCGATGAACACGCGCTGTACCCGATGATGTCGCAGTACCTGTGGGAGGAGTTTGGGGTGTTCTCCAAGCGCATCGACGAAAAGCGCGCCTCGAACAAGCGCGGGCCCAACGGCAACCGCTGGCTGTACCCGGACGTGGTGGGCATGGAGGATTTGAGCAAGGAATGGTACCGCGAAGTGCGCGATTGCGTCACGCAGTATTCCGACAAGCGCACCAAGCTGTGGTCGTTCGAGGTCAAGCTGCTGATCAACCGCTCGAACGTGCGCGAGTGCTTTTTTCAAGCGGTGTCGAATTCGTCGTGGGCCAATTTCGGCTATCTGGTCGCGGCGGAAATCGGCGGCACCGACACGCTGAAGGAACTGCGGATGCTGTTCGCCGCCCACGGCATCGGCTTCATCAAGCTGGACGTGGACAACCCCGCCGACAGTCAGGTGCTGATTCCGGCCCGCGAGCGCGACGAGATCGATTGGGACATGGCCAATCGGCTGGCCACGGAGAACCGGGATTTTCTGGAATACGTGAAGCTGGTGAAGCAGTTCTACCAGACCGGCGAGGCGCGTGCGGCGGACTGGGACGTTCCCGAACTGGACGACTGACCGTCTATTCCAGGTGGCCGATGACGTCGAGGCGTTCGTCGCCGCGCTGAAACGCGCCGAACCAACCGTCGCGAGTCGGCGCGGGTGTGGCTCACCAGCAGTGTGAATCCCTCGCAGCCACGTTGCTTGGCGGTGGTGAAGTCAGTGGTGTCAAATTTGGCCTCGCGCACCAACGTCGTGGTCACCGATTTCATGGCCGACTCGAACAGGTCGAGCAGATGGTCTTGCAGGCTCGCGTCGATGACGGCGTGCTTGAATCGGTGGCTCATGGTCAATGCTCCGTGGTGGTGTTGCTGACATGAACGCGCTGTTAGGCAGTGAAGCCAAGCCCCTGCATGAGGCTCGGCTTGCGGCCTACCACGCACTCGTGATTACCCAGCAATGCGAAGGGCTGTATGCGATGCCATGCGCGGCGGCTGTTTTGGTATGTGGATTGCTGCTTCAAACTCGCTGGGTAACTGCTGGCAATGGCCAGCGCGTAAACCGTTGTCACACAGGGCTATCTGCGTGTGACACGGCGAAGAAATTGGTACCGGTTTCGAGAGAAGAGAGAGCAGAACAGGGGCGAACTGGGCGCGTTTTGCCGCCCGCACTTGGATCTGCTGGCACACGCAGAACGACCCGGCACCTCGCGTGACGTGGGGAATCCACAAATGAAAACGCCCAACCGAGAACGGTTGGGCGCTGAATAGTGGTGGCCAGGGGCGGAATCGAACCGTCGACACGCGGATTTTCAATGATCGTCAGCGATATTGTTAAGTACTGCATCGATCTTGCGGGCATTTTCCAGATTCACGCTTGGCGAAAGATGGGCGTACCGACGCACCATTATGGCGGTTTTCCAGCCACCCATTTCCTGTAAAGAGTAAAGCGGTACACCCTCCTGAACCAACCAACTAGCCCACGTATGACGCAGGTCATGCCAGCGGAAGTTTGTGATTTGTGCACGTTCTAAAGCTTTATACCAAGATCGGGTAGTAAATCGCTTAATTGGGCGATTCCTATAGCTGAAAACGTACTCCGCATGCTTGCCCTGACGGCGCTTGAGCACTTCAAGCGCGGTATCGTTCAAACTGACGTGCAAGTCCTCATTATTCTTGGTTTGGTCAGCATAGAGCCAAGCAGTCTTTCTCCGAAAATCCACCTGCTGCCAGCGCAGGCCTGAGACGTTGGAATGACGCAAACCAGTCGCCAAGGCGAAGAGACAGGCATCCCGCTGATGCGGTAAAAGTTCGTCCAACAACGTGCGCACCTGGGCGGGTGTGAGCCAGCGAACACGCCGGCTTGGCTCCTTGTAGAGACGAACCCGAGGTGGCTTGTGGATCCACTCCCAATCGAAAGCAGCCTTGCGGACAATGGCCCGGATCAGGGCCAGATAACGATTCGCCGTCGAAGGCGAGGACTCGGCCAGTTTGCGTTCAGCAATGCCGGCGATGATAAAACGATCGACATCAACAAGCCGCAAATGACCAATCTGAGGCCGCAACCACAGAAGTTTACGCCGGTCATGGTCGATCGAACGCTTATGGCTCATCTCGGCGAGCCAGAGGGTCGCCGCATCGTTCCAGGTCTTCGGGTTTATTTGTCGAACGCCTGCCGGATTGTGGCTTCGTCAGGCAGATTGCCGACATTCCAGCGCAGAAGAGTAATACCAGCGGCCGAGAGGGCTTTTTCTTTCTTGGCGTCGGCTTCAATACGTGCCGGCTTGAGGTGACTGCTATCGTCCAGCTCGACGGCCGCGACGACAGTGGAATCCTTAAGGCATATGACGTAATCAAGACTCATACGGTTGATGCGGTTATTCCACTGGTTGAAATTGAAGCCCTTCTTGACACCGAGGACGCGGGATAGCTGCACCTGGGCAAGGACGATGCACTCGGGGAGCGCCGAAACGAAACGATGATACAGAACCTGTTCTGGCTTCGTGAGGGGCTTCTTGGCATAGAAGGGCCATTCCGCGGCAGTACCGGGCATGCCCTTCATCTTAAAAATCGCGGCGAGAAAGAAAGCCAAGGCCAGCAGTACGACAACTATCAAAAGCAAACCCACAACGACCTCCGATCCTGGACATGTCTCACTGAAACGGACGAATAAGTCGGAAATTTAGGCCAACGCCCCAACCCGCAGGAAACGCACCAGCCGCGCCACAAAAAGCCGTGGCACGCCCGGCGCTTTCTTTCCTGCTCCGGCATCACCAAACTACGGCGTCTAGCTTTTTTGTAGTTCCTGTCTTTTCCCTTTCGATAAAAAAACCACACCGCCCCCCATGAAAAGCGAGGGGGCGGCGCGATTTTTTTAACCCATCGAAAGGGAAAAACCATGAACCACTCTTTAAAAAACCCAGACGCTCATCGCCGCTTGGCTAGAGGGGCCAACGCTGGTGTGTGGTTTCGTGGTCTTGGCCGGCGTTACATGGCGGGGGCCGAGTTCGAGGCCCGTCAACTGTGGTTGGACTTTCAGGACGCAGTAGGGCCGGCGCTGGAAGCGATTGCAGGGGTTGTGATGGGAAGCCGTAGGCGGTTCAAGAACTGGCTGCGCGGCTTCGTTCGGCCAGAGGCGGTTCGGGCAAATCGGGGCGAGCAGCTTGTATTTGAATGGAGTTTGTTAAACTGACCGAAAGGAGAGAAGCATGAGCGACAACATTGAAAACCTGATCCTGGAACAGCTAAGAGTATTTCGCGGCGAGATTCAAGCGCTGAGGAACGAGGTGCAGGCGATGCGTGAAGAAGCCCGGGAGGAGTTCCACGGCGTGAAGATGCGGCTGAATTCGCTGGAACGGCTGGTATCCGGCTTTCACGATGATATCGTGATCGTGCAGGGTCGAATCGACCGAGTGGACGGCCGAATAGACCGTATTGAAAAGAGGCTCGAACTAACGAGCTAGGACAAGGGGGCTTCGGCCCCCTTTTCTTTTGGCGGTTCGACCGGCGACGTGTGAGCTTGTTGTGTCCGCAGCGGTTGGCGGTAGGGGTCGAAGTATTCGCCAGATGCGCGCTGACGGCACTGGTCTTCGGGCAGCCATACGGGAGTCTGCTGCTGGCTGTAGCAGGTACAGCGAGATCTTGATGCGATACAGCCCTGAATCTCGGGAGCGACGACGGGAGGGATCGCAGACGCGTACAGCGGGGCGCTGAGTGGGTTGTAGGGATCGGTTGGGGTCAGGGCTTCGGTAATCGGCATGGAAGGCACCAGCGAGGCCTTCACGCCCGATGCCGGCCGCTGCGCGGCCGGCCCGGTCGTGTGCGTCCGCGCCGAAGCATCCTGACCTGCAATAGCGCCTTCAATACGATGCGTGACGCGCCACGCGAGGATGCCACCACCAATTACGGCCACAGCGATAAGGTAAACCGCCCAAGGAAGCTTTGGGCGTGGCGGTTTAGTGTGAAGCTCAGCGCTCTTGTAGAGGTTGAACGCCTCTTTGGGAAGAGTGTACTTGCGCTTACTAGCGAGGCTGTAGCTAGACTTGTCGTCTTCGTTAATGACCTCGCTCTTCTCGTAGCGGTAGCGGCCAAGGTAGCTGCTCTTCAAAAAAATGTGCTGACCACCTTTAACGAGGCTGCGCAGGTTGGAGTCAATGAGCCGGCTACCTTGAGTGATCAGGATGAAGTCAATGCCGCGATGCCGATGGGTCTCGAAAGCGCTGACGTAGGGCGGGACTCTAGAACCTGATGCACGGGGACGGAAGAACTGCTGACATTCGTCAATGACAATGACGCTGCCGGCCGGAAAGGTGAAATGGTGCTCTGAAGTGCCCTGAGCATTCTGTTCCTCGTGCGTCCACTCTTCCAGTTTCGGCAGTGGCGAATGCTCAAGGGTAAGCCCACGAACATTGGAAAAAATTGGCCGATCAGCATATTGGCTCTGAAGGAGCGATACAGCCAGCGCAGTCTTGCCGAGACCAGGACCACCGGTGATGAGTGTGATCATGCTGACATGACTCCGATGCGGCTAACGGCCGCGAAAGCAGCACGGGCAATAATGCCGCCGAGAATGATGCCGAGTGCCTGACCAGCGCCGAGAAGATTGAGCAGATCGAGAACACTGCCGCTCATGGCACCGTAATTAGCTATGACGGCATCGCGTACCTGGTTGGCGATCAAGGCCAAGCCGGCATAGCTGATGACGCCGAGACCGAGAGCGACAAGCGCTTTACGAACGAGGGGCGTGACAAGGCCAAGGAGAAAAACGGCGAGATTACCCATTGCGAACACCTCCGATGAAGATGACGCCTGCGGAAAGCCAGGCGAGAGCGAGGACGAGAGGACGGAGGCTGTTGGCGTACTGACAGAGCGGATCGAAAGACCATTCAATCGTCATGCCGGCGACAGTGGCGGTCATGGGTGCGGGACACTGGCCAGAACCGCCAACGCTCACAGGCGAAATCAGGTCAATGCTGCGGGATTCAGCCGGCACAGAACCATCGGGCACAGAACCGAAGCGAGCGCAGCCGACCGTATCGGGATAGCGGTCGCACTGAGTTAACTGTGGATCGGGAAGGGGAGACGGCTCGGGATTTTCGACAGGGTTACCTTGACTATCAGTAACAGGCTGCTCATACGTGTCGATCCAAACATCGCCATTGCCGGCAGGGCTGATCTTTGCACGCTGCTGCGCCGTTGAGCCGTCGGGTTTGGTGTAGGGAGCGCCGATATCAACATCGAGCGGCTGATAAACAGGGTCATCTACTGGAACACCAGTTTGAGGAGCGAGCTCACGGAGGATGCCGGGGGAGGGGTCGGGGAGGGCATCGAAATCCTCTTGAGTCGCGGGACGGCTCACAACGTCGGGAATCGCATACGCAGGATTGGCGAGAACACAGGATGACCCATTCGAATAATACGCCTGACCACAACGAGACTGCGTTGAATAAATCGGCAAATACTGGTTGCCGTTGATAAAAAGGCTATTTCCTTCAACAGAACATGTGTAGTCTGGATAAAGCTGACAGAGGGCAGAAGGCGACTCCATGAAATTCGCATACTGAGGATACTGGCTGTAAGTAGAACTGGTTGTATAAACCTCCCGAAAATCACCTAAAGGCACAGTGGATGCAGGAGTCCCCTCAGAAGAAAAATTCCAGGAGCCACCAACGAATGTCAGATCACCGCTGGCAAGCTCGGAAGGCCAGAGCGCGAGCAGAGCACCTTGCAGCAAGGGATTGGTGAAAAGTGCGGTCTTCGCGAACTGGGCAGCACCAGAAGACGGAGGCAGATAGCCGGGAATCGGGACCATCTTGCCGTTGATGAGAACTCTGCCCGTAGCAGAAAAGTTACTACCCGTCAGGGCAGGCATAGAGAGCGGTTTATAGGTACCACCAGACAGACCATCAACGATGGGCTTAGCAGAAACAGCAGCATCGGCGCGGGGCGACAGGGCCAGCATGGTGATGAGCAGGAGAGCAGCGAACAGATGGAAAGGGCTCATCTGAAAATAATCCAAGCAGGCAGAACGACGATAAGGAAACCAGCGAGGGTGTAGATGTCGATGTTCATGTCGCGGCCCGGCGGAGGATGTGCATGCCCCATGCGGCAGCCATGGCTAGGGCGACGCCCCAGCCTAAGATATGACCGTCGACGAAGGACGTGACGGGATCAGGCGAGGTACCACCACCACCATCAGACGACTGAGAAAAAGTCAGGCCACCCATGTAAGGAATACCATCCTGATCGAGACAGGCCATCGAATAAAGTCCGGTCGAGGAATTAAGATGAAGGGCAAAATCACCAACTGCACATTCGAACGTGGTAGCCATGGTTAAAAAAAAGATGAAAGATGAAGGCCCACGGAGTCGCCTCCGTGGGAAAACGCTTACACAGCGCGACGCATGAACTTGAATGCGGCGATGGCGATGATAATCACCAGGGCGAGACCGGCGACCGTGAGGCTGTCGGCCTTGGCATCGGTCAATGCGGTAGAGACTTCGGTAGGAACTTCGGCAAACGCGGTGCCCATAGTTGCGGTGGCAGCAGCGAAGCCCGAAACGATTTTACCGGCGACTTTTTTCAGCATGGTATTACTCCTAAAATTTGCTGGCGAGGCGAAGGTTAAGCCGGTCGAAGAGCCACTTCGGCGGTTTTTTCCCCGAAGGGGGAAAGCTATTTTTTGTTAACCCAATCAGCGTAAATCTGGTTTTTTTCCCATTCGTCGAGGTCGGTACGGGCATTGAGTTCGGCGAATCGACGATCTTCTTGAGTAGGAGAATCAGGATCGTTTTTAGCTACCCATTCCTCATAAGTATCAGTGTTGCCGTCAGCCACTTCGGATTCGTAGGCGCGATAGCGATCGGACAAATATGAATCACTGGAGCGGTCAGGAGTTGCACCGTATGCGCTCGCTTCGGTAGCGTATTCATTAACAACAGGCCCGGTATATCCACCACCAACAGCGCGGCGCATGTAGTTGACCGCTGCGATCGCGACAAGAACAGAAAACGCAAGCGCAGCAACTTCAACTACGGCGAGCAGACCATTTTGAAGAGCAGTGACAACATCGGATGGAATCATCAGGCGGCCCTCGCTTCAAGGTCGTACCAGTCAGGCACACGGAGGGGTTCAAGTTCAATGAAACGGACCTTGACCGGGAAACGCTCGACGTTGCGCGGTGCAAGAATGTCGATGCCGCATTCACGAAGCACTTTGGCATGACGAAAGAGCGTGGCGCGTGAAGCCATTTCGCGCATGTCTTGACCAGCAAGCCAAGCTGCCGCATAGACCCGACTTTTCGAAGGAATCGCATCGAGAATGTCCTCATCGCAGGAGCGATCCGCGCGCTTGAATGGCTCGATCTGCTGCTCATACAGCTCTTCGAGTTTTGCATCGGTGATGTTGGCCAAATCGCTCAGGCCGAGCTCTGAAAGCAAGCGTTTTTTAAGTTCGATTTCCACGCGTACCACTCCTTGATTCTTGAGCCACGACACCATCTCATCGTTTAAATCAGCACCGTGCTTAATCATTTCGAGATGCTTGATGTAGGCTTTAAGCATGTGACGCGTATTGGCCCACCACACCGATTCGTCGCCCGCCTGTCCGCGTTTCATGCGTGAGATAGATCGAGCACCGAGCCAGCGGATGAAAGCACGGGCTGCACTTTCCGACCCTGTTGAGTAATTCCGGGTAATGTCCAGACGCGAAACGACAGCGCCGCGCCCGGGTTGTGCCACCTCTCGCGCGGCACCCGCTGGGAGGTCAGGTCCATAAGCTGTGAATGGTGGGAGGCCAAGCTCCACCAGTATTCGGTTACAAGCCTTGATCGTGCCTGCAAGTCCATGGTTAAAAACGTTGTCCGGGCGAGAAAGCCGTCCCGGGTTGCCACTGAGGGACACACGGAAACCATCACATCCAACACGGACCGATGTGTCAAAGCTTCCCTGAAAGCGCGTGGACTGGTTGCGCTCAAAAACCGGGACACCGTCGGCGGAATAGTGGACGGTGACCCCTCCCGTGAGGATCGGGAGGACCTTTCCCGAATGATGTTGAGTAATGGTGATCCAATCGATGAAGAGCGAGCCATTCGACACCCCTGTTTCCCCTGCCCCAAGTCTAAAAAAGTCTCAAAATGAGACTGAACGGACTAGTGTTACTAGCCGTTCGACCCCAAACCGATCAAGCCGACTTGACCGAAGCCATGGCCGGGATGACCCCGACAACGTAACTTTCGAACTTGCCCATGCGGGCACGCTGGCCAATGTCAAGATCGACGAGGGCTGGGAATTGAATGTGTTTGAACTGTTCGATGCACGCCGGATCAAGCGGCATTTCGGTCACTTCGAAGCCGTAGCCGGTGACGGTGACTTTCTGATTCTGGAAAGATTCGATCTTGGTCTGAACGAGAATGGACGACATGTCCCAGTCGTTGCCATCCTTCTGGCCCTTGAGGACCTTCGCGCCGAGTACTTGCATTTTCATGAGGAATTCCCCTGTCGGTTGAAATTGTTTACTTATGTAAACGCAGCCGAGTAGACGGGAGTAAACAAGTGTTGTCAAGTGTCTACGACAGGTCTATCTTGAACCTCAAAAGGAGAACGAAATCATGAAGACTTCAGAATATTTGGAACTGGCACTAACAAAACGTGCGCACGGCATAAATGCCGAACTAGCCAGAATGCTAGGAATAGCGCGGTCAGCGATCACCCACTATCAGACAGGCCATAGAATCATGGATGACTACACAGCATCAAAGATTGCTGAGGTTTTAGGCATAGATGAAATGGAATTGATTGCGCTGGCGAATGCCGAGCGAGAAAAAGACCCGGCAAAGCGGGCATATTGGGAAGCCAGAGCAAAAACGGCCCGCGAGAATCGCGAGCCGTTGGATGTTTTGGTGGCCAGGGGCGGAATCGAACCGTCGACACGCGGATTTTCAATCCGCTGCTCTACCAACTGAGCTACCTGGCCGCTTTGAGTCGCCTGAATTTTTGCGTGCCGCGACAGGCAGCAAAGCGCGCAATTAAACCCTGACTCGGGCGGCAAGTCAACCGCCAGCCTTGTCCAATGACACATGAGCCTGAAGGTGGTGGCGTAAATCCAAAGTGAGTTGAGCCTGAAGGTGGGTGAATCGGGATCATGGAGACAT
>MKWM01000019.1:0-76521 GCA_001899765.1 Thiobacillus sp. 63-78
TGATCGCCGCAGTCAAGGTGGTCTTGCCGTGGTCTACGTGACCAATCGTGCCAACGTTTACGTGCGGCTTGGTCCGCTCGAATTTTTCCTTAGCCATTTCAAGTATCCCTCAAATTTGCACAAGAACGATGCGGCCCATCAACACCCACACACCGACTACCGCTTATCAAACACAGGCGCCCCGCCATGAACCGCCACGCCAAAATCCCATGCGTCGCGTCACACCAGGGCAACCCAAAACCTGGTGCCCATGGGCAGGATTGAACTGCCGACCTCTCCCTTACCAAGGGAGTGCTCTACCACTGAGCTACATGGGCTTCGGACTTACTACCAAATAAGCCCATACAAAACTGGAGCGGGTGAAGGGAATCGAACCCTCGTCTTAAGCTTGGAAGGCTTCAGCTCTACCATTGAGCTACACCCGCAAGGGGTGGGCCGTGGTCGTCAAGGCACCCCAAACAACCACGCGCTTCCCGCTTCGCCCTGCTCGAACCGCAAAAACTGGTGGTGGGGGAAGGATTCGAACCTTCGAAGGCAGAGCCGTCAGATTTACAGTCTGATCCCTTTGACCGCTCGGGAACCCCACCCAAACGAAACGCGAGATTATAGGGGGTTTAGGAAGAGGCTGTCAAACATCATGCGCTGCGCCTGGTCTTGGTGTAGCAGTAGGTCTTGCCGGTGCCGGTTTCCATCTCGACGTCGAGATTGACCTTGGCCACCCTGGTCTTGACCAGCGCATCCGACAGCGACAGGTTCTACCCCCGCTGGACGGCGTGGATGTTGTCGAGCAGCGCTGTTTCCGGCAGCGTGAAGTCGGCGTTGCGAAAGGCCGCTTCGTTGTCCGCCGCCGCCTCTGACCCTGCTTCCAGCGCCAGAGACGCCTGTGGGCTGGCTGGGGTCGCCCCCTGGGTGCCAGGATCGAGCCGATAGCGAATGCCGCTGTGATGCGGAACCTGACCCTTGAAGCAGTCCACCACCACCTGTACGGCCGCAGTCTGGTAGGGCTGAGTCTTGAATTTGAGCTTCATGGCGCTTTCTTCGGGAACCTCTCTGCAAATCTCTCGTTCACAGAGATATAACGAATTGATTTATATGCATTATATTTATCGACCTCTTTGCAGGCCCCGATTCTTTCTCCGCATCTTTGAAGAGTCGGCCGACTCCACTAAACATTTTGTGGAGCCTGTTTACGACAATATACTCCACAAAATGTTTAGTGGCGCACCCGGACTCCGCAAACCTCTCAGAGAACATTGCGACCTTCCGCCAGATTGATCAGCCGGGGAAAGCACAGTGTGGCCGGGCGCCGACCGCTACCAGGCTGCAGCTCTTGCAGAATCCCCGCGTCCTTCATCTGCCGCAACAAGCCGGACGTCGTCTTCTCATGGATGCCAAATTCCCGGAACAGCTGCTGGGCGAGATCAGACGAGCGGAGGATGGGCTTGTTGAAGATCGCATCCAGCACGTGCACGGTGTATTGCGAATGCGTCGCCGCTTGGATGGCCAGCTTCATCTCCTCGTACAGTTCCTGAATGGCCGTCACCCGCGTGCTGTTCTGGGCGGCCTGCGTCACGATGGCCTGCAGGAAGAAAGCAATCCAGCCGTTCCAGTCTCTTTCGACGGAAATCGCCTTGAGGCGCTGGTAATACTCCTCCCGCTGGTTCTCCAGGTACTCCGACAGGTAGAACATGGGCTGGGACAAGGCCCGTTTCTGGTACAGGAACAGCGGAATCAGAATGCGGCCAATCCGGCCGTTGCCGTCCTTGAACGGATGCAGCAGCTCGAACTGGGCATGCACCACCGCCGTCTGGAGCAGAAAGTCCACGTCATCGCTGTCCAGATAGCGCTCCCAGGCCTGAAGGTAATCCGGCAACTGAAGCGGGTTAGGCGGCACGAAGGTCGCCTGCTCGATCGTGCACCCATGCTTGCCAATCCAGTTCTGGTCTTTGCGGAACTCCCCCGGCGTCTTGTCTTGGCCGCGCACGCTGTTCATCAAAATGCGATGCAGCTCCCGCACAAACCCCAGGCGGATCGGATAGTCCATCAGATACGCCCGCGCGGAAAACAGGGCCTGGCGGTAGTTGGAGATTTCCTGAATGTCCTGAAATTTATCTCCCTCTTTCAACAACCCTGCTTCCTGCTCCAGCACCTCGTCGACCGTGGCCTGCGTACCCTCGATCTTGGAAGACAACACTGCTTCCTGTGTGGTCAGCGGTGACAGCATCACGGCCGGGTTGGGGATGCCTTGCAGCAATCCGTCGTATCGCGCCAGGGCCGCGTTGGCCTGCCCCACCAGCGGCAGCAGGCGGCGAAAATCCAGCTCGGCCAGCGGCAGCGCATCGGGAACATAGGGATTCATGCGCGCTCCCTCAAATGCTCTTCACTTCGGTGGATGACGACAACAGCTTGAAGCTCTGCTCCACGTTGATCTTGACGGCGCTGTCCTTGAAGCCGGCGGCACGGAACACCACGCGCAAGGGCTTGCGCTTGGCGAGTAGAGTTGCTGCTTGCCCTGGTACTCGCCCAGTGTGCGCAACGTGGCAGCCTGGGTGCCATCGAAGCGAAGCGCGGCAAGGTACTCGGGTATGAGCGAGTGCATGGAAATGTAAGCCCAGGCTGGGTAAATAGGGCAATCATATTCACCAAATGGGGCATTGTCTCAAAAAATACCTCATTACCAGTGTTTGACTACCCCATTCCCAACGCCCATCCTTCGGCAAAGGCAAATGGCAAGGGAACGGCACTCAAGGGACAACGGCCCTACCCAGAAAAGGAAACCAGCAGGAACAGGCCCCCGCCGTCTGAAAGTTTCCAATGTCGATCAGCGGTTTGGCCGTCCCGACCTTGGCGTCGGTGAGTAGATTCTCGGGCATCGTTGGACTCCACTGCGGGGGAAAGTACGCCCACGGTTGAACACGAGTACCCTCAACGCCGCCCCCGAATTTTTCAGATCTCGATGAACAATAGGAACGCTCAGTAGACCGTATTGTTTACGCAACCCATTGATTTCAAATGGGCCAACCTGTCCACCAAGCGCTACTGAGCGCCACCGAGATCCAGCAAAATTCGTCAGCCGTTGATCACACGTTGAACAGGAAATTCATGACATCGCCATCCCTGACGACGTATTCCTTGCCTTCTGCGCGCATCTTGCCGGCTTCCCTGGCGCCTTGTTCACCCTTGCAGGCGATGAAATCGTCAAATGCAATGGTCTGCGCCCGGATGAACCCTCGCTCGAAATCAGTATGTATCGCCCCCGCCGCCTGCGGGGCGGTATCGCCCCGGTGGATGGTCCACGCCCGGACTTCCTTGACCCCGGCCGTGAAATAGGTCTGCAGTCCGAGCAAATCGTAGGCCGCACGAATCAGACGGTTGAGTCCCGGTTCGTCCCACCCGAGTTCTTTCAGGTATTCCATGCGATCTTCAGGTGACAGTTCCTGCAATTCGGCTTCCAGCGCCGCGCACACCGGAACGACTGGCGCCCCTTCCTTGTCGGCAAAGGCCTTCAATGCATCCAGCATCGGGTTGTCGTGAAACCCGTCTTCGCTCACGTTGGCCACATACAGGGTGGGCTTGAGCGTCATCAGGCACAGCGGTTTGATCGTTGCCAATCCTTCCGCATCCAGGCCCGCGACGCGCGCAGGGCGGCCTTCGTCCAGCGTGGCTACAACGGGTTTGAGCGCAGCCACCATTTTCTGTGCGTCCTTGTCGCCGGCGCGCGCGGGCTTTTCATAACGCGCCAGGGCTTTTTCCGCACTCGCCAGATCAGCCAGCGCCAGTTCGGTGGCGATGGTCTCCACGTCAGACAGAGGATCGACCCGGCCCGCGACGTGGATCACATTCTCGTTGTGGAAACAGCGCACGACGTGGCAGATCGCATCGGTTTCGCGGATGGTGGCGAGAAACTGGTTGCCCAGTCCCTCCCCTTTCGAGGCCCCGGCGACCAGTCCCGCGATATCGACAAACTCGACGATGGCCGGCACCACCTTCTGCGGCTGGATGATTTCCGCCAGCAGCGTCAATCGCGGGTCGGGTACCTCGACCACTCCGGTGTTCGGTTCGATCGTGCAGAAAGGGTAGTTCTCCGCCGCGATTCCCGCTTGGGTCAAGGCATTGAAGAGAGTGGATTTTCCGACGTTGGGCAGGCCAACGATGCCGCATTTGAGACTCATGGGGATTCCAGTTTGGGTTTGACGGTGGCGGGTTTTGCGCGCGGGTTGGTATTGGCACGCTGGATCGCCGCATTCCATTCACCTTTCTCGATCAAGGGCACGAGATCGAGCGCACGCTCGATGGCTGTGTCGATGGCAGCCTGTTCCTCGCGCCGCGGCGGCTTCAGAACGTAATTCACGACCTCATTGCGATCGCCCGGATGGCCGATGCCGATGCGCAATCGCCAGTAGTCCTGCGTCCCGAGATGCGCGGCGATGTCCTTGAGGCCGTTGTGCCCCCCCATGCCGCCGCCGAATTTGAGGCGCAACTGGCCAGGCGGAATATCCAGTTCGTCGTGCACGATCAGGATTTCGGCCGGCGCAATGCGATGAAAACGTGCGAGCGCGCCGACGGCCTGGCCGGAACGGTTCATGAAGGTCTGCGGCAACAGCATCCAGATGTTTCCGCGGCTGCGTCCTGCGATGCCATGAAAGCGTGACTCCTGCGCCAGGGAAAGCCCCCAGCCCTGCGCCAGGCGCGCGCAAAACCAAAACCCGGCGTTATGCCGGGTTTCTTCGTAGTCGCGTCCCGGGTTACCGAGCCCGACGATCAGGCGGGGGGGATTCAGGTCTGGCGCTGCCATGCCACACTCGGCGCGAGCGCCCCGGGCGAGCGCGCCGGGGGCACTGCGTAGCCGGATCAGGCCTCCGGCGCGGCAGCCGGCACTTCTTCAGCCGCACCGCCCTTGGGTGCATTGATCGAAGCCACGGCAGGGTTTTCCTGCTTGACGTGTGCGACCAGTTCGACGCCCTGGGGCAGCTTCAGATCGTTCGCATGAATCGAGTGGCCGACTTCGAGCTGGCCCATGTCGATCTCGATGAATCCGGGCAGGCTGCCGGGCAGGCACTCCACGTCGAGTTCGGTCATGATGTGATGCGGCTTGCCGCCGCCGGTCTTGACCCCCGGCGCCACGTCGGCATTGAGGAAGTGCAGCGGCACCTTGACGTGGATCTTCTGATTCTTGTCGACGCGCTGGAAGTCGACGTGCAGGACCTGCTGCTTGTAGGGATGCCATTGCGTGTCACGCAGCAGCACGGATTCCCTGGCGCCGTCGATTTTCAGCGCCAGCACGGAAGAATGGAAGGCTTCCTTGCGCAGCGCATGGTACAGCGCATTGTGGTCCAGTTCGATCTGCACCGGGGCGGTCGGGCCGCCGTAGACGATACCCGGGACTTTGCCGGCATGACGCAGACGGCGGCTCGCACCCGTACCTTGCAGTTCACGCCTGGCGGCAATCACTTCGATTTCCATAATATTTCTCCAATTTACCTGCTAAATGATGCATCGCCGAAACTGGTCAATGCATGGCAAAGCCCCCGCGACCAGGGACATTCAACCAGCTCTACTCGATAAAGAGCGAACTGACGGAATCTTCGTTGCTGATGCGGCGGATGGTTTCCGCCAGCAGTTCAGCCACCGACAACTGCCGGATTTTCTTGCTGGCGCGCGCGTCGTCGCGCAACGGGATGGTGTCGGTCACCACCAGTTCGTCGATCGCGGAATTCGCCACGCGTTCGGCGGCGCTGCCCGAGAGCACGGCATGCGTGCAATACGCCATCACCTTCCTGGCGCCATGCTCTTTCAGCGCATTGGCCGCTTCGCACAGCGTATTGGCCGTATCGACCATGTCATCCATGATGATGCAGGTCCGATCCTTGACGTCGCCGATGATGTGCATCACCTTCGCCACGTTCGGCTTGGGACGGCGCTTGTCGATGATCGCCAGGTCGCATTCCAGCCGCTTGGCGATCGCCCGCGCCCGCACCACCCCGCCCACATCGGGCGACACCACCATCGGGTTCGGGTGGTTGCGCTTCCAGATATCGCCGAGCAGGATCGGGCTGGAATAGATGTTGTCGACCGGCACATCAAAAAACCCCTGGATCTGATCCGAGTGCAGATCCATCGTCAGCAGGCGGTCGATTCCGGCACCCTGCAGCATATTGGCGACCACTTTGGCCGTGATGGCCACCCGTGCCGACCGGGTGCGCCGGTCCTGGCGCGCGTAGCCATAATATGGAATCGCCGCGGTAATGCGGCTGGCCGAGGCGCGCTTCAGCGCATCGACCATCACCATCACCTCCATCAGCGTGTCGTTGGTTGGCTGGCAGGTCGACTGCAGCACGAACACGTCCTTGCCGCGCACGTTTTCCAGGAGTTCGACCAGGATCTCGCCATCGGAAAACCGCGACACCGTCGCACGGCCGAGATGCATGTTCAGATGGCGCACCACGTCACTGGCCAAACGCGGGTTGGCATTTCCGCTGAACACCATCAAATTGTCTATGGACACACGAGTCTCCGGCGATCTGGCTGGTCCGACACAACAACTAAAACAGCCGCCAGTGGCGGCTGTTTGCTTAACTGGCTGGGGAGGCAGGGATCGAACCTGCGAATGTCGGAATCAAAATCCGATGCCTTACCACTTGGCGACTCCCCAATATCGACACTATCGGGTATTTCAGTCGCAGTACCCGGCCAGCGGATGCCGGTCGAGTCCCTGCGCCACAAACCCCCGCATCGTTTCGGGTAACTGACGCCATACCTCGCGCGCCGCCTCTTCCGTCCCGAACGATGCGAACACACAGGCTCCCGAACCGGTCATCCTCGCCTCGCCAAATTGCGCAAGCCATTCGAGATGACGCGCGACTTCGGGGTAGCGGCCGACGACCACGGGCTGCAGATCGTTATGCCCCACGAGGGGACTCCGACTGTCTACGGGCTGAAGCCCGTGCCAGATCGTATGACCCATGCCTGCGGAAAAGGGCGCCATTGTGAGGGGTGGCGTGTCGCGTGTCAATTCCGGCGCAGCAAAAACTGCCGCGGTCGGCACCTGCACCGGCGGCATCAGTACGACATACCAGGCCGGCGGCACGCTCAGCGGATGCAGGATTTCGCCGACGCCTTCGGCAAATGCCGTCTGGCCGAACACGAATACCGGCACGTCGGCGCCCAGTTGCAAAGCCAGATCCTGGAGGGCTTTTCGCGGCAGGCCAACCTGCCACAGGCGATTGAGCGCCAGCAGGACCGTGGCGGCATCCGAACTGCCGCCGCCCAGGCCGCCGCCCAGCGGCAGGTTTTTTTCCAGCCGGATACTCACGCCCGCTCCGGCCGCGGCATGCGCCTGAAGCAACCGCGCCGCGCGGACCGTCAGATCCGCGTCTTCGGGCACGCCGGGAAAATCGCCTTCGCGCACGATCCGGCCGTCGTCACGCAATTCGAGATGCACGGTGTCGCCGTGGCTGATCAGCCGGAATACGCTCTGCAGCAGGTGGTAGCCGTCAGGGCGGCGGCCGATGACGTGCAGGAACAAATTCAGTTTGGCCGGGGCGGGAAAGGCGTGATTCATTCGCTTTGCCAGTTGTCGGCCACCAGCCGGATTTCCAGTCCTGCGCGGGTCACGACCAGTTTGCGGGGGCGCGCGGGCGCATCGGTGGAATACTGGAGATAGTCGATCGTCCAGCCGTCCTGCCTGAGCTGCGCCAGGCGGCCCGCCGCGTCGTGTGTGGCCTCAAACGCGCTGCCGGGCGCCGGGCGCGCCTGCACCCACCAGGCCAGTCCCGCGACCGGCAGCACGTAACCGAGCACTTCACGCGTCAGGGTGTCGGCGTCGCGGGCGTGGCGCGTGGGCTGATGGGGCACCTCGAGCGTCACGCCTTCGCCATCGCGTACGATACGCGCCACGCCTTGCCCCAGCGGCGAGGACATCAGGAGGTCATCCCGGTCTTCACGATGCTGCCAGCGGATCTGGCCGGACAGTTTCTGTTCGTCGTTCTGCACGCCGATGCGGCCCAGCAAGGTCCAGTTGACGGACCGGGCAGCCGCCTCGACGGCCGGACGAACGGGAGAAACCGTCGCGCAGCCGCCCAATAGCAACGCCAGCAGCGCGGCTGCGGAGGCGACGCGCATCAAGGTTTGAAGCGGTGCAACGTTTCCAGCAGCACTTCGTTCTGCGGATGGTTTTGCAGGCTGCTTTGCCAAAGCTCGCTCGCCGCGTCACGCTGACCGCGCGTCCAGAGGACTTCACCCAGGTGCGCGGCGATTTCGGGGTCGGGGCGCGTTTTGTAGGCCCGTTCAAGGTATTCCTGCGCGCGTGGCAGATTGCCCGAGCGGTATTGCGCCCAGCCCACGCTATCCAGAATGAACGGGTCTTCCGGCGATAACTCCAGGGCCTTGTCGAGGAGGACGATGGCTTCGGGCAGGCGCCTGGTCCGGTCAGCCAGCGTGTAGCCCAGCGCGTTGTAGGCCTGCGCATCCATGGGCCGCAGCACGATCACGCGGCGCAAATCCGCTTCCAGCACGTCGAGCTTGCCGAGCTTTTCGGCCGCCATGGCATGGTCGTACAGCAGATCGGCCGAATCGGGATAGCGCTTGAGTCCATCCGACAGGACCGCATAGACCGCCGTGTACTGCTTGCTGCCGCGCAGCACTTCGGCTTGAGCCTGGATCAACCGCACATTTTGCGCATCATTCTCGCCCCGGGTCGCTTTCAGCAACGCACTCGCCTCATCCGGCTTGCCCGCTTCCACCAGCAACGCGGCCTGGCGCGTACGTGCCGGCACCAGATAATTGCCGGCCGCGACCCCGGCGTAATACGCGCCGGCCGCTTCCGGCTGTTTCATCTGTTCGGCCGCCTGCCCCAGGTAGTAGTACACGGCGGCGGGATCGCGCGGATTGTCTTCCAGGGTCTTCGCCAGGAAATCGTGGGCCGCCTGGGCATCGCCCATTTGCAGGGACAGGAGGCCCGCCGCGAAGCCTACTTCGGCATTGCGCGGAAAGTCCCGGGCCAGCCGGGCGAATTCGGCGCGCGCCTCATCGAAACGATTGGCGCTGACCAGAACGCGGGCATAGGCAAGCCTGACTTCGCGGGCCTCGGCATGCGCCGCCAGAAACTCCCGCATGAACGCGAGCGCGTCGGCATGCGAAGTCTGGTCGAGGATCTGGGCTCGCAGCAGCGCCGCCGGCTCCCAGCCGGGACGCAAGGTGTCGGCCTTCCGCAACGCGGCGATCGCCGCCTCGTTGCGTCCGGCGCTGGCCGCGGCCTGGGCCACCGCGAAGTGCGCTTCCGGCAGGGTCGGGTAATCGGCCGCCAGCCGTTCGACCATTTCCAGCCCCGCCTGCGAGCCGCGGATCTTCCCCATCACCGCGGTCAAATGCAGAAACCCATTGGCCGGTTCTTTTTTCAACAGGGTACGCAGGATGGGTTCCGCTTCGGCGAGGTTTCCTCCGTTCAGCAGCAACACCGCCATGGTCTGCTGGGCCGTTTCCGAATCCGGTTCAGCCGCCAGCCAGAGCTTCGTGGCTGCCAGCGCGCCCGCCGGATTATGCGCAAACATCGACATTTCGGCCGCGCGGCGGGCGATACGGGGGTCACGCGTCTCCCGCGCAAGATCGAGATAGGTCGACTGGGCAACGCCAATCTGGCCTCGTTGCCCCGCCACCTCGGCGATCAGGAACTTGAACAGGATATCTGGCGTAAGCGGCTGTTTGGGCCATGCGGCCTGGGCCTTGGCCGCAGCCTCCGCCCCCGGATCGACGGCAGGTCCGGCCGCTCCGGCAGGCTGCGGCGCCGGGGATTCCACTGCCACCGGCTGCGACGCCCTGACGGCAGGCTGGCTGCATGCGGTCGCGACGAGGGCCAGCGCGGCGTAGAGGGGAAAGGTCTTGAGAAATGCCATGTTGTGCCTGGTGAAAAGGTTGTCTGTCACGATTCTAAGCGTTCGAGGCCTGCCTGTATGCAAGGTTCAACCCCGCTTCGTCATTGCGCGCGCAATGCGTCGATGGGATCGAGTCCCGCGGCGTTGCGCGCCGGGTAGAAACCGAAAAACACGCCGATCAGGAACGAGACGCCGACCGCCATCAGTACCGAGACGGGGGTGACCGCCACGGGCAAGCCGGCCAGCCATCCGACCAGCCAGGCGCCGGCCATGCCGAACAGCAGGCCGATCCCGCAGCCGATCAGCGACAGCGTCAGCGCCTCGATCAGGAACTGCCACAGCACGTCGCGGCGGCGCGCGCCGATCGCCATGCGGATGCCGATTTCACGGGTGCGCTCGGTCACTGACACCAGCATGATGTTCATGATGCCAATCCCGCCGACCACCAGCGAGATGGCGGCAATCGCGCCGAGCAGCAGGCTCATGATACGGGTGGTCGAGGCGGCCGTTTCGGCCAGTGCCGTCAGGTTGCGCACGGTGAAGTCGTCGTCCTGTCCGACCCCGATGCGATGCCGCGTGCGCAGCAAATCGTTGATGGCGGTTTCGGCGGCGTCCATGCGTTTTTCCGATACCGCCTGCACCATGATGAAGCGGGCGCGGTTGCGCAGGCTGCTGCTGAATATCTTTTGCTGCGCGCTGCTGATCGGCACCAGCACGGTGTCGTCCTGATCACGCCCGTCCAGGCTCTGGCCCTTGTCTGCCAGCACGCCGATCACCTCGAAGGGCGCCTGCTTGATGCGGATGACCTTGCCGACGGGGTTTTCGTCGCCGAACAGTTCGCGCGCCACCACGCCGCCGATCACCACCACGCGCGCGCCCCTGCGCACGTCGGCTTCGCTGAAAAAACTGCCCGATGCCATCGACCAGTTCCGCACCACCGCGTAATCCGGCGTGGTGCCGTAGACCGAGGTGTTCCAGTTGACCCCGCCGTAAATCAGTTGGGCGCCGCCGGGCGATACCGGCGCCGACGCCCGGATATCGGGCAGGTCGCGGATGGCGTCGGCATCGTCGAAGGTGAGCGACGGCGCATCGCCCGTCGCCACGCGCGCGCCGCCCGAGGTGGTGGCGCCCGACATGATGATGAAGAGATTGCTGCCCATCGATTCGATCGCGCCGCGCACCATCGCCTGCGCGCCCTGGCCGATCGCCAGCATGAGGATGACCGCCGCCACGCCGATGACCATGCCGAGCATGGTGAGGAAGCTGCGCATGCGATGCGTGACGAGGGCATGCCAGGCGGTCTCGAGCAGGCTGACGAGAATCATGCGGGAACCCCTTCCGTCACCACGTCCTCGATCACCCGGCCATCATGGAAGCGGATACGGCGGCGCGCATAGGCCGCCATGTCGGCTTCGTGCGTCACCAGCACCAGCGTGATGCCTTCCTTGCGGTTGAACTGATTGAACAGGTCCATCACCTGACGGCTGGTTTCGCTGTCGAGGTTGCCGGTCGGTTCATCGGCAAAAATGATGCGCGGGCGCGTAGCCAGTGCGCGGGCGATGGCCACGCGCTGCTGCTGGCCGCCCGACAGTTGCAGCGGCGTGTGATGCGAACGTTCGCCCAGCCCCACCCGGTCAAGCATGGCCTGCGCCTGGCGGCGCCGCGCCTCGCGCCCCATGCCGGCATACATCAGCGGCAGCGCGACATTATCGAGCGAGGTCAGCTTGGGGAGCAGGTTGAAGCCCTGGAACACGAAGCCGATTTCGCGGTTGCGCAAGGCCGCCAGCTGGTCCGACGACAGACGGCCGACATCCTGCCCATCGAGGTGGTAACTGCCGCGAGTGGTGCGGTCGAGACAGCCGAGCAGGTTCATGAACGTGCTCTTGCCCGAGCCCGACGCGCCCATGATGGCGACGAATTCGCCCACGGCGATGCGCAGGCTCACGTCGTCCAGCGCCCGGAACACGCCGGCGCCGGTCGGATAATCCTTGCCGAGATTCGCCACCTCGATCAGCGGCGGCGCGGACTCCGTCATCAGAACAGGCGTCCGCGCGGCATGCCGCCGTTGTCCTTCCTGGCCGCCAGGTCGGCCACGATCACGGCCTCGCCCGGTTCCAGCTTGCCGCCGACGATTTGCGTATAGGCCTTGTCGCTGATGCCGATTTTGACCGCCACCCGCACCGGCTTGCCGTCGACCAGCCGGTACACCGCCGCGCCGCGTATTTTGCCGCCCTCCTCGGCGGTGCTGCCTGCCGGCGGGCGGAAACGCAGCGCCGTCGTCGGCACCCGCAGCACGTTCCGCCGGGTGTCGACCAGCACCTGCAGGTTCGCCGTCATGCCCGGCATCAGCGCGAGATCGGGGTTGGCGACATTCACCACCACGTTGTAGGTCACGACGTTCTGCTGGGTCGTGGCGTTCAGCCGGACCTGCCGCACCGCGCCGCTGTATTCGGTATCGGGAAACGCATCGACCCGGAACTTGACCGGCTGCCCGACCTTGATCTGCCCGATGTCGGCCTCCGATACGGTGGAGTCGATCTGCATCTGCGTCAGATCCTTGCCGATCTGGAACAGGGTCGGCGTCTGGAAGCTTGCCGCCACGGTCTGGCCGACGTCGATCTGGCGGTTGATCACGGTGCCGTCGACCGGCGAACGGATGATCGAAAAACCGAGATTGGTCTGATCGCGCGTGACCTGGGCGCGCGCCAGCCTGACCTGAGCCGCCGCCTGGGCGCGGGCGGCCGTCGTCTGGTCGAGTTCCTGGCGCGACACGTATTCCTGCCTGAACAGCGTCTGCATGCGCACCGCATTGGCCTCGGCAAGATCGAGCTGCGCCTGGGCATTGGCCAGGTTGGCCGTGCTTTGTGCCAGCGCCGCCTTGAACAATGCCGGATCGAGTTCGGCCAGCACCTGCCCCGCCTTCACCTGCTGGTTGAAGTCGGCTTCGATGCGCCGGACCGTTCCCGAGACCTGGGTGCCGACATTGACCAGCGTGACCGGATTGAGCGTGCCGTTGGCCGAGACTTCGGCCACAATGTCGCCACGGTCTGCCGTCACGGTCCGGTATTGCGGCTCGGCGGGCTTGCGGTTGCCGTTCCACCACCATGCCGCCGCGGCCAATACCATGACCAGCAGCGCCAGCATTCCCATTTTTTTCATTGCATTCCTCCCTGCCCGGGTTCCAGCCAATCCCAGCTCAGATCCCCGATGGCCTGCGCCAGTTGTGCCCGGGCGACCCGCAAGCCCAGCCGTGTCTGTAACTGGGTCTGACGCGCCTGCGCCAGATTGGCCTGCGCGCTCAATACATCGAGCAGGATGCCCAGCCCTGCCTGATAACGTCCCAGCGCGAGTTTCTCGGCCGCGGCCGCGCTTTCCACCAGATCGGCGCTGCGGCTGTCCGCCTCGGTCTCGCTCTTCACGCTGTAGTAGGCGCGCCACACGTCCAGCGCAACCTGGTTCGCCACGCGGTCGCGCTCCGCGATGGCCAGATCGGCCTGGGTTTGCGCCGCGGCGATCTGATACGTGCTGCGGTAGCCGGTGAAAAGCGGGATGGTCAGATTGACGCCCACGCTGGAACTGGTTCCCGTCAGCGCGCCGCTGTCCTGTCTTTGCGCGCCGTAAAAGGCCGACAGGCTGGGCTTGCCGGCGGCTTTGGCGCTGCGCACGCCGGCCTGCTGCGCGAGCACCGTGGCCTCCGCCGCACGCAGGTCGGGCCGGCGGCTGCGCGCAGCGTCGATCAAGGCATCCACCGCCGTGCCCAGATCCGGCGTCTGGCTGAACGACGCTTCGCTGTCGATGACGCTGAAGCCGGCTTGCCGGGTATCGCCCATCAGCGCGGCCAGTTCACCCTGCAGCCGCGCGGCCTCGCCTTCCGCACGGATGCGTTCGATCTGGCGCTGGGTATACACGGTTTTTGCCTGGAGCCGGTCGAACGGGATGGCCGTCCCTGCGGCCACCCGTGCGATCGCCGCGTTCAGGGCGGCGAGTGCCGAGCCCTCGGCTTCGCGCGCGACGCTGACCGCGCCCTGCGCGGTCAGCAGATTGAAATAGGCGGTGACGGTCTGCAGATAGAGCTGGCGCACACTGGCGTCCTGGCTGGCGCGTGCGGCGGCCAGCAATGCTTCGGCGGCATCGCGCTGGGCCGCGCGTCCGCCGAAGTCATACAGCAGGTATTGCGCGTCCAGCCCCAGCTGCCAGGCGCTGCGATCGTTCGGCAGCGTGCGGTCGCCGTTGCGGGACGCGCTGCCGCTGATCGACACACCGGGCAGATAGGCGCTGTATGCCTGTCCCAGCTCGGCGGCGCGCAGCCGCGCCGTGAGCCAGGCGCTGCGGGTGGCCGGATTGGCGCACAGGGCGCGTTCGACCGCGCGCGCCAGCGTAATCGGGCCGGACAGCACGGCCGTATCGCATACCGCCGCCGGGCGCAATTCAGCCGCCAACGACGGCGGTACGCGATCCAGCACCATGAAGGGATCCGCAGCCGGGGCCGCACTGCTGGCCAGCATCGCCAGCAGCAAAAAGCATCTTGCGTTCAAAATAGGAAATGTTTCAGGAGCGAAAGCGCGTCACATGGAGTATATAGAAGGACAGCGTATCGGTTCGGTTCCCGCCTGCGGGGACAAAAACATCGCCCGAGGCATCGCGCCATGCACCGACGATGCCTGCTTTTTCAGCCCACGCATCGCCCGCCGCCTCGCCCCATGCCCGAATTGCCCGAAGTCGAAACCACCCGCCGGGGATTGCTTCCCTCCCTGCAGAACCGCACGCTGACGCGCATCGTGGTGCGCAATCCGGATCTGCGCTGGCCGGTGCCGGCGGATCTGGAAGCACGGCTGGGCGGGCTGACACTCAGAGGGATCGGGCGGCGCGGCAAATACCTGTTGTTCGATTTTGGCGCGGCCGTGCAGATCGTCCACCTGGGCATGTCGGGCAGCCTGCGCCTGACCAGGCCGGACGAGCCCGCCGCGCTGCACGACCATGTCGACTGGCTGTTCGATGACGGCACCCTGCTGCGGCTGCGCGACCCGCGCCGTTTCGGCGCCGTGTTGTGTACCGACGACGCGACACGCCATCCGCTGCTGGCCCACCTGGGGCCGGAACCCCTGACGCCGGCCTTCGACGCCGTCTATCTGCACGCACAATGCCAGCGTCGCAGCGCCGCCATCAAGCAGGTCATCATGGATGCGCAGGTGGTGGTCGGGGTCGGCAACATCTACGCCTCCGAGTCGCTGTACCATGCCGGGATCCGCCCGGCGACCGCTGCGCGTCGTCTCAGCCGTCCGGCCTGCACCCGGCTGAATGCCGCGATCAAGCAAGTCCTGACGGCCGCCATCGCCGCCGGCGGCAGTTCGCTGCGCGATTACGTCGCCAGCGACGGCGAACCGGGCTATTTCCAGCTGCAGACGCGGGTATACGATCGCGCGGGCCTGCCGTGCCGGGCGTGCGGCACGCCGATCAAGCGCATCGTGCAAGGCCAGCGGGCGAGCTTTTACTGCCCGGCCTGCCAGCACTGACCCCGCCTGTACAGAATAAGGTTTGCGATTACCATGTCGTTATTAATGACTGCGCTTTCTCCCTGACCGGCTCCATGCAATACACCACCCTGGTCGACGAATTCGAGCACTACAGCACCTGGCGGGAAGCCGTGTACGTGCGTGTCGAGGCCTTGCGCGACTGGCTCGAGGCCCAGGAACTGGGCGACGCCGAATCCGGGGTGCGGCTGAACCAGCTGCTGGCGCGCCTGCAGGACGATACGCTGAACGTGGCCTTCGTCGCCGAATTCTCGCGCGGCAAATCCGAGCTCATCAACGCGATCTTCTTTTCGGACTACCGGCAGCGCGTGCTGCCCTCGTCCGCGGGACGCACCACCATGTGCCCCACCGAGCTGTTTTTCGACCCCTTGCATCGCCCGTCACTGCGGCTGCTGCCGATCGACACCCGGACCCGCGAGGGCAGTATCGCCGACTTCAAGCGTGACGCCGACGCCTGGACCGAATTCCCCCTCAATCTCGATTCCGCCGAGGAGATGAGCGCGACGCTGGTGCGGCTGGCCGACACACTCGACGTCGATGTCTCGACCGCGGAAGCGTTCGGCCTGATTAACCCCGACGATGAAGACACCGCTCACACCCTGGAGCACGACGGCAGCATCGCCATTCCCCGCTGGCGCCATGCCCTGATCAATTTTCCCCATCCCCTGCTGAAACAGGGGCTGGTCATCCTCGACACGCCGGGCCTGAACGCCATCGGCACCGAGCCCGAGCTGACGTTCAACCTGCTCCCGAACGCCCATGCGGTGATGTTTCTGCTGGCCGCCGATACCGGCGTGACCAGGTCGGATATCGAAATCTGGCGCCATATTGCGTCGGTGCAGAGCGCCAGTCGTGCGCGACTGGTCGTGCTGAACAAGATCGACGGACTGTGGGACGAGCTCAAGACGCCGGCACAGATCAATGCTGAAATCGCGAAGCAGGTTGCCAGCAGTGCCGCGCTGCTCGACCTGCCTGCGGGCCAGGTCTACCCCGTTTCGGCGCAGAAGGGGCTGGTCGCCAAGGTGCGCGATGATGCCGCGCTGCTCGCGAAAAGCCGTCTTCCGGAACTGGAGGCGGCGTTGACGCAGGAACTCATCCCCTGCAAGCAGACGCTGGTCAGCGAGTCGTCGCGGGCCGCAGTGGAGGATGTGGTGATCAGGGCCACCGAACTGCTGGAAACCCGGCTCGCCACCCTTCAGGACCAGGTCGACGAATTACAGTTGCTGCGCGGCAAGAACCGCGACGTCATCCAGCACATGATGATCAAGGCCAACGACGACAAGGAGCAGTTCGAACGCGGCCTGGAGCAATTCAATGCCTTGCGTAGCGTGTTCGCGACGCAGGTCGACGCGTTACGGCGGCAGCTGGGCATGCAGGGCCTGCGCCATGAGGTGGATCTGACCCGGCAGGCGATGGAAAAAAGCCATTTCAGCGCGGGGCTGCGCGAAGCGATGAGCCGTTTTTTCCGCCAGGTCGGCAGCAACCTGGACGGATCGGCAGAGGCCATCGGGGAAATCCGCGCCATGATGACGGCGATGTACCGGAAATTCAGCGACGAGCATGGCCTCGCCGCGGTCAGCCCGCCCGATCACAGCCTGCACAAATATCACCGGGAAATGGCACGGCTGGAACGTATTTTCGATGAACGTTTCAACACCGTCTTCAAGATGCTGACGGTGGGCCAGAGCCAGCTGACCGCGCGTTTTTTCGAAACACTCGCGAGCAAGGTGGTGCAGGTGTTCGAACTGGCCAACAGCGAAACCGAATCGTGGCTGAAGGCGCTGATTGCGCCCATGGAAACCCAGGTGCGCGAACACAAGCTCCAGTTGAAGCGTCGCCTGGAAAGCGTCAGCCGCATCCATGCCGCCACCGAGACACTGGATGAACGCATTGCCGAACTGGAAGCCTCGATCGGGATCGTGAGCGACCAGCTGGACAGCCTGGCGCGCATCAACCTGCGCATCGCCGACGCCCTGGCGGACGAGTTGGGCGGTCCCTCCCTGGCCCGAACGGCCTGAGCCCGGGACCTGTTCGCAGCCCTTACTTGTCCGCGGTCAGACGCAGAAATTTCTCCTGCAGTTGCGCCTTGGTTTCCGGGTAATCCGGGTTGAGCGGGATGCAGTCGACCGGGCACACCTCGACGCACTGCGGCGTATCGAAATGGCCGACGCATTCGGTGCACTTGTTGGGGTCGATGATGTAAATTTCGTCCCCCTGCGAAATGGCGTCGTTCGGACATTCGGGCAGACAGACGTCGCAATTGATGCATTCGTCCGTGATCATCATGGCCATGTCGTTCTCCGGGTCATATCAGTTTTTACTTATTTTCTCACTTAATCGCTGCGCCACCAATGGGTGGACGAAGGGCGACACGTTGCCTCCCAGCTGCGCGATCTCGCGGATCATGCTGGCGGAAATGAACATGTACTGGTCCGAAGGCGTCAGGAACAGGGTTTCGATGTCGGGCTTGAGATTGCGGTTCATGCCCGCCAGCTGGAATTCGTACTCGAAGTCGGAGGCGGCGCGCAGCCCGCGCAGTACGGCGATCGCCCCCTGCTCGGCAACAAAATCGATCAACAGGCCGGAAAAACCCTCGACCCGCACCCCCGGCACGTCGCCCAGCACGTCACGCGTCATCGTGACCCGCTCTTCCATGCTGAAAAAGGCCCGCTTGTTGCGCGATTCGGCCACCGCGACAATGACGTGGTCGAACAGGCGCACCGCGCGCCGTACCAGATCCTCGTGGCCTCGCGTGATGGGGTCGAAGGTGCCGGGATAGACAGCGGTCAGCATCGGTTGATTATTCCTTGATCAGCAGTGCAAAGTACGAGCGCCCCGCGCGCCCGCTGCGGTGGATGATAAACCCGGTGGGCGCGACCACCTCGGCAGCCTGCTCGATGTAGGCGTAGCCGCCGGGCTTCAGGTGGCGCACCAGATCCGCCAGCACCGCGCCGGCCAGCCCGCTGCCGAAGGGCGGGTCGACAAAAACCAGGTCGAACCTCTCGCGGTTGTTCGCCAGCCACGACAGGGCATCGGCACGCAGAATGTCGACCCGGTCCGCGCCCAGCAGGGCACGGTTCTTCTCCAGCGCGCCGACGGCCTTGAGGTCGCGCTCGACCATGACGACCCGTCCGGCCCCGCGCGAGGCCGCCTCGAAACCCAGTGCGCCGCTGCCCGCAAACAGATCCAGGCAGGTCCAGCCCGGCAGATCCTGGCCCAGCCAGTTGAACAGCGTCTCGCGCACGCGGTCGGGCGTCGGACGCAGATCCGCGCCATCGGGAAAATCGAGCAGACGGCGGCGATATTGCCCGCCGATGATCCGCACCCGGTTGGCCGCGCCGTGCGCGCGCCGCGGCGCGGCGTGTTTAGCGAGCACGCGCTCCCCCCACGATGACGGTCACCAGCTTGTCGGGATCGATGTGGCGGGCGAACGCCTGCTTGACCGTCGCCGCATCGACCGCATCGACCTTGCCGACCCAGGTGTCCAGATAATCCAGCGGCAGTTTGTAGAAACCGATCAGCGACAGGTATTCGAGGATTTTCCGGTTGCTGTCGATGCGCAGCGGAAATCCACCGGTGAGATTGGCCTTGGCCTGGGTCAATTCCGCCTCACTGGGTCCGTCGGCGATGAACTGCCGCAGGGTATCCTTCGCCACCTTGAGGGCGTCGTCGGTTTGCGCCAGCTTGGTCTGCAGGCCCAACTGGAACGGTCCGGCCTCCATCATCGGCATGAAATAACTGTAGGCGCTGTAGGCGTAGCCGCGCTTGTCGCGCACCTCGCGCATCAGCCGCGAATCGAAGCCGCCGCCGCCCAGCACATAATTGCCCACGAACAGCGGAAAGAAATCGGGGTCGCTGCGTGCCACGCCCACTGCTCCGACCAGCACATGGCTTTGCGTGGAGGGAAACGCGATCCGCTGCTCGCTGGCCTTCGCCGGCGCGGGCTTCGGCAGCGCCGGCACGGCGGCCGTTCCGGACAGGCCGCCCGCCAGACGGGCGGCAATGGCCTCGGCCTCGGCACGGGAAATATCGCCCATCAATGCAATCACGGCGTTGGGCGCACTGTAGTGCGCACGATAGAAGGACTGCAGATCTCCGCGCGTCAGTTTTGCGATGGCCGCGGGGTCGCCCGCTTCGTCGTGCGCATAGGGGTGCGCGCCATACAGGGCACGATAGAACGCCTTGCCGGCCACGCTGCCGGGGTCGGCCTCCGCCTCGCGGATACCGGCGATGAGACGCTGTTTCTCGCGCTTGATCACGGCCTGGGGAAAGTCGGGCTGTTGCAGCACACGCGCCAGGATGTCGAGCGCCACGTCCTTCTCGGCCGCGGACGACAGGGTGCGCAGCGTGACGCCTCCGCGATCGCGGTCGAAGGTTCCGCCCAGCACGGCCCCCACATCGGCCAGGCGATGGGCGATCGCCGTATCGCTGAGCCCTCCGGCTCCCTGGTCGAGGAGAATATGCGTCAGCTGGGCCAGACCCGCCTGATTGCCCGGATCGCGCGCGCTGCCCGCGGGGAAGTCCACCGAGATATCGAGGATGGGCAGTTCGTGGCTTTCCACGAAGATCACCTGCGCGCCACGCGGCGTCTGCCAGTGCTGGATGGTCAGTGCCGCCTGCGCCGACAGGGGCAGGCTCAGCAGCAGGGCGAGACAGAACGTTTTAATCGTCATGGCGGACTCCCGGCACCACAGGACGGGGCGGTTGGGGTTGCAAGGCTTGCGGGTCGAGGATGCCCACGCTCAAGCGGTCATCCTGCAGCCATTGTTTCGCCGCGGCCTGCACCGCTCCCGCGCTGACCGCGCGCAATTTGTCGACCCGATGTTCGAGCGCCGCGGGCGGCAATCCGGCGGTCACGTATTCGCCCAGTTGCATCGCCTGGTAAAACAGCGAATCGCGCTGGTACACGTCGGCCGCGATGACCTGCGCCTTCACCCGCGCGAGCTCCGCTTCGCTGATGCCGTCGCGCTGGAGCCGTTCAAGCTGGCCGCGTATGGCTTTTTCGAGCTCGCCCACCGATTTTCCCGGCGCCGGCGTCGCATCGATCAGGAACATGCCCGGCCCGCGCGACACGGCGTCGTAGCCCGCGCTTGCGTCCACGGCGATCTGCTGCGTCTTGACCAGCGATTGCTGCAGGCGGGCCGAATCGTTGCCGGACAACACGCCCGCGAGAATCTGCAACGCATAGGGCGCGGTATCCTGCTGCCAGTCCCGCAGCACCGGCACATGCCAGGCCATCAGCAGGTAGGGCACCTTCGCGGGCGCCTTGACCACGATGCGCTTCTCGCCGATCTGCGCGGGTTCGTCCTGCGGCTTGCGCACCGGCAATGGGCGCGCGGGGATCACCCCGTAATACCGCCTGGCCATGGCGATTACATCATCCGCCTTCACATCGCCGGCCACCACGAGGGTGGCGTTGTTGGGCGCATACCAGCGGGCGTACCAGTCGCGCGCGTCCTGCGCGGTCATGTGCTGGAGATCGTCCATCCAGCCGATGACGGGACGGCGATAGGGGTTCTCCTGGTAGGCCACCGCCATCAGGCGTTCATACACCACCGACTGCGGCTGGTCGTCGGTACGCAGCCGGCGTTCTTCCATCACCACCTGCATTTCCTTGGCGAACAGATCGTCGGAGATGACGAGATTGGCCATGCGATCGGATTCCAGCCGCATCGACAGGTCCAGCCGGTCCTTCTGCATCTGCTGGAAATACGCCGTATGGTCGCGGCTGGTGAAGGCATTCTCGCGCCCGCCGGCGGCGGCGATGCGCTTGGAGAATTCGCCCGGCGGCACCGTCTTCGTGCCGCGGAACATCATGTGCTCCAGCACATGCGCCACGCCGGTCGTGCCGTTGAATTCGTCCATCGATCCGGCGCGATACCAGACCTGCGACACCATCACCGGCGCGCGATGATCTTCCTGCACGATCACCCGCATGCCATTGTCCAGCGTGACGTCCGTCACCGCCGCCTGCGCGCTGCCCACCATCAGCAGCGCCAGCAGCATTCCCCGCATGCCGAGCATGTTTTCACCTCTTGTTGAATGAGTCCGAATGATAAGCCGTACCCGAATGATAAGATTAGGCGTCCGTCAAACAGCTATGCTGACTGCCTTGAGCCGTGTTTAGTTTCTTCAAATCCAAACCGCCTGCCGCCGAACCGGCCACGACCGCCGCACCGGCCGCGCCACCCGAGCCCGCCCCGCCACCCGAGCCCGCCCCGCCACTCGAACCCGCCCCGCCTCCACCTGCCGAATCGCGCCCCGGCTGGGCACAGCGGTTGAAGCAGGGCCTCGCCAAGACGCGCGATCGACTCGGTGGCCAGCTGGCAGGGCTGTTCGGCGTCGGGCGCAAGATCGATGCCGAACTGTTCGAGGAACTCGAAACCATCCTGATCACGGCCGATGTCGGCGTGGACGCGACCCAGACGCTGCTCGATTCCCTGCAGAAAAAAGTCCGGCGCGACAACCTGACCGAGGCGTCCGACCTGCAGGCGGCGCTCAAGCAGGCGCTGGTCGACCTGCTGACCCCGCTGCAGGCGCCGCTCGACGTCACCCCGCACAAGCCCTTCATCCTCATGCTGGCGGGCGTCAACGGCGCCGGCAAGACCACCACCATCGGCAAGCTCGCCAAACTCTACCAGTCGCAGGGCCTGTCGGTGCTGCTGGCGGCGGGCGACACCTTCCGCGCGGCGGCGCGTGAACAGCTTCAGGTCTGGGGCGAACGCAACAACGTCACCGTGGTGAGCCAGGAAAAAGGCGATTCCGCCGCGGTGATTTTCGACGCCATCCAGGCCGCGCGCGCGCGCCACATCGACGTCGTGCTGGCCGATACCGCCGGGCGCCTGCCGACCCAGCTGCATCTGATGGAAGAGATCAGGAAGGTCAAGCGGGTGATCGAGAAAGCCATTCCCGGCGCGCCGCACGAAGTGCTGCTGGTGCTCGACGCCAACACCGGCCAGAACGCCGTCACCCAGGTCAAGGCCTTCGACGACGCGCTCGGCGTGACGGGCCTGGCGCTGACCAAGCTCGATGGCACCGCCAAGGGCGGCGCCATCGCCGCCATCGCCCAGGCCAGGCCCATCCCGGTGCGCTACATCGGCGTCGGCGAGACCGTGGACGACCTGCGCCCCTTCGATGCGCGCGAATTCGTCGAGGCCATCTTTCCTGTTTAGGACCGCCCGCGCATGATCAGTTTCAACCAGGTCACCAAACGCTACCCCGGCGGCCACGAAGCCCTGTCCAGCGTCAGCCTCACCATCGAGCAGGGCGAACTGCTCTTCCTGAGCGGTCATTCCGGCGCCGGCAAGAGCACCCTGCTGAAGCTCATCGCCGCCATCGAGCGCCCCACTAGCGGCGTGGTGTCGGTCAGCGGCCAGAACATCAGCCGCCTGCCGCGCCGGGCGGTGCCCTACCTGCGCCGCAACATCGGCCTGGTGTTCCAGGATCACAAGCTGCTGTTCGACCGCAGCGTGATCGACAACGTGGTGCTGCCGCTCGACATCGCCGGCCTCGACCGCCGCGAGTCCCTCAAGCGCGCCCGCGCCGTGATCGACAAGGTCGGGCTGCTCAACCGCGAGAAAGCCAATCCCGTCAGCCTCTCGGGCGGCGAACAGCAGCGCCTCTGCATCGCCCGCGCGCTGGTTTCCCGCCCCGCCCTGCTGCTGGCCGACGAGCCGACCGGCAACCTCGACGCCGGCTACGCGGCGGACATCATGGCCATGTTCCGCGACTTCCATCAGGTCGGCACCACGCTGGTGATCGCCACCCACGACGAGCGCGCCATCACCGCGCTGGGCGGGCGTACGCTGCACCTGGATCATGGCAAGATCGAAGAGATCTCCGCATGATCGGCTGGCTGCGTCACCACAAGCATGCACTCGCCGCCGCCCTGCGCCGCCTGGGCGCTCAGGCGCTCGCGACATGCCTGACCGCACTGGCCATGGGCGTGGCAATCAGCCTGCCGAGTGGGCTGTATCTGGGTCTGGAGAACCTCAGCCGGGTGGCGGGTGAATTGCCGGCCCAGCCGGAAATCAGCCTGTTTCTCGACACCGGCGCATCCGCCGGACAAAAGCAGGCCATCGCCGCGCGGCTCAGGCAGCCTGATATCGCCCAGGCCCGCTTCGTCCCCAAGGACGAGGCGCTGGCCGCCCTGAGCGCCTCGCAGGATCTGACCGACATCACGGCCGGCCTGATGGAAAACCCGCTGCCGGACGCCTGGGTCGTACGGCCGCGGGATGCGTCGCGTGCGTCGCTGGTGCAGCTTTCCGGCAGCCTGGGAAAATTGTCGGGGGTGGCGGACACCCACCTCGACAGCCAATGGGCGGAGCGCCTGCAGGCCGCGCTCGCCATCGGCCGCACGGTCGTCTGGGTCCTGGGCGGACTGTTCGCCATTGCGCTGATCGCCATCTCGGGCAACGCCATCCGCGCCCAGGTGCTAGCGCGGCGCGACGAAATCCTGGTCAGCCGTCTGATCGGCGCCACCGATCGCCATATCCGTCGTCCGTTTCTCTATCTGGGCGCCTTGCAGGGGCTGTTCGGCGGGCTCGCGGCCGGCGGCGTGCTGGCGGTGGCAGGCACCATCCTGCGCGAACCGGTCGAGCATCTGGCGACCCTGTACGGCTCGACGTTTCATCTGCTGCCACCGGACGGGGCCGAAATCGCCGCCGTACTCGGGCTCAGCGCGCTGTTCGGCTGGCTGGGCGCCTGGCTCTCGGTGACGCGGAGTCTGCATCGGGTCGAAACGGCTCGCTGGAATCATTGAATACAGGGGCCCGGAAATCGACACGGGCCAAGCAGTCTCATCTGCTCGACGGACTGTAAACTCTTCCAATCACACCCACGCCGGGAACCCTTTCCGGCCTTAGCACTCTTACATCGGGAGTGCTAAAATGTTTTCAAGGGGGTTTCACACGCATGACGCAATCGATATCTTTACCCATCCCTGCGGCTTACAGCCTGGATAGCTACATCCAGACGGTCAACCGTTATCCCATGCTGAGTCTGGAAGAAGAGCAGGACTTTGCACGTGCCTGGCACGATAAACAGGATGTCGAGGCTGCCCGACAACTGGTGGTATCGCATCTTCGCGTGGTGGTGAGCGTGGCGCGGCATTATCTCGGCTATGGCCTGCCGCACGCCGATCTCATCCAGGAAGGCAATATCGGCCTGATGAAGGCGGTGAAGCGTTTCGATCCGGACCGCGGGGTGCGCCTGGTGTCGTTCGCACTGCACTGGGTCCGCGCCGAAATCCATGAGTATGTCCTGAAGAACTGGCGTCTGGTCAAGGTGGCGACCACCAAATCCCAGCGCAAGCTGTTCTTCAACCTGCGCAGCCTGAAGCAGTCGCTCAATGCCCTGACGCTGCAGGAAGCCGACGCCATGGCGCGCGAGCTCAATGTCAGCCGCAAGGACGTGCTGGAAATGGAAACCCGCATGTCAGGGCACGATGTGGCGATCGATCCGGCGGTGGACAATGGCGAGGAAGGCTACAGTCCCCTTGCCTATCTGGCGAGCCCGGACGAAAGTCCGGCGCAATTGTTCGAACGCGAGCAGACCGAACGCCTGCGCCATGCCGGCCTGACTCAGGCGCTGGAAAATCTCGACGAGCGCAGCCGCCACATCATCCAGTCGCGCTGGCTGACCGAGGGCGAGGCCGCGACCCTGCACGAACTCGCCGCCCAGTACGGCGTGTCGGCCGAACGCATCCGCCAGATCGAAGCCCGCGCCCTGCAGAAAATGCGCGCCGCGATGCCGGCCTGAGCGCACGCTTCCCGGCTGATCGGCCGCGATGGCCACGGCGTCCGCCGTGGCCATTTTCTTTGGACTGGCGCGCGGCCGGCCGGAAGCCTTCCCCGACGCCCACCCGGCACCCGTTCGCTGTCAGGCAAATGTAAGCGTCTCCTCGCTAAGGTGGCTCCCTGTCACGACGGAGCCCTCGATGCAGGACATTTTTTTGATCGGCCACCGCCCGCCGGTGCTGTTGTTGCATGGATTACGCGGCAATCCCCTGGAAATCCAGTTGCTCGCCCAGCGCCTGCACCGGGCCGGGCATACGGTCAGCGTGCCGTATCTGAGCGGCTACGGCCAGCGTCCCGGTGATTGCGCACCGGTTCTCCCCTGGCAGCAGTGGGAATCCCTGGCCAGCGAGCGCCTGGCGGCACTGGTGGCCGATCACGGCCCGGCCGCGGTGGGGGGGCTCTGCATAGGGGCCGACCTGGCCCTGCGGCTGGCCCGCCGCGACGAGCGCTCAGTGAGCGGCCTGCTGCTGATTTCCACCACGCTTTTTTACGATGGCTGGAACCTGCCCTGGTTCCGCCGGTTGCTGCCGCTGCTGCCCCTGGCCCATCCGACGCCGCTACGGCACCGCTACCGCCTGCGGGAGAAGGATCCCTATGGCATCAAGAACGTCCGTATCCGTGAATGGATCGCCCGCCAGATGGAATCCACCGGCAACTCCGCGGCCGGCGCCCGGGACCTGCCGCTTTCGGCCATCTACGAGGCTTATCGCATGATGCGCCGCATCCGGGCGAGTCTGCCCGACATCACCCAGCCGGCCCTCATCCTGCACGCGGCCGAGGACGAAATGGCCAGCCTGCGCACCCCCAATCTGCTCGCCGGCCGTCTCGGTTCAAGCCGTATCGAAAAAATCATCTTCACCAACAGCTATCACATGCTGACCCTGGACAACGACCGTGAAGGCGTTACCCAAGCCTGCGTCGCGTTCGTCGACGCGCTGGAACGGCAGCAGCAACCCGCCGCCGCCCAGCTTCTGGCCTGACCCCACTATCAAGGAAATCACCATGGACACTCGCCAAACCCTGACCGATATCGCGATCAAGGAATTTCACTGCGACCCGGAGAAAATCAGGGAGGATGCCACGATCAAGGATCTCGGCATCGACTCCCTCGGCTTGCTGGAATTCATCTTCCGCATCGAGGAAGTCTTCGCCGTCCGCATCGGCAACGAGGACGCCGAGAAAATCCGCACCCTCGACGATATCGCCGACCTGGTCGACCGGCTCCGCCCGCAGGCTGCGGCATGACGCTGCACGATCGGGTGGTCATCACCGGTCTGGGCGCCGTATCGGCGCTGGGGCTGGGCGCCGGTACCCTGTTTGCCGGTGCGCTCGCCGGGCGCTCCGGCATCCGCCTCTGGCCGGGAGAAGGCGGCGCCTGGACGGCCGCTGCGGTGCCCGGCGACCCGGGATCGGTGGGCATGCATCAGTTGTCGGCGCAGGTCGATCGCCACGTCGGCCTGGCCGCCCTGGCGGTGCGCGAGGCCATGGCTGACGCCGGCCTGGCAAGCATTCCCGCCGCCCAAAGCGCCACCACCGGTGTCTACTGGGGAACCGGCGTCGGCAGCGCCGCCACCGTCGAGGACAGTTATGGCCGCCTGCATGCCGGTCAGCGGGCCCGCCCGCTGACCATCCTGCTGGCGATGCAGAATGCGGCGGTGGCCCAGATCGCACTCGACCATGGGCTGCGCGGCCCGCAGTTGTCGGTATCGCAGGCCTGCGCCTCGGCTGCGGCCGCGATTGGCGAAGCCATGCTGGCCCTGCGTGGCGGGCGGGCCGAACGCATCGTCGTGGGCGGCTCGGAGGCGCCGCTGCTGGCCGGCCAGTTGCAGGCCTGGGACGCCCTGCGCGTCCTCGCCAGGACAGACACGCTGTCCCCCGAACAAAGCTGCCGTCCGTTTGACCGCCGGCGCAGCGGCCTCGTCCTCGGGGAAGGCGCGGCCGCTCTCGTGCTCGAGCGGGAAAGCGCTGCCCGGCGTCGCGGCGCCCGCATCCATGCCGAATTGTGCGGCTACGGCAACGCCGGCGATGCCAGCCACTATGCACGCCCGGATCCGGCAGGCCAGCAGCGCGCGATGGAACGTGCCCTGCAGGATGGCGGCCTGACGACGGCCGACATCGGCTACATCAACGCCCATGCCACGGCCACCCCGGTGGGGGACGCCATGGAGGCCGTCGCCATCCGCAACACCTTCGGCGGCGTGCAGAAGACGCCGGCGGTCTCGTCCACCAAGGCCGTCCACGGCCATACCCTGGGCGCGGCGGGCGCGCTGGAACTGGTCATCACCGTGCTGGCCCTGGCGCACGGCGAATGTCCGCCCACCGCGCATCTGGAGGAGACCGACGCGGAAGGGATCGATCTGATCGCGGGAACGCCGCGCCGCGGTCCGGTGCTGGCCGCGCTATCCAATACCTTTGCCTTCGGTGGAAGCAACATTTCCCTGGCCGTTCGGCGCTATCCCGCCCACGACTGAGCATGCGCATCCTGCTGGTTGAAGACGACCCGATGGTCGCCGACGGAATCCGCGAAGGGCTGGAAAAGGCCGGCTTCGCGGTGGACCACACGGCGGCGGCCGAACCGGCCGCATCCGCACTCGCGCTCACCCATTACGACCTGGCCATCGTCGATATCGGCCTGCCGCGCATGGATGGTCATGAACTGATCCGCCGGCTGCGCCGCCGCGGCATCAAAGTGCCCATCCTCATTCTGACGGCCCGCGACGGGCTGGACGACCGGGTGACCGGACTCGACCTCGGCGCCGACGATTACATGGTCAAACCCTTCCACCTCCCCGAGCTGCTGGCCCGGCTGCGCGCACTGATCCGCCGCAGCCGCTCGGCCACCGCCTCCGAACTGAGCGCGGGTTCGCTCCGCCTCGATCTGGCGCGCAGAACCGCCAGTGCGCGCGGCGCGCCGCTCGATCTTACCGGCCGCGAGTGGGACATCCTGCAGCAGCTCATGCTCGCCACCCCGAACGTCGTCAACAAGCAGAAGATGGTGGAAAGCCTGAGCGAATGGGACAACGAGCTGACCAGCAATGCCGTCGAAATCTACATCTCGCGCCTGCGCAACAAGCTGCAGGGAGGGGACGTGGAAATCCGTACCATACGCGGCATCGGCTATCGCCTCGATGAACCCCTATCGGTCTGACCGGCCGCGGCAGACCCTGCGCCGACGGCTGCTCGTCTTTCTGCTGGCGCCACTGATGGCGCTGCTCGCCATCAGTCTCGCGGCCGACTATCACATCGCCTTCGATCCGGCCAACGAAGCCTACGACCACGCGCTCGCCGACGATGCGGTCGCCCTGACCGGCCGGGTTCATGTCCAGGGGGCCGCCGTCACCGTGGATCTTCCGCCCGCCGCCGAGGCGGTCCTGCGCAGCAACGGCAGTGATCTGGAATTCCTGGCGGTGCGCGGGCCGGACGGGCGGCTGCTGGCCGGCGATGCCGATCTGCGGCCCGGAGCGGAAACGTCCGCGCCCCGCCCGGTTCTGTCGAACGCCATCCTGCGCGGCAAGCCCGTGCGCAAGGCAAGCTATCGTCTGGAAACGTTGGGGGGTCCCGTTACCGTCATCGTTGCCGAAACGACCCGGGAACGGCAGCGCACCGGCTCGAAAATCCTGGTCGCCATGGTGGTCCCCAATGTCCTGCTCATCCTCGCCGCCCTGATCCTGGTCTATATCGGCGTGCGCAGCGGCGTGGCGCCACTGGCCCAGCTCAGCGAGGAAATCGGCCGCCGTTCCCCGCACGATCTGAGCCCGCTGCCCAAGGGAGATATCCCGGGCGAGATCGAACCCCTGGTCAACGCCATGGCGGCGCTGATCGACGACCTGCGGGCGGCGGCGCTGGCGCAACAGTCTTTTCTAGCCAATGCCGCCCATCAACTCAAGACCCCTCTGGCAGCCCTGCAGACCCAGCTCGAACTGACGGCGGCCGAACTCCCCCGGGAATATCGCCGCCGGGTGGTGAACCTGCGCGATGCCACCCAGCGCCTGGGCCATCTGGTCCACCAGCTCCTGGCGCTGGCCCGCTCCGGGCCGGAGGCCGACATCGCCCACGAGCGGCGCCCGGTGGATCTCGCCCATCTGCTGCAGGAAAACGCGTCCGTCTGGTACGACCGGGCACTGGCCCGCGACATCGATCTCGGCTTCGAAGCGGAAGCGGCAGGCGTCGATGGCGCCGAATGGCTGCTGCGGGAATTGCTGGCGAACCTGATCGACAACGCCCTGCAGTACACCCCGCCAGGCGGACGGGTCACCGCCCGCAGCGGCACCGGCGAGGACGGCCGTCCTTTCATCGAAGTCGAGGACAATGGCCCCGGCATCCCGGAAACCGAGCACCCGCGCATCTTCGAGCGTTTTTACCGGGCGGCGGGGTCGCCCGGCGCGGGCACCGGCCTGGGCCTCGCCATCGTCAAGGAAGTGGCGGATCGGCACGACGCCACCATTGATCTTGCCGATGCCGATCCCGGTGGCGGCGCGCGCATCCGGGTGAGCTTCCTGCCCCGCCGCTGATTCGCGCGCCTTGCCTTGTCAGGGTCGCGAAAGGTGGCGTCGCCTACCGTGGCGCCATGCGAACGGCCTTCTTTCTCCCCTGCATTCTGCTGGCCGCCTGCCTGGCCGGGCCGGCGACCGCGGCCGAGCCCGCGACACCCGTTCCGTTGCATCTCGCCGACGTCGAGCAACTGCTCGTGGCGCACAACCGCGCCCTGATCGCTTCCCGACGCGCCTCGGCTTCGGCCGAGGCGGGCATCGCCATGGCGGCCGGCCGTCCCAACCCGACTCTCTCCCTGAACACCAGCGGGATCAACGCCCAGCATCCCGACAGCCATACGTATCTGGACACCATTCTGCGCATCGACCAGCCGATCGAGCGCGGCGGCAAGCGGGCGTTGCGTCTCGGCGTGGCGGACGCCCTGCTCGAAGCCAGCCGTTCCGATGAATCGGACAGCCTGCGCCAGCAGCGCATGCTGGCCCGCCAGGCCTACTTCGACCTCAAGGCGGCCGAGGACCGCGCCCGCCTGGGCAGGGAATCGGCCCGTCTGGCTCATCAGGTGCTGAGCAAGGCCGAATGGCGGCTGAAGGCCGGCGACCTGGCGCCGACCGACGTCGCGCGCATCCGCGCCGACACCCTGCGCGCCGACAGCGACGCCAGTCAGGCCGAGGTCGACCACCAGCGCGCGCGACTCGCCCTCGCCCAGCTGCTGGCCATGGAATCCGACGCCGCCCGCCTCGCCACCGCCGACCCGTGGCCCCGGCTGACGGCCCTGCCCGCCCTGCAACCCGATCTGAATGCGCGCCCGGATGTCATCGCCGCCCTTCACCGCGTGGCGGCGGCGGACCAGGCCATCGATCTGGCCCGCGCCCAGCGGGTGCGCGATGTCACGGTCGGCGCCCAGTTCGAGCGCAACAACCAGGACCCCGGCAGCAACCTGATCGGCGTCGGCGTCAGCGTTCCCCTGTTCACCGGCTACGACTTTCGCGGCGAGCTGCGCCAGGCCTACGTCGCGCGCGAGTCGGCCCAGGATGAGCTGGAACGCGTCAAGGCCGCCGCCGCGGCCGATTTCAATCAATCCACCTTCGAGGCCGGGCGCCTGAGCGAGCGCGCCCGCCACCTGCGCGACGAAGCCCTGCCGGCGGCACGCAAGGCCAGCGCCGCGGTCCAGTTCGCCTTCAGTCAGGGGGCGGCCTCGACCCTCGACGTCATCGACGCCCGGCGCAGCCTCTACGCCGTCGAAACCGATACCGTCAATGCGCTGGACGACGCGGCCAAGGCCCGTGCCGCCTGGGCCGCTGCAATGAATCTCCAGGAACTGCCATGACCCAGTCTGCTTCCGACCGGCGCGCGCGCCCCCGCATCCAGCGCCTCGCCCCGCTCGTCCTCGCCCTCCTGCTCGGCATGGGAGGATTCGCCGCCTGGCGCATCGAACATGCCGCACCGCCGCCCCCGCAGGAGCAGGGCAAGCCCAGGGCGCCCGCCAACCGGGTACGTCTGGAACAGGATGCCTCGCAGCTGGCTTTTCTCAAACTGGCAGCGGTCAGCCTGGCGCCGCTGCCCGCCAGCGATCCGATGAACGCCCGCCTGGCCCTGGCCGAAGACCGCACGGCGCGGATTTTTCCGCCGCTCGCCGGGCGCATCCTGGCTTTGAAGGCAGCCCCCGGCGACACGGTCGTCCCCGGATCGCCGCTGGCGATCCTCGACGCGCCGGATTTCGGCCAGGCCATTGCCGACCTGCGCAAGGCGCAAGCCGACGCCACGCTGAAGAAGAAGGCGCTGGCGCGGGCGCAGACGCTGTTCGAAGGCGAAGTGCTGGCACGCCGCGATCTGGAAGCCGCCCAGGCCGATGCCCGCGCCGCCGACGCCGAGTCCGATCGTGCCCGCTTGCGGCTCGCCAATCTCGCCCCGCCGGGCAGCCCTATCGAAGGCCAGCGCCTGATCCTGCGCGCGCCCCTCGGCGGCGTCGTGGTCGAGCGCCAGGCCAATCCGGGCACGGAGGTCCGTCCGGATGCGGCCACGCCGCTGTTCATCCTGTCCGACCTGCGCCATCTCTGGCTCGATATCGATTTGCCGGAACAGGCCGCTGCCCTGGCCCGGCCGGGGGCGGCGGTGAATTTCACCGTCGAAGCGTTTCCCGATGAGAATTTTTCCGCGCGCATCGAACAGGCAGGCGCCATGGTCGATCCGGCTACCCGGCGCATTCCGGTCCGGGCGCTGGTGGACAACGCCGACGGCCGGCTCAAGCCGGAAATGTTTGCCCGCGCCACCCTCAGCCAGCCCCGCGCCGCCACGGTCATCCGCCTGCCTGTCGGCGCCTTGCTGACAGACGGCCTGACGACACGGCTGTTCGTCCAGATCGGCCCGCGCGAATTCGAACGCCGCCAGGTGCGCATTGCCCACCAGGACGCCGAGTTCGCCTATCTGACGCCCGGCTCCGCCATCAGGCCCGGCGACCAGGTCGTGGTGCGGGGCGCGCTGCTGCTTGCGTCCGAACTGGCGCAGGGAGAATAAGGTGTTCGGCCGCCTTGCGATTTTCGTCATTCGTCAGCGGCTCTTCATCCTGGTGATGGCGGTGGCGCTCGCGGTGGTCGGCGTGCGTGCCTTGCAGAACCTGCCGGTGGAAGCTTTCCCCGATGTCCAGGACGTACAGGTCCAGGTGGTGACGCAGTATCCGGGGCAGTCGCCGGAGGACGTCGAGCGTACCCTCAGCATCCCCATCGAACGGGAAATGAGCGGCGTGCCGCGGGCGACCCAGGTGCGCTCGGTGTCGATCACCGGCCTGTCGGTGGTGACCCTGACCTTCGACGACGGCACGAACGATTATTTCGCCCGCAACCAGGTGCTGGAAAAGCTGCAGAACGTCAACCTGCCTCCCGGCATCCAGCCGCAGCTGGCCCCGCTTTCCACCGCGGTCGGCGAGATCTATCGCTACGTGCTGCACGCCCCGCCCGGCATGCCGGCCCGCGAGGTGCGGGCACTGCAGGACTGGGTGGTGCGCCCGGCGCTGCGCCGGGTCTCCGGCGTGGCCGACGTCAACAGCTTCGGCGGCGCGATCAAGGAATACCAGGTGCGCCTCGACCCCGACGCCATGGCCCGTTACGGCGTCAGCCTGGACCAGGTTTCGCAGGCGCTCGCCAATGACAACCAGAATGCGTCCGGCGGCATCATGAAGCGGGGCGACGAAACCCTGGTCGTTCGCGCGCTCGGCCTCTTCTCCCGACTCGACGACATCCGCGCCGTGGCCGTCAGCGCCCGGAACGGCAAGACCGTGACGGTGGGCGACCTCGCGACGGTCGGGGTCGGCGACCGTCCGCTCTCCGGCATCGTCGCCCACGACGACCAGGATTCTGTGGTCGAAGGCATTGTCCTCATGACCAAGGGCAGCGATCCCTCGAAGGTGGTGGCCGACCTGCTGGTGCGGGTCGACGAGCTCAACCACGGTCAGTTGCCCCGAGGCGTCAGTATCCAACCCATCTACCAGCGCACCGACCTGGTCCGCCATACCGTCCGCACGGTGAGCGAAAACCTGCTGACCGGCGCCCTGCTGGTGGTATCGGTGCTGGTGATTTTTCTGCGCGAATGGCGGGCCGCGCTGGTGGTGGCGGCGATCATCCCGCTGACCCTGCTCTTCGCCTTCACCCTCATGGACCTGAAGGGGGTGCCGGCCAATCTCATTTCGCTCGGCACCGTGGATTTCGGCATCATCATCGACAGCGCCGTCGTGCTGGTGGAAGCCCTGATGGTCCGCCTCGCGCTGCATCATGTGGAGGCCGCCCCCGAACCGCCGATCGCCCGCCGTTTCGAAGCCTTGCGCTGGGTCACGGCGGATCTGGCCAAACCCATCCTGTTCTCCAAGGCCATCATCATCCTGGCCTTCCTGCCCATTTTCACCTTCCAGCGGGTGGAAGGCCGGATCTTCTCGCCGGTGGCCCTGATCCTGTCCTTTTCCCTCCTGGGCGCCGTGCTGCTCACCCTCACCCTGGTCCCCGCCCTGTTGTCGGTCGTGCTCAACTGGCGCGACCTCGCGGAAAAACATATCGACTGGCTGCTCCGCCTGCAACGCGGCTACCGCCGCCTGCTCGGCCGCCTGCGTCGCCACCCGCGCCTCACATTCGGCATCACCGGCGCCATCGTCGCCCTCGCCTTCGCGTTGGCGCCGATGCTCGGCAGCGAATTCCTTCCGCAACTGGACGAAGGCAACCTGTGGCTGACCATCACCTTGCCGCCGGGCTCGTCGCTCGAACACACCAAGGACGTGGAACGGGTGGTGCGCACCACCCTGCGCAGCTACCCGGAAGTGAAAAAGGTCGTTTCCCAGGTCGGGCGCCCCGACGACGGCACCGACCCCAAAGGCCCGAACAACATGGAGATCCTCGCCGACCTGCAGCCGCGCGACACCTGGCGCTTTCCCACCAAGGATGCGCTGGTGGCCGACATGGAGAAAAAGCTCGCGGTCCTGCCCGGCCTGCCCACCAACTTCTCCCAGGTCATCCAGGACAACGTCGAGGAAGCCTTGTCCGGCGTCAAGGGCGAGATCGCCGTCAAGGTCTTCGGCCCCGATCTCGATATCCTGCAGGACAAGGCCGAACAGATTGCGTCCATCCTGCGCGGCATCCGGGGCAGCCGCGACGTCGCGGCCATCCTGCCCGGCGGCCAGCCCGAGGTGGTGGTGCTGCCCGATCGCGTCAGGCTGGCGCGCCTCGGCCTGACCATGGCCGAACTCGACAATGCGGTACAGACGGCGCTGGGGGGCGGCACCGTCGGCGGCTTCTACGAAGGCGAACGCCGTTTCGATCTGACACTGCGCTTCGCCAGACCGTATCGCAGTTCGGTGGAAGACGTCGGAGCGGTTCCTCTCGCGCTGCCCGACCATGCGGGCATTGTGCGCATCGCCGATGTCGCCACGGTTGAAGTGCGCGAAGGCGCCTCGCGGATCTCCCGCGAGGCCGGCGGGCGCAACGTCGCGGTCAAGGCCAACCTGCTGGGCCGCGACCAGGGCAGCTTCGTCGCCGAGGCCATGGCCAGGGTGGCCCGCGACGTACCATTGCCGCCGGGCTACCGCATCGTCTGGGGCGGCCAGTTCGAGAACCAGCAACGCGCCATGAAGCGCCTGGCGGTCATCGTCCCGGCCTCGCTGCTGGGCATCTTTGCCCTGCTTTTCTGGGCTTTCCGCTCCATACGGCTGGCCGGCCTGATCCTCGCGATGCTGCCTTTCAACATCGCCGGCGGCTTCTTCGCGCTCGGCCTGGCCGGCCTGCATCTCTCCATCTCGGCGGCGGTCGGTTTCATCGCCGTGGCGGGGATTTCGGTGCAGAACGGGGTGATCCTGCTCGAGGAAGTGGTGCGACTGGTGGACAACGGCGCCAGCCTGTTGCGGGCCGTCACCGAGGGCGCGGTCTCCCGCTTGCGGCCCATTCTCATGACGGCGTTGATGGCCGGACTCGGCCTGTTGCCGGCGGCGCTCTCCCATGCCATCGGTTCCGAGACGCAGCGTCCCTTCGCCGTGGTGATTGTCGGAGGCGTCATCAGCGCCACCCTGTTCACCCTCACCCTGCTTCCCCTCATGGCATGGTGGGGGCTGCGGATACGGAAGCCGCGCGGCATGGGGTGACGGCAAAGACGCGCGGCTTCAGCCGTGCTGCGTCACCCAGGCGGGATGATCGGAGATCGGGTAAACAATCATCGTCAGACGTAAAAACGCCCTGAGATTCAGGGCGTTTTTATCGAAGCAGGGGAGCGCTCAGAAAAACGAGGCGATCAATACCGAAAAAATGCTGATCCAGGCCCAGACGATCAACGCCGTCACCACGACCATGGGGAAACCTTGAAAAGTCAAAAGCTGTTTCATTGTGCGAGCTCCAGTATAAGTAGGTGAATTCTAATTGACTTGCGCCTGTTTGGGTACGGCGTGTTTCCTGCCCTAGGAATCGTCGTCCCTGCCTCGCGGACGGCGCGTAGGAAGCAGGGGATCATCGTCGTCCATCAGGATGCGTTCGGCAGGCCCTTCCAGATCGTCGAACTGGCCGCTTCTGATCGACCAGAACACGCCCACGGCGATCAGCAGCACGAACAGGCCCGATAACAGGAACAGGAACCCCAGCACACCGCTCATGGCATCACCAGCTCCTGCGTATGCTGATAGTGCAGGGCGCCTTCCCGCGAGAGGCGGAGCTCGGCCAGCCAGCGCCCGCTCGCAGGCAGCCGCAGCACGCCGCCATACTCGCCTGCGTCGAGTTCGGGCAGCGGCACGGTGAGCACGGCCTGCGCGGCGCCCGGGCGGTGCAGGCTCAACTCGGCGTCCACATGATCGACCGGCAGGCCGGTGTGGTTCCGAATCCGGACCCGCACCCTCCGCGCGGACGCGTTGCCGTCGAGGCCGCTGATGTCGACATTCCAGCCCAGCGCGGCTTCGCGGTGCGTCCGGGAAAGCTCCGACGAAATCGCAGTGGCCGCTTGCTGGGTGTGCGGCACCACGCCCGAGAACCCGCTGTAAACCGGCCCCTTGTTGCCGCCCAGCCACCATTGTCCGATCGGTTCGGGCAAGCCATTGTTCGCAATGTAAAGAAACCCGCCCATGAGCACCGCAAGCCCGACGAAGAACAGCATGAGCAGCCTGGGCGCCCAGTGCAGGCGCTCGCCGCGCCGCCGGAATACGGACAGCACCAGCAGCACCAATGCCGTCGCGAAGAAAACCGAGATGTGGATGGCCACCACATCCAGCCCCGGCCAGTGACCGACGATGAGGATGAAATACGCGATCAGGGGAATGCCGCCTGCCAGCACGGCACGCAGGATCGGCGGCAGATTGCGCACAAACCCCCCGATGGCATACAGGACGAGTACCGCGGCCAGCCCGCCAAACAGGGTGATCAGGGTATTAGTCATGCGAGGCTTTCGGGCTGTCAAAACGAACGGTTTCGGAACGCGCCTCGCCGGGTTTGCCCCGTGGCGAGACGATCAGCTCGAAATGGCGGGTATGTTCCGCCATTTCCGGAGTCAGATGCACGCTGACCTGAACGAGCCCGCTGTGGCCCGGTTTGATCGTGATTTCACGAAAATTACCCAGGTCGAGCGCGCCCGCCGGGATACCGCTCGCGCTGAACTCATAGGTTTGATCCTGCGCCGCCTTGTTGGTGATGCGGACCTGATAGCGATTGCGGATGTCGCCATTCGACAGCACGACATACAGCGGCTGGCGAATCTGGTTGACGGCACGGTCGTAGCTGCCACGGGTGACGATGCTGTAGACGAGATAGCCGCTCATCAGGATCAGGGCCACGCCATAGCCAACCGTTTTCAGGCGTTTCCATTCTGCCCGGGGGGCGGCGGGCACCGCGGCGGCCAGATTTTTTTCCGAGTCGTAGCGGATCAGCCCCCGCGGATAGCCGAAAGAATCCATGATGCTGTTGCAGGCGTCGATGCAGAGCCCGCACGAGATGCATTTGTACTGGAGTCCGTCCCGGATATCGATGCCGGCCGGACAGACCTGTACGCACAGTCCACAGTCGACGCAATCACCCAGTCCCTTTTCGTGACGCTCGGCCAGCGTACGCTGGCCGGCACGCGGGCTGGCGCGCCCATGGATCGCGTCGCCCCGTTTCGCGTCGTAATGCACGGCCAGCGTCTCGGGCTCATACATCACGCTCTGGAAGCGCCCATAAGGACAGACGTAGGTGCAGATCTGCTCGCGCATGAGCCCGGCGGCGGCGTAGGTCGTGAGGGTCAGAATGCCGACGGTGAAATAGGCGACGGCGGCGGCCTGGCCGGTCACGAAATCCAGTACCAGTTGCGGCGCGTAGGCATAGTAGGCCACGAAAGTCAGGCCCGTCCAGAACGATGCCAGCAGCCACAGGACATGCGTGCCGCCGACCTTGAGCAGCTTTTCCCGATTCCATGGCTGGCGGTAGAGCCGTACGCGTGCCGGGCGCTCGCCCTGGATCTTGTGTTCGATCCAGATGAAGAAATCGGTCCACAGCGTCTGGAAGCAGAAGTAACCGCAAAACGCCCGTCCCACCAGACCCGTGACAAAAAACAGAAAAATGGCGGCGATGAACAGCAGCAAGGCCAGCCAGACGACATTCTGCGGATAGACGGTCAGGCCGAAAATCAGAAACCGGCGTCCCGGCAGGTCAAACAGTACGGCCTGGGACGGCGCATCGAGTCGTGACCACGGCAGCCACGGCAGCAGAAAATAAATCGTATAGGCCAGCACCAGTACCGTGGTCTTGAAACGACGGAACCGCCCCTTCACCGAGCGGGTGAAAATCGGGATGCGCTTCTGATAAAGCCCGAGCTGCTCTTCTAAGCCTGTTTGCATGGTATGGCCATTGGATCGGTGGGAAGCAAAAGCCCCCGAGAACGGGGGCTTTGCTCATTTCGGTCCGCTCTTACTGCCCACCGCCCAGTTCATGAACATAGACCGTCAGAACCTTGATCTGTTCTGGCGAAAGCCGGCCAGCCCATGCCGGCATCACGCCCCGGTTCAGTCCGCTGGCGATGACGCCGCGAATGGCCGCGACTTTTCCTTCTGCGCTGTCGGCTCCGGGCACATTGGCCCACAGCCAGATATTGTCAGTCAGGTTGGCCGAGCCGATTTCAGTGTTGCCTTTGGCATTGGCGCCATGGCAGTAATAGCAGGCGGCGGCTTCGCCATGGAACAGGACATCGCCCGCTGCTGCCTTGGCTGCGTCGTGGCCGATTCCCGACAGGCTGGCCACGTAATTGGCCAGCTGGTCGATCTGCCCGGGCGCGAGCACCTCGCTGAAAGTGGGCATATAGCCGTGGCGACCATTCGTGATCGATGCATGAATCTGGTCGTACGATCCGCCATACAGCCAGTCGTCGTCCGTCAGGTTGGCGAAGAACCCCATGACGCCCTGCCCGCCCGCCTGGTGACAGGGCGCACAGTTGTCGGAGAAGAGCGCCTTGCCGGCCGACAGGATGAAACCGTTCATGTCAGGATCCTTGGCGATCTGGGCATAGGACATGGCCGCCACCTTGTCGAAGTAGGGCTTCTGCTCGACGGCCGCCTTGTTCATGTCCTGCATGAGCAGCGCGCGGGTGTTCCAGCTGTGCGTCCGGGTCTCGCCCGCGCTATTGACGTAGGTCACGTTGGATAAACCGCCGATCCACCCCTTGCCAAATGGCCATGACGGATAGATGACCCAATACACGATGGCGAAAATGACCGTCAGGTAGAACGTATACACCCACCAGACCGGTAGCGGATTATTGTATTCCTGCAGGTCGCCGTCCCAGGCATGACCTGTGGTTTGCACGGTTTGGGATTGTAGTTTTTGCTCGCTCATTGCTTGTCCTTCGTGTCTTCCTGATCATCCAGGAACGGTATGTTGCGGTAGGACTCGAGTTGAGCGCTCCGCTTCTTGCTACCGTAGGCGTAGATCACGATGCCGATAAAGGTGACGAAAAAGATGACCAGGCCAAGAGGTTTGGTGTTTTCTGGTTTGGAGAACCACATCAACAAGTCCATTTCTACTCTCCGCCTGCTTCGATCAGCGGTCGTTGACGAATGCATCGTCCTTGTATTTGCTGAAATCGACCATGGTGCCCAATACCTGCAGATAGGCCACCAAAGCGTCCATCTCGGTAATGTTCGAACGGTCGCCGTCGTAGTTACCGAAGTTGGCTTGCGCGATCAGGCTCAGCTGCGCATTGGGAATATGCAACTGTTTGGCGACGGTCTCGCCGAACTTGTCCACGTTCGCCTTGTATTCGGCGTCGGTCAGCGAATACGGCACCCCCACTTTGCGCAATGCCTTCATGCGATCCGTGATATCGGAAGTATCCAGCAGGGTCGTCTTCAGCCAGGGAAAATTCGGCATCACCGACTCGGGCACCATCGAACGCGGGGCAATCAGGTGCTGAACCTGCCATTCATTCGAATACTTGCCGCCCACGCGCGCCAGATCCGGCCCGGTACGCTTGGAGCCCCACTGGAAAGGGTGGTCGTACTGCGATTCCGCCGCCAGCGAATAGTGGCCGTAACGCAGCTTTTCGTCGCGGAACGGACGGATCATCTGGGAATGACAGAGATAGCAGCCTTCGCGCTGGTAGATGTCACGTCCACGCTGTTCGAGCGGCGTGTAGGGGCGCACGCCATCGACCTTCTCGATGGTTTTATTGATGAAAAACAAGGGAGCGATTTCCACCAGGCCGCCGACGCTGATCGCCAGCATGGTCAGTACCGCCAGCAGGCCGATGTTGGTTTCAATCCATTCGTGCTTGAAGTTGATATTCATGATCTTACGTTTCCCGAATCATGCGTGAGCCAGTTTGGCGGCCAGCTTGGCTTCCAGTTCGGCACTTTCGCGTTTGCCCTGACGAATGGTCATGAACACATTGAAAGCCATCATGATCATGCCGACCAGGAAGAACATGCCGCCAATCGCGCGCATCGCATAGAAGGGGTGCATGGCCGCAACCGACTCGACGAACGAGTACTGCAGGTTGCCGAACTGGTCAAAGGCGCGCCACATCAGGCCCTGGGTGATTCCGGAAATCCACATCGCCACGATATAGAGCACGATGCCGATGGTGGCCAGCCAGAAATGCCATTCGATCAGCTTGCGGCTGTACATTTTGGTCTCCCACAGCTTGGGCATCATGTGATACAGCGAGCCAAAGGTGATCATCGACAGCCAGCCCAGTGTGCCGGAGTGCACGTGGCCAACCGTCCAGTCGGTATAGTGCGACAGCGCATTGACTTCCTTCAGCGACATCATCGGGCCTTCGAAGGTCGACATGCCGTAGAACGACAGCGCCACGATCATGAAACGCATGATCGGGTCGGTGCGCAGTTTGTCCCAGGCGCCGGACAGGGTCATGATGCCGTTGATCATGCCGCCCCACGAAGGCATCAGCAGCAGGATGGAGAAGGCGGCCGCCAGCGACGATGTCCAGTCCGGCAGCGCGGTCCAGTGCAGATGGTGAGCGCCCACCCACATATACATGAAGCCCAGCGCCCAGAAATGGACGATGGACAGGCGATAGGAGTAAATCGGGCGGCCGGCCTGCTTGGGCACGAAGTAATACATCATGCCGAGGAAGGCCACGGTCAGGAAGAAGCCGACCGCGTTGTGGCCATACCACCACTCGGTCATCGCATCCTGCACGCCCGAGAACAGGCTGTAGGATTGCATCGAAAACAGGTTGATGGGCATCGCCAGGTTGTTGAAGGTATGCAGCAGGGCGGTCGCCAGAATGAAGGCCAGGTAGAACCAGTTGGCCACGTAGATGTGCGGTTGCTTGCGGCGCATGATGGTGCCGACGAACACGGCGAGATACGCGACCCACACGACTTCGATCAGGATATCGATCGGCCATTCCATTTCCGCGTATTCACGCGACTGGGTATGGCCCAGCATATAGCTGATGTCCGCCAGCGCGATGGCCGCCATCCAGCCCCAGAAGGTGAAGCTGGCCATGCCATCCGAAATCAGGCGGGTCTGGCAGGTGCGTTGAACCACATAGTACGAGGTGGCGAACAGCGCCGAGCCGCCAAAACCGAAGATCACCGAGGTGGTATGTACAGGCCGGAATCGTCCGAACGAGATGTAGGGGCTATCGAAGTTCAGGAACGGCCAGGCCAGCTCGGAAGCGATATACACGCCCACGAACATGCCGATCACCGCCCACACGATCGACATGACGGCAAATTTCTTGACGATTTCGAAGTTGTACTGTTCCGCACCGGAATATGTGGTTACCGCCATGACCCGCTCCTGTTGTACTGACATGATGGCGCCTGCGCGCACCCTAACAGCATATGCTTATATTCATAAACTGCGGGATTATATTCCCGCCCTCCTGCGTCCCGCAAGTCCGGACCGGGACTCAGGCGCGGGACAGTAATATCCTCAAATCATGGGCGATCGCTTCCGGGCTGCTGCCATAGGGCATCAGCAGGCGCAAATTCCCTGCCGGATCATAAATATAGGTCCCGGCGCTATGATCGATCAGATAGTCGTCCGTCGCCTTGACCGATGTTCTCTGATAAACGATCTTGTACTCTTTTGCCAGCTGCTTCAGCGCGTCGGCATCGGTGTACATTCCAAGAAAATCCGGATTGAAGGCGGGCACATACTGCTTCAGGATGGCAGGCGTGTCGCGCTGAGGGTCCAGCGTCACAAAAATGACCTGTACGCGTTCCGCCTGGCCGTCCAGCTGTTTGAGGGCGGCGGCGAAATCCGACAGCGTGGTGGGACAGACATCGGGACAATGCGTGTAGCCGAAGAAAATGGCCACGACCTTGCCCTTGAAGTCCGCCAGCGTGCGGATGCGGCCATTGTGGTCGGTCAGCCGGAAATCCCGGGCGAAGCCCGCGCCTGAAATGTCGGTCGCCTGGAATACCGGGGACTGCGCGGCAGGCTGGCAGCCCGCCAGCGCAAACATCGCCACGGCCCAGACGGCCGCGAACCAGCGTGTCATGTCTTGATCTGCGCGAACAGCTGTTCCGGAATGTCTGCCAGTCGGTATTTGCCGGACTCCACCGCCTTGGCCAGCTTGTCCAGGGTGGTGTCCTGCAGAAGTTCGATGATTTTCTTTTTCACGGGCACCCAGCGGAAGTGCAGTGGGCAGGCTGTTTCATCACTACATTTTTTCAGGCCGAGCAGGCAGTTCTGGGTAAACGCCGGGCCTTCGGTCAACAGCAGGATCTGCATCAGGGTGACCTTGTCGCCGCCTTCGCGCAAACAGAAGCCGCCCAGGCGGCCACGAAAGGAAAACAGCAGATTGCCCTTGGCAAGGCTTTGCAGGATCTTGGCCAGATAGGGGGCGGGCACACCCAGCCGGGCGGCAATATCCTTGTTCAGCACCGGCGTGGCGTCAGGCTGGGTTGCCATGTAAATCAGCGCCTGGACGGCATACTGACTGGTGCGCGAGAGGATCATCCTGTGCCTTCATGAAAGTAACTGAAGACAATATAAAACAAACCTCTCTCAATATCCAGATAAACGCCCGAACCCCCATACAAATCAAATGGGTATATGGACGTAATGATCGATCAGCATGATCGCGAACAGAATGCTCAGATACCAGATGGAATAGCGGAAGGTCTGTCTGGCCAATGCATCGCTGTACGCGCGATACAGGCGCCAGCCGTAGTGGATGAAACGGCCGCCCAGCAACAGGGCGCCAGCCAGATAGATCCATCCACCCATGCCCGTTCCAACCGGCAGCATGGTCACGGCAAACAGCAGCAGGGTGTAAAGCAGCACATGCAACCGTGTGTAGGCTTCTCCATGCGTCACCGGCAGCATCGGCAACCCGGCACGGGCATATTCTTCGCGCCGGTAAAGTGCCAGCGCCCAGAAATGCGGGGGGGTCCAGGCAAAGATGATGAGAAAAAGCAAAAGAGCGTCGTGATGAATTTCACCCGTGGCCGCGGCCCACCCGAGCACCGGCGGCATCGCGCCGGACGCGCCGCCGATGACGATATTCTGTGGCGTGGCCGGCTTCAGTATGGCGGTATAGATCACCGCATAGCCGACGAACGTGGCCAGCGTCAGCCACATCGTCAGCGGATTGACGAACACGGTCAGCAGATACAGACCCGCGCCGCCCACCATGCCGGAAAACACCAGGGTCTGCGTGCTGGTCAGTTCGCCGCGCGGCAGCGGACGGGCACGCGTACGCGCCATGACCGCATCGATTTTCTGCTCGATCAGGCAATTGAACGCCGCCGCCGCACCGGCCACCAGCGCAATGCCGAGCGTGCCCGCCCACAGGACATTCCATTCCGGCCAGCCGGGCACGGCGAGAAACATACCGATGACTGCCGTAAATACGATCAGGCTGACCACCCGCAACTTGCACAACGCCAGAAACTGCCGGCAGCGACAGCCCGCTCCCTGAATCATCAAGGATTCCATATTCATCTCCTGCGTACCCGGTAATTCAGCATCACCAGGCTGGACAACAATAGCGCCGCGCCGGCATTGTGCGCCACCGCGACGGCCAGCGGCAGACCGAGCATGACATTGCCGATGCCCAGCGTGACCTGCAAGGCCAGCAGCCCGCCGATGGCCAGGCCCATGCCGAGATGCCCCGGGCTTCGCATCAGGCGCAGCACCAGCCAGCCCAGATACAAGGTCACGATCAGGGCCATGACGCGATGGGTCCAGTGGATGGCCGTCAGCGCCGTCAGCGGCAGCAAGCCACCCGCAGCCGTCTCGCCCAGGTTGCGGTGCAGGGTAAATCCCTGTTCAAAATCCATGGGAGGCATCCAGGCGCCATGGCATAACGGAAAATCCGGGCAGGCCAGGGCCGCATAGTTGGTGCTCACCCAGCCGCCCAGCCCGATTTGCACGGCCACCAGCGCCAATCCCAGCAAGGCGCCGCCGCGCAGGTGATCGCTGCTCGCATAATAGGCGGGGGCCGGGCGGCCACGTTCCCGCAGCCACAACCACCCCAGCAGGGATAAGGTTGCCATGCCTCCCAGCAAATGCGAACTGACGATCAGCGGTTTGAGCAACAGGGTGACGGTCCACATACCCAGCATGGCCTGGAACACGATCAGACCGAGCAGCAGCAGGGGCAATCCAGGCCCTCCCCGCGTTTCACGCCGCTCGCGCCACGCCCACAGGGCAATGGCCAGCACCAGCAGTCCAAGCGTGCCGGCAAGGTAGCGATGCAGCATTTCCTTCCAGGCTTTTTCATGAGACACCGGCCCGTCGGGGCGTGTAGCCAGTTCTGCGTTGATGGCATCGGCGGCAAGGTGCGGCGTCAGCTTGCCGTAGCATCCCGGCCAGTCCGGACAACCGAGCCCGGCATCGGACAGTCGAACGTAAGCGCCAAGCGCCACCACGCCGAAGGCAAGGATCAGGGCGGCCAGAATGAGTTTGCGGTATGTCGTCATGCCGAGCCCGGTCAGCCTATCTGGGACGCCTTGAGCAACAGCTTGAGGTCTTTCATCATGCCCTTGCCATCGGTCTGTGCGGGAAAGCGCAGCATCAGATTGCCCAGCGGATCGACCAGATAAATGTACCCGGAACGATCCTGCGCGGCCGGAAACTGTGTCACGAAAGCCGCCGCCGCAGGCCGCCATGCATGCAAATCGGGATGCGACTGCAGCAGTTGTGCATCGGGCGTGCCGTGGTCGGTCATCACCCACAGTCGTTCGATGCGCTCCTGATCCTTGCCCTGGGCGATCCGCGTCTGGCGCATCAGGTAAAGCTGCCGTGCACAGGCGGCGTCACAGTGCGCCGGCCCCACATGCACCATCACCCATTTACCGCGTAACGCGTCCAGATTGAATGGCCGCCCATCGTATGTGCTTCCCGCCGTCAGCTGCAAAGGCGTGACCTTGAGCAGATCGCCGTAATTGGTATGAGCCGAGGGACGCCAGCCCGCGTAAGCCAGATAGGCGGCCACCACAGGCATCAGGAATACGCCGATCAGGAGCAGGAGCTTACTGCGTGGACTTAATTGCATGCTTGGAATCATTCCAGACGTTGGGTCGCTCAGGCATCTTCAATCTCGAAGACGTTTGACATTCAGGACCAGCCACAGCACCACCAGCGTCGCCGCCAGACTGTACCACTGGATGGCATAGCCGACATGCATGCTGACGCCCGTATCGGGGCGCGGCCAGTCACGCTGCAGGCCATCCGCCAGCGGAGTGGTCTGCAGCAGTAACACCGGTTGCAGTGGCAGCCGGGTGGTCGCGGCATAGCGTGCAAAATCCAGGTTCTGCCACACCCGTCCCTGCACGGCTGCATGCATCAACTCCAGATATCGGCTATGCGGATCGACGGCCATGCCCTCGAGTGTCACCAGACCACGCGGCGTGGGGGGCAATGGAAGCTGCTCGCGGGAGCGCCCCACCGCCACCCAGCCGCGATTGACCAGAATGGCAAGGGGGCCACCGTCTATGATGAGCGGCGTCAAAATGTGATACCCCGCCACCCCCTTGTATACCCGGTTGTCGAGCAGGATGGTGTGGGCGGGATCGAACACGCCCCGTACTTCGAGTTTCCTGTACAACACGCTGTCGCGGTCCAGCAGCGTGTGGCCGACATGAATGGGGGCTTCCCGCATGGCCACATCATAACGCGCCTGCAGGGCACGTTTTGTTTCTGCGCGCCCGCTTTGCCATTGGCCCAGCCAGAGGGTCAGCACAAGAAAAAACAAGGCGGCCAGAGTCGGCCACGCGCCCGGAGAAAACTGCCACGCGCCGACACGCAGTTTCAGCCGGTGCATAGGCTGGCCAATCCGGTTAGACTGCAATTTTTACAAGCAAACCGCTCCATGCGCATCATTGCCCTGCTTTTCATCGTATTCATCCTGGCCAGCCTGGCCAGCGCGCTGTACTACCTGATCAAGGACAAGGGGCAGTCCGATCGCGTAGTCAGGATGCTGACCGTTCGCATCGTGCTCTCGCTCACCCTCTTTATCCTGCTGATGGCGGGATACTACTTCGGCATCGTCCCGCAAACCGGACTGCGCTGACCATCCCCGGCAACAAAAAGCCGCGCTGGACGCGGCTTCTTGTTGCCCCGCGCCTGGATCCAGGCCCTAGATCAACCAGTAAACCAGGATGAAGAGCAGCACCCATACCACGTCGACAAAGTGCCAATACCACGATGCGGCTTCAAACGCGAAGTGATGATCGGCCGTGAAATGCCCCGCCATGGAACGCAGCAACATGACGATCAGCATCGTCGTTCCCACCAGCACGTGGAACCCGTGGAAACCGGTCAACAGAAAGAAGGTTGCGCCATACACTCCGGCGCCGAGCGTCAAACCCATTTCGGTGTAGGCATGATGGTATTCGTAGCCCTGCAGGAAAAGAAAGGCGATCCCCAGTGCCACGGTCATCCCCAACCCCAGGATGAGCTGGGCGCGATTGTTCTTTTTCAGCCCCCAATGCGCCCAGGTGACGGTCACGCCCGAGCTCAGCAGCAACAGCGTATTGATGGCGGGAATGCCCCATGCCTCCATCGGGGTGAATTTCAGGCCGTCGGCCGTCAGGCCAGGACCCGCCGTCGGCCAGGCCGCCTTGAACGTGGGCCAGAGCTGCTGCATCGTATCGGACTCTCCCAGCCAGGGGACGGACAGCACGCGGGTATAGAACAGGGCACCGAAAAAAGCGCCAAAGAACATCACTTCGGAAAAGATGAACCAGCTCATGGACCAGCGGTACGAGGAATCGACCTGTTTGTTGAAGCGCCCGGCCTCGCTATCGCGGATCACCTCGCCAAACCAGCCAAACAACATGAAAAACAGCACGGCCACCCCGGCCAGCAACACCCACCAGCCATGGTTCATGTGATGGATGACCATGACGCCCCCTATGGCCATCGTCAGCAGCGCGACCGATCCGATGATCGGCCAGAGCGAAGGTTGCGGCAGGAAATATTTCTCGGTTTGCGCCAGACTCATGTCTTCCCCTCTTCCTTGTTCTATTGATCGTTCACTTCACGGACTGCAGCACCAGATATACCGCCAGCAATAAGGTCAACACAAATACTACGCCACCAATCAGCCCGGCGATGATGATCTGCGCCTGCGTCAGATTTTTCGCATCGGCGTCGTAATCGCGCCGTTTTCGCACCCCGAAAAACCCCCATAAAACGGCGAATGCGGCCTGGATATTTCCCTTCTTAGACATGTGGTACTTTTTCCGGCAGCCTCGCCGTCTGCGCCCTGGGGTCCGTATTGAAGAAAGTGTAGGACAAGGTTATGGTATGCAAATCCTTGTCTATCGAGGGGTCCAGCACAAACAACACCGGCATCTGGCGCCGCTCGCCCGCTGCCAGCGTCTGCGGCGTGAAGCAGAAGCACTCGATTTTCTTGAAGAATGCCCCCGCGCGAGCCGGCCCGTAACTCGGCACGGCCTGCCCGACGATGGCATGGTCGCTGTGATTGGCCACCTCGTATTCCACCTGCACCAACTGGCCCGGATGCACCCTGACGCTGCGCTGAGTGGTTTTGAACTGCCACGGCAAGCCCTCATTGGTATTGGCATCGAATTCGATGGTGACCCAGCGGCTGGTATCGACCTGGGTGTTTTTCACCAGACTCTGCTCGTCGCCGGAATTGATCCCGGTCACTTCGCAAATCTTGTAGTAAAACGGCACCAGCGCAAACCCGAACCCGAACATGCCCAGCGCCACGATCACAAGCTTGGTCAGCGTGCTGGATTTACCGGTCGCCATGGCTTTATCCCATTCCGTTGTACAACGTGAACAGAAACAAGCCAAGCGCGATGGCGGCCAGAATGGCGGCCGTCAGGTATTTACTGTGTTGCCTCTCCGCCATGACCGTCAACCGCCGCTCATTTCACCACCGGCGCGGTTTCAAAGGTATGGTAGGGCGCCGGCGAAGGCACCGTCCATTCCAGACCTTCCGCACCTTCCCATACCTGATCCGTCGCCTTGGCGCCGCTCTTGATCGTTTTCAGTACCAGCACCAGGAAAAGCAATTGGCTGAAACCGAAGATGAAGGCACCCACCGTGGCAATCTGGTTGAACCCGGTGAACTGCAATGCGTAATCAGGAATGCGTCGCGGCATGCCCGCCAGGCCGAGGAAATGCATCGGGAAAAATATGGTATTCATGCCGATGACCGACAGCCAGAAATGTGTTTTGCCGAGCGCCTCGTTGTACATGTGGCCCGTCCATTTCGGCAGCCAGTAATAGATTCCGGCAAAAATGGAGAACAGCGCGCCAGAAACCAGCACATAGTGGAAATGGGCGACGACGTAATAGGTGTCCTGCAGTTGAATGTCCACCGGGGCCAGGGCGAGCACCAATCCCGAAAAGCCGCCTATCGTGAACAGGCAGACGAACGCAATGGCGAACAGCATCGGGGTTTCGAAGGTCATCGAGCCCTTCCACATCGTGGCCACCCAGTTGAACACCTTCACCCCGGTCGGGACCGCGATCAGCATGGTGGAGAACATGAAGAACAGTTGCGCCGCCACCGGCATGCCCACCGCGAACATGTGGTGCGCCCACACGGTGAACGACAGGATGGCGATCGATGCGGTGGCATATACCATCGAGGCATAGCCGAACAGGGGCTTGCGGGAGAAGGTCGGAATGATCTGCGAGATGATGCCGAAAGCCGGCAGGATCAGGATATAGACCTCGGGGTGCCCGAAGAACCAGAAAATATGCTGGAACATCACCGGATCCCCGCCGCCGGCCGCGTTGAAGAAGTGGGTGCCGAAATTACGGTCGGTCAGCAGCATGGTGACGGCGCCCGCCAGCACCGGCATGGTGGCGATCAGCAGATAGGCGGTAATCAGCCAGGTCCACACGAACATCGGCATCTTCATCAGCGCGAGCCCGGGCGCGCGCATGTTGAGGATGGTGGTGATGATGTTGATCGATCCCATGATCGACGACAGGCCCATGATGTGGACGGACAGAATCGTCAGGTCGTAAGACACGCCGCCCTGGATGAAAAGCGGCGGATACATCGTCCAGCCGCCCGCCACGGCCCCCCCCGGCAGCCAGAACGACCCCAGCAGCATGATGGCGGCCACCGGCAGCAGCCAGAAGCTCCAGTTGTTCATGCGCGGGAATGCCATGTCGGGCGCGCCGATCATCAGCGGCACCTGCCAGTTCGCAAATCCGGTGAAGGCCGGCATGATCACGGTGAAAATCATGAGCAGCCCGTGCATCGTGGTGAGCTCGTTGAAGAAATCGGGACGCATCAACTGCATGCCCGGCTCGAAGAGTTCGGAACGGATCAGCAAGGCCATCGATCCGGCGACAAACAGCATGAAGAACGAAAACCACAGGTAGAGCGACCCGATGTCCTTGTGGTTGGTCGTGGTCAGCCAGCGCATGATTCCGGTGGGCTGCGCGTGGTGTCCGTGGGCGTCGTGGGCGTGTGCTGCGTCAGACATGGCTGTGCTCTCCTCTCGGTTGTTCACTGCGCGGCGGGGGCAGCAGCGACGGCGGCTCCCCCGCGGGCGGCTGCGATGTCCGCGGGCTGTGCCGCATCACCCATCTTGTTATCCCAGGCATTGCGCTCGTATGTCACCACCGCGGCGATTTCCACGTCGGACAGGCGGTCGGCGAACCCGGTCATGGCGGTGCCCGGGCGGCCACCGTGCACCACGATATTGATATGGTCGGCGATGGGTCCGGTGGCGACCTTGGAGCCATTCATCGCGGGGAACGCGCCCGGCAGACCCATGCCATTGGCCTGATGGCAGGCCGCGCAGTTGGCCTGATAGACCTTCTCGCCCCGTTCCACCAGTTCCTTGACATCAAAGGTCTTGCTGTTGTCGGCCGCCATGGCCCGGGCCGTGCCCTTCTTCTGCGCCACCCATGCCTTGTAGTCCGCCTCGGACACCACCTTGACCACGATGGGCATGAAACCATGATCCTTGCCGCATAGCTCGGCGCACTGGCCGCGGTAGGTGCCGATCGTGTCGGCGGTAAACCAGCTGTCGCGGATGAAGCCCGGGATCGCGTCCTGCTTGACGCCGAACGCGGGCACCCACCAGGAGTGGATCACATCGTTGCCGGTAATCAGCACCCGTACCCGCTTGCCGACCGGAACCACCATCGGTTCGTCGACCTCGAGCAGATAGTTGGCGTCCTTGGGCGCGGTATTGTTGATCTGTTCGCGTGGCGTGGCGAGCGTACTGTAGAACTGGACGTCTTCATTGAGGTAGTCATACCCCCACTTCCACTGGTAGCCCGTGATCTTGACGGTCATGTCGGGGTTGGACGTGTTCTTCATGTCGATCACGATCTTGGCGGCCGGGTAGGCCATGCCCACCAGGATGATGAAAGGAATGATCGTCCAGATAATTTCGACTGTGGTGTTTTCGTGGAAGTGGGCGGCCTTGTGGCCCACTGATTTGCGATGTTTGATCAGCGAGTAGAACATTAGGCCGAACACAACGATGAAAATCCCGACACAGACCAGCATGATGACATTGTGCAGGTGGTATACGTCCCGCGCCACTTCACTGACCGGTGGCTGGAGGTTGTATGCATAGTTCGCCAGTGCTGACTGGCTGGCTGCCCACACCGCCCCCATCGCGCCCACCCTTTGCCACATGCTTTTCATCGCGTCCCCCGTTCGTCTCACTTTGTTATGGGTAATCGTTGCGGCGCATCCTGCCTAGGCCTGCAACTTTCTGCGCAAGGTCGCCGCAAGCTGCAGCCGCGCCTCGTCACTCAGGTAGTGTCCGATTTTTGTTTCGCGGCCATGAGAACTCAGGCTGAGACGGCAGTTTCTGCCGGACGTCCCGCAGTCGCATATCACACGCGCCCACTGGCGATTCATTTCGCGGCGCTCTCCTCTTGTACCGGCATGCCACTCCAGCATCACCCTGTCCCCTTCAATCGTGAGGGTTTCGTAATCCCCTTCCCGGCTGCGCAGGGCGTCCAGCGCCCAGGCCAGGAGCCCCACTTCCAGGCCGGCAAACGGCAGCGTCAGCCAGTACCCCAGGAACGCGAAGCCGCTTGCAATGGCAAAACACACGGCTGCCAGACTCCCGAACACCAGCCGCTGCTGAGGGCGCGTCATTGAATGGTTGGGGCGTGATTGAAATATAAACGCGCCGGCCGACACACCGCCACAGTCTTCCGTATTTGCCTGCCCCCTGCCGGGAACCGGGGAAACCACGTGCGACATCATGTCGCGGACATTAACACGACGTCGGTTATCAGAACAAGCGACGCAGGTGAAATTAACCCATTGATCTAATTAACAAATATTATAATATTAAGACCCTAATATATGCCTTTTGGCAGCGCCAGCCAGTGCCGTGATTCCGGCAGTGCAAGGTCTCCGTCGAAAAATTCCTGTATGCCCAGACACGGGCCGGGCAGGAGCCGGTGCAAGGCGGCCACATTCTGCGCTGCCTGCTGCATCGTCGATTCGGCATGGTTGCCGACCCAGCCCGCCCACCGCAGGCGCCGATGCACGATCGATTCGGCCGTCAGCACGGCATGATTCAGGCAGCCGAGCCTGAGTCCCACCACCAGTACGACGGGCAGATCCAGGCGCCGGGCGAGATCCGCCACGTCCTCGCATTCGTTGAGCGGCACCCGCCAGCCGCCCGCCCCTTCGACCACGACCACATCGGCCCTGGCGGCAAGGCGCGCATACGCTCCGGCGATGACGTCCAGGTCGATCCGCACCCCGGCCAGTGCCGCGGCAATATGCGGCGCGACCGGCTCGACAAAGGCATAGGGATTCACCTCCCGCACGTCGGCGTCAACGTTGGCCGCCTGCAACAAGGACACCACATCCTCGTTCAATTCGCCCGCCGCACTGCCGGCCGATACCGGTTTCATCGCCGCCACGCGCAGACCGTGCGCACGCAGCGCATGGATCAGCGCGACCGCTACCCGCGTCTTGCCGACGCCGGTATCGGTGCCGGTGACGAACAGCCCGCGCGCACTCATGTCAGGCCCAGCTTGCGGCGACGCTCGCTGATGTTGAACTGGATCACCTGACGTCCGTCTTCGCCACGACGCGTGTCACCCGCCCACGCGTGACCATAGATCACCTCGAACGTGGCCGGCAGACGGCCTTCCAGACGTTGCGATTCATAGGCCTGCTCCAGCCGCGACCAGAGCGTTTTGCCGAGCAGGCCACGCCGCCGGGAGGTCGCTGCGTTGTGCGCGCCGATTCCCTTGAGATCCCGCATCAGGGTCTTGAGATCGGCGTAGGTCAGCGTCAGGATTTCCATTTCCATCACCGGGCTGGCAAACCCGGCGTGAATCAACAGGTCGCCGATGTCGTGCAGGTCGATGAACCGGTTGACATGCGGCGCGTCGTCGACGACCGAAAAAGCCGCGCGCAGCTCCTTCAGCGTGTCGGGGCCGAACGTGGCAAAAATCAGCAGTCCGCCGGGCGCCAGCACCCGCTGAAAACCTTTCAGCGTGGCCTCCAGGTCGTGCGCCCATTGCAGCGCCAGGCTGGACCAGACGAGATTTATGCTGTTGGCCGCGAGCGGCAGCCGCCCCATGTCTGCGCACACGAGGTGAGCCGGACGAGCTGCGGACGGCGCCAGCAGCTCCCGCGCGCGCTGCGTCCAGGTCGGCTGCGGCAGCCGCGCCCGCGCGGCGTGCAGCATGGCCGGCGCGACATCGAGCGCGCAGAGCTCGGCGCCCGGGTAACGCGAATGCAGATGCGCCAGACCATAGCCGGTCCCGCTGCCGGCATCGAGCACACGCCCCGGCTGCAGCGTCATGAAGTCGAGCCGCTCCAGCAGGCGGTCGCATACCTCGCGCTGCAGCACCGCGTGCGCATCATAACTGGCGGCGGCGTGGTCGAAGGCGCGCCGCACCTCGGCAAAATCAAGTTCGGATTCAGCCATGCATGAAACGTCCGATTGCCACGGCAACGTCTGCGCCGTGCGACAGATGCGGCGCATGCGCGGCACGGGCTAATTCGAGATGCTGCGCGCCCGGCAGGTGGTCGGCGAGCCAGCCGCCGGCCGCGGCAGGCGCCAGCATGTCCAGCGCGCCATGCACGACCAGCACAGGCTGGGCCAGGCGCGGCAGTTCGCCCCGCAGGTCCGTATCGCGCAGGATGGCCAGCCCTGCCGCCAGTGCGTTGGCTTCGGCAGCCGGCGCGGCCAGCAAGGTCTGGCGCAACTGCTGCAGCAAAGCCTTCTGCCCGGCCATGCCGCGCGTTTGCAGGCTCAGGAATCGCAGCAGCGTGGCATGCGGATCGGCCATCAGCGCCGCCGCGAAATCCTCAAGGTCAGCGGGCGCCATGCCATGCTCCCAATCTTTCGCCTTGACGAAACGCGGCGTCGAGGCCAGCAGGATCAGGCGCGTCACCTTGCGGGGGCAGTCGAGCGCCGCGCGCATCGCCACCTGTCCGCCCAGCGACCAGCCCAGCAGCGTGGCGCCATCCGGCAATTGCCGCACCAGATCATCCGCCCAACTCCGCAGGGTATTGTCCGGCAGGGCCGCGCGTCCGCCATGCCCCGGCAGATCAAGCGCACGCATCTCGAAATCGCCCGCCAGCCATTCAGTCAACGGGTCGAACACGCGCGCATTCATGCCCCAGCCGTGCAGCAGGAAAAGAGCGGGCTTAATCGAGGTCATGCAGGGCTTCGACCAGCTGCGCGACATCGGCGGCACTGTGCGCGGCCGACAGGGTGATGCGCAGACGCGCCGTGCCGGCGGGAACCGTCGGCGTACGGATGGCGGGCACCAGCAAACCATGCGGCAAAAGGGCCTGTGACACGCGCACCGCGTCGGCATTGGCGCCGATGACCAGCGGCTGGATCGGCGTATCCGAATCCATCAGTTTGCCGAGCGCGAGCCCGGCCAGGCCCCGGCGCATCTGCCCGATATGGCTGCGCAGCCGTTCGCGCCGGGCGGCGCCCGCCTCGATCTGACGCAGGCTTTCCAGCAGGCAGGCGGCCAGAAGCGGCGGCGCGGCCGTCGTGTAGATGTAGGGACGCGCTTTCTGGATCAGGCCGTCGATTGCGCTGGCGTGCGCCGCGACCACGGCGCCCGACACCCCCGCGGCCTTGCCCAGCGTCGCCAGATAGATGACGCGATCGCTCGCGCGCGCGCGTCCGCTCATGCCGCCACGACCCTCGTTCAGCACACCGAAACCATGCGCGTCATCAAGGTACAGCCAGGCGTCATGCCGCTCGGCCAGATCGAGCAGCGCATCGACCGGCGCCACATCGCCGTCCATGCTGAACAGCAGATCGGAGACGATGAGCTTGTCCTGCGCCGGGCTCGCCGCCAATTGCGATTCGAGCCGGGCCAGCTCAGCGTGGGGATAACGGCTGAAGCGCGCCCCGCTCAAGCGGGCGGCATCGACCAGCGAAGCATGGTTGAGCTTGTCGGCGAAGATTTCGCCATGACGTCCCACCAGGACAGTGAGCACCGCGAGATTCGCCATGTAACCGGTGGAAAACAGCAACGCCGCCGGTTTGCCGATGAAACGCGCGAAGGCGGTCTCGAAGTCGTGATGAAAACGGTGGTGTCCGCTGATGAGATGGGCGGCCCCCGCGCCGACGCCGCACTGATCGAGCGCGGCGTGCGCGGCGGCAATCAGCGCCGGATCGGCGGCCAGTCCGAGATAGTCATTGCTGCAGAAAGAGACGACGCGCTGGCCGTCGATCGTGACATGGGCGCCCTGCGCGCCGTCGAGCAGCAGGCGTCGGCGTTCGAGGTGATCGGCCTTCAGCGCCGCCAGCCCTTGCTGCAGGCGGGTCAGCGCGGCAAAACTCACAACGCGGCGAGGCCCAGGCTGTCGAACAGGCGCTGGTCGCGCTCCCACTCGGGGTTGCCGGTGGTGAGCAGTTTCTCGCCGTAGAAAATCGAGTTCGCGCCAGCGAGGAAGCACAGCGCCTGCACCGCGTCGCTCATCTGCTGACGCCCGGCCGACAGGCGCACGAAGCTCTTCGGCATGCAGAGGCGCGCGACCGCGATGGTGCGCACGAACTCCAGCGGGTCGAGCGCCTCGGTTCCCGCGAGCGGCGTGCCCTCGACCTGCACCAGGAGGTTGATCGGCACCGATTCCGGCTGCGGATCGAGCGAGGCCAGCTGCGCGATCAGCCCGGCACGCTGGATGCGCGATTCGCCCATGCCGACGATGCCGCCGCAGCAGACGTGCAGGTCGGCCCGGCGCACCCGTTCCAGCGTGTCGAGCCGGTCCTGGTAGTCGCGCGTGGTGATGACCTCGCCGTAGAACTCGGGCGCGGTGTCGAGGTTGTGGTTGTAGTAGTCGAGTCCGGCTTCCTTCAGCTGCTCGGCCTGGCCGTCCTTCAGCATGCCCAGCGTGGCACAGGTTTCCAGTCCGAGCGCGCGCACTGAGCGCACCATGTCGAGCACCGGTTCGAGATCGCGCTGCTTCGGCCCGCGCCAGGCCGCGCCCATGCAGAAGCGCGAGGCGCCGGCGGTCTTGGCGGCCCGGGCGGCGGCCAGTACGTCGTCAAGATTCAGCAGCGCCTGATTGTCCACGCCGGCGTCGTAGCGCGCCGATTGCGGACAATAGCCGCAGTCCTCGGAACAGCCGCCGGTCTTGATCGACAGCAATGTCGACAGCTGCACGCGGTTGGGATCAAAGTTCTCGCGATGTACCGTCTGCGCCCGGTACATCAGGTCGGCAAACGGCAAGGCGAACAGCGCCTCGATGTCCGCCATGGACAGGCGGCCAGACGGTTGGGTCATGTCATTCACTAAATATCTACCTCGATGGTCATGTCCTGCCACGGTTCGTGGGCAGCCCGGTACAGATCAAACAGCGCCCACGGCACGATAATCGTCACCGCCAGCCCCATCACCAGCATCAATCCCTTCCAGCCATCGAACAGATCGTAAAGCGGCGCGCCAAACACCATCAGACTGCCCATCACGCCGTAATAGCGGTAACCTGCCCATTTGTTGTAATACGCCGTACGCGGATTGGGATGATGCGCGATGCTGGCATAGACGAAAATCGATGCGCCCAGCCAGATCATGATCGGCGGCATCGACAGCACGAGCGGCAGGAATCCGATTTTCTGGCTGGCAAGCAGCTTGCCCAGCAAAAGCGTCGTCATGGAAATCAGCAGCACGACGACCGTAATGAGATTGAACAGCTGCGCAGCGAAGCGGGAAGACGAAGCCGAAATGACGCGTTTGACTTTCATGGCCGCAATTTTCGGGGTGCGCCCAGCCCCTGTCAAATCTTGTTGCTTCAAAAATTGAACATCAGATCAATTATTAATCAGATCCTCCCGCGAAGCTGCCTCCTGTGCGGGAGCGCGACGCGTGCCGGGCAGTTCTGCCCCGCCTGCCTGGCCGACCTGCCCTGGCACACCCCCTCGCAATGTCCACAATGCGCCACCCCCGTGCCATCGGGACAGACCTGCGGGGGCTGCCTCAAGCACCCGCCCGCGTTTGATCGTACGTTTGCCGCACTGGCCTATGCCTTTCCGCTCGACCGCTTGATTCCACACCTGAAATATCATGGCCAGCTCGCCATCGCGCCGGCGCTGGGCGAGTGTCTGGCGCGGGCCGTTGCAGCCGCGCCGATGCCCGACTGCATGATTGCCATGCCCCTTCACCCACAACGCATCCGTGAACGCGGCTTCAACCATGCCACCGAAATCGCCCGCGACGTGGCCACCCGGCTGGGACTTCCGCTCGATACCCGCAGTTGCCAGCGCATCCGCGACACGCCGCCGCAAACAGGGCTGAAGCACCTGGCGCGACGCCGCAACCTGCGTGGGGCCTTCACCTGTGGTGGCGATGTTCAAGGGCTGCATATCGCGCTGGTCGACGATGTCATGACAACCGGCAGCAGTCTCGACGAGCTGGCCGCCACGCTGAAGCGGGCGGGCGCACGCGAGGTCACGTGCTGGGTGGCGGCGCGGGCGCTGCCGCCGGGCGACTGATTTCACCCGCCTGCCGCGGCGAATCGCAGACGTATTTTCCGGGGAAATGAAGTCCCGGCGGGAGAAAATCAGTCGATCTCTTCCACTGCAAAAATACGCCGGTGCTCCCGCATGGCGTAACGATCGGTCATTCCCGCGATGTAATCGGCCACTGCGCGCGCCCCTTCGAGCGATTCGCGCGCCTGGTGTTCCGAAGGAAGCAGGCGCGCATCGCCGGTGAACGCGGTATAAAGATCGCCGATGATGCGTCCCGCCTTGGTACTCATGCGCGCCACCTTGTAATGACGATACAGGTGGTGCAGCAGGAAGCGCTTGAGTTCACGGTGCTCGTCGAGCAGCGCGGGGCTGAACGCCGCCAGCGGCGGCGCTTCCCGCACGTCGGCCAGGGTCTGCACGGCGTGGTGCTCGACATGCATGCGCGTGGTGTTCACCAGGTCGAGAATCAGCGTGTTGATGATGCGGCGCACGGTTTCGGTCACCACACGCCGTCCCGTCAGGGCCGGATATTTCTCGCGCACCTCCGCCAGATGGCGGGCGAAAATCCGGACCTCGCTCAACTGTTCCAGCGTGATCAGTCCGGAGCGCAGGCCGTCGTCGACATCGTGGTTGTTGTAGGCGATCTCGTCCGCCAGATTGGCGATCTGCGCTTCGAGCGAAGGCTGCTGCTTGCTGAGAAAACGCTCGCCGACCATGCCGAGCTTCTCGGCATTGGCAAGCGAGCAGTGCTTGAGGATGCCTTCGCGCGTCTCGAACGTGAGATTCAGGCCGTCGAACTCCGCATAGCGCTCCTCCAGCAGATCGACCACGCGCAACGATTGCAGATTATGTTCGAAGCCGCCGTGTTCGCGCATGCAGGCGTTCAATGCGTCCTGGCCGGCATGGCCGAAGGGGGTATGGCCGAGATCATGCGCGAGCGACACCGCCTCCACCAGGTCTTCGTTCAGCCCCAGCAGGCGGGCGGTCGTGCGGCCAATCTGCGCCACCTCGATGCTGTGGGTCAGGCGGGTGCGGAACAGGTCGCCCTCGTGGTTGACGAACACCTGGGTCTTGTACTCCAGCCGCCGGAACGCGGTGGAATGGATGATGCGGTCGCGGTCGCGCTGAAATTCGGAACGCGGCGCCGCGAGGGGTTCCGCATGCTGCCGCCCGCGGGTTTGACTGGAATGCGCGGCGTAGGGGGCTAACGGTTCCATCAAATCCCTTTCAGTGCGGCGTGGTCAGCACACCGGCCAGCACATCGGTCGGCACGTCGCCGGTGATCACCGCCTCGCCCAGCTTCTTCAGCAGCACGAAGCGCATCTTGCCGCCCTCGACCTTCTTGTCGTGTCCCATGTATTCGAGATACGTGTCGACGCCGAGATCGGGCGCCGCGTCGGGCAGCCCGGCGGCATGGATCAAGGCACGCGTTCGCGCCACGTCCGCTTCGCTGATCCAGCCCAGCCGTTGCGAGGTCTGCGCCGCCAACACCATGCCCGCCGCCACCGCCTCGCCGTGCAGCCAGACGCCGTAGCCCATGCCGGTCTCGATGGCGTGGCCGAAGGTGTGACCGAGGTTGAGGATCGCGCGGATGCCGCCCTCGCGTTCGTCCTGACCCACCACCTGCGCCTTGATCTCGCAGGAACGGTAAATCGCATGGCTGATCGCTGCCGGGTCGAGCGCGCGCAGCTTGTCCATGTTGACCTCCAGCCAGGCGAGGAAATCGGCGTCCCGGATCAGCCCGTATTTGATGACCTCGGCCAGCCCCGCCGACAATTCGCGCGGCGGCAGCGTCTTCAGCGTGGCGGTATCGGCCAGCACGATTTTCGGCTGGTAGAACGCGCCGATCATGTTCTTGCCGAGCGGATGGTTGATCCCGGTCTTGCCCCCGACCGACGAATCGACCTGCGACAGCAGCGTGGTGGGAATCTGGATGAAGGGCACCCCGCGCTGGTAGCTCGCCGCCGCGAATCCGGTCATGTCGCCGACCACGCCGCCGCCCAACGCGATCAGCGTGGTCTTGCGCTCGGCGCGCTGGGTCAGCAGCGCATCGAAAATCAGGTTCAGCGTTTCCCAGTTCTTGCAGGCCTCGCCGTCCGGCAGCACCACCTGCGCCACCGCCACGCCGGCGGCTTCCAGCGCTGCCTTCAACGGCGCCAGATACAGCGGCGCCACCGTCGTATTGGTCACCACCATCACGCGCTTCTGCGGCAAGTGTGGCAGGATCAGTTCGGGTTGGGCCAACAGCCCCGAGCCAATGTGGATGGGGTAGGAGCGGTCGCCGAGATCGACGTTGAGAACTTGCATGCGTGAAGCGTGGCAAATGGGATGAAGAGGCATTGTAACAATGCCCATGGGTCCGGTGCGTCGGGCCCTTCACGCATCGCCCGGGCAAGCCTTCATGGGGATGAGCGGAATGCACGTTATGATTTCATCTCCTGCGTCGAAATTCACACGCCCGGTACGAGCAAGACACGTCATCACGATGCCCGACAGAATCCTACTGGTTTCACCCGCTTCGCCGCTGAACCCCCGCTCGGGCGCGCAGCAACGTACCGCGTTATTGCATGCCGCGCTGCAAACCCTCGGAGAAGTCGACCTGTTGCTGCTCGAGCCGACCACGTGCGCCAGCCGTCTCGCATCGGCCAAACCCGGCATTCTCGCCCACGGACTCTGGCATCAGCATTTTTTTGGCCGCGGCAAGTTCAAGCCTGACGCCGCGCTGAACCAGGCACTCAAAACAGGCGGGCTCGATCCTGGCAGCTATTCGCTGATCGTCAGCCGCTACCTCACCCCTGCCTGCAAGCTGCATATCCCGCCCGGAACGCGCACCATCGTCGATCTCGACGACTGGGGATACCACTACCCGCCCGGCGCCCTGGCACTGGCCGCCCGCCTGAAATCGGGCTATGCCGCATGGCTGGCGCGGCGTCAGCTCAAACGGTTCGATGCCTTTTTTTTCGTCAGCCGGCGCGACCAGGCGCCGTACCCCGGGCTGTCATCGGTCGTCCTCCCCAATATTCCCTTCGATCCCCCTGCGGAACCCTTTCCACAGTCGGACAGCGCCACGCTGCTGTTCGTCGGCTCACTCTGGTATGCCCCCAATCGCGAAGGCATCGACCGTTTTCTCGCCCGTTGCTGGCCCGCCATCAAAGCGGCCCGGCCCGATGCCCGGCTGCTTCTTGCGGGCGCCGCCCCGCCGCCCGTCCGGCAGGCCTGGGAGCGCCACCCGGATGTCTCGGCGCCGGGCTTTGTGAACGACCTCGACGAAACCTATCGACAGGCCGCCTTGACGATCGCCCCGATTTATTCCGGCGGCGGCACCAATATCAAGATTCTGGAATCCCTGGCGTACGGCCGCGCCTGCATCACGACCCCGCATTGTGCCGACGCATTTCAAGCCGATCTGGCGACAACAGGCCTGGGGGTCGCCAGCCATGACGCCCGTTTTTCAGAATTGTGCATCGCCTGGCTGGGCGACATGGATCAGCGCCGCCTCCAGGCAGAAAAATCCCGAAGCCTGCTCGAGACGCATTACTCGCGCGCCCTGTTCATCGAACGCGTCACGCAGCTTGTTCGCCCCCATGCCTGAGCATGCCTGCAAGCCGCCCGGAACAGGATTCGTCGCATGCCTGGAAGGTCTGAATGTCCGGGAATCGCGGGCAAGCGTCACGAATCGAGGACATCGGTCATCCCAATGAACTGCCATCTTTGCAACGCTCCCACCCGAGCGCATTTCACCGCGACAGTCCTGCGCAAATACGAGGCCGTCTATCACTACTGCGAGGCCTGCGACCATCTGTTCGTCAATGAGCCCGCATGGCTGGAAGAAGCCTACTCCGAAGCCCTCGCCACGGAAGACACGGATGTGGCGACCCGCAATGTCTTCACCGCGCTCCGGCTCGCGGCCATCGACTACCTGGCCCTGGGCGAGCGCGGGGAAGGGACCTATACGGATGTGGCGGGGGGATACGGCCTGCTGACCCGCCTGATGCGCGACCTGGGGTTCAATTACTTCTGGTCCGACCAGTATGCAGAAAACCTCTTCGCCCGCGGCTTCGAGTACGACGCCGCGCAAGGCGCCTGTCAGGCCGTCAGCGCCATCGAAGTCCTGGAACACACCCTCAATCCGCTCGATTTCATCGAACACACCCTCGCCGGCCATCAGTCCGACACGCTGATTTTCACGACCGAGGTTTTTGCCGACAATACCCCCCCTTTAGCGGACGACTGGGGCTACTACGCGTTCGATACCGGCCAGCACATTGCGTTTTTTTCCCGTCAGGGGCTGACGCGTCTGGCCAGACGGCTCGGCATGACGTATTACCCACTGGGGCGCCTGCACGTCTTTTCGAGGAAGAGCCTGCCGCGATGGAAACTCAAACTGGCCAGCCACAAACTGCTGGTCATCCCCCTCGCACTGATTGCCGCCTCGCGACTGGGTTCCAGACGAGGCAGGGATCGGACGATAATACGCCACCGCACGAACAAGACCATGGCATGAAATCTGCTTTTTAATCCCCCCATGTTTTCCTCTGTCTCCGTCCCACGCAAAGAAAAATGAGCCTGGGCCATTCGATCCGCCATGGCGCCAAATGGGTGTTCATCGGCAACACCGGCAGCCAGGTCGTCAACTTCGCGCTGGGGCTGATCCTTGCGCGCCTCCTGGTGCCGGCCGAGTTCGGCATGGTGGCGACCGTCCAGATCTTCACCAGCCTCGCCGGTTTCGTTGCCGGCGGCGGGATGGGGCAGGCCATCGTGCGCGCCAAGGACGCCGGCAAACGCGACTACGACCTGCTGTTCACGCTGCAATTCCTCATCGGGCTGCTCATCGTCAGTTTCTTTTTTGCCATCGCCCCCTGGTTCGGACGCTGGTACGCCAATCCCCTGTATGCCGATCTGCTGCGCGTGGCGGCGCTATCTTTCGTGGTGCGTCCGTTTTTCAACGTGCCCAGCAACATGCTGTACCGGGAAATGCGCTTCAAGGCGAAGACCGTGGTACAGCTGACCAACCTGGCCATTTACAACACGATCGCCCTGAGTCTGGCTTACCTGGGGCACGGTCCGTGGAGCCTGATTCTCGCCGGCCTGTTCAGTTCGATGGCGGGCGCCCTGCAGTTTGCCTGGCATGCGCGCTGGCGCCCCGGTATCTGCTTCGACTTCGGACGCGCGGGCGAATTGATGCGCTACGGACTGCTGGCTTCCACCAACGACATCGTGTGTTACATACGTGCCCAGCTGCCCACTTTCATCCTGTCGCGCAGTCTCGGACCCGCCGGCGTGGGGCTGTACAACAAGGCCGAGAGCCTCGCCGCGCGGCCGCATGGCTTCATCACGGGATCGGTGTATGACGTCCTGTTCCGTGCGCTGGCCAAGGAACAGGACAACCTCGACAAATCCCGCTACCTGTTTTTCCGCAGCCTCACGCTGGTCGCCGTCTACGGGCTGCCGTTCTATGTCGGTTTCCTGTGGCTGGCCCGGCCGTTGATGGTGACGCTGTTCGGCGATCGCTGGGCCGATTCGGCTGCTCCCCTGATGATCCTCAGCCTGGCCGCTCCGTTGATGATGATCGAGAATCTGTCGGGCGCCGTGCTGGCCGCCCGCAGCTGGCTGGGCCGGGAACTGGTCGCGCAGATCGTCATGATCGGGGTCGCCACGATCGCCATTCTGGCCGGTCTGCCTTACGGGATGACCGGCGTGGCGACCGGCATGGTCGCCGCCCTGTTCTATCTCACCCTGCACATGTTCTGGCTCGCCAAGCGCTCGCTCGACGCCCGCTGGAGCGATCTCGTACGCGCCTTCATCCCGGCCGCGCTGCTCAACGCCATCCTGTTTGCGACCCTGTGGCTCGCCGACCGCGTCATGCCGCCCGCCATCCACTCGATCGACGCACTCTATGTGCTGTCAATGGGCGCCGCGGGCGGGCTGGTGTATGCGATCTGCTTCCTGTACCTGCCCATCCCGGCCCTGACGTCGGAAACCGCCCGCTGGAAAATCCGGCTCAAACTCGCCAAAGCGCCCGCATGATCCGCATCGATCCCCTCTCGCGCGCGTTCCATCGGCAGGCCGGCCAGCACGGCCCCGTCATCCTCATGTATCACGCCGTGACGCCCGGCAAGACGCCCCCCGCCTGGCCGTGGGCCGTATCCATGCAGCAGTTCCGCGAGCAACTCGATTTTCTGGCCGCCGAAGGCTACCAAACACCGACCATGGCCGAACTGGTCGCCGCGCCCGCGAAGACATGGCGGGGGCGCACGGCCGCGATCACCTTCGACGATGGCTATGCCGACAATCTCGCCGCCTGCGAAGAACTGCAGAAACGCGGCATGCGGGCCACCTGGTTCATCGTGTCCGGCTCGGTCGGCCAGCCGCCGCGCTGGCCCGATGACGGGCGCCCGGCCGGCCGTCTGCTGAGCGCCGGGGAATTATGCGAGATGCGGGCGAACGGCATGGAAATCGGTTCCCACACAGTCAGCCACGCGCGGCTGACCGGACTCGACGACGCGACCCTGATGCAGGAACTGACCCGCTCCAGAATCATGCTGGAAGATCTGCTTGGCGGCCCCGTCGGCAGTTTTGCCTACCCCTATGGCGACTGGGACGCGCGCTGCGCCGAAGCCGTGCAGCAGGCCGGCTACCGTGCGGCCTGCACCACCCGCACCGGCTGGGCCTTGCGCGACAACACCCCTTACCAGTTGCGACGACTGACCGTATTCAATACGGACACCACGAGCAGCCTCGCACGGAAACTTTATTTCGGCAGCCACGACGTGCGCTGGAAAGACATCGCCCGCTATGCCTGGCGACGATTTCGAAGTACCCGAGTTGGCCAATGACACCCGCCATCTCCATCGTCATGCCCTGCCACAACGCCGCCGCGCATTTGCCGGCCAGCGTCGGCAGCGTGCTGGCCCAGACCTTCCCCGACTGGGAACTGATCGCCGTTGACGACGGCTCCAGCGACGCTACCCTGGCGTGGCTGCAAGCCCAGGCGGACCCGCGGATCCGCCCCCGCACCCAGTCCAACCGGGGCGTCAGCGCCGCACGCAACGCCGGTCTGGCGGCGGCGCGCGGCCACTATGTGGCGTTTCTGGACGCGGACGACACCTGGGCGGAAAGTTTCCTGGAAACGATGCTGGCCGCCTTGCAGCCTCACCCCGATGCGGTATTGGCGTATTGCGGCTGGCAGAATCTCGGATTGCCGGATGGGCGCGGCGAGCCGTTCGTGCCACCCGATTACGAAACCCCGGACAAGGCGAAAACCCTGTTTGCCAGTTGCCGCTGGCCGATCCACGCCGCGCTGGTCCGGCGCGAGGCCGTGCTGGCCGCACACGGTTTCGATCCCGCCCTGAAGAATGCCGAGGACTACGCCCTGTGGATGCAGGTCGCGACGCGTGCGCCCATCGTCCGCGTCCCGCACGTACTGGCCTTCTACCATTTCCACGGCAACGGCCAGGCCTCGGCCGATCATGCCCGGGCCGCGCTGCAGCACTGGCAGGCGCAACGCGACTATCTGGCCGCCCATCCCGCTTTCCGTGCCGCACTCGGTCATGCCGACAGGCGCGCGCTGACGCTGGGCGAATTGCTGCAGCGCGGCTACGCCAGTTACTGGCAGCGCGACCTGCCCGCCGCCCGGAAAATCTTTCGCGCGGTGATGACACAAGGCTATGGCACACTCACCGACTGGAAATACATGGCGCCCGCCTGGCTGCCCGAATCCTGGCACCGGCGGCTGATCGGGTTGCGAAACCGGAAACCATAAATACAACACACCCGTATGGACCACTTCGATCCCACGCTGATCTCCGTCGTCATGCCCTGCTACAACGCCGCGCCCTACGTGGAGGAGGCGATCGGGTGCGTCCTGCAGCAAAGCTACCGGAATGTCGAACTCATCGTCGTGGACGACGGTTCGAATGACGCATCCATGCAGATCGTCGAACGCCTGGCGGCGGGCAACCCCGGCCGCATCACCGTGCTGCACCAGACCAACAGCGGCCCCTACGCGGCGCGCAATCACGGCCTGTCCCACGCGCGCGGCAATTTCATCGCCTTTCTGGACGCGGACGACACCTGGCACACCGACGCGCTCAAGCAGTTGCACGCCGCGATGACGGAAACCCTGGCCGACGTGGCGTATTGCGGCTGGCAGAACGTGGGGGAGGCCGCCGCCAGCACGCAGCCCTACCTCCCGCCCGACTATGTCCAGTCGGACGCCGCCGCCCTGTTCCTGCAATCCTGCCCATGGCCGATCAACGGCGTGCTGGTACGGCGTCAGATTATCGACACTTTGCGCGGATTTTCGGAACGCCTGCCCACCGCCATGGACTACGACATGTGGCTGCGCATGCTCGTTCTGCAGCCCACGGTGGTGCGCGTCCCCGAGGTGCTGGCGTTCTATCGCCGCTACCCGCGCGGCGACGCGCACATCCCGCGCTGGCGCCAGGTGTTCGACGCCATCGCCGTGCGCGAGGACTTCGTCCGCCGGCATCCCGCACAGGTGGCCCATCTCAGCCGGACCGAACGTGATGACCGGGTGTATGGCTCGCTGCTGCCCGAGGCCTATCGCTGTCACTGGCGGCGCGATACCGATTCCGCGCGGCGCCTGTTCCGGCGCGCGTCCCGCAAGGTGGACTGGAAGGCGCGCGATGCCAAATACATCCTGGCCAGTTTCTTGCCTGCATCGCTATTCGAATCGCTGATCCGGACAATCGATGCCCGGCGCAGCACGCGCAACTCCATCTGAGCCCTCGTCATGCCCGTGCTTACCTTTGCCTTTTGCACCTATAACCGTGCGGATCGCCTGGAAAAACTCGTGGCGGCGATGCGCGCGCAGACCTGTCCGATCCCTTTCGACATCCTGGCGATCAACAACAACAGCACCGACGCCACGATCGACATTCTGCGCCGCCTGGAACAGATGCCGGGACCGACGCTGCGCTGGGTGACCGAGTCCGTACAGGGGATCGTGGCCGCGCGCAACCGCGGCATCGCCGAAGCGCTCGAGCGCGACATCCTGGTGTTCATCGACGACGACGAGACGCCGCTGCCCGGCCTGCTCGAAGCCGCGGTCGACGCGATCCTGAACGAAGGCGCGGAATGTGCGGGGGGCCGCGTGGAGATGGATTTCACCGCCACCGCGCGACCGCGCTGGCTGGAAAACGACCTGCTCGGTTTTCTCGCCGCCGTCGATCACGGGCCGGAACGTTTCTGGATCAAGGACACCGGCACGCCCATCTGGACCGCCAACATCGCTTATGACATGCGGCTGTTCCGCGACGACCCGAGCCTGCGCTTCGATATCCGCTACAACCGTGAAGGCAAGGATGTCGGCGGCGGCGAGGATGCCATGATGCTGCGCGCCCTGCTCGAACGTAAAGCCCGTATCCGTTATCGCCCCGACATGGCGGTGCTGCATGCCGTCGAATCCTGGCGGCTCCGGCGCAGCTATTTTCTGAAACTGCATTACCGGGCCGGGTGGCGTTATGGCCGGTTTTCCCTGCCGCACTATCCCGGCACCCTGCTCGGCGTTCCTTTTTTCATGATCACCCAGTTTCTGCGCCACTGCGGCCGGACATTGAAGCTGGCCATCGCCGGAAAACCCGGACTGATCCGCCAGGCGATGAATGCTGCCCATGCCCTGGGCAGCCTGCAAGGCTACCGGAACCGCTCCGGGGCCTGATCATGATCGACGTCGCCATCCGCTTCGACGATCCGTCCGCGACCAGCGACCATGCGCTCGAACGGGCCATACTGCACATCATGGCCCTGCATGGCGTCTGCGCCACCTTTGCGGTCATTCCGCATGCCGGACAGCACGCCCTGTCTGCCGATGACGTGCCTCATCTCGTCGAGGCGCGGCAATCCGGCCGGCTGGAAATCGCCCAGCACGGCTTCAGCCATGAATCGTCCCGGCCCGCGGCCAGCCGTCCTGCCGAATTCGCCGGACTGGATCACGCGGCGCAAACGGACAGAATCATCGCCGGCCGGACCGTGCTTGAGCGGGCCTTCGGGGTGGCGATCCCGGGCTTCGTTCCGCCGTTCAATGCCTTCGACCACGTCACCGCTGCCGTACTGTCCGAACAGGGCTTCCTCTATCTCTCGGCGGGCAGCGAATACGGATCGCTCGAATGCGCCCGGCTCGCCGAACTGCCACGCACCTGCCACATCACCGAGCTTCGACGCGCCGTGTCCGAGGCCCGCCGCCGGCCGCATGGCGATCTGGCGATCGTCGCCGTCATGCATCATTACAACCTGCAGGAATCCGGGGCGCCCAATGCCCCGATACGGCTCCAGGATCTATCGGAATTGCTCCAATGGCTCCGGCAGCAGCCCGATGTGCGATTGAATACCTTGAGCCAGCTGGCGGCACGATACAATGCACGCACCTGGTACAAGGCAGTCCGACGCAACCGCTGGGTGAAACAGCAACATTGGCGTATCCGTTCCGTTTTTCCACGATACAGCCTGATGCCCCACGCCCTGTTCAGATATATCCGTTTGGCTGGCGCCCCCACGTGACCCTCTGCCGCCTGCATGACAAGAAACCGGCCCATTTCCGGCAACGTACCCGACGGGAGCCCGCGTGACCGCGCTCACCATCCTCATCTGCACTCACGACCGGGCAGATCTGCTGCAGAAGACGCTGGCGTCGCTCAACCGGGCGCGTCGCCCCGCCATGCCCGTGCACATCCTGGTGGCCGCCAATGCCTGCAGCGACGACACGGTGGCGCAGATGCAGGCATACCAGGCCCGCCAGGCAGCCAACGGCGACTTGCCGCTGCGGGCGCTCGAAGTCCCCGCAGCGGGAAAATCGCACGCGCTGAATGCCGCCATCCCGACCATCGAAACCGAACTCATTGCCCTGGTGGACGACGACCATCGGGTCGACGAGCACTATTTGACGGCCATCGAACAGGCCGCCGCGACCTGGCCTGAAGCGGGCCTGTATTGCGGAAAAATCCTGCCGGACTGGGACGGCAGCGAACCGGCCTGGGTGCACGACGACGGCCCCTACCGCATCTACCCGCTGCCGGTTCCGCGCTATGACCAGGGCGATACGCCTCGCGCCATCACCGTCGGGGCCGGCCCGATCCCGGGCGGCGGCAATCTGGTCGTGCGCCGCCGCGTGTTCGAACTGGCCGGCCGGTTTTCCACCGAGCTGGGGCCGCACGGCCACGATCTCGGCGGCGGCGAGGACAGCGAATACGTATTGCGCGCGCTGGCGCGCGGCGCGCTGTGCCAGTACACGCCGGCCATCGTGCAATACCACTATGTCGATACCGAACGGCTTCGACTCGGCTATCTCCTGAAAAAAAGCTATCAGCGCACCCGTTCGACCGCCCGCCTGCGCGGCAGCGGAACGGTCCCGCTGTACATGTGGCGCAAGCTGGCCGGGTATGGCGTCCACAGCGTGTTCAGCCGGTCGTGGGCCAGGCGGCGTTTTTACTGGGTGCGCACTGCGGCGGCGCTGGGCGAGATTCAGGGCTGCCGCGAGTCGGGGCATCGCGGTAAAAATCTGGATCTCCCGCCCGACCGCGGCATCGTGCTCACCGAATCGCTGGCCCTGTTCACCGCCGTCTGCGGCCTGATCGCCTGGTTCGCCAGCGGGACCGCGCGCTGGTCCGGGCTGCTCCCCGCGCTGGGGGTGGCCGGGGTCGGCACCGCCGCCCTGCTCGCCAAATCGCTGCTCGATTTTTCGCATACCGGTCCCCGCATCCGCGAGGAGGTGCTCAGGCATTACCGGCGCTACATGCTGTTCTCGCTGGCTCGGCTGACCGCCTGGGCCTTCGCGCTGATGCTGTTTACCGGCGGGGCCGGCGTGCTGAGCTATTTCATGCTTGCCACGGCGATGCGCGCGGACTGGTCGGGGTGGCTGGCCGCCATCGCCGCGCTGCTGGGCATCGTGGGCGGCTTCGGGCTGCAATTCATCCGCAAGCTGCGTTTCAACCCCGGCCTGCTGGCCGCCTCGATGCATTACCGCATGAGCCGGCTCTACCGCCTCTGGCACACGATGACACCCGTGCGCATCGCCCGCTTGCAGTCACTGGGGATCGGTCTGGCGGGGGTCCTGTTCGTCATGGCCTCCTGGCAACTGGCCAGGGAAAACCGCCTCGACGCCCTGATGGCCCTGTGGGCGGCCACCTTGTTCTATGCGGGAATCCTCATCTGGGCGGCCTGGCAGCCGCCGGCGCGTGTGCCGCGCGCGCGGCCTGCGCGCGCCCCGGACGCGCGCCCCAATATTCTCATGATCGGCTCCGACACCTTGCGCGCCGATCGTCTGGGCGCGCTGGGCTACCATCGCAGCCTGACGCCCCACATCGACCGATTGGGCGAGCGCGGCGCGCTCTTCGCCAACTGCTACGTCCCGTGCGCGCGCACGGCGCCCAGCCTGATTTCCATGCTGACCGGCACCTGGCCCCACACCCACGGGGTCCGCGACAACTATACGGACGACGAATCGACACGGCTGGGCGTGGATGCCCTGCCCGTGTGGCTGAAACAGGCCGGCTACCGCACTGCGGCAATCTCGGACTGGTGCGGCGCAGACATGGGGAAATTCTCCTTCGGTTTCGATTACACCGACCTGCCGGAAGACCAGTGGAACCTGAAATACCTCATTCGCCAGGGCCCCAAGGATCTGCGGCTGTTCGTTTCGCTGTTCGTGCATAACCGGCTGGGGCGGCTGCTTCTGCCCGAGGTGTACTACCTCGGCGGAGTCCCGCTCACGCAGCCGCTGGGCATGCGCGCCCGGCGCCTCGTGTCGCGGCTGGCGGAAAGCGCGCAGCCGTTTTTCCTCAATGTGTTCTACTCCACCACGCATCCGCCGTTTGCCTCGGAATGGCCCTGGTATACGCGCTTCGCGGATCCGGACTATGCCGGCGAATCCAAGTTCGCGATGGCCCGGCTCACCGATCCGTTCGAGATCATCCGCCGCCAGGGCGCGCCCAGGGAAGAGTTCGATCTCGATCAGATCATCGACCTGTACGACGGCTGCGTGACGGAATTCGACGACGAAGTCGGCAAGATGCTGGCGCACCTGGAGGCCTGCGGTCTGGCCGACCACACCATCGTCGTCGTCTATTCCGACCATGGCATGGAGTTCTTCGAGCACGACACCTGGGGACAGGGCAATTCCGCGGTCGGCGACTTCAGTCCGCGCATCCCGCTCGTCATCCGCGCGCCGGGCCACCCGGCACGCGGCAAGGTGAACCAGGTGGTGCGCTCGATCGATCTTGCCCCCACGCTGCTCGAACTCGTCGGCGCGCCGCCCGTCGCCAGCCTGGACGGCGTGTCCCTCGCGGGCTGCCTTGCGGCGGACAGCACCTGCCCCGAACTCGATGCCTTCAGTGAAACCGGCATCTGGATCGCGCCTATTCCCGGCCTGCCGGATGCGCACCTGCGCTACCCGAACCTGCTGGAACTGATGGAAGTACCGGACCGCGCCAGCGGCACGCTGGCCATCAAACCTGAATACTGCAACGCCATCCTCGACGCCAAGGATCGCATGATCCGCAGCGGCCGCTGGAAGCTGGTCTACCAGCCGCTCGAAACCAGCCACGTGCTCAGCCTGTTTGATCTGGAAGCCGACCCCGCCTGCCAGCACGACGTGTCGACGCATCACCCGCAGGTGAAGGCGGATTTGTGGGCTAAATTGCAGGCCTTCGTCCAGGCGTCGCGGCAGCGCGACCGCGCTTGATCCCCGCCCTTGATCCCCGCCCTGATCCCCGCGCTTGATTAATCGGGGCAGAAGCGGCAGTAGGGATTGGTTGGCGAGCCGATTTTGGGCGGCTCCACCGGCGCTTCGGCCGGAGGGGACGACGCGCTGTCGGCCGATTCGGCGGCCGGCGCGGAACCGGGTTCGGTCGTCGGCGCGGCGTCCGTGTCCGCCTGAACGGCCACCGGCACAGGCTCGGCGGGAGCCGGGTACGGCAACTTGCCGCCCAGTTCGGTGTAGCGCCGTTGCAGGCTCTTGACGCCGGGATTGTGGCGCAGGCCTTCCGTGATGGTGTCCAGCGCCTTGGCGCGATTCTTCTGTGAACTGTACATATCCGCCAGCGCGACGTAGGCACGGGGCTGTTTCGGATCCGCCTCGATCGCTTTCATCAGATCGCCGACGGCCTCCCCCACCCGGTTCATCATCGACAGGGTGATCCCGCGATTCATCAATATTTCCGGGCGCAGATAGAAATCGGCTTGGGTGTTTCTCAGCACATAGTCGAAATTGGTCATCGCCGCGCCCAGCACGCCCTTCCGGTCCTTGTCGCTTGAGCTCATGCCGCGTGCCCGGTTCATGAAATTCAACGCGAAACAATAATGGTGGATGTGCATGAAGCCCGCGCCCATGGAATCCTGCCAGCTTTTGAATGCCGCGGACTGTTCGTTGAGACGCGCGGCGCAATAGGGCGGCAATGCGGCCAATTCGGACTGGGTGGGCGCAAACCCCGCTGCGGTGGCTGCCGTCACCGGCAGCAACAGGGCCCACCAGGACAAGACGATCATTCTGCAAAAGCGCATGGATTTCATTCCTCGATGAGTCGCACGAAGCGTGCGAATTAACTTGCTGCCCTGATTTCGCGGAGGGCCAGCCAGTCGAACACGGTATCCAGTCCGCGCCATTCCAGTTTAAGCACATCCGGATAACGCGGATACAGGTCGCGCACATGTCGGGGCAGCGCGCTGAACCCGGCAGGCTGGATGGCCCGCCCCAGCATCCTGTTCTGGTATCCCCGCACGCTGTAGCGCACGCGCCGCCGGAAGTATTTTTTCCATTCGCGCGGCAGCCAGGGCGACACCGAGTCGAACGCGAACCCCGCCTCGCGGGCCACGACCACCCGATTGTTGTCCCAACGGGTGTCTCCCTGCAAATCCCATTTCAGCATGGCGCCCATCAATGCATCCTCGCCGATGGTACCGAACGGCATTTTGATGGCCTGCGCGCGAATGCGTTCCACAAAGCTTCCCCGCAAGCCGTATAGATTACCCGCCACGCCATTATCCCGGAGCATGTCGCGCTGGAACGCCGCGACGCCGCGACCGCTTTGCGGCAATGCCGACACCCCGTTGGCCGCGGGGGTCTGCGCCAGCATCCGCGCCATGACGTCCAGCGAGCCGGGAATCGCGCGCACGTCGCCGTCGATGAAGAAACAGGGCGTATCGGCACGCGGCACCACCTCATGCACGAATACGTTCCAGGCGTTGGCCTTGTCGCCCGGCGCGATCGACACGAGGTGGACATCGGGGTGGCTCGCCGCATAGTCGCGCACCAGCGCTTCGGTGCGGTCGGTGCAGGCATTGGCCAGCACATGACAGGCGAGCGGATGGGTCGCGGCGGCCTGCAGGCTGTCGAGACAGGCGATGATGTTGCGTGCTTCGTTGTGGGCAAACACGGCGACGGGCCAGGGGGATACGGTATCTGTCATGGACGCGGCTCAGGACCGGATGGTTGTCATGTTCAATTGACGGGTTTTCTCTGCCACCCGCTCCCAGGAAAATTCGCGCTCCACCCGCTGCAAGGCGCGTTGTCCCCATTCCCGGGTCTGCGCCGGCTGCGTCAACAGGCGGCGCAAGCCATCCGCCACGGCGTCGATCGAGGTGCCATCGATGCGCAGCCCCGTCTCGCCATGCAGCACCGCCGAGCCCGTGCCGCCGGCCAGGCCGGCCAGGCTCGGTTTGCCGCAGGCGGCCGCCTCGATGAAGACCATGCCGAAGCCTTCGTTATCGCCGTTGATTTCGCGATTGGGCATGGCGAATACATCGCAGGCGTTCTGCCAGCGTGGCAGATCCGCTTCCCTGACCGGGCCAATGCGATGAACCGCGCCCGTCAAGCCAAGGTCATGGATCAGGCCGTCCAGATAATCGGCGTCCTCGCCTATCCCGCCGATGACATAGCGCAACGGGATTCCTTCGGCGCGTAATCGCGCCACGGCCCGGATCGTCTGATCGAAGCCCTTGCGGCGCGACAGCCTGCCGACCGAGAACACCAGCTTTTCGTCCGCACCGATCCCCAGACTTTCACGCAAGCCCGTGCTGTCCAGACCCGGCCTGAACACCGAGACGTCGACACCGGGATAGATGAGCGTGATGCGGGCCGGATCGACGCCCATGCTCCGCAAGGTGCCGCGCGTATGGTCGCTGTTGGCGACGACCCGGTCGGCGTGGCGCAGGACGAACCGCATCGTCCTGAATTTCCGGCCGTGCCCCCAGCTGGTGAGCTCTTCGCCGTGCGCATAGATGACCACCGGTCTGAACGTCAGCCGCGCCACGCTCCACGCCACCAGCCCTTCCGGCAAGGCGCGGAAGGCATGCACGGCATCGAAACGGTGCGTGAACGCCAGCCGCAACGAGCGGAAGAAGAAACGGGCGTACATCGCGAGCGACTCGGGGCGCAGCCAGGCCACGCGCCGGAGGCTCAGGCGGTGAAGGGTATTGGGGTGCGCCGCGTCCACCGCCGCCGCACCGGTCACATCGGCCGTGACGATATGGATTTCCTTGCCGCCGAGACGCCTGTACACCTCCGCCGCCCACACGGCCGTACCGCCCTTGGTCGGGAGAAAGAGTTCGGTGAGGACGAGCAGACGATTCATGATGAGCGAGAAAGACAGACCGGATGGCGTGATCGGTGCCTGCGGCGGTTAGTTGTCGATTCTGAAATTTCTGCGGGATTGGAAATGCCGCAGGCCTGAATGATAACGGCCCTGTCCCGAATCGGGCGATTCATGCCGCGACCTGGCCCTTTCGTCCCTCGCACGCCGCCGGGCACACGCTTCACAACCCGCATTAATGCGGCCGCGTGATCGCCTGGCGAATGCGGTTCTTCAGCGCTTTCCCTGCCAGACTGAAATGATGCCAGTACAGCCCATTGACTGTTGAGTCAAAAAGATTGCGCCAGGGAAAGGGCAGGTTATTCTGGTACGCGTAATAGGCCTTGTTGAAATGAGCGCTCGCCAGGGAAGCCGTCGTCATGTGCTTGAGCAGCGGCGTGGCGGCAACCTCATCCAGACTCAAAAGTCCCTGACGAATATGGATGATGGTGTCGATGAGGCGTTGTTTTTCCTCCGCCCGGCTGAAATAACTCTGTCCCTCGCATCGCACGCGATAACCGGGCGCCACGAGCAGGCCGCATGTGCAGCGAAGCGCCACCCGGAAATACCATTCCAGATCCTCGAACCCTTTCCCGCTGTACAGCCCGACTTTCTGCAACTGGCTTCGTTTGATCGCCACCCGCTGAAACGCCATCGGGATACGCTCGAGCAATGCGCCGAACAACCGGTCGGAATCAAGACGCAACACGGCTTCCGTACACTCCAGGCGCATGTCCATCTTACCCAGCACACGCGACATGGCCTGTGTCTGATTGTGCTGCGTTCCCTCGGCATCGCTGCCGAAAGGTTCCACATTCACGAACAGGCCATTCAGATTCGCATCGCTCTGGAAAGCGGCATCGATCTGTGCCAACGCATCGGCACCGAGCAGATCGTCGTCGTCGAGAAAGAAAATCACCTCGCCGGCCGCCGCCCGCATTCCGGTATTGCGGGCTTCCGAGGGCCCTTGCGCGGTCTCGTTGCGCAGCAGCCTGATGCGCCCCGCCTGCACAGGGTCGAGCGTCACGGCAGGACAGGATCCATCGTCCACCACGATGGCATCCCATTCATCGAAGCGCTGCGCCTCGACACTGGCGATGGCCTCGCGCAGCAATTCGGGACGATCGTGAGTCGTGATTACAACAGTGATCTGCATACCCTACTCATGTCATTCAGGGCCTCGTTCAGACCAGGCAAATCTTCCCTCCGGATATTCTCAATCATGTAGCGGACGGGCCCGGCAAAGCCGGCATGCTCAGCCGGTCAGCATCGACAGCACGGCCCGCAGGCTCCGCCAGCCGGGGCGCGCGGCCAGCATCGGCAGCACGGCCCTGACCGCCGCGACCCGCCGGCCGCTCTTGTTCAGGGCGCAGCCGAGATTGTAGCGGGCGCCATACATCCGGTCCGCCACGCCCTGCCTGACCGGTGCCGGAAACCGTTCGGCCAGCCGCGTCAGATCGGACAGCGTGCGCACATTCTCCCGCTGCGCCGCCACCGGATCGCGGCGCGTGGCGCTGCCACCATGGATCACGTACACGCCCAGGCTTTCGCAGATTACGCCGATACGACGACTATTGGCCACCAGCCGGGTCAGGAAATGGACATCCTCGCAGACCTTGAACCCGGCCGGGTAGCCGCCCAGTTCGATGAATCGGGCGCGCGGGACCGACAGCGTGTGCGTGTCGCCGAAATGATCGGCCACGAAGGCCGCGATTTCCGCGGGCGCATCCATCACCACCCGCATGGCGCCGGCTGCCTTGGCCTGCATCAGGCGCCCCGACTCGTGCTGCGCCATCGACGTGCCAAGCAGCTTGCCGTCCGTATCGCGGTATTCGTAATCGCCCGTCAGGCAATCCAGCGTCGCATCCTCGGCGATCCACGCCGCATGACGTTCGATACGATCAGGCGCATACCAGTCGTCGGCGTCGAGAAAAGCCAGCCAGTCGCCCGTGGCGGCGGCCGCGCCCGCGTTGCGCGCGGCCGCCACGCCGCGATTGGGCTGCTCGATCAGGCGCACCGCCTCGCCGAACCGGCGCGCGACCGCGGCCGTGGCATCGGTCGAACCGTCATCCACCACGATGATTTCATGTACCGGCCAGCTTTGCCCACGCACCGATTCGATGGCGCGCGCCAGGGTCGCGGCCGCGTCGAATGCGGGAATGACCACCGAGAAACGCGGGCTCATGCCGCACGCCCCAGGCACGCCAGCGGCAGCGTCAGGCCGCTCAAACGGGCGATCCGGCGGAAGCGCGGGATTTCGTCCAGCCGCGCGCACCAGACCGTCAGGCGACGTTGCAGACGGCCTTCGATCCAGGCCGGATCCCGTTTTTCGATCGCATGCGCCAGTTCGAGCGGAGTGAGAAAGCGCACGCGCGGACAGGCCGCCACGGCGGCGTTCAATCCGGCTTCGAATGCCGCCAGACTGGCAGCTTCCGCCTGCAGGAAATTGAAACGATGGGTTTCCACCAGGCATGCCCGCCCCTGCCGGGCACGCAGCTTGAGCCCATCCGCCAACCGCTGCGGCGCATGCCCCAGCGAGGGTTCGAAATACACGTCACGCACCAGGTAGAGCGGTCCGGCGCGCGAGCGTTCGCCGGACAGCATCGACGCATCCACGCACGCAGGCTGGCCGGCCGTGTTGCGGCAGGTGGCCCGCCGGCCGGGTGTGATGACGACTTCTACCCCTGCCTGCGCCCAGGCTGCCTCGACGGCTTCGTTCCAGATGAACGTCGTAGCCACCGCCACCTGCGGCAAGCGGCCAAAAACGGCCCGATAGGCCGCCGTTTCCGCGGCAACGGCCTGCCCGATTGCCGCGCCCGGCAGTGCGCGCGACGGCAGGACCGACGCGTCGATCCAGCGGCTCTGCAGGGGAGCGGGCAGCGCCTCGGTCGCGGCGGGTTCCGGCGTGGCGAGCCAATC
>MKWM01000019.1:76537-220493 GCA_001899765.1 Thiobacillus sp. 63-78
CGGGGCAAACACCCCGGCCTCGATGCCTGCCTGCATCGCCGCGCGCACCGCCGCGAAACGTTCGTCGGCGAGCGCCAGGGCGTGATACGCCGCAAAACGGCTGGCTGCGATGCGCGCGCCGTCCGGCACCTCCAGCACGATGCCCAGCGTCATCACGGCCGCACGGCCGTTGCGGTCGCGGATGCGCTGCAGCATGGCCGACAGGCGCGTCAACGCAGCCGCCTGGGACAATGGCCCCGCGCCCCAGTCGTCGCTTTCGACGATGAGCACGGGATGACGCAGCACCGGTTCGCGCCAGCGTGCGACGAGCGGGCCGGCGAACGCCAGCAGCACGCCTGCCCACAACAGCAGCAGCATCGCCAGGAACAGCGCCAGCACGGTCATCGATACCCCATCTCCGCCGCCACGTCAGCCACCCGCGGCAGCACCCGTTCGATCCGCTCCCGGTTGCGGCCGTCCTTCCATTTGTCCAGACGGATCTCGGAAAACGCGTTGTAGGGAATGTCGAGCACCTCGGCGCAATGCGCCTGCAGACGCGCATCGAAGGTCAGGCCACAGCCTTCGAATACCCGGCGGAACGTCGCCACCGGGTCGCGCAGGAAATCCTCGTAGAACACCTCGACCCATTGTCCGGCCGGGACGCTGGCCCTGGCATCGAGGATGGCCCGGTTGACCGCGACATACTGGAAGGCGGCGACGTCCTCGACCGAGGCGTTCACATACTGGCGCCAGCCTTCGGAAAGGAAAAAACACCATTGCCTCAATTGCCCGTTTTCCACGGCCACATTCGCCGGCAGGTCGTTCGACCAGGTGGCGAATTCGTCGGGTTTGCGCCAGCCCTCGATCAGCGAATTGAGGTTGTCGCCCGGGCCGCGCTTGACGAAGACGAACACGGCGTCGGGAAACAGCGCGCGAAGATAAGGAACGCAGAGTCCGTTCTGGTTGTTCTTGTCGACCCAGCGATGACGGCCGGTCCAGCTGTAGAAGTAGCGGCTGACGTCGTCGCGTTCGGCTGTGCTGGCATCGGTCGCATCCAGCGCGTGCGTGTCCCAGTGCTTGTCGGCCAGCGGATGCAGGTCCATCCAGTAATTGTGGGTCTCGCGCTGCAGGCTGCCGATTTCGCGCGATTCGGACAGGGTCTTGTAGACCAGGGTGGTGCCGGCCCGGGAGCAGCCGACCACGATGATGGGACGCTCCGCCGGCCGCGGCGAAAGCCGCCAGCGCATCCGGCGCAGGGCGCGGCGCATTCGCCGCGCATGGAATGCCAGCGTTTTGCCTACCTTCTCAAGAAATTCATTCCAACTCATGGGATGTCCATCGCCGTCGAATGGATGTGCGGCCTCGCGACACGGCTACAGGATTCGTGCCAATCGGCCAGCTCGTTTATATTGGCGGACATTATCCCGTATCACTCCGACACCACATACATATGGATGGCATTTTTGGCTGGCTGGGCGACCACGGCGCGCATCAGGATCTCATCCGGCATATGAGCGGGGCGGCCAGTCCGGCACCCGAAAGCCCGCTGCACGAACACAGCAGCCAGATGCTCGGCGTCGCGGCGCGCTCGCGCTTCGGCAAAGCCGACCTCCACATTGAAAATGACCTCGCCGTCACCCTGACAGGACGCCCGGTTTTCCTCGACGAGGAACTGGCCTTCATCGCCCGTGACCGCCACCCGGCGGCGGCCGTGGCGCACGGCTGGCTGCGGCACGGCGAAAACCTGCCTGCGCAGATGCACGGCAATTTCGCTTTGGCCGTGCTGGAACCGCTCAAGAAAAAAGCCTGTCTGGTACTCGACCGCTCAGGCGTGGAGCGCCTGTGTTATGCCTATCGAGGCGGCCATCTGGTGTTCGGCAGCAGTGCGCAAAGCGTCGCCGCCCACCCCGCCATCGGACGGACCATCGACCCCCAGGCGATTTACGACTATCTGTATTTCCACACCATTCCGGCCCCACGCAGCCTCTATCAGGGGGTGCGCAAACTGCTGCCGGGGCAAATGCTCACGCTGAAAAACGGCCGGCTCGGCACCGCGTTCTACTGGCAGGCCGACTACGCCCCGATCGACGCCGGCTACGACACGCAGCGCAGCCAGTTTCGTAGCGTGCTGGACGAGGCGGTACGCGATCTCGACGCCCCTTCCACGGCGGCGTTCCTGTCCGGCGGCACCGACAGCTCGACGGTCGTCGGCGCGCTCACCGCCGTGCGCGGCGCACCGGTCGATACGTTTTCCATCGGCTTCGACGCCGCGGGATTCGACGAAATGGAATACGCGCGCTGCGCCGCCGAGCGTTACGGCAGCCGCAGCCACGAGCATTATCTGAAGCCCGCCGACATCGTGACGGCGATTCCCGTCATCGCGCACGAATACGACGAGCCGTTCGGCAACGATTCGGCGGTGCCGACCTACTTCTGCGCCCGGGCCGCACGCGAAGCGGGATTCGAACACATGCTGGCGGGCGACGGCGGCGATGAAATCTTCGGCGGCAACGTGCGCTATGCCAGGCAACGGCTGTTCGAGAATTATTTTCGCCTGCCCGCGGCGATCCGGCGCGGCGTGGTGGAGCCGATCGCCCATCTGCCCGGCTTGTCCGACCGCTTTCCGCTGGCCAAGCTGAAAAGCTACGTGCGTCAGGCCAACATGGGGCTGCCGTTGCGCCTGGAAAGCTACAACTTCCTGCACCGCACGCCGCTCGACCAGATTCTCGCTGCGGAGTTCATCCAGGCCGTCGAGCCTTCATCGGCGGATGCCGCCCTCACCGAAGTCTATGAACGTACCGCGTCGGACCATTACATCAACCGCATGATGCATCTGGATCTGAAGTTCACCCTGGCCGACAACGACCTGCGCAAGGTCGGCACGATGACCGAAGCGGCCGGCATCGAAGTGCACTATCCGCTGCTCGACGACCGCATGGTCGCCTTTGCCAACCATCTGCCGGTGGATGACAAAGTGCGCGGCCAGATGCTGCGCTGGTTCTTCAAGGAAGCCCTGCGCGACCTGCTGCCCGAGAAAATCATCAACAAGAGCAAGCACGGCTTCGGTCTGCCGTTCGGCGTGTGGAGCAACCAATACGCCCCGCTCGGCGACCTCGTCGGCGACAGCCTCGCGGATTTCAAGCGGCGCGGCTGGATCCAGCCGGCCTACCTCGACCATATGCTGGCCATGCAGCGTGGACCGCACGCCAGCTACTACGGCGTGATGATCTGGGTGACCATGATGCTGGAGCAATGGCTGCAGGCGAACGGACACTGAGGCGAACGCCGGCCAACCGGCTCAGAAATCGAAGTAGATGAATTTCTGGCTGCTGCCGCCCAAGACAATGAGCGCCAGCGCCAGCCCTGCGTAGGCCGTGCCGCGCAGCGTGAAATGCAGGTGTCCCCAGCGCTGCAGGCCTTGCTTCAGGAACCGTTCGATGGACGGCTCCAGCAGGGCAAGCAGCAGACTGCCCCATACCAGCCACTGCACATAGCCGCGTACCGGTGCGACGTCGGTCGCATGGCCCAGTCCCAGCATCGCCGCCGTGATGGTCCACGCGTCGTGAAACGAGTGCGCCCGGAAGAACACCCAGCTGATCCACACCAGCGCCAGCGTCACCGGCCAGCCCAGCCAGGACAGCGCGCGCGCGCCAACGGAATTCGCCCGCACGCCCAGCCGCGCATAGCAGTCGAGCAGCAGGCGATGCAGCACCAGATACGCGCCATGCAGGAATCCCCAGAACACGAAGGTCCAGGCAGCGCCGTGCCAGAGCCCGCCCAGCAGCATCGTGATCATCAGGTTGGCCAGGTTGCGGGACTTGCCGCGCCGGCTGCCACCGAGCGAAAAATACAGGTAATCACGCAGCCAGCGCGACAGGGTGATGTGCCAGCGCTGCCAGAATTCGCGCACGCTGCGGCTGGTGTAGGGATGACGGAAATTGCGCGGCAGCGTCACGCCGAACATCAGCGCCAGGCCGATGGCCATTTCGCTGTAGCCGGAAAAGTCGAAATAGATCTGAAGCGCAAAGGACGTCGTGGCGAGCCAGGCCAGGTAGACGTCCAGCATGTCGGGGCGGCTGAACAGGTCGTCGGTCAGGAGCGAAAGATTGTCGGCGAACAGGACCTTCTTGACCAGACCCGCCATGAACACCAGTGCGCCCAGTTTGACGAATTCCGCCTTCAACGGCTGCAGGGATTCCAGCTGTTCGACCAGTTCGGACGCGCGCAGGATGGGGCCGGCGATCATGTGCGGAAAGAAGGTCACGTACAGCCACCAGGCGCGGAAGGAAATACGGTGCGTCCATTCGCCGCGGTAGACGTCGATCATCACCGACAGCATGTGGAAAGTATAAAAGCTGATGCCCAGCGGCAGCGCCCAGTCCGCCCAACCGGGCGGCGCGGCGCCCACCGGCAGGCCGGACCAGGTGCCGAGCGCCCACAGGCTGTCCAGGGCCATCCCGAGATACTTGACGACGCCCAGGAATCCGAGGTTCAGCACCAGCCCCATCACCAGCAACCGCCTGCTGCGCGTGGCCGACAGGCCCGCGTAGATCAGGTAATTGAGGCTGACCGACGCCGCCAGCAGGATGAGATAGGCGGGCTTCCAGGATGCGTAGAAAATCAGGCTGCCGACCAGGATGACGGCGGCACGTTCACGATAATCGCGCGCCCCGGCGTAGAACATCAGCAGCACGGCGAAGAACAGCAGGAAAGTCGGGGAGCTGAACAGCATGCCTATCGATCCTGCCAGGTGGCGAGCTGACGCCCCAGTTCGGCGCTGTAGCGCTGCGCGCCCCGGTCGTTCAAATGGCCTGCGTTGATGAAATCGTCAGGGGTGAAACCCGTTGGCACGGGTAAAACCACCACGCCGCGTTGCCGCAGCTGGTCCAGCAATGCCCGGTAGGGGGTGGCCTCGGGGCGAGGATCGACAAAGGCCGAGGGGCGATCGCGCAAGGGCGGCAGGGTGACGAATACCCGCACGCCGCGCGCCTGCAGCAGATCGATCGCCTGCCACAGAAAGTGCTCGACGGCCGGTGCCGGAGGGTGCAAGGCCACGCTTTCCTGTTGCGCCACCTGGCCCGCATTCTGGGCCGCGCCGAATCCCGCCCGATAGCCCCGATACGCCGCTGCCGCGCCCCCCACCGGGTCGAGCGAACGCACGCTGGCCTCGACGAAGCGCAGCGCCTTGTCCGGTTCGCGCAGTTCGCGAAGATTGCCGCTGTATGACCACAGCCGCAGCAGGCTTGCCAGCCAGTCGCGATAGCGGCCGGCATCCCACAGAGCGCGCCGGTCGGCAAGAAAACTGATGTAGCCGAGCGAGTTGTCTTCCTGCAGGGCGCTTTCATCCAGACCGAACACCGCCGTATGAATGGCCGTTTTTCCCAACAGCTTGCGATCATCCAGGCGCCGGATTTCACCCTGATACACGATGGCATTGGCGCCCGGCAAGCCCAGATTGAAACCCGGCCGGGCGTGGAGCCCGACCCGATCCACCGTCTGCGGGTCGATCCCGTTGTCGGTCCGGCTGTTGCCGATGAAAAGAACCGGCGGCGGGCGGCGTTCGACTTCAAACAGCTTGTCGTAGGCGCGGCCGACGGCGAACACCGCACGGTATTGGAACATCACGGTCTCGCTGTGCAGCGCGAGTTCAGCCAGAGCCAGCAGCAGCGTCGCCATCCAGAAGGCCCCGCCCAGGCCTGGAGGCAGGCGCAGACGACATCCCTGCACGCGCTGCTCAGCCCCCCGGTCCGGCATGCTCCGAACCGAAGCGGCTCGACGGATGAGGCAAGGCCCGGCCCCGGGCACGGTCCTCGGCCGCCGCGGATTTGGTCAGGGCACCGGAGAATTTGGCCGCCAGCACCAGGATGATCATCAAATGATAGGGCAGGTCGAAATGGCTCATGCCCAGGAATGCCCCGGCCACCGCATAACCGATCAGGCTCACCTGGATCATGGCCGCCAGGTCCGCCGCCCATTTCCGCTCGGGATCGTGCTTGCATCGTTTGATGATCTGTTGCGCCCGGAGCCACGCCAGCACCCCCAGCAGGAGGAACAGCGCGAGCCCGATGTATCCCTGCTCGCCCATCATCTCGAAATAGATGCTGTGCACATCGTGGACGTTCCAGGGGTCGGGCGCATACTGGCGGAAGGTGGGCGGCTGGAACATGTCGAACCCGCCACCGGTGATGTGACTCTTCGCCACGTTGTACGCGGTGTGCCAGGCATTGATCCGGCCTTGCGCCGACTGGTCCTCCTGATAGGTCTTGATCGTGTTCATGCGGTCGTACCATGCCTGCGGCATGATCGACGCCATGATGGCCACGGCGATCACCATGTAAAAGCCGGTGACGATCTTGTTGCGGCTCTTGAGCCACAGAAACAGGCCCATCACCACCATTGCCAGCATGCCGCCGCGCGACTGGCTGCCGATGGCCGCGACGCCGGTCAGCACCATGGCGCTGGCCAGCCCGATCTTGAGCCACTTGCGGGTTTCCTGCAGGTGCAGATAGCGGATGAGCGGAATCGTCATCACCAGCGCCAGCGCCATTTCGTTGTTGCCGCCGACAAAGGTGCCGGTCGGCCCCTGGACCCGGTAGACCCCGCCGTTGATGATGGTGAAGATCCCGCCCTTGATGCCATAAAACCCGAACGACAGGGCAATCACCCAGACCAGCCAGTGCAGTTTGTAGCGCTCGTTGATGATCAGCACCGTGAGCAGGACCATCAGCATGATCTTCCAGACCTTGTCCCACTGGAACCATGCCAGGTCTGGATAGAAGGCGAAGAAAGTGGTGAACAGCATCCAGCCGGTCAGGATCAGCAGGACGACGACTTCACGCGTCCACAGCATCTCCTTCTTGTCCTTCGACGCCAGGAAAGCAAGGATGGTGGCTCCGCCGACGATCATCGAGAACGGCATGTTGTAGGCGAACCCCCATGCCAGCCGGTGCGGGTTCATGTAGCCCAGCCACGACCACAGCAGAATACCCAGCCAGGGGCGTTTGAAGACGAAAGGCAGCAGGCCGAAAATCAGGCCGGTAATGAACAGGTCTCTCATGCGGGTCCGGTTTTCTGCACGACGGGCGGAATGATGATGCCTGACCGATCCGTCATCAAGTCATCGGGAAAATACCGTGTAGCCGGGGTGCCGCGACCGCGTGCGGCAGGATCGGGCCAGCCTTGCGGCTTCAGGCTCGGGGTGCTCATCGAGCGGCCTGCGCCAGCGCGCCGTGTACGGGAACATGGCTCACCACGTAGCGATGCTTGCCCGACGCTTCCGGCGCGATCGCGTCCAGCAAGCGGACCTCGACGGCCAGCGTCGTGCCCAGACGGGCCCGCAACCCCCGGATCACGGTTGCGCGCGCTTCATCGTTCCAGCGCGCATCCGGCACGACCTGCACTTCGAGGCGGTCGATCGCATGCTGGATCAGCTTGAACTGTCCCACACCCGGCACCGCGCGCAGCACATAGATCACCGCCAGGGCATGCATGATGCGACCGTCGGCGGCAAGGATGAAATCGGTCTGCCGCCCCACCACGGCATCCAGCACCGTGAGGCCGCGCCCGCCCGGGTCGCTGCGGCCCGATTGGCGCACCACATCGCCGGTGCGGTAGCGGATGAACGGCTGGGCGGCCGACACCAGGCTGGTGATCACCGCCTCGCCTTCCTCCGCCGGACGGCCCGCCGCGTCGAGCACCTCGATCAGGTGCGTTTCGCTCATCTGCAGCAGCGCCCCATCCGGCGACTGCAAGGCCATCAGACCGGCATCGCGCGCGCCGTATTCGACCGAGACCGGCACCCCGAACGCCCGTTCGATCAGTTCACGCTGATGCGGGAACAAGGGCTCGCCGGTGGTGCTGACCACGCGCAGCGCGGGTAGCCGAAGCCGGGCGCCGCGCGCTCCGGCATGCGCCGCGAGCAACGCCAGGCTGCTGGCATAGCCATAGATTGCTTTCGGGTTCCAGGCCTGCATGGCAGTCAGATAATCGTCCATGCACGCAGGCGACATGGCGAACGCATTCAGCAGCAGCTGGTTGACCAGCCGGTCGCGCAGGGTCTTGATGCGATCGGTCCTGCTCAATTCCACCGGCGCGCCCCACAGGTAGACCTCGCGCTCGCCGGGCGCCACGCCCCACCAGCACCGCGCACGCAGCCGTCCGGCCGCATCCGCGGCCTGGCGCGCGCGGCCGAAATGGAAAATCAGCGGTTCGCCGCTGGAGCCGCCTGTCGTATAGGGAAACACGCCGCCCGGTACGCCACGCCACACCAGTTGTTCGACGTTCTCGCGCGCATCGCGTTTGTCCATCGTCGGCAGGCGCGCCAGATCGCCCGGCAGCACCGCGCCGGCCTGGACGGTTTCGGCCAGCCCGGCGGCATGCAGCCGGGCGGCATGCCAGGGGCTGTGCGCCAGCGCGGTTTGCAACAGCACATTGAGATGCCCGGTCTGGTAGTCCAGCATGTCTTCCCGCGACAGCCACTGCGTACGCTCGAGTTCCTCCAGCACGGAGAACGTGGGGCGATGCAGCGCCGCCTCCTGCAGGCGGAACACGTTGCGGGCGAGCCAGGCCGGAACGCTCATGTCCGGCCCCGCAAGGGCAGTGCCTTGAAACGCGCCAGCAGTTCGTCGCACAGGGCGGCGACGGCTGGCGAGATGTCCGGCGGACTGCGGTGCCTGACCGAGCGCGCATGGATACGCCCCGCGATGGCGGCGCTGAATCCCGACAATTCGAGGAAGTCGTAGACCGCCGCGACCTCGCGCATCGGCTGCTGGACCAGCGCCTCGTAGAACACCACGCGCACGCGCGGGTCCGCCGCCAATCGATGCTCGAAGAACAGCACATTGCGATAGAACCACATGATCGCGGCGCCCTCCGCTTCGCTCGCATCGGCGCGGTACAAGGCCATCAGCAGTTCACGGGTCGCCGGCGACATGCCGCGTCCGCGCCAGTCGTTCGCATCGCCGTGCGCCAGGCGCTGCCATTGCGGCACGAAATTGCCGAAGGAACGGATCGCCGAATGGACGCTGTCGCGCCAGTCGCGCACCAGCCAGAGCGTCCGGGAAGGCGCGAACAGGCTCATCAGTTCCGGGAGGCGGTCGAGTTCGCACAGCGCCTTGATCACGAACACCGGCGCCGGACTCGACTGCGCCAGCTGCCGGATGACCGCCGGGTCGCGCATTTCATAGCGTTCGAAGGCACGCGGATCGGTCTCGTGAAACACCCGGGTGGCCGCGCTGGCATCCAGCACATCCATCAGCAGATTGGTGCCGGAACGCTGCATGCCGGCCACGAATACATGCCGGGCGACCGGACGCGGGCGCAGACGCTGGCGCCACGCCTTGGCATGGCGCCACAGCGCGTGCCGCACCCGCATCGCCACGCTGCGCGCGTCGTGGCCGGTCGCCGGTTTGGCGGGGCTCATTGCCCGGCGGCCGCCGGCGCGGGCCGGGCGGCAGGATCGGATGCCGCCAGCAGGGCATCGAACGCGCGCAGCAGTTGCGCCACGCGCGTGTCCCACTGGTTGGCCTGGGCGTAATCGATGATCGCGGCACGATCCCAGTTCCTGTCGAGCGCGGCGTCCAGTGCCTGCCGCAGCGCCGCGGCGTCGCCGAACGGCACGATGCTGCCGAGTTCGTCACCACAGACCACTTCCGCGTTGCCGCCGACAGCGGTGGTGACGACCGGCAGGCCGCAGGCCATGGCTTCGAGGAACACGTTCGCCCAGCCTTCGTTGCGGGTGGCCAGCACGAACACATCGGCCGCCGACAGCGGCCATTTGAGTGCGTCGGGCGGCAGCGTGCCAAGGAAATGCACGCGTCCGGCCAGCCCCAGCCGGGCGACCTGCGCGTCGAGTTCGGCGCGCAGGTCGCCCTCGCCGCCGCCCCCTCCAACGATGAGGTAGTGCAGATCCGGATGCCGTGCCATGAGCGGCGGTAAACAGTCGATGACGCGGTGCATGCCCTTGCGCTCGACCAGACCGCCGACCGAGATCAGCACCCGCGCCCGCTCCGGCAGCCCGTAGCGGACGCGCGCGGCCGCGCGATCGACGGGATGGAAAACCTGCGTGTCGACGCCGTTGCCGACGACTTCGGTCTTGCCGGCCTCGACCCCCAGTTCCAGCGCCAGTTGCCGCAGCGAACCGGACACCGAGAACACCCGCGCCGCCGCGCCGAGTGTGCGTATCAACTGGCGGCGCAAGACCGGATCGCGGCTGTGCGGCACCTCGGTGCCGCGCAAGGTCAGCGTCACCGGCAAGCCGAGCCAGCGCCCCAGCCGGGCCGCCGCATCGCCGTCCGGGTAGCCGAAATGCGCATCGATGAGCCGTGCGCCTTCGCGCCGCAGACGCCGCACCAGGAAAAAGCTGCACAAGGCCATCGACGCCCCGTCGAGCCGGCGCAGCAGGCCGGGCAGCGCCAGAAAGCGCGGATGATAGACGCGGATGCCCTGCTGGATTTCCAGCGCCGGCGCCTGCGTGCGGTAGCCGGGGCGCCATCGGCGGATCAGCGACTGCCCGGGAAACCAGGCCTGCGGCGAGACAACGGCGAGCGGCCGCTGCCGCGCCACGCGAAACATGCGTTCGCGGATGAACAGCCCCGCGGCGGGACGGGCCGCGCTGGGGAACAGCGAACTGAACACGACCAGGTCGAGGCGGCCGGTATCGGTGATCCCTCCGTCAGCCAAGCGCCGTCTCCATCCCCGGTTTGACGAGGTTGCCGTATACGCTGCGATAGCGCGCCACGCTGGCCGGCCAGTTGCGTTCGGATTCCACGAACTGGCGGCCGTTGCGCTTCATGCTGTCCCAACCCTGCTCGTACTTCAGCAGCGCCACCACCTTGCTGGCCAGATCGCCGGCCTGGCCGGCGCGGAACAGCACGCCGGTCTTGCCGTCCTGGATCAATTCCTTGTGGCCGCCGACATCGGAGGCCACCATCAGTCGCCCCTGTGCCATAGCCTCCAGCGGCTTCAGCGGCGTGACCAGCTCGGTCAGGCGCATCGGGTGACGCGCATACACCAGCACATCGACCAGGTCGTAATAACGGTTCACTTCGCCATGCGGCACGCGGCCGGTGAAGATCACGCGCTCCTTCAGGTCGAGCGCCATCACCTGTTGTTTCAGCGCGGCATCCTGCGGCCCGCCGCCGACCAGCAGCACTTTCACGTCGGGCATCTGTTTGAGGATCGTCGGCAAGGCGGCGATCAGCAGATCGAGGCCTTCGTAGGCGTAGAACGAGCCGATGAAGCCGAGCACGCGGCTGGTGCCGAGCCCCAGTTTCATTTTCAGTTCGGCATCCGGCTTGCCGCCGACGGCGAACTTGTCGAGATCGACCGCATTGGGAATGACCGTGATCCTGCCGGGCGCAATGCCGCGCGCGACGAGATCGCTGCGCAGGCCTTCGCAGATGACGGTGACGGCATCCGCATGCTTCACCGCCCAGGTTTCCAGCGCGCGGGTGAGCCGGTAACGCAGGCTGCCCTCATGCGTGCTGCCGTGATCGACCGCGGCATCTTCCCAGAAAGCGCGGATTTCATAGACCACCGGAATATCCAGCTTGCGGCCGACGCGGATCGCCGGCACTGCATCCAGCACCGGCGAATGCGCGTGGATCACGTCGGGTTGCAATTCCCTGGCCAGCGCCAGCAGGCGTTTTTCGATGGCGCCCATCACGGCGAACGGCTCGCCGCCGGGCAGGCGTGACAGCCACCCGCTCGGCTTCGGCGTGCGATAGAAATGCAGGCCGTCGGCGTCCTCTTCCATCAGCGTGCAATCGATCTGCCTGGGGCCGGACAGGTGCCAGGTCTCCCAGCCCATTTTTCGCTGGTTGCGCAGAATCGCCGCGCTGCGGAAGGTATAGCCGGAATGCAGCGGCAGGGTATGGTCGAAGACGTGCAGGATTTTCATCGGAATGCATTCACCACGGAGACACCGAGGCACAGAGATTTTTTGAATCGGGGCCGCCTGTTCAACATGCCGCCAGCGCGCACCTCAAGCCTGCCGGCATGCGCCAAACTGCCTGGCTCGGTGCCTCGGTGCCGCTGTGGTGCAACGGTTTTCATCATGCCGCCCGCCTTTCCGCCTCGTCCAGTCCCAGCACCTGCCCGAGGAAGGCGTCGAACATCAGCACCGTCCACAGAATCACCGAATAGTCGCGCCGGCCGGACTGGTGCGCCTCGACCACTTCGCGCAGATAGTCCTGGTTGAACAGGCCGGTGGACGCCAGCCGTTCGCCGAGCACCACGCTGCGGAGGGTGGCGGCCAGCGGGCCGCGAAACCAGGCGGCCAGCGGCACCGAGAAGCCCATTTTCCTGCGGTACAGCACGTCGCGTGGCAGATAGGGCTCCATGGCTTTCTTCAGCAGATATTTGCCTTCGGTGCCGCGCAGTTTCAGATCGACCGGCAGGCCCGACACCCAGCCCATCAGTTCATGATCGAGCAGCGGTTCGCGTACTTCGAGCGCGTGCGCCATGCTGGCGCGGTCGACCTTGGTGAGGATGTCGCCGACCAGATAGGTCTTCATGTCGAGATACTGCACCAGCGACAAGGGATCGTCAGTCGGTGCGACTGCGGCATGACGGCGCAGCACGTCCACCGCCTGGTAGCCCTGCAGCTCGCGCTTGAACGACGGCGAGAACAGCTGTCTGCGTTGCGCATCGGAGAGCAGCGAGACGCCGTGGAAATAGCCTTCGACCGTATCGCGCGCCAGCGCCTCGAAAGTGGTCTTGGCGCGGAAGACCTTGGGTGCCCAGTCGGCCTTGGGATACAGACGGCCGAGTGCACCGAACAACGGGCGGCGCAGCATCAGCGGCATCGCCGCGCGCATGCGTTCCTCGTAGCGGAACCAGCGATAGCGCCGGTAACCGGCGAAGTGTTCGTCGCCGCCGTCGCCCGACAGCGCGACTTTCACGTGCTTCCGCGCCAGTTCGCACACCCGGTAGGTCGGCAGCGCGGACGAGTCGGCATACGGTTCGTCATACACCTGGGCGAGCCGGCCGACCAGACTGAAGTCGTCGGCGGCGACGGTTTCGACGTGATGCCGCGTGCGGTAGCGATCGGCCACCTGCTGCGCGAATTCGATTTCGTTGAACGCCGGGTCGTCGAAGCCGATCGAGCAGGTGTTCACCGGCGTGGCGGACTGCGTCGCCATCATCGCCACCACCGCGCTGGAATCGACCCCGCCCGACAGGAAGGCGCCGAGCGGCACGTCGGCGATCATGCGCAGACGGACCGACTCCTTCATGCGCGCCACCAGTTCGTCCATTGCGTCCGCTTCGTCCTTCACCGCCACCGGGGTGAACGGCATGTCCCAGTACTGCTTCGGCAACGCGCGCGCCTGGCCGCGTTTGAGCGTAAGCGTGAAACCGGGTGGCAGCTTGTACGCCCGCTTGAAGATGGTGCGCGGCTCCGGCACGTAGCCGTAGGCGAAATAGTCCTCGACCGCCAGCGGATCGATATCGCGTGCCAGGCTGGGGTGCGCCATCAGCGACTTCAATTCGGAGCCGAAAATGAATTCTCCCGTATCGAGGAAGGCGTAATACAGCGGCTTGACGCCGAAGCGGTCGCGCACGACGAACAGGGTTTCCCGCTTGCGGTCCCACAGCGCGAACGCGAACATGCCGCGAAAACGCGCGACGCAGGCTTCGCCCCAGGCCTCCCAGGCGTGGACGATGACTTCGGTGTCGGAATGGGTGCGGAAGACGTGGCCGAGCGCTTCCAGTTCGGGAACCAGTTGCTGGAAATTGTAGATTTCGCCATTGAACACGACGACCACCGAGCCGTCCTCGTTGAACAGCGGCTGCTGGCCGGTCGACAGGTCGATGATGGACAGGCGCCGGTGTCCCAGCCCCACGCCGGGTTCCAGATGCAGGCCGCCTTCGTCGGGGCCGCGATGAAACTGGGTGTCGTTCATGCGATGCAGCAGTTCGCGCGAAATGTCGTTCTCGCCGCCAAGATCGAAAATACCGGTGATGCCGCACATACGTGTTCTTTCTTCCTCGTGTTCCTGTCGGATTTTCAGGCTGTTTGGCGGTGCCTCAGCGCCTTGTATCCCAGTGTTTTTTCGTACACCGCAGCATAGGCCTCGGCCATGGCCGGAATGCTGAAACGCTGTTCGACCTGACGCCGCGCATGGCCGCCATGCTCGGTCATGCGCGCCGGGGCATCCAGATAACCTAGCAATGCCTGTGCCATATCGGCCACGTCGCCTGGCCGGACCAGGGTTCCGTTGACGCCATCCTCGACCAGTTCGATATTACCGCCCACCGCCGTGGCGATCACCGGCAGCCCGCTTGCCTGGGCTTCGAGTATGGTATTGGAGATGCCTTCGTTTCTGGACGAAAGCACGAACACGTCGAACGTCCGCATGATGGCGGCCACGTCGTGGCGTTCGCCCGGCAGCCAGGCCCGATGCGCGATCCCGGCCTGCCGCAGCAATTGCTCGCAGGTCGCCCGTTCGGGGCCTTCGCCGACAATGACCAGCCGCGCATGCCTGGAGCGGTCGGGCTGGTCGCGTATCAACTGGATGAATGCACGGGTCAGCGCAGGGTAATCCTTGACCGCAACCATGCGCCCCACCGCGCCAAAGACCACGCTTTCCGGATGAATGGATTGCGGGCGCGGACCCGTCCGCGGGTGGAACTTCTCACTGTCCACGCCATTGTAGATCTGGTGAAGTTTGCGCGGCATCACACCGATGGTCGTACGCAGCCAGGTTTCGAGATCCCGGCTCACGGCTATGTAATTCGTCACGAAAGGCCGTGCGGCGCGACGCAGCAGATTGTATTTCCAGTTGCGGCCGTGCAGGTCGAACACATCGCGTCCGTGTTCGCCATGCACGGTGGCACGGATTCCGGCAGCGGCCGCGACGAATTGCGCTTCCAGTGCGGCCAGATTGCGGGTGTGCACCAGATCGGGCCTGATCTGGCGCAGCAGTTTCCAGAGCCGCACGACCCAGCCGAGACCGTGTCCCGGTGCCCGATGCAGCGCATGAAACTCGACCGTCTGGGCCGTGATGCGATGGCGGAAATCGCTGAAGTCGGTGAGGGCGACCACCGTGTGCCGATAATGTTGCGGCGACAGGGTGTTGAACAGGTTGACCATGCCGTTTTCCATCCCGCCCGTATCGAAACGATGAATGACATGCACGATATGGGCCGTCACGGTCCATCAACCTGATCGAGCGAACGGGCCATTCCGGGTTCCATGTCCGCCGCAAAACGTGCCAGCGTGGCGGTTGCGGTATGGATGTCGGTATTCTGGTAGGGCGTGGCGATCAGCACCGAGAGGCCGTCGTCCCGTGCCAGCCGCACCCTGTCGAGCGCGAGGATCAGCTTGGCGAGATAGTCGTTGACGACCGGACGCTGATCGATCAGGTTCCACTGCCACACCAGCAGGCGCTGGCCATTGCTCCCACGCATCCTGGCCTGTCGGACCTGTCGCGCACTCCCGCCGATCTGCACGCTGACGATCGACTCGTCGACATTCGACCAGGCCGGGTCTTTCTGCCTGATCATGTAATTCTGCGAGTTGACGAGTTCGGCCCCCTGCCGCTGGGTCGCGTAGTAGTTCATTTCCAGCAACACCTGGTGCCCCGCCTGGGCATAGGCGCGGCGCAGTTGGCGATCGGCGCCGATCCAGTGCGGCACCCAGGTGGTAAAGGTCTCCGCGGGTTGCCAGCCGCCGGCCGCCTCGATCTGCAAGGCGGGCATGTCGGGCAGCGGACGCGACTCGAGCCAGTGCGCATACAGCGGCCACAGGCCGGCCACGCCCAGTGCCAGCAAGGCTGCCGGCAGGATCGGCCGCGGCGCGGCAGCCGTTCCTGTCACAGCCGTCGGCGCGACAGGCTGCGGCGAACCAGGCTCCGCCTGGCCGTCCTCGCGCCAGAAACCGCCGATCCAGAACAGCAGCAGCATGACGATGCCGAAGAACACCCAGCCGTAGATGTAGTGATCGACGCCGAGCGCCAGCTTCATGTCGGACAGGTGGGCGATCATCACGATCATGAAGGCCCGCCCGCTGTTGGCGAATACCGGCACGATCATCGCCGCGACGGAGAACAGCACACGCCGCTTCCACGAGCGGTAGGTGAGGTAGGCATACAGCACGCCGAGCGTCACCGAGGCGATCAGGTAACGCAGGCCGGAACAGCCTTCCACCACCGACCAGTCGCCGCTGGGGATGCTGAAGAACGTACCCTCGCGGTAGACCGGAATGCCGGTGGCCTGCAGCATCGAGACCGTGAAATCGGCGGTCACGCCCATCAGCGGCTGGATCAGGAACTCGCCCATCGGCACCGCGAAAAACAGGAACATCAGGGGGAAAAACGCCGCCCGCACGAACGCCGCGCCGAGCAGGGTCCATACCGCGGCGATCAGCATGGCGATGAATGCGAACTGGGCGACGACGTTCACGCTGCCGGCGTCGGCCAGCAGCCAGCCGACGCCGGCCGCCGCCAGCAGGAACAGGCCGCGCAGGTCCGTGCGTGGCCGGATTCGCGCCAGCTCGTCACGCTTGCGCCAGATGAGCCAGATGCTGATGGGAACGATCAGGTAGCCATGGGCAAAGGTTTCGGAACGCGCCCACACTTCTTCCATCGAAAGAAAAGTCGGCCAGAAGATGGCGGTCAGGATCAGCAGGACGCCTATCGTCACACCGGCGGGCAGCGCCCAGCCGGTACGCGGCGGGGTCACGGGAAGGGTCTCGGGCAGGGCACTCATGCGGGGCACGTCTCCATGACAGGGGATGCGGCGGAGGTCGCATCGAACAGGGCATCGATCATCGACAGATTACGCGCCCAGTCGTAACGCGCCAGGATGCAGGCACGCGCCTGGGCGTTGGTGGTTCGCGCCTGCAACTGCGCGGTGACGGCGTCCGCCAGGCCGGCTTCATCCTGCGCCAGCAGGAAGTCGCGTCCGGCCTCGGCGCGGAGCCCTTCCGCCGCCTGCGCGGTGACCACGACCGGACGCGCCATCGCCATCGCCTCCAGCACCTTGTTCTGGATGCCGCGCGCAATCCGCAAGGGCGCCACGGCGCACGCGGCGTGCGCCAGATAGGGCCGCACGTCGGGCACGCCGCCGGTGACCACGACGCCGGGCTGACGCGCCAGCGCCAGGACGGCTTCCGTCGGCCGGCTGCCGACGATGGTGAACTGGGCGGCCGGCACGGCTTGGCGGATGGCCGGAAAGATGCGCTCGGCAAACCAGCTGACGGCGTCGACATTCGGCCAGTAATCCATCGCGCCGGTAAACACCACGCCCGGCACGCCGGGCGGATAGGGATCCGGATAGTCGCGTGCCGGCGAGAAGTAGTCGGCATCGACGCCGTTCTCGAATGCGCCGATCTTGTGGCGCGCCTGCGGGACGCGGCGCTGGAGCAGCGCCGCCTCGGCCTCCGAAACCAGCAGCGTGGCGTCGAAATCCTGCGCCACCTGCGCTTCCCATGCCGCCAGCCTGCGGCCTTCGCGCGCATAAAGCCGGGACATGGGCCAGCGTTGCGTCGGGGCGTATTGGCTCCACTTGTCGGAATCGACGTCGACCATGTCGAGCACGCGGCGGGACAGCGTCGCCGGCATGAACTGCGCCATCGCCGAGGAAAACGCCAGCCCGCGCGTCACCGTTCCGGAGCCGGCCAGATCGGCTGCCCAGCGCCGGAGTTCACGGCTGCGATAGTAAGGCAGCGTCAATGCCTCGCCGGTGAGCAGACCACTCAGGCTCGCCAGCCTGGCGCGCCGCGGCTTTAACGGCAACAGCTTGATCGAGGCGCAATAGGGCCGCAATGCGTCGGCATACTGCCAGTCGCCGGGATCATCGACGAAAGCGCCGAGGTGGATGGCGTGGCGCGCGCTCAGGTGCCGCAGCAGATGGAACGAACGGATCTTGTCGCCCTTGTTGGGCGGGAACGGAATGCGGTGCGCGAGAAACAGCAGGCCTTCGTTCATCGGTTTGGGCCTCGCGCAGCGAGACGTTCGCTCCCTCTCCCATTGGGGGAGAGGGCGGGGTGAGGGCCGGCGGCGTCCAAGACTTGAGCCACGCCCTATCCCAGATTCTTGACGATGTGCGGCCCGATGACATTGGCCAGCGCCCGCGGCATTTTCTTCCAGGCCTGGATGAAGAGGCGGTATTTGGGGTTGAGCGGATTGATCTCGGGAACGTCGCTGTCGGTGACCAGAAAGTATTCGTAATACAGTGGTGCCGGCTCGAAGCCCCAGTTCTTCTTGAAGTCGAATGAGCCGGTACCGCGCTTGCTGCGGCCGAAGTCGAACACCTTGACACCACGCTCGCAGGCGCGCCGCATCAGATCCCAGTACATGAAGTCGTTGCCGGCCACCGCCCGCGCGGCGTCGACGCCGCCGCCGTAATACGGCAGCACTTCGTCGCGGAAGTAGAACGACATCACACTGGCGATGACCTTTCCTTCCAGCGTAATGGTGAGCACCTCGCACTCGTCGCCAAACTCTTCCTTCAACAGGCGAAAGAACCTGCGCGAGAATACCGGTGTGCCCAGGCGATGCACGCTTGCCGAATAGGCCTGAAAGAATCGTGTGGTGTCGGGGTCGATTTCTCCCGCCAGGCCGGCCTTGATGCCTTTGCGCACCATCGCGCGCTGCTTGCGCGGAATGGCATTCATGTTGGCTTCGACGTCGGGCTCGATGGCTTTCCTGAAGGTGACGTACAGCTCCTTGGTCGGCCAGTGGGCATGCTGGGCCGCCCGATTGCGGTATTCGAGCGCACCGACCTCGAGGCGCACGGCCAGGGCCTGGGCCGCCTCGTCGAGTGCGCGCCAGGCGGCATCGTGATCGGCGAGAATGCCGCCATAGGCGCAAAACGGCAGCGCGCCCAGGCTGTGGCCGAACAGGCGGCTGCGGATTTCGGCCAGCGGCAGCACGCCCACGATCTCGCCGCCCCGCTCGGCCAGCATGAAATGCGTGCGATGACCGAAGGCCGCTTCGATCACGCGCTTCCAGCCGGCGCGATGGAAGAACGTCGCATCCGGATGCGTATTCACATAGGCCTCCCACTGGGCGAGGTCACGCGCCTCCAGCGCGCGCACCGTGACGTCGGCCGATGCCGTTTCAACCTGCAGGGATTCGGATGGCATGTTCACTGTTCTGGCAGGAACACGCGATCGACACGGTCCCATTCGAAATCGGTGAACAGCTGGCGCAGCCGGCCCGGCATGCGTTGCAGATTGACGTAATGGCGGAAGCGCGTCCTGGCCGACAGGCCGGACTGGCGCGGCTGTCCGGCGTCGAGTTCCCATGGATGAAAGTAGAACATGCAGGGTGCGCGATCCTGCGTGTTGACGCGATTCAGCATCCAGCGCGATATCGAATACGGCAGCAGACGGAACCAGCCGCCGCCCGCCGCGGGCCAGTTGCGCCCCATCAGCGGCAGCGTGGTGGGCGGCAGTTCGAGAATGCCGGTCTCGCCGTTGGGCCGATTGGGGAATCGGGGCGCGTCGGGCATGCCGTAATGATCGTGACGCACCGGATAGATGCTCGAACTGTATACGTATCCTGCGTTCTCGAGTTCCTCGACCGCCCACCAGTTCTTCCGGCTGATGGAGAAGCTCGGCGCGCGGTAACCGCGGATGGCAACGCCGCCAAGATCCTCGAGAAGCTGCTTGGCGCGGGTGATGTCATCGCGGAATTGCCCGGGCGTGAGGTCGCTCGCACGCTGATGGCCGTAGCCGTGGCTGGCGAGCTCGTGGCCGTTGTCGACGATGCGGCGCACCACCTGGGGGTAGCGCTCGGCGATCCAGCCGAGCGTGAAGAAAGTCGCCTTGGCATCCGTCTCGTCGAGCAGACCGAGGATCGCATCGACATTGCGCTCGACCCGGCACGGCAACGAATCCCAGTCTTCGCGCCGGATATGCGGGGCGAAGGCCGACACCTGGAAATAATCCTCGACATCGATCGACATGGCATTCCTGATGCGTTCGGCCATTACGCAATCCTTGTCCCCGGCAGGAGATGGACCCCCTTCTGCCTGGGCAGCCATTCTTTCAGCTTGTACGCAATGCGCATGGCCGCGCGGCCATCCCAGTATTCGGGAATACGCCCGGCCTTGCCGCCGCCGGCCATCACTTCCACGAACGCGCGGCGGATCGCTTCGGGGTGGGGGCCGACCAGGGTGTTGGTCCCCTCGGAAAGGGTGATCGGCCGCTCGGTGTTCTCGCGCAGGGTGAGACACGGGACGCCCAGCGCCGTGGTCTCCTCCTGGATGCCGCCGGAGTCGGTCAGTACCAGTTTGGCGTCGCGCATCAGGCCGAGCATGTCCAGATAGCCCACCGGTGGCAGGATGCGCAGGCCGTCGAGCCGGGCGCTGAAGCCGAATTTATCGATGTTGCCGCGCGTGCGGGGATGCAGGGGCATGACGACCGGCAGGGCGCGATTGATCTCGCCGATCACATCGAGCAGCGCGCCGAGCGTGGCCGGGTCGTCGACGTTGGACGGCCGGTGCAGCGTCAGCACCGCATACTGCGGCAGCGCGGCGCCCAGGGTGCGGGCGCTCGGCACGGCGCGTTCGAGATTGCGGTGCAGGGTGTCGATCATCACGTTGCCGACGAACTCGACGCGTGCGGGATCGATGCCTTCACGCTGCAGGTTGGCGAGCGCGCTCTTCTCCGTCGTGAACAGCAGATCGGAAATCTGGTCGGTCAGCACGCGGTTGATTTCTTCCGGCATGCTGCGGTCGTAGCTGCGCAGGCCGGCCTCGACATGGATCACGCGTACGCCGCGCTTGGCCGCCACCAGCGCGCAGGCGATGGTGGAATTGACATCGCCCACCACCAGCACGGCCTGCGGCCGCACGCTTTCGAGTACGGGCTCGAAGCGTTTCATCACCTCGGCCGTCTGCACGGCGTGACTGCCGGAGCCGACTTCCAGATGATGATCGGGACGCGGGATGCCAAGGTCGGCGAAGAAACTGTCGCTCATCGCCGCGTCGTAATGCTGGCCGGTATGCAGCAGCTGCGCGGCGACGCCGGCCTCGGCCAGGGCCGCCATCACCGGGGCGATCTTCATGAAATTGGGGCGGGCGCCCGCGACGCATAAAATCTGGGTCATGGTCGGGAATCAGTGCGTGGGATCGGGGGTGTCCGGCGGCGCGTCACCGTCCGCCGCCGCGTGGCGTTCGCTCACCGTGTAAAGAATCTTGCGCACGATGGGCAGGATACGATTGACCGAACGTTCCACCTGATCCATGCGCTGCGCCAGACGGGCGCTGTCTTCGCCGTTCAGGACGCCACCCGCCTGCGTATGATTGTTGACGCCGGTCGTCCCGTGGAAATCCTGATGCGCGACCTCGTTCTTCAGATCGGCGATCACCTCGACCACCTCGGCTTCGCCGAAATGATTTTTCTCCTCGAGAAAACCGAACAGCAGCAAACGGTCGCAGGTGGTATTGAGACGCCGTGGAATGCCGCCGGTAAAACGGTGCAATTCGGTGAAGGCCTCGTCGTCGAATCCCGGCGTGCCGTGCCAGCCGACGGTACGCAGGCGGTGTTCGATGTAGCCGCGCGTCTCGTCGGCATCGAGCGGCCCCAGGTGATACGAGGCCACGACGCGCTGGCGCAACTGCTGCATGTCCGGGCTTTGCAGAATGCCACGAAACTCAGGCTGCCCCAGCAGGAAGGTCTGGATCAGCGAACGTTCGCTGGTCTGAAAATTCGACAGCATGCGCAGCTCTTCCACGGCGCGCGGCGTCAGGTTCTGCGCCTCGTCCACCACCAGCAGCGCGCGCTTGCCCTGGCGCGCGGCCGCGGCCAGGAAATCTTCCAGATTTTTCAGCAGCGCGGATTTGGTCAGGCCTTCGTGTTCCAGCCCGAACGACGCGGCCACGCTGCGCAGCGTATCCTCCGCATCCAGCTGGGTCGACACCAGCTGCGCCGCCACCAGATTGTGCGACTCGAGCTGACGGAACAGGTTGCGCACCAGCGTGGTCTTGCCGGCGCCGACCTCACCGGTGATGACGATGAATCCTTCGCCCAGCGACAGGCCGTAATCCAGATAGGCCATCGCCCGCTTGTGGCCCTTGGAGCCGAAGAAAAATCGCGGATCGGGATTGAGCTGGAACGGTTTGGCGCTAAAGCAGTAATAATCTTCGTACATGGGCAATCCGTTGTCTGGGTGAAGGCACGGCGTGCACGGAATAGAGCAACGGCTGTGCCATGCCGGCGGAGCGGTCAGAAACGCATGTTGGCCGACGCCGTGAGGCTGTTTTCGTCGTAGTCGGCGTTCGCCGCGTTCGAACTCCGTTGGGTATGGCGGAAAGTCAACGCGCCGTAGAGCCGGTCGGTGAAACGGCGGTTGAGGCCCAGGCTGAGACTGAGAAGATCGTCCTGTCGCGGGACGCCGTTCGTGAGCGAGCTATCCAGACTGGTACGGGTCAGCGACAAAATGCTGTTGGCCGTGACCGTCTCGGACAGGCGATAGCTGGCTGAGCCTGTCACGTCCTGAATATGATCCTGGGCATTGCCCAATAATTGGTACAACCGCTTGGTGTCTTGCGCGGAGAGACCGAACCCCAGTTTACCGATATCCCATGACACTCCCGCAGTAAAACTTTTGATAACAAAAACACCAGTGGCAATTGAAGTAGGAAATCCTAGTGTCACCAGATCTGCTGCTGAATAGCCATAAAATCTTTGGAACGCGTCCGCCACCTGCCCAGCGGGATATGGTCCGACACAATTCGGCGGAGGTAATTCTGAAAGGTCGGAGGCTGGCGGGAAATGTGGGGCTGTCCCACACACAAAATACAACCGTCCTCCCTGTTCCAGAAGCTGCTGCGAAATGTCGCTCACATCCTCGGAATAGCGCACCCGCCATTGCGTGAGCCGCGTGCGGTGCTTCGCAGCCAGACTGAACGTGCGGCCGAAATAGCGCTCGCCAACCGATGCTTCCAGGTTCGTACGACGCGTAGGCGTCCACCCGGCACCTACGCTGTAGAAGGCACCGCTCGTTCCACTCGTGCTCAGGTAATCGTTCGAATCATGGCCGACCGTGCCGAATACCCGGAACTGGCGGGTCAAGGCATAACCGGCGGTTGCACTGACGCTTTCGAACGTGACGTCGGTATTGTTGACGCTGTTGAGGGCATTGCGGTTTTGTATCTTGCGGAGGGAGTAATTGAGCCCCCAACTGAAGTCAGTGAAGCGGGTGCCGCTGTTCAGGCTGGCAGAAAACGAATTCGAACTGGAATCCGGCGCGACGTTGTTCTGGAAAATCGCGCCGCTGGCCGTGTAGCGCGCCTGCGCGAAAGCGAAGGTGCCCAGTCGCTGCTGGATATAGGGACTGATCGAGTAGAGGCCGACGGTGGTCCGGTTGCTGTTGTTGATGCTGGCGTCGGCGGGCGACCCCAGCAGCGAGATCAGTTGCTGCGAGACATTGGCGTGGCCGTCGATGAACAGGAAGTCCTTGACCAGTTCGGCTTTCCCGACCGCGTTGAGATTGTGATAGATGTTATCGTTCTGGTCGCCGCCGAAACGCTCCACGGCCGTCAGGCCGTATTGCAGGCTGGCCTGCACCCGGCGCGAGCCTTCCGAACGCAGCGTGAAGCCGGGCGTCGCGGTGAGGATCAAGGCATCCTGGGGATTGTTCGAACTCTGCCTGACGTTGTCGGTATAGGTGGACGACGCATTCACATACGGCTCGAAGCGCCAGTCGATGGCGTGGGCGGCCGGCGCGAAGGCCAGCGCCGCGAGGGCGGCACACGCAGCGGGACGGCCCAGCCTGTTGTTCAGTGCCGCCGGCGCGCCGCCGCGGTGCTTACTTGCCGTAACTGCCATAGTAACCATAGTAGTAGTCCGCGCCCGGGGTCGGCGTGGTCTTGTTCAGCAGCATGCCGACGACCTCGCACGACTGGATGTGGCTCAGGGCTTCACGTACCGCTTCCTGCGAGGTTTTCTCGGCTTCCACCACCATGACGATCTGGCCCATGTGCGTGGCGAGTACGCTCGACTCGCTGGTCGCCAGCAGCGGCGGTGAATCGAACAGGATGATACGGTCGGGGTAGCGGTTGCCGATGTCCTCGATGAGGCGCGTCATGGCGGCACTCGCCAGCAGTTCGGTCGCGCGCTTGTAGGTATGCCCGGCCGGCAGCACGGTCAGCTTGGCGATATCGGTCTTGATCAGCACGTCGGACAATTTGAGATCCTTGTCCTGCAGCACGTCGAGCAGGCCCTTGTCGGCATGAATGCCGAGATATTCGGGCACGCGCGGCTTGGCGACGTCGGCGTCGATCAGCAGGACGGTGCGATCCATCTCCATCGCCATCGAGATCGCCAGGTTGATGGCGCAGAAGCTCTTGCCCTCGCCCGGCAGCGAACTGGTGATCATGATGAGGTTGCCGTTCTTGACGCGCGCCGTCCCCTGGCCAAACGCATTGGCGATGAGGGGCCGCTTGATGATGCGGAATTCTTCGGCGATCTGGCTCTTTTCCGCATCCGGCGCCACCACGCCCATACGATGCAGGCGCGCCAGGTTGATCGACTGAATCTGGCTTCCGCCCTCCATCGCAAGCGTATCCGGCGCATTGAAGATCGGCTCGACCGGCGTGGCAACGAAGGACGCCGCGTGGTTGTTGCGTTGCTTGTTGAGCGCATTTTCGATCAGGCTGGCGTCGTGGCCGGGACCGTTCCCGGGAGCGGGATGCGGCACGCCCGTGCCAATCTTGCCTGCCGCTTTTTCAATGATGCTCATGGTTTCTCCTAGCCGGCGCGCGACACGAGCAGTTGCAGGACCATCACTGCCCCATAGGCGGCAATCAGGCTGCCCAGGGTCGCCAGATACGTCAGCAGACCCTTGCGTTTGCGGCGACGGGTTTCGTCGGTTTCCACCCGCGACACGGCGCCCAGCAGCGGCAGGCCGGTCAATTCGCGCAGGACGCGGCGATCGGTCACGGTACGGCGCAACTGGCTCAGCAGGAAGGCCACCGCGATGCCCGCGCCCAACCCGCCCAGCGTCACCAGCGTGAGCAGCAGCGGGCGGTTCGGCCACGCCGGCTGGCTCGGCACGAAGGGCGGATCGATCACCCGGAAATCGACGGTGTCGGTCTTGCTCTCGACCTCGCCCGACATGGTGACGGACTCGCGGCGCTTCAGCAGCGCATCGTAATTCTGCCGGTAGACATCGTAGTCGCGTGTCAGCTGGGTGTACTCCTGTTCAACCTGCGGGATCATGTTGGAGGCCTGGCGCAAGTCGGCATAGCGGCGCTGATACTCTCCCACGCGGGCCCGCAGGGAGGACACATTGGCATCCGCCTCGGCGATGGAAAGCGTGAGCTGCTGGTAGACCGGATTCTGGATCCGGGTTCCGGACGGATCGGCCTTGATTTTTGCCAGGTCGGCTTTTTTCTCCGCCTGCAGTTTTTCGATCAGGCGCTTGGTCGCCTGGACATCGGGATGCAGCTCGGTGTATTGCAGCCGCATCTGATCCATCCCCTTCTGCAATGCCTGGATACGGTCGTCGATCTCGCTGTTGGTGGCCCCCGCCGCCGCTGCCGCGGTCAGCTCGGGTTCCTCGTCCGCCAGCTGGCGCTTCAACTGGTCACGACGGTTGACCGCTTCCGCCTGGTCCAGCTGGGCCTGCCGCAACTGGGTGCTCACCTCGGCCAGTTTCGCGTAATAATCGCCGCCCTGCCCCGGCATCATGCCGATATGCTTCTGTTTGAATTCCTTGAGTGCATTTTCGGCATCGGTCAGTTTTTGCTGGTATTGCTGCAACTGCTCCTCGATGAAGCGCTGCGAACTGGAAATATCCTGACGCGTCTTGCCGAGGCTGGATTCCACGAATATGGTCAGCAGCGACTGCACCACCTTCTTGGCGAGGTCGCCGTTGGCGTCCTGATAACTGATGGTGTAGAGGTTCTCGCGCCCCGCATCGGCGATGGAAATCTTGCCGGCGAGACCGTTCAACATCTGCTCGGTCTGTTCAGGCGTCTTCGCCTTCACGTCCAGGTCGGTCATGCGCGCGACTTTTTCCAGCGTCGGCCGGCTCACCAGCTGGCGGGTCATCAGCTTGATCTGCTGCTCGACGTTGGGTTCGGCGGCCAGCCCCGACAGCAGCGGCTTCAGCAAGGTCTGCGTATCCACATAGACGCGCGCCGACGCCTGGTAGCGGTCCGGGATCATCATCACCCAGGTCCAGCCGACGATACAGACCAGCCAGGCCACCGCCACGCCCCACCAGCGACGGTGCCAGGCGGCCTTGGCATAGCCGAGAATTTGTTGCAGCAATTGATCCATGTGGGCGTTCCGCCGTCAAGAAGCGCCGCTCGGGGCGGCGCGGATACGTTTCAGAACAGGCTTTCCGGCACGACCAGCACGTCACCCGGCCGCATGTCGACGTTGGCCGACGTATCGCCGCCGCGCAGCAGATCGTCGAGACGCACGCCGAGGCGTTCCTGCTTGCCCTCCACGGTACGCAGGATGTAAGCCTTGTTGCCCGCGGCGAAATCGGTCAGTCCACCCACCGAGATCATGAGATCGATCAGGCTCATGTGCTCGCGGTAGTTCAGCGCCTGCGGCTTGGCCGCTTCGCCCACGACCCGGATCTGCTGGTCGAACGGGCCGATGCCGCCGGCCACGATGACGGTGACGATGGGTTCCTGGATGTACTTGCCGAGCGCTTTCTCGATGTCGCGCGCCAGCTGGGTGGGAGTCTTGCCTGAAGCCTGGATATCCTCGACCAGATTCATGGTCATCTTGCCGTCCGGGCGGACCGGGAAGGTGCCGGAGACTTCGGGATTGCGCCAGACGAAGACCTGGACCGAGTCACCCGGGCCGACCAGGTAGTTCCAGTTGTAGTTTCCCGTCTGCGCAGGGGCGGGCGGATAGGTCGGCGTGCTGGAGCAGCCCGCCATGGCAGCGACGGCCAGCATGACGCCGGCACGTGCGAGATGCTTCTTGATCGTGAACATGTCCATCCTCCCTTAACCTTATATGCCGTTAATCCGCTGGCATTATGCCAGAGCGGATTATAAAACCGATGTCGATACAAAGACTGCAAGCAAGCCGCAGGCCAAATCATCATTCCCCTGAAACACTGATCACGCAACGATTCTCGCCTCCTCCGCCGCCCCGAAGCGTCAGCTTCCCGACAACGATGTCGTAAGCCTGCCGCCTGACGCGTTATCATGCCGGCCATGAATACGCGTGAAATCGACAGTCTCGACACCCTGCGCCGGCATATTCGCGAATTCGCACTGGCCCGGGCGTGGGAGCGTTACCATACGCCCAAGAACCTGGCCATGGCGCTTTCCGTGGAAGCGGCGGAACTGCTCGAACCGTTCCAGTGGCTGACGGCAGAACAGAGCGGGCAGTTGAGTCCGGAACAACACGAAGCGGTACGCCAGGAAATCGCCGATGTACTGATCTACCTGACCCGGCTGGCCGACCTGCTGGACATCGACCTGCTCGATGCCGCCGCCGACAAGCTGACGATCAACGCGCGCAAGTATCCGGTCGACAAGGCACACGGCAACGTCCTCAAATACTCGGATTTTTCGAATGACTGACCTGTATTACACACATCACGTTTTTTTCTGCACCAACCTGCGCGAAGACGGCGCCAAGTGCTGCGGGGCGTCCGGCGGCCAGCAGATGCGGGACTACCTGAAGAAGAAGGTCAAGCACGCCCACCTCAACGGCGAAGGCAAGTGCCGCATCAACAGCGCCGGCTGCCTCGACCGCTGCGACGAGGGCCCGCTGCTGGTCGTGTATCCGGAAGGCGTCTGGTATACCTACGTGGACGAGAGCGACATCGATGAAATCTTCGATGTCCATCTCAAGCAGGGGCGTATCGTCGAGCGCTTGCTGTTGAAGTGAAGCGGCTGGGCGGAACCCCCGCATGAAACGCTACAAGCTGCGCATCCCGGTATCCGTGGGCAAGCTGGAAACCGTCATCGACGATCCCGAGACCGGGCGCCGCGGCCTGCTGCTGGTCGCCCATCCCCACCCGTTGCACGGCGGCAGCCTCGACAACAAGGTGGTGACGACTCTGGCCAAGGCGGCCAACGAGGCGGGCTGGGTCAGCGTGCGGCCGAATTTCCGCGGGGTCGGCATGAGCGATGGCGAATTCGATGCCGGCATTGGCGAAGCCGAGGATCTGCTGGCGGTCGCCCGTTTTGTCGAGATGAGCTATCCCGACCTGCCGTGGGCGCTGGCCGGCTTCTCCTTCGGCGCTTTCGTGCAGCACCGCCTGCGCCAGGAACTCCCTGCGCAGCGGCTGATCCTGGTCGCCCCGGCCGTCACCCTGTACGAATTCGACCCGGTTCCGCCCGACACCGTGGTGATCTACGGCGACGCCGACGAGCTCATCCCGCCCGCCACGATCCGCCTGTGGGCCGAGCAGCAGCAGCTTGCGCTGAAAGCCATTCCCGGCGCCGGACATTTTTTTCATGGCAAGCTGAAGGAATTGAAGCAGGCGTTTCTGGAGGCCTGCCCATGCTGAAAGTGCGCGGCCTGACGAAACGATACGGCGCTACCGAGGTCGTGCGGAACCTCGACCTGACCGTGCAGCGCGGCGAATGCTTCGGCCTCCTCGGTCCCAATGGCGCGGGCAAGACCACCACGCTGCGTCTGCTGCTCGGCCTGATCGAGCCCGATGCCGGCAGCATCGAACTGGCCGGCATCGCGGTGCCGCAATGCGCGCGCGAGGCCCGCATGAAAATCGGCGTGGTGCCGCAGATGGACAACCTCGACCCGGATTTCTCCGTGCGCGAGAACCTGCTCGCCTACGGCCGCTATTTCGGCATGAGCAAGGCCGCCATCACGGCGCGGGTGCCGGAATTGCTGGATTTCGCCGGACTCGCCAGCAAGGCCGACGCGCGGATCGTCCAGTTGTCGGGCGGCATGAAGCGTCGGCTCACACTGGCGCGTGCCCTGGTGCACGATCCGGATATCCTCTTCCTCGACGAACCGACCACCGGGCTGGACCCGCAGGCGCGCCACCTCATCTGGCAGGGCCTGCGGCGCCTGACAGGCGCAGGCAAGACCATCGTGCTGACCACCCACTTCATGGACGAGGCCGAACGGCTGGCCGACCGGCTGGCCATCCTCGATCACGGCCGTGTCGTCGCCGAAGGCGCGCCGCGCGCCCTGATCGAATCGCATATCGAACCGGCCGTGGTCGAAGTGTTCGGCGAAGGACTGGCCGACTGGACGCATGCGCACGCGGCCGCCCTGTGCCAGCGTTTCGAAACCGTCGGCGAGACCCTGTTCTGCTATACCGACAGCCCCGACACCGTCATCGGCGTGCTGAAGCAGACGCCCGCGCTGCGCTACCTGCACCGGCCGTCGAACCTGGAAGACGTGTTCCTCAAGCTGACCGGACGCGACCTGCGGGATTAAGCGAATGAAAACCCTTTTTTCATCCGCGAAGGACGCGAAGAAACGCGAAGAAGACCCTGGCCAGCACGCGTTCACGGCACATGGTCCGGCGGCATGCCCGCGCCCGATCGAAACCCATTTCGCGCCCCTTCGCACCCTTCGCGGATAAACAGCCATGCACGCCTTCCTGCGACTCCCCCGGCTGTCGTGGCGCTTCATCCCGGTATGGCAGCGCAACTACCTGGTGTGGAGAAAGCTCGCCCTCCCGTCCATCCTCGGCAACCTGGCCGACCCGATGCTCTACATGCTGGGTCTGGGCTACGGTCTCGGCAGCCTGCTGCCGGATGTCGGCGGCATGCCCTACCTGACCTTTCTCGCCGCCGGAACCGTCGCCTACAGCACGATGAACGCCGCCACGTTCGAGGTGCTGTATTCGAGCTTCTCGCGCATGCACGTACAGCGCACCTGGGACGCCATTCTCAACGCGCCGATGACGCTCGACGACGTGATGCTGGGGGAGCTGAGCTGGGCCGCGTCCAAGAGCCTGCTGTCCGGACTGGCCATCCTCGCGGTAATCTGGGGCTTGGGCCTCTACGGCAATTTCTGGATGACGCTGTGGCTCATCCCGCTCGTCGCACTGGTCGGGTTCTGCTTCGGCGGCATGGGGCTGGTCATGAATGCCGTGTCGCCGAGCTACGATTTTTTTCTCTACTACTTCACGCTCGCGATCACGCCGATGGTGCTACTGTGCGGGGTGTTCTTCCCAGTCTCGCAACTGCCCCAGGTCGTTCAGGGCGTGTCCGCCTGGCTGCCGCTCACCCACGCCATTGATCTGGCGCGGCCGCTGGTCGTCGGCGAGGTGCCTGGCCACATCGCGCTGCATGTGATCGCCCTGCTGATTTATGGCAGCCTGGGCTACGTCGTCGCCCTGGCGCTGACGCGGCGCCGGCTGCTCAAATAGTCAGACCCCGGCCGCCTGCTGGTCGGCGTGATAGCTGGACCGAACCATCGGCCCACAGGCGGCATGCCTGAAGCCCATTGCCAGCGCCTCCAGTTCGAAGCGGGCGAAGCGTTCGGGTGTGACGAAGCGCAGCACCGGCAGATGATGCTGCGAGGGCTGCAGATACTGGCCAAGCGTCAGCATGTCCACACCGTGTGCACGCAGGTCGTGCATCACCTGCAGGATCTCGTCGTCCTCCTCCCCCAGCCCCAGCATCAGACCGGACTTGGTCGGGATATCGGGATGGCGCGTCTTGAAGTCCTTGAGCAGCTTCAACGAATGCGCATAATCCGCACCCGGCCGCGCTGCCTTGTACAGACGCGGCACGGTTTCCAGATTGTGGTTCATGACGTCGGGCGGCGCGCGATCGAGCGTCTCCAGCGCCTTGTCGAGCCGCCCGCGAAAATCCGGGGTCAGAATCTCGATCCGCGTCGCCGGCGAGGCTGCGCGGACGGCCGCGATGCACTGCGCGAAATGCGCCGCGCCGCCATCGCGCAGGTCGTCGCGGTCGACGCTGGTGATCACCACGTATTTCAATGCCATCAACGCGATCGTGTCAGCCAGGTGGCGCGGTTCGTCGGCGTCGGGCGGCAGCGGCGTACCGTGGCCGACGTCGCAGAACGGGCACCGCCGCGTGCACAGATCGCCGAGGATCATGAAGGTGGCGGTGCCGTGGCCAAAGCATTCACCGAGATTGGGGCATGAAGCTTCCTCGCATACCGTGTGCAGCCCGGCCTCGCGCAGGATGCCTTTCAGGCGTGCCACGTTCGGCACATTGGGCGACCTGGCACGAATCCATGACGGCAAGCGCATGCGGGGCTGCGGCACGATCTTGATCGGAATGCGCGCCGTCTTGGCCGCGCCTTTGTGCTGGAGAGGGTCTGCCATGATCCGTTCGAAACACTCACATGAAATTCAATTCCCGGATTTTAGCCTACGCATCCGGCAGCCCCGACCCTGACGGCTGTGTGGCGTGCGCCTGGCTAGACCTCGACCCAGACCTGGCCAGCCTCGATTTTCACAGGATAGGTGCGGATCGGCTCGTCGGCGGGGTCGCAGGTGGGCTGGCCGGTGGCGAGGTCGAAATAGCTGCCGTGCAGCGAACACTTGATCCGGCCTTCCTTGATGCAGCCCAGGTACAGCGAATACTCCTCATGGCTGCACATCTCGTCGACGACGTAGTAGCGGCCGTCAGCATTGCACAGCAGCAATCGCTTGCCGTCGACGACGACACGCTTCATTCCGGCGGGCGCGAGCTCGCCCGTGGTGGCGATGGCAACGAATCCGCTCATCATCTGACCCTTGCGACGGCCTTGCCGGAATCCAGCACGGCACGGATCTGCACGGCCGCATCGACCACGCTCGCCGCCCTGCCGACGTGGTGCAGGATGATGGAACCGGCCAGCACCAGCGAATCGTAGGTGGCGCCCCTTTCACCCCTGAGCGCGAGCAGGCCGGCTTCGGCGGCGGCGTGGGCGGCGGCCTTGACGTCGATCGCGGCCGCGATTTCATCCACGCCCGCTTCGGCGGCCACCGCACCGGGCAGCGGCACGGCACGCATCGGCTGGTCGATGCCGAGCGCCGCAGGATCGATCGTCGCTTCGATTTCGGCCCCGCGGTCATGGTAATGAAAATATTTACCTGTCTGGCGCAGGCTCGGGATCACGCCGCCCTCGACGCCGCGTACGATGCATGCGGTATCGAAGCCGGCTTCACGCGCCAGGTCGGCGTACACCGGAGGATAGGGCTTGTGCACATAACCGGTGACGAAATGGGTCAGCTTTCTCCCGGCAATCGGCCTCGACAGTACTTCCACCGTGGTCAGCACCTGACGCTTGACCATCTGCGCGCGCAACGGAACCAGATGGTGCATGCCCGGATTGGATTGCGCCTGGTCGACGTAGGTCCAGCCGATCATCGGATCGGCCAGGCGCGCGGCGGCGTCGGCCGGGCTCAGGTCGACCGGCACGCCGACGGCGGCCAGCACGTGACGCGCCGTCACGCCATATTTGGGCCCGACCTTGTCGAGCCCATGACAGACCACGTGTACGCCGAGTTCGGCCAGCATGGGCCCGAGGAACGCCGCGGCCGGCAGACAACGGGTATAGCCGCCGTAGGGATCGCCGATATCGACCACTTCATCGACCTCCGCGATGACCCGGCGGGTGGTTTCAAGCACCGCATCCAGCGCGCCGCGGTTTTCATCCGGCGTCTCGCGCTTCATGCGCAGGGCGATGAAATAAATGCCCACCTGGATCGGGTCGATCAGGTTGTCGATGATGGCCTTGGTGCCCAGATACGCCTCGGCGCGGCTGATGTTCTTGGACAGATCCGGACCGGTGGCGATGCGCTGGATGATCGAGTGCATCAGGAGTCTGGGGTCGGTCGGCAGCGTGTCGGTGCTCATGCGGAACTCCATTGGAATTGACAGGGATACGTGCATTCTGGCAGGCCGCTCACGCATGGATCGCGTGCTGCAGGCAGCGCGCAAGCGCCACGCCGGCCGCCTGCGGCGACAGCCTCACGCCAAGCTCACGGCATTGCGTCACGCGCATCCCCGCATAGCCGCAGGGATTGATGGCGGCAAACGGGCCCAGGTCCATATCCACGTTGAACGACAGCCCATGATACGTGCAGCCGTGCCGGACGCGCAGGCCGAGCGCCGCGATTTTCGCGCCGTCGACATACACACCGGGTGCGCCGCCCAGCCGTGCGGCCGCCACGCCCTGCTCGGCCAGCAGGTCGATCACGGCCTGCTCCATGCGCTTCACCAGTTCGCGAATGCCATACCCGCGGCGGCGCAGGTCGATCAGCACATAGGCCACGACCTGCCCGGGCCCGTGATAGGTGATCTGTCCGCCGCGATCGATCGGCACCACGGGAATGTCGGTGGCGGCAATCAGGTGCTCGGCCTTGCCGGCCTGGCCCTGCGTGTAGACGGGCGGATGCTCCAGCAGCCAGATTTCATCGGCGGCATCGGGTGAGCGCCGCGCGGTGAAGACCTGCATCGCCCGCCAGACCGGTTCGTATTCGACCCGGCCAAGATGGCGCACGACGATCGCTCCCTGATCCCCGAATCCTGAATCCTGGCCCCTCACAACGCCATCTTCACCCACGGATGCGCGGTGATCTCGCGATACAGCGCATCGAGCTGCGCCTTCGAGGTGGCACGCACCACGCAGGTCACGGACAGATAGTTGCCGCTGCCGGACACGCGCATCTCGACGCTTTCGGCCCTGAAATCGGGTGCATGGCGCAACACCAGTTCGACCATGGTCTGCACGAATTCGTCGCCCCCATTCGGGGACACGCGTCGCCGGCCCATGATCTTGATCGGGAAGTCGGTGGGAAATTGCAGCAGCGTGTCTTCTTCGCTCATGCGCGCATCACCTGTTGTTTGAAGGTTTGATACAGCGCGTCCATCCGTCGCGCCACGGGCCCCGGCACGCCGGCGCCGACCGGCACGCCGTCCAGCTTCACGATGGCCATGATTTCCCTGGTGGACGAGGTCATCCAGAGTTCGTCGGCATGGCGCACCTCGGCTTCGGTGACCGGTCCTGTCTCGTGCGCAATACCGTGTCGGGCGGCAAGTTCCAGCACCACGTCGTAGGTGATGCCGGTGAGCATCAGATTCGACGGCGGCGGCGCCTTCAGTACGCCATCCTTCACCACGAAAATGTTGCTCGCTGCCCCCTCGGTCAGGAAACCGTCGCGCAGCATCACGGTTTCGGCGCACGCCACATCCACCGCCTGCTGGCGCAGCAGGAGGTTGGCCAGCAGCGAAATCGCCTTGACGTTGCAGCGCAGCCAGCGGTTGTCGACGGCGCTGACGGCACAGACGCCGGCCGCCTTTTGCTCCGCCGTGGCCGTGACCAGCGGCTGCGCGAACATGAACACCGTCGGCGGCGCATGCTGCGGAAAGGCATGATCACGCAGCGGTTGGCCCTCGACGGGAGTGCCACGCGTCACCTGGATATAGACGGACTGGTCGGCGAAATCCTGCAATGCAATCAATTGCAGGATGCGTTCACGCCATGCTTCGATTCCGAGCGGGTTGGCGAGGCGAATCCCGTCGAGGCTGAACTGCAAACGGTGCAAATGTGCGTCAAGCCGGAAGGGTTTTCCCGAATACACGGGAATCAGTTCATAGACACCGTCGCCCAGGAGGAAGCCGCGATCGAACACCGACACTCTCGCTTCGGCGCGCGGCAGGAATTCACCGTTCAGATAAGCGCTCATCTGGCAAAAAACAGCTGTAACGAATCCCACACACGGCCGAAGATGCCAGCCACTCCCACGTTATGCAAGGCAACCATGGGATAGTCGCCAAAAGGCTGGCCATCGAGGGTCAGCCGCAGAACGCCCAGGTTTTGCCCGGTGCGGATGGGCGCCACGACCGGTTGCCGGGTGACGATTTCCGCCTTGACCCGTGTGGCGCTGCCGCGTGGCACCAGCATATGAAAATCCTGCTCGAATCCCATGCTGATCGACGGGCTGTCGCCGCGATAGATCCTGACCGACTTGACGGCTTGCCTGGCACGATAGAGCAGCACGCTGTCGAAATTTTCAAAGCCGAAATTCAGCAGCTTCAAGGCATCCTGGGCGCGCAGCACGTCGGTGCGCGCATTCAGCACCACGGCAAGGCGGCGCTGGTCACCCCGCTGGGCCAGGGCGGCGGTGCAGTAGCCCGCTTGAGGGGTCCGCCCGGCTTTCAGGCCGATGACCGTATCGTCGCGCCACAACAGCCGGTTGCCGTTGTAATACGTGGCGCCCTTGTACTGCAGCGTCTTCTGGAGGAAGAAGCCCATCCGGTCCGGGAAGTCGCGCGCCAGTGCGCGTCCGAGCAGCGCCAGGTCGCGTGCGCTCGACTCATGGCCCGGCTCGCTCAGGCCGGTTGCGTTCAGGAAACGGGTCTTCGTCATGCCCAGCCGCCTGGCCTCGCGATTCATGCGCGCGACAAACGCCGTCTCGTTGCCCTCGGCCGCCGTCACCAGTGTGATCACGGCATCGCCGGCGGATTCCACCAGCATTCCCTGCAACAGCGTGTCGACACTCACTTTCTCGCCTGCCGTGAGAAATAAACGCGCGCCATCCACCTGGGTCGCGGCCGGCGGCACCGTAATCAACTCGCCCAGGCTCAACTTGTTCTTGCGCAGATCGTCCAGCAGGACATAAGCCGTCATCATCTGGGTCAGCGAAGCCGGGGGCAGCGGCAGGTCGGCCTGGCTGTCTGCCAGCACGTGGCCGCTCGCCTGGTCGATCACGATCCATGCACGCGCCGAGATACTGGGTGGGGCGGCCCATACCGTTGCAGAAAAAAGGAGCGCCAGCCCCAGCCAGAAAACTCTCATGCTCGGCCTTTAATCAATCGCGTCTGACCAGGACCGCATTCAGATCGAATTGTTTCCGTATCCGGGCACGATCCGACTGCGCCTCATCGTCGCTGGCGTAGGGACCGATCCGCACACGGTGCAGATCGCCTTCGGATACCACGCGCGTCTGGCCGGCGTCCATGTCGAGCTGACGCTTCAGGCGATCGCGCAACTGCCGCGCATTGTCCGCACGCGAAAAGGCGCCGACCTGCAGATAGATCCCGTCCCCCGGCGCCGCGCCCGGTGCGTCGTAGGTGTCGGGGTCGATGCTTTCCACCCGTACACGGGTGCTCCCGTGCCCCAGATAGCCGAGCTTGTAAGCGGCGGTATAGGACAGATCGATGATGCGCTTGCTGTGGAACGGCCCGCGATCGTTGATGCGCACCACCACCGATTTTCCGGTCGCGAGCGACGTGACCCGCGCATAACTCGGAATCGGCAGGGTCGGATGCGCGGCCGTCATGGCATACATGTCATAGGGTTCGCCCGAAGAGGTTTTCCTGCCTTTGAAACGGCGGCCATACCACGAAGCCAGGCCTTCCGCGCGGTAGGGCTGGCGCGTGGTCTGCGGCGTATACGTCGTCCCCAGCGCGACATAGGTGCGATTGGCGAAAGGGTGCAAGGGTTCCTTGCGCGGGACGGCATCCGGGACGGCCTCCAGATTGGCCGGCGGGTTGGCTTCGGGGCCGTCGTCGAGATAGTAGCCGCCTCTGGAGGGGGTAGAAGCCTGCTTGGGCGGCGGCGCGGTGGCACAGCCGCCAAGGGCCAGAATGAGGACGGCGATGCCGAGGAGCGAAATGGTTTTCATGGCAGCTATTTTATCGCGTCACGATTTGTTGAGTTGACGATGCGTCGCCACGCTCATCAGGATGCCCATTCCCAGCAACAGCGTGATCAGTGCCGTCCCCCCGTAACTCATCAGCGGCAACGGCACGCCCACCACCGGCAGGATGCCCGACACCATGCCCATGTTGACGAACACGTAGGTGAACAGATTGAGGCTGAGCGTGGCCGCCATCAGCCGTCCGAACTGTGTCGGTGCCCGCGCCGCGATGACCAGTCCGCGCGCAATGATGGCCAGATACAGGCAGACCAGCAGGACCGTCCCGACATAACCGAATTCCTCGCCGAACACGGCATAGATGAAATCGGTCGTCCGCTCGGGGATGAAGTCGAGCTGGTTCTGCGTGCCCTGCATCCAGCCTTTGCCGAACAGTCCGCCGGACCCGATGGCGATGGTCGACTGGATGATGTGATAGCCGGCACCCAGGGGATCGGACGCGGGATCGAGCAGCATCAACACACGTTTTTGCTGGTAATCGTGCATCAGGCCCCAGGCCACGGGCAGGCTCGCCGCACCCAGGACGGCGCCCCCCAGAATCACTTTCCACGGCAAGCCGGCAAAAAACAGCAGGTAAAACCCCGATACCCCGAGCATCAGCGCGGTGCCCAGATCCGGCTGGCGCAGGATCAGCAGAAAGGGAACCAGCAGCATGACGCCGCCGATCATGAAATGCCTGGCGCGCAGCACCGCCTCGTTGCGCTGGAAATACCAGGCCAGCATCAGCGGCAGCGCCAGTTTCAGAAGCTCGGACGGCTGGAACGCCATGAACCCGAGATCCAGCCAGCGGCGCGCCCCGTTGCGGATCTCGCCGAACAGGGCCACGCCAAGCAGCAGCACAAGGCCTGCCGCATACAAGGGCGGCCCCGCCTTGGACAACAGATGCGGCGGCACATTGGCCATCAGCAGCATCACCGCCAGCGCCAGCCCCATGTTGACGAGGTGGCCGCTGATGCGGGCCGGGCTTTGTCCCGAGGCACTCGTCACCACCGCCAGGCTGATGCCCAGCACCAGTACCAGCAGCAGCAGCAAAATACCGTCCACGTGGCGCAGGCCACGCAGCAGCCAATGGTTAGTCCGAGGCATCGCTTCCCTCCTGCTTCAGGGTGCCGGGGCGCTTCCCGGTCAGATAGTAATCGAAGACCGCGCGCGCGATCGGCCCTGCCGTGGAACCGCCATGGCCGCCGTTCTCGACCATGACCGCCACCACGATGGTGGGGTTCTCGGCCGGCGCATAGGCAATGAACAGCGCATGGTCGCGATTCTTCAGCGACAGGCTGCCGGCGTCGTAGCGGGCGCCCTGCTTGATGCCGACCACCTGCGCGGTGCCCGTCTTGCCGGCAATGGTATAGGCCGCGCCCGCTGCCGCCGCCGCACCGGTGCCGCCCGGCCGCATCACATCCATCATGCCCTGCCGCACGACGGCCAGATCCTCCGGCCTGATCGCCACCTGCTCATGCACCACCACCGGTTGCGGCTGCCAGACGTGGGTGAACGGATCGCGCACCGCCTGCACCAGGCGCGGCTCGATCCGTTTGCCGCCGTTGGCGAGCATGGCGGTCGCGGTCGCCAGTTGCAGCGGCGTGGTGAGATGGTAACCCTGGCCGATGCCGGCAATCACCGTTTCTCCGGGATACCAGGCTTTCTTCCAGCGCCGCTGCTTCCATTCGCGCGAAGGCAGCAGGCCGGCAGATTCGCCGTCCAGGTCGATGCCGGTTTTCTCGCCAAAACTGAAGTGCGCCAGATAATCGTGCATGCGGTCGATCCCCATGTCGACCGCCAGCTTGTAGAAATAGGTGTCGCACGACTGCGTAATGGCCCGGCGCAGATCGACGATCCCGTGGCCGCCGCGTTTCCAGTCGCGGTACTGATGGCTGCTGTTGGGCAGGCTGAAATAACCGGGGTCGACGATGGTGTCGCCGGGCTTGCGCAGGCCCAGTTCCAGTCCGGCCAGCCCCATGAACGGCTTGATCGTCGAGCCGGGCGGATACAGGCCGCGCAGCACACGGTTCACCATCGGCCGCTCGGGCGATTCGTTGAGCGCCTTCCAGGTTTCGGGGTCGATGCCGTCGATGAAGAGGTTGGGGTCGAATCCCGGCTTGCTCACCAGCGCCAGCACCCCGCCGGTGTTGGGATCGAGCGCCACCAGCCCGCCCATGTAGTCGCCGAACGCATGTTCGGCCACCGCCTGCAACCCCTCGTCCAGATACAGCCGCAAATCCTTGCCCGGCACCGGCGGAATCCGCGACAGCGCGCGTACCGCACGGCCGCTGGCGTCGGTTTCCATCTGGTCGAATCCGGTACGGCCATGCAGCAGGGTTTCATAGCTCTGCTCCAGTCCGGTCTTGCCGATGTGGGCCGTGCCCCGATAGTTCTGCTCGCGGCCGGTTTCGCGCAGGTTCTTGAGATCGCGGTCGTTGATCCGGCCGATGAAGCCGACCACATGCGCCATGCCCGGGCCGGCCCGATAGTTGCGGAACAGCCGCGCCTTCACTTCCGTCCCCGGCAGGCGGTAGCGGTTGGCCGCCAGGATCGCCACTTCCTCGTCGGTCAATTTACTTTTCAACGGCACCGTTTCGAACTCATGCGATTCGGCCAGCAGGCGGCGAAAGCGTCGCAGTTCGCCCGGCGTGATCTCGATCAGCCTGCTCACCTCGGCCAGCGTGGCTTCCAGTTCGGCAGGCTGCGCCCGTGCCAGTTCGAGCGTATACGCCGAGTAATTCTCCGCCAGGATGCGGCCTTTCCGGTCCAGGATCAAACCCCGGTTGGGCGCCACGGGCACCTGCGTGATGCGGTTGTTTTCCGCGCGCTGGATATAGTAGTCGTGCTGCGTGATCTGCAGATAGAAGGCGCGCCCCAGCAGCGTGGTGGCGAGCAGCGCGACGAATATCGCGCCCGCCTTCAGCCGTCCGTGGAAACGGGCCAGCTCACGATCCAGATTCTTGAGCGTCGTAGCTAGTGGCATGCCCGGCTCATGCCCGATCCTGCGCGCCCTTGCCATGCCACAGCCGCACGAACAGGGCGATCAGATACCACAGCACGATGCTGCTCAATGCGGGGATGAGAATGTCCAGTCCGGTCGGCGGGTTGACGGCCAGCCAGCCGATCAGGAGCACGACCAACTGCACGCCCAACAGGATCGGCGCCATTTGCGCGGCCTGTCTGAAAGGGTCGAACTGCAGCAGCCGCAGGCGCAGGTACAAGACCATATATACGCCGATCACATAGGCGACGGCATGCTGTCCGAACACCGCGCCATCCTGGAAATCGGCCAGCAGACCGAGAAAGAAGGCTGCCGCGAAACTGATCCGCGCGGGTTGATGCAGCGCCCAGAAAAGCATGACGACCAGCACGAAATCCGGCCGTACGGCCAGCGCCCAGCCGGACCAGGGCAATTGCTCAAGCAGCACCGCCAGGGCCAGGCTGCCAAGAATGCGGCGCCAGTTGCCGGCGGTCGGCGTGGAAGGGGTCATGGCTTCGTCACCTGCGGTTCCGCAATCAGCACCAGTACGCCGCGGGAACGATCCAGCCCGGCCAGCGGCAGGCAGTCCACCCGCAGGTAGGGGCTGGACTGCGAGCGGGAAACCCGGCTGATGGTCGCCACCGGAATACCCGCCGGATACACCCGGTCGATCCCCGAGGTCAGCAAACGATCGCCCGGCCGGAGATCGGTATGCGAGGGCATATAGCGCAACTCCATCTGGCCATGGCCGCTGCCGGCAGCCAGTCCTCGCTGGCCGGTCCGCTCGACGAACACCGGGGTCAGCTGATTGGCGCTGCTGACCAGCGTGACTTCGCTCGATCCCGGATACACTCGCGTCACCTGCCCCGCCAGCCCGTCCGCGTCGATCACCGGCAGGCCGACGCGCAACCCGGCGCCGCTCCCCACGTCCAGCGTCAGATGCTGGGCAAACCAGTCATGCCCCTGATACAGGAGCGCCGCATGCACCACTTTCTGGCCCGGACGGGTCCGCAACTGCAGCAAAGCGCGCAATTCAGCGTTTTCCCGTGCCAGTTCGGCGGCACGGTCCACGTCAAGCATCAGCTGCGCGCGCTCGACCAGCAGGGCATCGCGTTCTTTTTGCAGAAGACGGTGGCGGGTGAAAAAGCCCGTGAGCTCGACCGCGACATTGACGGGAGCCCGCACGGCTTCGCGCACCGGCTGCAGGAGCAGCGAAAACCCGCTGCGCAGACCGTCGAGTGCGTGATAGCGGACATCGACGATCACGCAGGACAAACCGATCAGAAGCCAGATCGCCAGACGTGCCGTCGGCCCCAGCCGGCGGGCGAACATGAGCTGACCCGGCATCGCCATCAGCAGCCCTGGTCAACCGCGGCGGTGTTCACTCGTTGGTGAACACCGATGCCAGTTTGTCCATTTCCTCGAGCGCGCGGCCGGAACCGCGCACCACGCAGGTCAGCGGATCGTCGGCGACGATCACCGGCAGACCGGTCTCTTCCATCAGCAGGCGATCGAGGTCGCGCAGCAACGCGCCGCCGCCGGTCAGCACCATCCCCTTCTCGGCGATGTCGGCGCCGAGTTCGGGCGGCGTCTGTTCCAGCGCCTGCTTGACCGCGCTAACGATGGCATTGAGCGGCTCGGTCAGCGCTTCGAGGATCTCGTTGGACGACACGTTGAAGCTGCGCGGCACGCCCTCGGCGAGGCTGCGGCCCTTCACTTCCATTTCCAGCACTTCGGCGCCGGGGAAAGCCGAACCCATCTTCTTCTTGATCTGTTCGGCGGTGGCTTCGCCGATCAGCATGCCGTAGTTGCGGCGGATGTAATTGATGATGGCCTCGTCCATGCGGTCGCCGCCGACCCGCACCGAATTGGCGTAGACCACCCCGCCGAGCGAGATCACGCCCACTTCGGTAGTGCCGCCGCCAATGTCGACCACCATCGAACCGGTGGCCTCGGCCACCGGCAGGCCGGCGCCGATCGCCGCCGCCATCGGCTCCTCGATCAGATAGACCTGCCGCGCGCCAGCGCCGATCGCCGACTCGCGGATCGCACGGCGCTCCACCTGGGTCGAGCCGCACGGCACGCAGATGATGATGCGCGGGCTGGGGCGCAGCATGCGGGTGTCGTGCACCTTCTTGATGAAGTACTTGAGCATCTGCTCGGTGACGGTGAAGTCGGCGATCACGCCGTCCTTCATCGGCCGGATCGCCTGCAGGTTGCCCGGGGTGCGGCCCAGCATCAGTTTGGCTTCCGCGCCCACCGCCTGTACCGTGCGCTTGCCGCCCGCCGCCGCGTCGGTGCGGATCGACACCACCGAAGGCTCGTCCAGCACGATGCCCCGGTCGCGCACATAGATCAGCGTGTTGGCGGTACCGAGATCGATGGCGAGATCGGTCGAGAAATAGCTGGTCAGAAACTTGAACATAGTGGCGGGCGCGCACGCGTCAGGCGGGCGAAAGGGCAGAAAAAACAAGGGGGCTATGATACCCTAACGCGCTTCGTTCCCGTAAGTCATTCAGGTGCTTCCATGTCCCTCACCCCGGACGACGTCAAGCGCATCGCCCGCCTTGCGCGCATCGAAACCAGCGATGCCGAGGCGCAGGCCACGCAGGCCCAGCTCAACACCATTTTCGATCTCATCGCCGCCATGCAGGCGGTGGACACCCGCGGGATTGCCCCGATGGCCCATGCCCAGGAGGTTTATCAGCGCCTGCGCGACGACGCCGTGACCGAGCCCGATCGTCACGCGGCCTTCCAGGCGGTGGCCCCGGCGGTCGAAAACGGACTGTATCTCGTGCCCAAAGTCATCGAATAAGCCATGTCCGACACCTCCCTTTCCGCGCTTGCCGCGCAACTCGCCGGCAAGCAGGTCTCCAGCCGTGAACTGGCGCAGACCTACCTCGACCGCATCGCCGCGCTGAATCCGTCGCTCAACGCCTTCATCACGGTCGATGCCGACAAGACGCTGGCCGAAGCGGCCGCCGCCGACGCCCTCATCGCCGCCGGCAAGAACGGCCCGCTCACCGGTGTGCCGATCGCCCACAAGGACATCTTCTGCACCGACGGCTGGCTCACCACCTGCGGCTCGAAAATGCTGCACAACTTCGTCGCGCCCTACGACGCCCACGTGATCCAGCGCTTCAAGGCGGCCGGCATGCCGTCGCTCGGCAAGACCAACATGGACGAGTTCGCCATGGGGTCGAGCAATGAAACGTCCTACTTCGGCGCGGTGAAGAACCCGTGGGACCCCGCCCGCGTGCCGGGCGGCTCGTCGGGCGGCGCCGCGGCGTGCGTCGCCGCGCGCATGGCGCCGGCCGCCACCGGTACCGACACCGGCGGCTCGATCCGCCAGCCGGCCGCGTTCACCGGCATCACCGGTCTCAAGCCCACCTACGGCCTGGTGTCGCGCTACGGCATGATCGCCTTCGCCTCCAGCCTCGACCAGGCCGGGCCGATGGCGCCGTCGGCCGAGGATTGCGCGCTGCTCTTGAACGTGATGACCGGCTTCGACCCCAACGACTCGACCAGCCTCGACCGCGAAAAAGAAGACTACACGCGCGACCTCGATCAGCCGCTCGCGGGGTTGCGCGTCGGGCTGCCGAAGGAATTTTTCGCCGAAGGCCTCAACCACGACGTCGCCACGGCAGTGGACGCGGCCATCGCCGAACTGAAGCGGCTCGGTGCGACCACGGTCGGGATTTCACTGGCCAACTCGAAGCTCGCCATCCCCGTCTACTACGTGCTGGCGCCGGCCGAAGCCTCATCCAACCTGTCGCGCTTCGACGGCGTGCGCTACGGCTACCGCGCACCGGACTACGCCAGCCTCGACGACATGTACTGCAAGACCCGCGCGCAGGGCTTCGGCGCCGAGGTCAAGCGGCGCATCCTGATCGGCGCCTATGTGCTGAGTCACGGCTATTACGACGCCTACTACCTGCAGGCGCAGAAGATCCGCCGTCTGATCGCCGACGATTTCGGCGCGGCGTTCGAGGCTTGCGACGTCATCCTCGGCCCCACCGCCCCCGGCACCGCATTCAAGCTGGGCGAGAAATCCGGCGATCCGGTCGAGATGTACCTGAACGATCTCTACACCATCCCCGCCAACCTCGCCGGCCTGCCCGGCATGAGCCTGCCGTGCGGCTTCGACAGTCAGGGACTGCCGATCGGCCTGCAGCTCGTCGGCAACTATTTTTCCGAGGCGAAGATGCTCAACGTCGCCCACCAGTACCAGCGCGCCACCGACTGGCACACGCGTGTGCCAACTCATTTGTAAAACCGCTAACCACAGAGACACAGAGACACAGAGAACCCCTCTGTTTTTCTCTGTGTCTCTGTGCCTCTGTGGTGAAAGGGCCTTAAATCATGCAATGGGAAACCGTCATCGGGCTGGAAGTCCACACCCAGTCATTTGTAAAACCGCTAAGCACAGAGACACAGAGGTATGTTCCGCAGGAACGGTATCCCTTGGGACACAGAGAACCCCTCTGTTTTTCTCTGTGTCTCTGTGCCTCTGTGGTGAAAGGGCCTTAAATCATGCAGTGGGAAACCGTCATCGGGCTGGAAGTCCACACCCAGCTCGCCACCCGATCCAAGATCTTTTCCGGCAGCAGCACCGCCTTTGGCGCCGCGCCCAACACGCAGGCCTCCGCGGTCGACATCGCCCTGCCCGGCGTGCTGCCGGTATTGAACCGCAGTGCGGTCGAGTGCGCGATCAAGTTCGGCCTCGCCATCGGCGCGACGCTCAACCGCGTCAACGTGTTCGACCGCAAGAACTACTTCTATCCCGACCTGCCCAAGGGCTACCAGATCAGCCAGCTGGCCAAACCCATCGTCAAGGGCGGTGCACTCAAGATTCAAGTCGGAGACAGCGAGCGCACCATCCACCTCACCCGCGCCCACATGGAGGAAGACGCCGGCAAGTCGCTGCACGAGGACTTTCACGGCATGAGCGGCATCGATCTGAACCGCGCCGGCACGCCGCTGCTGGAGATCGTATCCGAGCCGGAGATGCGTTCCAGCGCCGAGGCGGTGGCCTACGCACGCGCGCTGCACACCCTGGTGACCTGGATCGGCATCTGCGACGGTAACATGCAGGAAGGCAGCTTCCGCGTCGACGCCAACGTCTCGGTGCGGCCGGTCGGGCAGGCCGAATTCGGCACCCGCCGCGAAATCAAGAACCTCAACTCCTTCCGCTTCCTGCAGCAGGCGATCGACTACGAAATCCGCTGGCAGATCGAGACGCTGGAAGACGGCGGCCGCATCGAGCAGGCGACGGTGCTGTTCGATCCGGATTCGGGCGAAACGCGCATGATGCGCAGCAAGGAAGACGCGCACGACTACCGCTACTTTCCCGACCCCGACCTGTTGCCGGTCAAGCTCGACGACGCCTGGATCGAGGCGGTGCGCGCCGCGCTGCCCGAACTGCCCGCCGCGATGCAGACGCGCTTCCAGCGCGACTATGGCGTGTCGGCCTACGACGCCGCCGTGTTGACGGGTTCGCGCGCGCTCGCCGCCTACTTCGAGGCGGCGGCCCAACAATCGGGCCAGCCCAAGCTCGCCGCCAACTGGGTGATGGGCGAACTCGCCGCCGCGCTGAACAAGGCCGAGCTCGACATCGCGGCAAGCCCGGTTTCCGCCGCGCAGCTCGGTGCGCTGATTTCACGCATCCAGGACGGCACGCTATCCGGCAAGCTCGCCAAACAGGTGTTCGAAGGGCTGTGGGAGGGCGCCGGCGAAGTCGACGCCATCATCGAGGCGCGCGGTCTCAGGCAGATGTCGGATTCCGGCGAACTGGAAAAAATCGTCGACGACGTGCTCGCCGCCAACCCGAAGTCGGTCGAGGAATTCCGCGCCGGCAAGGACAAGGCCTTCAACGCGCTGGTCGGCCAGGTGATGAAGGCCAGCCGCGGCCGCGCCAATCCGGCGCAGGTCAACGAGTTGCTGAAGGCCAGGCTGCAATAAAAACAAAGGGGTGCCATTTGGTGCCCCTTGTCACGACCGCAGCCCCCGTCACTTGCCGGTCAGTTCGCGGAAGCGTGCCTTGTCCGCCGCATATTTCTCGCGCACCTGCACCATGGCGTCCTGGTTCTTCTGGATGGTGCGTTTCAGTTCCTCGCTTTCGCGCACAGCCTGATCGAACTGCTCCTGCAGGCCGGGGCCGACCTTGCGTCCCGACTGTTGCACGTTGGCGATGCGGGCGCGCAGATCGGCCAGATTGGCATCGACCGCCCCGCTCCGGATTTCGGCGCCACGGATCATCAGCTTGTAATTTTCCAGCGCGCGGTCGCGTGCCAGATCGATCTCCGCCTCGGTGGTATACGTCTCGACCAGCGCACGGTCGAGCTGCGCCTTCTGCTGCTGCTCCTCCTGGATGCGCCGCTGTTCCACCTTGCGCTCGGCTTCGGCACGGCGTTCCGCCTCGGATTGCGTGCGCTTGATGACATTCCCCTGCTTGCTCATCTCGGTGGCGCCGCTTTGCTGGTAATACGGCGGCAGGGTGTCGCTATAGTGCACGCGGCCATTGCCATCCACCCAGCGGTACATCCCCGCGTCGGCCGGCACGGCCGCCAGCAACGCCGCCACCGCCACCAGCGCGCTAAACGCCGTATGTTGAGCGATACGCCGCCACCGCCTGCAATTCCTGCTGTCTGTCTGCATCGCGTTCCAGAAACTCCACCAGATGATCCAGCGTGACCACGGCCACGACTGGAATGCCATAATGTTCCCGCACTTCCTGCACGGCGGACTGCTTGCCCGTTCCGCGCTCCATCCTGTCCAGCGCGATCACCACCCCGGCCGGCGCGGCGCCCGCATGGCGGATCAGATCCACCGACTCGCGCACCGAAGTGCCGGCCGAGATCACGTCATCGACGATCAGCACGCGCCCCGTGAGCGCCGCGCCGACCACCGACCCGCCCTCGCCGTGATCCTTGGCTTCCTTGCGGTTGTAGGCATACGGCACGTTCCTGCCCATGCCCGCCAGCGCGATCGCAATGCTCGCCGCCAGCGGAATGCCCTTGTAGGCCGGCCCGAACAGCACGTCGAAGGCGATGCCGGAGTCGACGATGGCTTTCGCGTAAAATTCGCCCAGCCGTTTCAGCTTGTCGCCGTCGTTGAACAGCCCCGCATTAAAAAAGTAGGGGCTCATGCGCCCCGCCTTGGTCTTGAACTCGCCGAAACACAGTACGTTTGAATCAATGGCGAATTCCACAAACTCGGCTTTGTAATCGGACATTTCCTGACTTTTCTTGAATAACAGCACCATGCGAATTATATCGGCCAACCTCAACGGCATCCGTTCCGCCGCCAGCAAGGGCTTCTTCGACTGGCTGCCCACCCAGCACGCCGACATCGTCTGCGTGCAGGAACTCAAGGCGCAGGCCGCCGACCTCAGGCCGGAATTCATCCGCTGCGACGGCCTCTCCGGCGCCTTCCACCACGCGGAAAAAAAGGGCTACAGCGGAGTGGGCATTTACACCCGACAAACGCCGCAAACAATCATCGAAGGCCTGGGTGTGCCCGAGTTCGACGCCGAGGGCCGCTACATCGAAGCGGGCTACGATCATTCAAGCGGCGGCAAACTTGCCGTCATCTCGCTCTACCAGCCGTCCGGCTCCAGCAGCCCCGAACGCCAGCAGGCCAAGTTCCGTTTCATGGACGCCTTCTTCCCCCACCTCGACGCGCTGATGAAATCCGGCCGCGAAATCGTCATCTGCGGCGACTGGAACATCGCCCACCGCGAGATCGACCTCAAGAACTGGAAATCCAACCAGAAGAACTCCGGCTTCCTGCCCGAAGAACGCGCGTGGATGACGCGCCTGTTCGACGAACTCGGCTGGGTCGACGTCTACCGCAGTCTCTACCCGGAGGCCACGGGTGAAAGTTACACCTGGTGGAGCAACCGCGGCCAGGCCTGGGCCAATAACGTCGGCTGGCGCATCGACTATCAGATCGCGACGCCCGGCATCGCCGCCAAGGCCGTGTCCGCTTTCATCTACAAGGACCAGCGCTTTTCCGACCATGCGCCGCTGATTGTCGATTACGATTACGCCCCATAACCCGTTCAGAAAAACAAGGACCCGACGGGAAAACAGGGAGGAAGAACATGGCAAAAAAGGATCTGCCCAGCATCGGCGGACCATCCTTCGAAGACCTCAAGCAGGTCAACGACCACAACGCCGAGTACTGGAGTGCGCGCGACCTTCAGCCACTGCTGGGTTACAGCCAGTGGCGGCGCTTCGAAGACGCCGTCAAGCGCGCCCAAATGTCGTGCGAGCAGTCGGGCAACGACCCTGCCTACCATTTTGCCGGCGCCGGCAAAATGGTCGAGCTCGGGTCGGGTAGCCAGCGAGCCGTCGAGGATTACCAGCTTTCCCGCTTCGCCTGCTACCTCATCGCCCAGAACGGCGACCCGCGCAAGCCGGAAATCGCCCAGGCCCAGAAATACTTCGCCATCCAGACCCGGCGTCAGGAGCTTACCGAACAGCTTTCAGCCGATAGGGAACGGCTGGAACTGCGCAAACAGACCTCCGAAGAATTCAAGGCACTCTCCGGCGCCGCCCGGCAAGCCGGCGTGCAGAATCGCATGTTCGGCATTTTTCACGATGCTGGTTACAAGGGCCTATACGGCGGTCTGGGCAATGAACAAATCAAGGCCCGTAAAGGCGTTTCCGCCAAAGAGCAGTTGATGGACCGCATGAACGCCACCGAACTGGCCGCCAACCAGTTCCGCATGACGCAGACCCGCGACAAGCTGGTGCGCGAAGGCATTCGCGATCAACAGCAAGCCATCCGTACCCACGAGCAGGTCGGCCAGGAAGTCCGCGCCGCCATCGAACGCATTGGCGGCGAACGCCCCGAGAACATCCCCGCCGCCGAATCCATCAAGGACGTGGAAAAACGCATCAGGACGGCCACGCCAAGGCTGAAGCTGGACGAACGTGAGGCGGGCGGCTTGCTGGGCGACACCCTGAACAAGAAACAAGAAACATGACCCCGCAAGCCTTCATCGCCAAGTGGCGCGACAACGCGCTCACCGAAAAGACCGGCGCGCAGGCGCACTTTGAAGATCTGTGCGCCTTGCTGGAAGTCGAGCCACCGCGCATCGAAGGTGAATATCAATACGAACGCGGCCTCATCAAGAAAAGCAGCGCCAGTCAGGGCTGGGCCGATGTGTGGAAGCGCGGTTGCTTCGCCTGGGAATACAAGGCACCGAATAAAGACCTCGGCACCGCGTTGAAGCAGCTGATGACCTACGCGCTGGCACTCGATAATCCGCCGCTGCTGGTGATGTCCGACCGCAAGCGCATCGAAACAGGTCAAAGCGGGTATCGCCGAACAGATGCCGCGCTACATCCGGGGCGGCAAAGGCTCCCAGGCGGCATACAAGGAAGCCCAGGCCACGTTCTCCACCTTCATCGCACGGCTCAAGGCCTATCGCGTGCTCGACCCCACCTGCGGCAGCGGCAACTTTCTGTATCTCGCGCTGAAGACGCTGAAAAACCTGGAGCATCGCGCCAACCTCGAAGCCGAGGCGCTGGGTCTGCACCGCGAACTCGTCATCGAGACCAACCCCGCCAACGTGCTCGGCATCGAACTCAACCCCTACGCCGCCGAACTTGCGCGAGTAACGGTGTGGATCGGCGAAATCCAGTGGATGCTGACTCACGGCTACCACCTGCGGCGCGATCCGATCCTGCAACCGCTCGATCACATCGAGAACCGCGACGCGGTCCTGCTCCCCTCCCCCGCTTGCGGGGGAGGGGCCGGGGGAGAGGGAAGCTCAGAACCCGAATGGCCCACCGCCGACGCCATCGTCGGCAACCCGCCTTTCCTCGGCGGCAGCAAGAAACGCGGCGAACTGGGCGTTGGCTACTTAAATGCGCTTAACAGCGTTTACAAGGATCGCGTCCCCGGCGGCGCCGATTTCGTCACCTACTGGTTCGAGAAAGCTCGCGCGCAGATCGAAGCGGGCAAGACGCAGCGCGTCGGTCTGGTCGCCACCAACTCGATCCGCGGCGGCGCCAGCCGCAAGGTGTTGGGACGGATCGTCGCGAGCACGACTATCTTTGAAGCCTGGATCAACAACGGCGCGGCGGTACGGGTGTCGCTGGTGTGCTTCGGCCATCCGGATAGCTCCAGACAGCCAGGGCCAGGGCGAAGGCGGCGATTTCCACGCAGCGGGGGTCGATTTCCAAGCCGTGCAGGTTATCGGCGATGACCGCATCCACCGCTTCGGCGGCGCCGAGTCCCTCGGCTTGCATGCGCATGGGCACCAGCAGGTGGAAGGCGGCAACGATGAAATGGCCGGAGCCGCAGCAGGGGTCGAGGAGCTTGAAGTCCTTGAGGGAGTCTGGCCAACCCCCGAACTTGCCAGCTGCAGGGGCGCCGTCGTCCAAGTTACGCAGGTAGGTTAGCTGCACCGGACAACGCTCACCAGGGTGACGGGTTTCCCACCACGCGCCCAGCGAGTTGTGGAGCAGGAACGCCACCATGTAGGGCTCGGTGAAGAACTGGGTGACGGCCGGGAGTTCGTCGGCGCCGATTTTCACCTCGGAGGCGTTCACCTCGTCTTTGCGCTTGGCCTGCCAGAACTGGTAGACCCAACCCAGGCTATCGGAGGCGCGGAAGGTGTCCGTATCCAGGCCGGAGACGAGCTTGGCCAGTTCGCGTTGGTGCTCGGGGGCGAGGCGCAGTTGCAGGGCCGGGGCGTCGTTGCGGAAAACCTGGGGCAACATGCGGGCGGCATAGCGGCCGGCGAGTTCCCAGCCATCGGCGGCGCCTTCGTCCTTGGCGAGTTCGTCGCAGTCGGCCAGGGAGACGGGCACGCCGTCCGGGTGCATGAGGAGGTGGTTCTCCGCCAGGAAGCGGGCGAAGAGCATGCGGTGCCAGTGCTCGTAGGCGACTTCCCAGACCAGGTGGCGGATATCCTGGACGCGAGAAGCGCCCTCACCCCCGGCCCCTCTCCCGCTTGCGGGCGAGGGGAGAAAAGCGTCACCCAGCTGGCGGCCGTGCAGGCGCAGGCGGCGACGCAGTTCGGCTTGTTCCGGGGTGAGGTGTACGGGTGCCTTCGGCTCACCCACGCCCAGGTGCTCCAGGGCAGAACGTGCTGCGGTTTCGGCGATGTCGCGGGCCGCCTTGACGGTGGCTTCCAGGCGGCTACGCAGGGGCTTGCTGAGCGGATGCATGGCCACTCCTTTACAGAGACACCGGGCCTTGGCCGAGACGCTCCTTGAGCAGCTTCTCCACCTCGTCCAGCCAGGCCTTCAGCTCATCCTGGGAGCTCAACACTCGGTGGGGCAACTGCACCGGCATGGCCTTGGGGGTGACCTTTTTGACCGCCTTCTGGCGGGCCTGGTCGAAGCGGTTGGCCAGGGCCTCTCGCTTGTCCGCCCAGCGGGCCAGGGGGCAATCGTCCAGGGCCTGTTCCAAGGCAGCGGCGGAGCTCATGTCCGGCACCTGGGCCGGCTCCAGGCCACCTTCCTTGAGGAGGGTGGTCTGGTCAGCGGCGCCAAGCTTTTGCCAGGACTCATCGGCTTGCAGGGCGCTCAGGCGCGCCGTGTACTCGTCCTGGAAAGCCTGGACGTGGTGGTTCAGGGAGCGACGGAGCAGGTCCATCGTTTTTTCCAGGAGGGCTTGCACCGGGTCCGGGGTGGACAGCAGAGCGCGCTGGTCGGCAATGGCCTTGGTCTCCCCGGCCAGTTCGGCATGGGGACCGAGGTCCCTAGCCTGGTTCAACAGGTCGGTGAGCTGAATCCAGTTGGGCCAACGCTTGTCGATGGTCTGGCCTGCCTGCTGCCAGGCATTCGCATCGGCCAGGAGCTTATCCCGGTCGGCATGGAGCTGGACCAGCAAGGCATTGCCGGCGAGTTGTTCCAGTTGGTTCAGGTGGGTGACATCCGGAACGGCGGGCTTGGGGGATTCGCCACCGGCCTTGGCTGCCCTGGATTTGAGCTCCTCCAGCAGGAGCATGGCCTTTTGCAGTTCTTCCTGGGGTTGGCAGGTAATGCCCACTTCTTGCATGAGCTTGCGCAGCTGGATGAGCTGGACCGGGGAGACGGTGACCGACTCGGGCTTGAAGCTGGCCTGGGTGAGCTTGCTGCGTTCCAGGCCCTTGGCATCCACCGCCTTGTGGGCCGCATCCAGAGCGCGCCGGTGGCCGCTGGCCAGCAGGGCATAGAGGGCGCCGTCCACCGCATCCTGGGGCCAACCGAAGGGGGGCGCGCGGAAGTTATCGCGAATGTCGCTGCCTTTCTTGCCGCCGGCGATGAACTTGAGGATGGCGGCACAGACCGGGTGCTTGTCCGGGTCGCCCTTGTAGCCAACCGCTTCCAGGGCCTGGCTATCGTTCTTGCGCGCCCGGTCCAGGACCTTTTCCCAACCGGTCTGGTCGGCCACGTCGAACTGGGGATAGAGGCGGATGACGGATTTTTGCCCGGCGGCAGTGAGCTTGCCGGCCAGGTTGTCGGGGTCGGTGACCTCGGTGCCGCCCGCCTGAAACACGCGGGCGCCGGCGAAGACCTCGCCAAGCAGTGTCTGAATCTGGTGCTCGGCGGCCTTGAGACGCGTGGTCATGGCGCTCAGGGCCTCCTCGCCTTCGGGGGTTGAGGGAACGCCCTTGCTGTCCAGGGTGGCCTTGGCCGCTTTCATGGCGACGATGGCATTGGCGAGGTCGGTTTTGTTGCGGGCGGGCAGATAAACGAACAGGCTGGGGTCGCTGTTACCGACCGCGCGTGCTTCAGCCAGGAAGGATTTCTCGTCGGCCTGCCAGCCGTCCTGTATCCAGGCCACGACACGTTCGGCGTGGTCCTTGGGCAGCTCGGCGTCGAAGCTGGCGGAGAGGTCGCGCGCTTCTTTGCCTTGGGAAAGCCGCACCTGGCGCAGGCTATCCAAGGCCTGCTTGCGGAAGAGGTCGGAGCGTTCCTGCTCGATGCGGGTCACGGAGCTCTTGAGCTCGGATTCCTGATGGCGGTATTCGTCCTGCCAGGCGCTGCTCTCGCGCGTTTGCAGGCGGTACTCCACCCCGTGCGGGGTGGTGATGCCCATGACGAGGCCAGCCTTCTCTTGCAGGTCGTGCAGCAGGTCGGGAATACGCTTGCGCAGGTCGGCCGAGCCGGCGGGCAGGTCCACCATCAGCAGGTCGGCCAGTGTGTCGCCGGTGGCGCGTACCCCGGTATCGGCCACGGCCTCGGTGGGGAGCTTGCCGATAAGGTAAATCAGCTTGAGCAGGCGCGCCTTGAGCGGGTCGTCAAACGCTAGATTGGTGGGGGTGACGGCAGGCAGCGCCCGCACCTTGCGCGCCCGACCGTGGAGAAAGCCGGCTTGGGTCCAGCTGCCATTGATGTTTTGGGCGAAGGACTTCAGGGATGCTGCACTGAACCGCCCCGGTTCGGCTTGGTCGAGGACATCCTCCACCTCCCTGCGGTCCAATGGCTCGCCGGGGCGTTTGGCGAGCATGAGCGGACGGCTCAGGCGCAGTAGCGGGTCACGGGCGAGCGCCAAGGTTAGGGCCAGGACAGGCTGTGCCGGCGCATCTTGCTGCCAAAGGCGGCGGAAAACTCGGAACAGACAAAGGTTCTCGTCGAGGCCATAAAGCTCCACGAGGTGCTTGGCCGTCAGTTCTCTAGCCTTGGCAGTGCCCTTGCCAAGCAGGTTGGCATCGACGACGCCCGCGACATAGTCTGCCTTGGTGGCGTTTGCAGGCAGGGCGTCCAATAGGGTCTGGATCTCTTCCAACATCATGGTCCGGCTGGCATGGGCGCCGTTGCGGCCCATGCGAAAACCGAATCTCGCCATGTTGTCGTGGCCACCCTCCGAGGCCGGGGTATTTTTATGTTGTTGGTTCTCGGCGGTCGGTTGGGTCTAGGTTTTGATGCCTCGGCTGGCGTGGACCTTCATGAGCTTGGCCGCATGCAAGAGGCCCTCGTCCAGGGTGTAGAGGGTCTTTGCGCCGTTGTTATTGGCGATAGCCAAGTGCAGCGCATCGCCGGCCCGCAGCTTGGTGGCGAAGTGCTGGATGTACTCCTTGGCGAGTTCGTAGTCCGCGACACCGGGCGCCAGGATTTGGAATGAGTCAGTCACCAGTTCGTCGAACTGGGCGATGGCCAGTAGCGCGTCAGACTCCGCGAAACCGCCCATCCTGACTTCGCGCGCGATAAGGCTGGCGAACTCGACGCGGGTCCAGTGACTGAGGTACAGCTCTCCCACTGGGAGCTTGGCGAAGAAGGCCTCGATTTTGGCGCTGGTGGCTTCTTCAAGGATGAGCGGGGCCAGAAAGCTGGTGTCGAAGTACAGCATCAAAGCCTCTCGTCGCGCATCTCGCGCAGCAGCTCGGCGCTGGATTTGCGCCAGCGGGGCATGCGACTGCGAAACTCGGCGAGGGACTTGATGGCCTGCTTGGGTTTTTCGACCGGCGTGATGCGGGCGATTGGCAGGCCGCGACGGGTGATGACCACTTCCTCTCCCGCTTCGACCTGGTCAAGAAGATGGCTGAGATGGGTTTTGGCTTCTGCCAGCGTAACGGTGCTCATACGCCCCTCCGATTAGTCATTATGTTGGTCATATAGTAGCGCAACGTGCGGGGCAGGTAAATCGGTTGCGTTACTCATCCCAACTGCTGCCGAACCCGCTGTCCCAGCTGCTTGAGTCGGATGACGGACTGTCCCAGGTGGTCGGCTGGGACCAGCTGTCCTGCATGTTCATCCCGTACCCTCTCCAAATCCCTTGCAGAAGCGTGCCTGGCAGCCTAATATAACAACCGTTATAACAAACGGGAGTCCGCGATGCACGCCCTGAAACTCACCCAGATCGGCAATTCGGTCGGCCTGATCCTGCCCAAGGAGGTGCTGGCGCGCCTGAAACTGGAAAAAGGCGACACGGTGTTTGTGACCGAGACGCCGGAGGGGGTGGCGGTCACCCCTTACGATCCCACGCTGGAAGGACAGATCGCAGCGGGACGTGAATTCATGCGTGAATTTCGTGACACTTTTCACGAACTGGCGAAGTAATTGGCGCACATCTGGAACTGGCTGGACAAGCGTGCCCTGTTGTTGTTGCACGATGAAAGCCTGGCGGAACATGGCGGCCTGCCGGGGCTGCGCGACGACGGCCTGCTCGACTCCGCGCTGGCGCGTCCGCTCAACCTCGCTCATTACGGCACTCCCGATGCAAGCGAGCTGGCGGCGTCCTACTGCGTAGGGCTCGCCAAGAACCATCCCTTTGTGGACGGCAACAAGCGCGCCGCCTTTCTGGCGCTTGGCCTGTTTCTGTACATCAACGGCATGCGGCTGAACGCCAGTCAGGCGGAAGCCACGCTAGCCGTGCTGGCTGTCGCCGCCGGCGAATGGGACGAAGCCACACTGGCCGCCTGGCTGCGCGAGCACGTCGCCCAAAGTATCTGACCGCTCACCGCTCACCACTCACCACTCACCACTCACCCCTCACCCCTCACCCCTCACCCCTCACCCATGCCCCACCCCTGGCTCAACGCGCTCAAGGTCTATACCCACCCACGCGTCGTCGGCATGCTGTTCCTCGGCTTTTCGGCCGGGCTGCCGCTGTTGCTGGTGCTCGGCACGCTGTCGTTCTGGCTCTCGGAAGCCGGCATCGCGCGCGCGACGATTGGCCATCTGTCGTGGGTGGGGCTGGCGTACGGCTTCAAGTTCCTGTGGTCGCCGCTGGTCGATCGCCTGCCGCTGCCGCTGCTGACGCGCATGCTGGGACGGCGGCGGGCGTGGCTGCTTTTATCGCAGATCTGCATCGCGCTCGCGCTGCTGGGGATGGCGAACACCGACCCGGTGGTGAACCTGACACACACCGTCTATTTCGCGCTGGCGGTGGCGTTCGCCTCGGCGACGCAGGATATCGCGCTCGACGCCTACCGCATCGAGGCGGTGGAAACCGAAAAACAAGGGGCGATGGCGGCGACCTACCAGGCCGGCTACCGCATCGCCATGATCACCGCCGGCGCGGGGGCGCTGTGGATCGCGGCGAGCGTTGACACCAGCCCGGCTGCCTACGACTTCCATCCCTGGCAGGTGGCCTACACCGCGATGGCGGCGCTGATGATCGTCGGCATCCTCACCACGCTGACCATCCGCGAACCCGAGAAGAAGATCCCCCGCGCCACGAGCGAACGCGAGCAGCGCGCACGCGCGACATTCGCCGGCCTCGGGCTGTCGGACGGGGCGTTGAACGCCGCGACGTGGCTCTACGACGCGGTGCTCTCACCTTTCATCGACTTCATCCAGCGCTACAAGTGGCAGGCGGTGCTGATGCTGGCGCTGATCGCGCTGTACCGCATCTCCGACGTGGTGATGGGGGTGATGAGCAACCCCTTCTACCAGGAAATGGGCTTCACCAAGGACGAGGTCGCTACTGTGTCCAAGGTGTTCGGCGTCATCATGACCATCGCCGGCGCCGGGCTCGGCGGCATCCTGACCATGCGCCTCGGCGTGATGCGCACGCTGTTCCTCGGCGCGCTGCTGTCGGCGGCGACCAACCTGCTGTTCGTCTGGCTGGCGGGGCGCGGCCACGACGTGGGCGCGCTGGTGTTCACCGTCTCGGCCGACAATCTCTCGGCCGGCATCGCATCCAGCGCTTTCGTCGCCTATCTCTCCGGCCTGGTCAATCAGGCCTATTCGGCCACGCAATACGCGTTGTTCACCTCGGTGATGCTGCTGCTGCCCAAGTTCATCGCAGGGTTTTCCGGCGAATTCGTCGATGCGTACGGCTGGGCGAATTTCTTCACCGGCACGGCGCTGATCGGGGTGCCGGTGCTGGTGCTGGTATGGCTGGTGGGACGGCAACAGCCCCCAGGCTGATGTGCTAACCTTGAGCCATGCCGAACCTTGACGCCCTCACCCAACTGCCCCTGGCCGAACGTCTGGCCGCGATGGAATCATTGTGGGATTCCTTGTGCCAGGACGATGCGGCCGAATTGAGCCCACCCTGGCACGCTGCCGTGCTGGAAGAACGCCTGAACGAACGGGAAGACGGCCAGCACCGTGACTGGCAATCCGCCAAAAACGCGCTGCGCAAGCTGACCGAGCGCTGAGTTCCGTCCATGCATGACGTGCGGATCGGCGTATCAGCCGAACGGGACCTGCTGGTCGGTTTCGACTTCTACGAAACCCAGGCCGCCGGACTCGGCCAGTATTTTCCCGACAGCCTGTTCTCCGACATCGATGCGCTCGCACTGTATGCAGGCGTCCACCCCAAGCCCCTCGCGGGGCTGCATCGCAGCCTGTCCAGACGTTTTCCTTTTGCGATTTATTACGATTTCGATGGCCGCACCGCGATCGTTCTCGCCGTGCTCGACTGCCGTCGCAATCCGCGCTCGATCCGTGGCACCCTGGGCGCCCGTCGCATGCACAAGAAATGATTCAGCAAAAAGCAGTGAAACCACAGCGCCACGGAGAATACAAAGCACGGGCAAATGCTTGCATTCCTTGCGTGATTCACGCGGTGGGTGAATCGGAGGCGACACGGAAAATTCCTGTTTTTTGGGGTTCTCTGTGTCTCGGTGTCTCTGTGGTGAGGCATTCAGGATGATCGAATTTTCCCTCCTCACCGCCCTGCTCGCCGGCCTCCTCGGCGGGGTGCACTGCGTCGGCATGTGCGGCGGCATCGTCGCGGCGTTTTCCTTTCGCGCCGACGGCAGCACGCCGCCGTTCAGGATGCATCTCGCCTACAACCTGGGGCGGGTGTCGTCGTATACGCTGTTCGGCGCGCTAGCCGGCGCGCTCGGCGGCTCGCTCAAGCTGGCGTCGTTCATGCCGGTGCAGACCCTGCTGTTCATTCTGGCGCAGCTCGTGATGATCCTGCTCGGCCTGTATCTGGCCGGACTCAATCGGTGGGTGCTGGTATTCGAGCGCGCCGGCGGCCGCGTATGGCGCAGGATCAAACCGCTGTTCCAGAAGCTGCTGCCGGTGAAGTCGTTGCCGCAGGCGGTACTGGCTGGCATGGCCTGGGGCTGGCTGCCGTGCGGGCTGGTGTATTCGGTGCTGGTGTCGGCGCTGGCGGCCGGCAGCGCCACGTCGGGGGCCGCGTTGATGCTGGCGTTCGGCCTCGGCACACTGCCGAACCTGCTGGGCATGGGCCTGTTCGCCCGGCAGATCCAGCCTTTCATGCAGCAGCTATGGGTCAGGCGCGCGGCCGGCCTGACGGTGGCGGGCTTCGGCGTGTGGGGGCTGTTGACGCTGGCGTATGCCGCGTGGGTCCGCGTCTGATCGCGGCTTCTGCATCCGCCCCGGCGGACAACGCGCCGGGCGGACGCGGGCCTGGCTGGGCTATTTGAAGAACTGCTGGTCGAAGGTCATTTTCTGGTTGAGTTCGCCGGGCACTTCCACGGTCGCCGTGAAGGTCAGCGTATCCGGCGGGGCGACACGGAACTCGCCCAGATAATAAATCGCGGGGCCTTCCTTGAGTTCGCGCATGTCCACATTGGCCAGTTGCCGGGTGAGATTGGTGACGTAGACAGACACCTTGGCCGGCACCGGGGTGAGTACGCCCACCTTGTTTTTCTTCAGCACCGACATCGTCACCAGACCGCGCGTCTTGCTGCGCTCGATCTTGTAGCTGCGCGCGACCTCAGGCTGCAGTTCGTCGGTGGTCAGCGCGTTGTAATGGATTTCGAACTGGCCGAACTTCTGCATGATTTCGGCATGGGCGACGGCAGCAATGGAACACAGGCACAGGGCGGCAAGCAGGCGCTTCATGATGTCTCTCCTTTTGTTGTGAGGTCTGCCACTCTGCATTCTAGGTGCTTATTCGAAGGTGGCGAGCCAGGCGTCCAGGTCGTCGAGCACGCGGCTGGCCGCCAGGCTGGACGCCTGCGCGGCGCCGGCCGCGTCGTAGGTCGTCAACGGCACGTGCTGCTCGAAAACACGGCGTCCCAGCCAGGTGCGGTGCTTCAGGTCCACCAGTTCGGCGCGCAGTTCCAGCCGCACCTGTCCCGGCTCATGGGCCGCATCGTGATAGAACTCGACCAGCCGGGTATCCAGCAGGAAATCGCTGCGCACGTAGCCGCCGGTGGAGGTGACGCGGTAGCGGCCGAGACGGTCGAGCCGGGCGCGCAAAAGTTCGACGAAACGCTTGCCGGGGCGCTCGGTCCAGCGCGCGAATTGATACTGGCCACGGGTGCCGGGGCTGCGGCTGAAGACGAGCTGGTCGGTGTCGTAAAACGCGCCGGCGGTGGTATCGAGGATCCGCAGGGTCGGGGCATCGGCCCGGGCAGGCGCGGGCGTAGCGGTCGAGCCGTTGTCGTCCAGCACGTAGTACACCACGCCGGGCGTATCGGCACGCTGGCCAAGATTGACGCAGCCGCTCAGCGCCAGAACGAGGACGATCAGGGAAAATGCGGTTTTCATGGCAGTTTCTCTCCGGGGCCGAGCTGCTTCCTGTCCGGACCGAACAGGATGGCGCGTGGATCGGACAGCCGCTGCCCGGCTGTGGTGAGCACATCGGCGCTGGTGCGCACATCGCGGCTGACATTGGTCAATTCCAGCGTGCCCGTCTCGCTGAGCTGCTGCACGCGTTCGGAGATGAGGCTGGCATCGCGCTGCAGCGTGTCGATCGCGGCCGTGGCCTCCTTCAGCGCGGCGTCGGCGTTCCGCCCCACGCTGGCGATCGTGCCGTCGGCCCGGGTAGCGGCCTGGCCGATGCTGGCTCCGGCCAGACGGAATTCATCGGAGGCCGCGCGGATGCTCTGCACGGCATCGTCGATGTTTTGCTTGTTGGCGGCCAGATGGCCGGCCAGTTCGTTGAGATGAGCCAGCGTCTGGCTGATGGCACGCTGGTTTTCGTCCGACAGCAGCGTGTTGATCTTGTCCAGCACCTGTGCGCCGTTCACGGCCAGGCGCGAAAGGGCGGTCGCGACCTTGTCGATGTCGGAACTGCCTTCGGCGATGACCGGATAGCGCTCGCCGTCGGGCGCCTTGCTGAGCAGCGGGCCGTCGGTCGGGCCGTTGGTGATCTCGATGGCCGCAATGCCGGTCACCAGATTGCGCTTGATGTAGGCGGTCGCGCCGCGATGGACCGGCACGCCCTCGTCGGTGCGCGCGGTCACCGCAACGGCTTCTTCCTGCCTGTTGGAGAATCGGTAGCCGTCGACCACGCCGATCTTGATCCCGCGCATCTTCACCGGGCTGCCGACTGCCAGGCCATCGAGCGACTGCTCCTTGAAATAAATCGTATACGTCTGATAGGCGATGGAATCGGCCGCCCCGGTCAGCCATACGATAGCCACGGTCAACAGTGCGACCACAGCCAGCACCACCGTGCCGACCAGCGTGTAGCGACCTTCAGGTTCCATGTCGGGTTTCTCCCTCCGATGCCCGTGCCGCGAAGTAATCGTTGAGCCACGGGTCGTCGATGTGTCTCAGTTCGGCCACCGTGCCGCTGCCGAGTACGCGGCCGTCCGCCAGCACGATGACACGATCGATAATCGAAAACAGTGTATCCAAGTCATGGGTAACGAGGAATACGGTCAGCCCCAGACTGTCGGCCAGCAGCCGGATCAACGCATCGAACGCACGCGCGGAAATGGGGTCGAGGCCGGAGGTCGGCTCGTCGAGGAACAGCAGTTCCGGATCGAGCGCCAGTGCGCGCGCCAGCGCCACCCGCTTGCGCATGCCTCCCGAGAGCGTGCTCGGCTGCCGCGCCGCGACGTCCGGCGCCAGGCCGACCAGCGCGAGTTTCAGGCGGGCCAACTGACGGCAGATCGCATGCGGCAGGTTGGTATGCTCGAACAATGGGGTCGCGACGTTGTCTTCCACCGTGAGCGAGGAAAACAGGGCGCCATCCTGGAACAGAACGCCAAAACGCCGCCGCAGCAGGTTCATTTGTTCGCCCGAGCTATCCAGGACGGATTGCCCGAACAAGTCGATCGAACCTGTCCGTGGCCTCAACAGGCCGATGATCTCGCGCAGCAGGACCGATTTCCCGGTGCCGCTGCCGCCAATCAGCGCGATCACCTCGCCACGCGCCACGGACAGGCTGAGGCCGCGATGAATGCTGCGCCCGCCCAGCGTGGTCGAGACATCGCGGACCTCGATCACGGATTCGGCCACGGGCTCAGCCATCCTGGCCATCAGATATCCAGCCGCACGAACATCACGACAAAAATGGCATTGAGGATAATGATGGCCACCAGGCTCTGTACCACCGTGGAAGTCGTATTGACGCCGACACTACGGGCGTCGCGGGTGACCGACAGGCCCATGCGGCAGGCAATCAGCGCGATGAACATGGCAAATACCGGCGTCTTGCCGAGCCCGACCAGCAGCGTTTTCAGCTGGATCACGTCTTGTACCCGATCCAGAAACATGGAATAGGAGATATCCAGCTGGAGCTGCGCGACCAGCATGCCGCCGGCAATTCCGGCAATGTCGCCGATAAAGACCAGCAGCGGCATGGCAAGCAGCAGCGCCAGCATGCGCGGGATCACCAGTACCGCCAGCGGCGACAGGCCCAGCGTGGTGAGGGCATCGATTTCCTCGGTGACCTTCATGGTGCCGAGCTGCGCGGTGATGGCGGCCCCGGTGCGCCCCGCCACCAGCACGGCGACGATGATCGGTGAAATCTCACGCAGGATTGCCAGCAGCAGACCGTCGACCACAAAAATATTGGCGCCGTATTGCTTCGCCTGATCCCCCAGCAGATACGCGAACACCACGCCGAGCAGGAACATCATGCTGATCACGATGGGAATCGCACCGACGAACACCAAACTCACCTGGCTGGCGAACTCGCGCCAGCGCCAGCTGCCGGGCTTGCCCAGCAATGTCAGCAGCTCGGCGAACAGGCGGCCGACGAAATCAAGCAGGCCCAGCGCGTGCGTCGCCATCGTCAGCGCACCGCGGCCGGCACTCGCCAGCACATTCTCGCAACGGTGTTCGGGCTGCGCGGCCGACGCCGCGCTGTGGCGATCGACCAGTTCCAGTATCGCCCGGTGCCGCGGCTGGAAAGCCTGCAGCGCGGGCAGCGGTGCGCCCGCCTGCGGGCGGACCGCATTCAGCAGCAACCACGCGCCATTGGTGTCGAGCCGGGTGACGCCCGCACCGTCGATCACACGCACGGTCTTGCCGTCGAGCGGTGGCAGGACCGACGCGGTGTCGGCATGCCAGTCACCGCTGACGATCAGCGTACTGCGGGCCTCGTCGAAATCCGCATGGGCTGCGGTCACGCCAGCCCCAAAGGATTGTCGGGGTCGATCCCCGGCATGAAGGGCAGATCCCGTTCGCGATGGGTGACCTGATAGACGCAGCCGATCCAGTTGCCGATCACGCCTCCGGCCGTGTCGTGCCAGGTATTGTCGAGCAGCGGCAGCACCTGCGCCTCGGGGAAGGCCAGCGTCTCGCCTGCCTGCGAACGCTGGCCGAACTCGGCCAGCAGCGCCTGCGCCTGACGGTTGAAATAGCGCTCCGGAAACGGCGGAAACGCAGTCAGCTTGCCGCTTGCGGCGAGCATCAGGTCGCGTTTGTATTCCTTCAGCAGCGAGATCGTGTCGTATTCGGGATGCCCCTGGAAGAACACGGTGCGCAAGCCGTCTCCGCTCACCGCCATATGGACGCCGGCCGCCGCGCTGTCGACCAGCACCCTGACGCCGGCCGTCTCGAACTGCGCGCGCGAAATGTCGTTCCAGCGCGAATGCGGCACGTCGAAACGGGTATTCACATCGGCCACCAGCGGATGGCGGCCGTCGGTCACGCGGTGCTCGAACACGCCCCAGATCTTGCGCGGCTGCATGATGCGCGTCTGGCCATGGCGGAACTGCATCACCGCGTGGGTGGCGAGACAGGAACACAGTGTCGAGGTGACATGGTCCCAGGCCCAGTCGATCACCTCGATCAAGGGCTGCCAGAACGGTTCGTCGGCAAGGTTGGAGTGGGTGACGTTGGCGCCGGTGATGATGAGTGCGTCCAGCCCTTTCTCGCGAATCGCGTCGAAGCTTTCGTAAAACTGCGTGATGTGCGCCTGCGCCGCCGCGCCGCGCGGCAGCGTCGGCAGGGTGAAGGGATGCATGTAGAACTGTGCGATCGGGTTCGATTCGCCGACCAGCCGGTAGAACTGCCGCTCGGTCGCTTCCAGCGCCGCGTCCGGCATCATGTTCAGCAGGCCGACATGCAGCTCGCGGATTTCCTGATTCGCCGCGCGCTCGGTCGACAGTACCGTGATGCCGTCGCGGCGCAGGCGCGCGAAAGTGGGCAGGGCGTTATGCGCGACCAGCGGCATTCGTTCCCCCTGAATCCTGATCCCTGACCCCCGACCCCTTTCTTGCGACCGCGCTTTCGACCAGCGCGAGGAAATCGCGCTCGTCGCGTACCTGCGCCACTTCCTGCGAGGTCACGGTATAGCCGTGCGGTCTGGCGATCGCTTCGTAGCGCGGAATACGGGAATGGAACAGGCGCGGAAACACCCAGCGGGCAAAATCGTCGGGTTCGATCTGCGCCACGAATTCGATGCCCTTTTCCTTCAGATAGACCGGCAGCGCTTCGGCAAGAAAGGGCGGGCGGAAATACAGCGGTTTGGGATTGGACTGCGCGCGCTGGATCAACGTCTCCTCCTCTTCACGGGTCGTGGTCTGGATATAAAGGATCAGCGTGTGTTCGGCAAGCAGTTCGACCACGCCGGGTTCGTCCAGCTCGCACAGGCTGCCGCCGACGTCGTTGACGAAGTGGTGGTAGCCGTAGATTTCCTGGCCTTTGCGGATGAAGCTGGGCACATCGCGCATGGCGGCGATTTCGCCGTCGCGATAGGCGGCCTGACGACGCGAAAACTCGTCGAGCGGAAGCCCGTCCCATTCCGGTCCGCCGAGCTTGCCGATGAAGGTAAGCACCGGCCCGAGGTCGTGAATCTTGATGTTGTTCTTGATGTCGATCCAGTCGTTGTGCAGCAGGTCGCGCAGGAAAGGCACGCTCATCGCCTGCTGCTTGATCAGGTCGAGGATGGGTTCATCGAGGTAGCGCGTGCCGATGCGGTAGTCGCCGGAAAAATGGAACCAGCCGTGGCCGCGCAGCATGCTCGAGATATGCGTCTTGCCGACCCCGGACATGCCGAGCAGGGTGATGCGCTTGGTCGGCCAGGCACGGAAGGAAGCGGGAGTGAAATGCATGGGTCGGTTTTCCTGGGAGTAGCGCGAAGCCTACCGAAAACCCACTCAATAAAAAAGGCTCATCGAACGCCATGTTGCATCCCGCACGCTTATCGTGGCCGCAAAGCACCATTCCGGCCACTTGTCCGGGTAGCGGCCCGGCGCACGATCAGGCGCCCGTCAGCTGTCGATAGGCGGCGTCAGCCAGTTTCTCCATGTCCGGATGCGCGATCTGTCCGGCCAGCGCATAACCAAAATCACGATCGATCCAGTAGAACACTTCGATGCCATGCTCGGTGACATGGCGGAAAGCCGTCTCGCGGTTCGCCACGACGGCGCGCCGAACGTAGAGCGTGACGCGCTGCCCGCCTGCATTCTGGTACATGAATTGCGCCACCGCGCCGGTATCGCCCGCAAGCAGCCGGCCGCCCAGCAGATGGAAGCCGAGCGCACCAAAATCCGGTGCCTTGAGCGGCGTGCCGACACGTTTGGACAGCCAGCTCACCAGATGCGCGGCATGGGCCGCATCGACCTCGACCGGGTGCCGCGCCTCCGGGCTGAATACCGCGTGGGCGATGGCCGCATCGCGGGCAAGATACCGCGGCGCCGGGATGGACTGATCCGTTTTGAGTCCGATGCCGTAGCCGGTCAGACCGCTGGCCGCCAAGGCCAGGATTGCCGCGATCGCCCGCCACGGCGCACGAAACAGCCGACGGCGTGCCGCGCGGATCAGATCGATGGGCAGCGGCTCGTTGAGTACGCCGTCGAACGCGGCGTGCAGTGCCTGGTTCTGCATGACCCACGCCCGGACCCGCGCGGCATCCTCCGGATGCGCGGCCAGCCAGGCCTCGACCTCGATGCGTCGCGCATCGGACAGCGCGCCATCCACATAGGCGTGCAAATCATCCTCTCGCACGGGGTGCGTCATTTCACCACCTTCAACTGTACGGCGGGTTCGTCCGCCAGAATCTGTCGCATCCGCTCGCGCGCACGCGCAAGACGCGACATGATCGTGCCGGGCGGCACGCCCAGCACCTGGGCCGCCTCGGCATAGGAAAACTGTTCCAGTCCCACCAGCAGGATCACTTCCCGCTGACCGTCGGGCAATCGCGCCAGCGCCGCCTGCAGGTCACGCGTCGCCAGCGCTTCCAGCTGCCCGCCGCTCACCGGGATGTCCAGCGCCTCGTCGAGCGCGGTGTCCTGCGGGCGGCGGGTTCGCACCTGATTCGCGAACAGGTTGTGCATCAGGGTGAACAGCCAGGCGCGCAGGTCGCTGCCGGGCGTCCACAGGTCAAGTTTGACCAGCGCGCGTTCGAGCGTGTCCTGCACCAGATCGTCGGCGCGCGTGGCATCGCCCGTCAATGCCCGGGCGTAGCGGCGCAAGCGGGGCAGATGCTCGATCAGATCCGGCTTAGGGTTTAGCCGCATGCCAGACGTTCTTCATGCCGTCTCCCGTGGCATCGCCCGGCTTCTGGTCCCTGGCCCAGCGATACAACGGCTTGCCCTTGTAGGCCCATTGCCGGCTGCCGTCGTCGCGGACGACGATACTGTAGTCGCCGTCCGCCTTGTCGCCGGCCATGACCATCAGCGGCGGCCAGTTCGACGCGCACTCGCCGTTGCATGCGCTCTTGCCGGAGCCGGCGGCATCCTTGTCGAACACATACAGCGTCATGCCTTCGGCGTTGGTCAATACGCCCGATTGAATGGAGACCGGCGCGGCGTTCAGCGTCGTCCAGGCGACGAGCAGGGCCAGGCCAGCCAGGGAGGGAGTCAATGCAGTGTTCATGGGGAAATCCTTTTCTCGAAATGGAGGGATGCAGTCAGCCTGCATGAACGCAAACACCCGGGGCACCCGATTTATTCCATTGCCGTCAATATTGATCCGGCCCGAGCGGCGTCCGTCTGCTGCCGCCTTGCGACAGAATGCGTCACCCCCCGGATTCTCGGCTATACCCAATGGGCATCCCCCGAAAGGAGACCCCATGCTGGACACCCTCAAGCCCGCGGTGATCGCCGCCCTGGCAGATCCGGACGTCCGTCGCGCCCTGACGGCAAACCTGCAACAGGCGCTTCGGGAGACGCTCCCGGCCGCCTTGCCCGACGTGGTGAAAGCCGCCGTCCTCGGCACACAACAGGCCGCCGACCAGAAACGACATGATCCCTACCGCACCACGATCCATTTTCTGGCCGGCCTCATCGCCTTCTGCCTGGCCGTCATCGCCGGAATTTTCAATGCCTTTCCCGATCCGCCGGCCGATACCGGCGACGTCGTCTACCGCATGCTGGGCGGCGTGCTCGCCTGGATCTCGATCGCGGCGCTGGCCGCCACCGTGTGCATGGCCGTCACCCAGATCCTCAAATACATGCACCGCAAGAATGCCGGCGCACAGGATCCGAACCCGGCCACGCTGGTGCTGCTCATGGGCATTCCGACATGTTTCGGCGTCGTGGCTGTCGCCTATTGCGTCCGTGGCGGCATGGCCGTCCTGCACGGCTGGACGGAACTGCCCGGGCTGCTGGATGCGCTCTGCACACTGCTTCCTTTCTGAGGCACCGGGGTCCGGATCAGACGCTTTTCGTTTCGCCTGCATGGCGTGCCAGCGCGCGGTCGATCTTGTCGTCCATCTCGCCGACCAGTGCGGCGAGGCCATTGGCGGCTTCGTTCGTGGATTGCCGCATGGACTGCTCCACCCTGTCCAGGTGAGTGTCGGCCTGTCCGATCGCATCGTGCAGTCGGGCGAACTCATGCGCGACCTCACTGCGCAACTCGCTCAGGCGCGACGCCTCGGCGCTTTCCGCAAGCTTGCGCTGCGCCTGCAATTCCTGATGATGCCGGCGCGAATCCATCAGCATGTTCGTGCGCAACGCCAGGGCATAGAGGGCAAACAGCGCCACCAGCGCCAGCGTCACGCCGAGCAGGATCACCCCGAGCGGTCCCTCGACATGAAAGGCCACGAAGGACAACGGGGTGGGCGCCGCGAGGACCGACCAGTTGGCCAGCGTGAAAACCGCCAGTAGAAACAGCGCCACCAGGATGACTGCGCCGAGAACATTCATTGCCATTCCTCCCATTGTTTGCACGATATGCATCGCCCAGTATAGACACGCGGCCAAGCGGGCTGCCGCGTGGGTCTTGATCGACCCTGGCGGACCCATCCGCCACTTCTCCGGGGCATAATGGCCCCCCCGACCCCCGCACCCTGTCATGACCGTTTCCCGCCTGCCCGTACTGTCCCTGCTTGAAACCCGCGTCCTCGGTGTGCTCTGTGAAAAGCAGCACACCGTCCCCGATACGTATCCGCTGTCGCTCAATGCCCTGGTCGCGGGCTGCAATCAGAAGACCAGCCGCCACCCCCTCATCGAGACCGGCGAAGCCGAGGTGCAGGCCGCCCTCGACGCGCTCAAGGGTCCTGCCCTGGTCATCGAATCCAGCGGCGGCCGCGTGACGCGCTACGCCCACAACATGGGCAAGGCCCTGCGCCTGCCCACCCAGTCCATCGCCCTGCTCGCCGTGCTGATGCTGCGTGGCCCGCAGACCCCGGGCGAGCTGCGTATTCACAGCGAACGCCTGCATCGCTTTGCCGACCTCTCGGCGGTGGAGGCCTTCCTGCAGGAACTGGCCGAACGACCCGAGGGTCCGCTGGTGGCCGAACTGCCACGCCAGCCCGGCGCGCGCGAAAACCGCTGGGCGCACCTGTTGAGCGGCACCCCGGATATCGAAGCGGCGCCTGCTCCTGCCGCCGGGCCCGGCGACCCTCCGGGCATGAGTGAAATCGCCGCCATCCAGGCCAACGTGGCGCGACTGGAAGCCGAGATCGACACCTTGAAGGAATTGGTGGGTATACTATACGAGGAACTCGGCGTACAGCACTGAACACAGCGGCATATCCCCGACTTGGCTCAAGCCGGGTTCGATTCATCGATCGATGAACCTCGCTCCCGCCATGGCAGGCGGAAGGCATATCCCATGGAAAGGCACACGACTATGGAACTGACTTCCAGCGCATTCGCCCCGAACACCGACATTCCCACCCTGTATACCTGCGAGGGCAGCGATCTGTCGCCTCCGCTGGCGTGGACCGGCGTACCGCCCGGAACCCGCAGCCTGGCACTGATCGTCGACGACCCCGACGCGCCCGACCCGGCTGCGCCGAAAATGACCTGGGTACACTGGGTGCTCTACAACCTCCCGCCAGACACTCCCGGACTCACCGCCGACATGGTCACGGAGAGGCTGCCGGCCGGTACGCGCGAAGGCCTCAACGACTGGCAGCGCACCGGCTACGGCGGCCCCTGCCCCCCCATCGGCCGCCATCGCTACATCCACAAACTGTATGCCCTCGATGTCCGGTTGCCGGTTCTCTGGACGGCGACCAAGGCCACGCTGGAAGAAGCGATGCAAGGCCATATCCTGGCGCAGTGCGAATTGGTGGGGTATTACAGAAAGGCCGTCGGGAGTCCGTAGACCGGCGGCGGGCGGGTGCGGTCGCTGAGCCCGCTGGCAGGATGCCAGGCATGCCGCACACGGACCATCCGGCATGAAACAGGCCGGATGGTCCGGACAGGTCTTGATCAGCGTGCGGCTTCCGCCACGAAAATCTCGACGCGGCGGTTCTTCGCCCGGCCTTGCGCCGTGCCGTTGTCGGCGATCGGTTCCTGCGAACCGCGGCCATTGATGATGATACGGTTGGACGCCACCCCGTGGGCCACCAGGTAATCACGCGTCGAAGCGGCGCGATTGACCGAAAGTGGATTATTGATCGCATCCGTTCCGGTGTTGTCCGTGTGGCCGATGATGGTGACCGTCGTCACCGGATTCTGATTCAGGGTGGTCGCGAAGCGATCGAGGATCGGGCGCAGATTCGGTTTGATGTCATAGCGACCCGTATCAAAGGAAACGTCGCTCGGAATGTCCAGTTTGAGCCGGTTATCGTCGGTCTGGCTGACGCTCACACCGGTTCCCTGGGTGGCTTGCTCCATCGCCGCCTTCTGCTCCTCCATGTGCTTCGACCACAGATAGCCGCCCCCCGCCCCCACCGCCGCGCCGATCGCTGCGCCGGTCGCAGCGCTTCTGCCCTTGTGGCCACCGGCCGTCGCGGCGCCAATGACGGCCCCGGCCACGGCGCCAATGCCTGCGCCTGTGCCAGTGGTTTTCTGGGTTTCACTCATGTTGGCGCAGCCGGACAGACCACTCAGACCCAACGCGATGGCACCAAGCGTGGCAATGACTTTTTTCATGGGGGGACTCCATTACGATGATCGATCCTCGCATTATATGCAAATGCGCGGCCTGGCTTGCCTCTTTTTGGAAGCCCTGAACAAGTTGATCCCGCTCATGGTTCGACAAGCTCACCACGAACGGAATCAACAACTTGCCGTTCGTCCTGAGCTTGTCGAAGGACTTGTTCAGGGGCTCTTTTTCGCCCTCCCGCGCGCTGCCTGCGATGCCCTGCAAACGGATGGCTGTGGCCGCCAGAACGCTCATTTTGTGTCCGCGTGGCGGTGCGAAAGCGCTGGCTTGCGCAAGCCAGCGGCCTCTACCCGGTTCGGCCGCCATCCCCCATAATCCGGCATCCTGAAAGCCTGGTTCCAGCCATGCGCCGTCTCGTCCCGTTGTTGTTCGCCGCTCTGTTGAGCGCCTGCGCCACGCCGCCCCCGGCGCCGCTCCCACCCGTCGCGATGCCGAAGCCACCGCTCAGGATCGCGCTGGTTCTGGGCGGCGGCGCGGCGCGCGGCTTTGCCCACATCGGCGTGATCAAGGCGCTGGAAGCCCAGGGCATCGTACCCGGCATGGTGGTGGGCACCAGCGCGGGAGCGGTGGTGGGTGCACTCTATGCCTCGGGCATGAGTGGATTCGATTTGCAGAAACAGGCCCTGGACATCCAGGAGAACATGGTGACGGACTGGGCGCTGCCCAACCGGGGCGTGTTGAAGGGCGGCGCACTGCAGGACTTCATCAACCAGCGGGTCGGGAACCTGCCCATCCAGAAGCTGCCGAAACCCCTGGGCGTGGTGGCGACCGACCTGCAAAGCGGCGAAATGGTGCTCTTCCGCCAGGGGAACACGGGCATGGCGGTCCGTGCATCCAGTGCCGTGCCGGGGGTGTTCCAGCCGGTCGCGATCAACGGCCGGGATTACATCGACGGCGGCCTCACCTCGCCGGTGCCGGCCCAGGCCGCGCGCGCGATGGGGGCGGATTTCGTCATCGCCGTGGACATCTCCAACGCCAGCCGTCGCGACAAGCTCACCGGCACGCTGGATGTGCTGCTGCAGACCTTCGCCATCATGGGGCATGCGATCAGCCGCCACGAACTGGCGGATGCGGACATCGTCATCCGGCCGCAGACGGCGACGGTGAGCAGCACCGATTTCGCGGATCGCAACCTCGCCATCCTGGAGGGCGAGAAGGCCGCCGCCGCCGTCATGGCCGAACTCAAGGCCCGGCTCGCCCGGGCCCAGCAGCGCTGAAGACGGGCTCCCGCGCGGGCGAGATCCAGTTGCTCAATCATTGAACATGGCTCAGGCGCCTTCCCACCCTGCGGCAAGCCGCCCCCTGTCGGCATTGAAGGGCCTGTGGCCTTTCCTGCGGCCTTATCGGGGGCGGCTTGCGCTGGCTTTCGTATTGCTCTGCCTCGGGTCGGGCACCCTCCTGCTGGTGCCGCTGGCGTTTCGCGATCTCATCGATTTCGGCTTCGGCCAACCGGCGCAACCGAGCGACGGCCTGCTCGGCGCCTTGAGCCTGAACGGGCATTTCATCGCCCTGTTCGGCCTGGCGTGTATCTGGGCGATCGCCGTGGCGGCGCGCTACTACACCGTGTCGTGGATCGGCGAACGCACGACGGCGGATCTGCGCAGCGCCGTCTATGCGCGCATGCTGGCGCAATCGCCGCAATTCTTTGAAACCCTGCAGACCGGTGAAGTATTGTCGCGACTGACCGGCGACACGACGCTGGTGCAGACCGTGGTCGGCAGTTCGATTTCGATGGGCCTGCGCAGCCTGTTCCAGTTCATCGGCGGCATGATCATGCTGGCCGTCACCAGCTTCTATCTGTTTTCCATCAACCTTGGTCTGATGGCCCTGCTGACGCTGCCCATTCTCGTGATCGGCCGCACGGTCAGGAAGCTCTCACGGGAATCGCAGGACAGAATCGCCGACGCCTCGGCGCTGGCGGGCGAAATTCTCAACGCCATGCCGACGGTACAGGCCTGCACCCAGGAACAGCAGGAAGTCCGGCGTTTCACCGCACGCACCGAAGCCGGCTTCGTCACCGCGATCCGGCGCACGCGCGTGCGGGCCGCGCTCACCGCCCTCATCATCACCGCCGTGATGGGGACGATCATTTTCGTGCTGTGGCTCGGCGCCCGCCAGGTGCACGACGGTTTCATGAGCGGCGGCCAGCTGGCCTCCTTCGTTCTCTATGCGGCCCTGGTGGCCGGCGGCGTCGGCACCCTGTCGGAAGTATGGGGCGACGTGATGCGCGCCGCCGGCGCAACGGAACGGCTGCTCGATCTGCTGCACGCCGAACCGGCCATCCGCGAGGTATCCAGCCCGCAAGCGCCCGCGCAGCCGGCGCGGGCGGCGATCCGCTTCGACCGCGTCACGTTCCGCTATCCCGCCCGCCCCGACACCGCCGCGCTCGACGACATCAGCCTGGATATCCTGCCGGGCGAAAGCATCGCGCTGGTCGGCCCGTCCGGTGCCGGCAAGACCACGCTGTTCCAGCTTCTGCTGCGCTACTACGACGTGTCCGAAGGGGCGATCCGGCTCAACGGGCAGGACATCCGCCTATTGAGCCTGCACGACCTGCGCCAGGGCATCGCCATCGTGCCGCAGGATCCGGTGATCTTCTCGGCCAACGCGCTGGAGAACATCCGCTACGGCCGCGCCACGGCCAGCGACGAGGAGGTGTTCCAGGCGGCGCGCGGGGCTCTGGTGGACGAGTTCGTCGAGCGTCTGCCCGAGGGGTACCAGACCTTTCTCGGCGAGCGCGGCACCCGCTTGTCCGGCGGCCAGCGTCAGCGCATCGCCATCGCCCGCGCCATTCTGAAGGGCGCCCCCTTGTTGCTGCTCGACGAAGCCACCAGCGCCCTCGACGCGGAATCGGAAGCGCTCGTGCAGCAAGGCCTCGGCGCCGCCATGCAGGGACGCACGACGCTGGTCATCGCGCACCGGCTGGCGACCGTGCGGAAAGTCGACCGTATCGTGGTGATGGACGGCGGCCGCATCGTGGAAACCGGCACGCCGGAAGATCTGCGCAAGCAGGGCGGGCTCTACGGGCGGCTGGCCGCGCTTCAACTCAATCCGTGACCGGCCGCGTCCCGCCCGGCACATTCAGTTATTCCCGCACGGGCCGATACCCTTATTATCCATGACGCCGCTGCGAGCCCCGCTTGAACGCTTCTCCCCCTCCTGCCGCGAGCCCACGCGACCGCGCACCGGTTGACCCGCCGGTTGCGGAGGAAACCGTGTCCGCGCACGCCAGACGTGTACTGCGCACCCGGCTGCGCACCCGGATCGCGGCCACGCTCGATACCGGCATCGCCGTGCTGCAACGCCTGCGCGCGAAAACCGGCGGTGCGCCGGAGCCGGCCGAAGACCCCGATGACCGTCGTGGTTCCCGGCCGGACCGGCTGCAGACGCGGCCCGGCGCATCGGCCGCGCCGGCTGCGACGCCCGCCGAAGCCCCCAAACCGAAACGCCGTCTGCGCGCACTGCTGATCCAGTCCGGTGTGCTGCTGGTCGGCGGCATCGGCGGCAGCGCCCTTGCCTATACCCTGTTCCAGCAGCAACTCGACCGGGTGCTCAACGACAGCCTGCGCCAGGAAGCGGCACACGCGAAAAAAAACCGGCCCAGTGCAGAAATCCAGCAGGCGTTTGATGACGAGCAGGCGCGGCGGGCCGACGCGGAGAAGAAACTAGCGGCTTCCCTCGCCGTCTACTCGGCCGCCTCATCCGAGGCCCAGCGCCAGCTCGAAAGCCTGCTCGCCGAGCAGCTCATGGCCAACCGGCATCTTCAGGCAAGCCTGGCCGACGCGGCCCGATCGAACACGGAAGCGCGCAACATGCTGGCCGCGGAACAGGCGAAACGTACCGGGGCAGAGGCGAAACTCGCCGGATCCACCCAGGCCCTGTCCGAGAAGCAGAGGCAGCTCGACCGGGCTGAAAAACAGCTGACCGTGTTACAGGTCGGCACGTCGACCGGCATCCAGCGGGAAACGCTGGCCAGCCGTACCAGCAGCCGCGAGACAAGCCGCGCCTCCAGAACGGGGGATTGCACGCTCAATACAAGGAATGTGGAAGGCCTGAAAGGCTGTATTGCAGACTTCAACCGATAATCCCGGGAACCACGGTTAACCGCTCGGTCCGCCCCGGTCGGATCCGGCCCAGGGAACGGGGGCCTCCGCTGCCCCCATTCGGGCCTTGCGCCCGAAATGCCCTGGACGCGCGTCCGTCCTCTAGCCGTTGTTCCGGTGCTGCTCGCGCATGCTGTTGCTCAGGTGTTTGCCGAATACGGACAGCAGACGCAAGCCTTCCTGCGTGCCCGGGTCGCGAGCGACCCGCATCATGCAGCCCAGGCCGCCCGTTGCCGGGGCATTCGCCGGAATTTCCTGACTCGCCGCATGAATCGCATCGGATACCGCAACCAGCAGGTATTGCGTATCCTGGCGATCAAGAACCTTGAGCAGATGCATCAGGCCCTCGTTGCGCGTCACACGATCGAGCAGGGTCAGGCCCTCGCTCACCGCCCATGACAGCCGCGTGACGATCTCGTCCGACATGGCGTCTCTGGCGGCGGTGATGAGCTGCGCGACTTCGACGAGCCGCTGCAGATCATCGGTATCCAGGGCGGGGATGGACGTTTCAGTTTGTGTCGTCATGGTTTGGCTTTCTCAAAGCAGTCCGCGTACGCTTGTCCAGTACAGCTGGTTGTAGGACATCTTGAACCAGTGCATGGGCTTCGAAGGCGGCTTCAGATCGGGAGGGTTCTGATAGTTGAACATCGCGTAGGTCGCACTGTCGTGGCCGGTTTCAATGAAACAGTAGACCTTGCCGTCATAGTCACGCACCGGCGCGCCGATCTTGATCATCGAGGCGATGTTCTCTGCGACCACTTCTGCCTGGAAATGCGCCGCCGATGCCGTCTTGCTGACCGGCAGATTGCTCGTGTCGCCCAGCACATAGACGTTGTCGTGGCCGTTCATGGTCAACTTGAAGCGGTCGGTCGGAACCCAGCCCCCATCACCCATATTGCTCTTCTCGATCACTTCCATGCCACGATGCGGCGGAATGGCGATGAGCATGTCATACTGGGTTTCGGTCCCTTCTTCGCTGCGCACCACCTTGTTTTCCACGTCCACTTCGCTGACGTTGAACAGCGTCTCGTACTCGACGCCCATGCGGTCGAATTCGGGTTTGGCCCAGATGGCGACTTCCTTGATGGTGTGAATGCGGCCGATCGGATAGTGGTATTTGATCTTGATCTTGTCGCGGATGCCGCGCGCCTTGAAATAATCGTGCAGGCCGAAGATGAGCTCGACCGGCGCGATCGGGCATTTATGCGGCACGCCAACGACCACGGCAACCGTACCTTCCTGGATCTCGCGCAGGCGTTTGAACATCTTGACCGCGGTGGCCTCGGTGTAGAACGTCTCGCCACCTTCCACCAGTCCGGGAATCTGTTCGGGGACGATACGCGAGCCGGTCGCCATGACGAGGATATCGTACTCGTGGACCTTGCCGCTTTTGGTCACGACCCGGTTCTGGTCGGGCTGAAACTGTTCGACGGGGTCCACGTGAAAAGCGATGGTTTCCTCGAGCAGGCCCGCCTGGTCGCGATAAAGCTGGTCCGGCGACATCTGTCCAAATGCGACATACAGCAATCCGGGCTGGTACATGTGCTTGTCGGAGGCCGACAGCATGGTGATCCGGACCTTGCGGGCGCGAATCTCGGCAGACAGCCGCCGTGCCAGGTTGTTGGCTACGATGGTGCCGCCCGTGCCGCCACCGACGACTAGGATTCTCATTTCATTACTCCTATCCAATATTTATGGCCGGTGCGCGCCGGCATGCGGACCGCCGCAGCGATCCAGGGCTGCCGCATCACTTGGCCTTGCGGATCTTGATGTGCCAGACCCCATCGATCTTTTCGTTGCTGAGGATCTCGTGGCCCACCTTGTTGACCCATTCCGGCACATCGGCGCCGGAGCCTTCGTCTGTCGACAACAGTTCGAGCGTATCGCCCACACTGCTCTGTTTCATGTGGGTGATGAGCTCCATCAGCGGACCGGGGCAGAACGTATCGCGTGCGTCGACAATTTTGGTATCACTCATTGCAGTTCTCCTGAAAACATTGGTTCAATTTCACAGCCCACTCAGAACGTCAGCATCTGCCCGCCCTCGGCATCGCTCAAAAAACGCGTCAGCCCGGTCGGGGGGCCGAGTTCGGGGTCGAGATCGTCATGGGTGATCTTCAGAAGGTCCATCGCCATCGAACACGGCAATATCTGCGCATCGCCCAGTTCGACCGCCTGCTGGAACAACTGCTTGAAGGGGGGGACGCCTTTCTGCGACATGAGCGCTCCCAGTTCGCCTTCGACCGGTGCGTCCCCCGCGTGCCCCTTCACGAAATAGGGCAGCGCGTTCATCGACAGGAATATCGAGACCTCATCGCCTGTCGCCGCCGCAACCGATGCGAACATCGCCGCCATCTGCAGTTTTTCGCGGCTACCGGTGACGCAGATGATATTGAGTTTTTGGGCCATTTCTTTCTACCTTGCTTGATGAAAATTCAGTTCTGCCCGGAATATTGGGGCGATTTATCCCGCTTCAACCACGGTGCCAGCTGAAACGTTTGATCAGCATCACACAGATGCTGTCCAGCACGAAACCGACCACGCCGATCACCAGGATCAAGCCCATGAGATGCGCGTATTCCAGACCCTCGCGTGCATCCTCGACGGCAAAGCCGAAACCGGTGGTGACCCCAAGAAATTCGGCCGGGATGATCACGATCCAGGCGACCCCGAGCGCCAGGCGAATACCGGTCAGAATATCAAACGTGATCGCCGGCATGATGATCCGCGTCACCATGTGCCAGGGTTTGGCCCCCAGGTTGCGTGCCACCTTGAACCAGGCGGGATCGACTTTGGCAAGACCGGAAGCGGTGGCAAACGCGACCGGCCAGACGGCGGCGATCGCGATCAGGAAAATAATGGCCGCATCCCATTCCGAGAACACCACCACCGCGATCGGTTCCCAGGAGAGCGGACTGATCATGCGCAGGAACTGGAATGGCACGTTGGTCAGCCGTTGAAACCAGCGGATACGCCCGATCAGGATGCCCAGCGGGATACCGATGATGATCGCCAGGGCCAGCCCCGTACCCAGCCGGTAGCTGCTACTCTTCAACGCCCCGGGAATCGCTCCGAATTGCCACAGTTCCGGCAGGACCTTGAGGGCCGAGATGGGTCCAAAGTCGCTGAACATTCCCATACTGGGGTTCAGCGTGACGATGTAGATCCCAACGCCCCAGAGGATGAAGAGCGCACCCAGGCCGATGAAAAAATGCAGCGACTTGTCGGCCGAGTTCTTGAGTGCCCGTGACAGACAGTTTCCACTCAGGCCGGCAGTGACGACTGTGCTGTGTGCTGTGCTGGTTTGACCGTTGCTCATTGCGCACCCCGCACTGTCCATGCAACAAAGTTGAAAAACGTCTGGCCGCGAGGCGCCCAGTCGATCAAATACGTGTCGTTCATAGCGTATAACTTCTTGTCAACGTTCATGTGTATGTCCAGACGAGGCATGTGGTCATCGACCGGCAGCCCCGCGTTTCCAGAAGGCGACCCCTGCCGGTGCGAGAACGTCCCCGGCCCATCACCCTCGATGCCAGCTGCTGCGATTGATGATCACAACCAGAATGCTGTCGAGGAAATAGCCGACAATACCGATCGTGACCACCATGGCGGTCAGGTGGTCGTACGAAAGCGTCTCGCGTGCATCCTTGATGGAATAACCCAGGCCAGACGTCACGCCGAGATACTCGGCGGGGACGATCACGATCCAGGCCACCCCCAAGGCAAGACGCATGCCGGAGAATACGTCGAACGAGATCGCCGGCATGATGACCTTGGTCAGAATGTGCCAGGGCCGGGCACCCAGGTTGCGCGCCACCTTGAACCAGTTCGGATCCACCTTGGCCAGGCCCGCCGCGGTGGCGAACATGATCGGCCAGACTGCCGCGATCGCAATCAGGAAAATGATTGAACCGTTCCACGTGGCGAACACCAGTACCGCAATCGGCATCCATGAAAGCGGACTGATCATTCGCACGAACTGGAATGGCGAGTTGGTGTAATCGCGGAACCACTTGACGCGCCCCATCAAGATCCCGATCGGCACGCCAATGACGATGGCGATCAACAGGCCCATCCCCAGGCGATAGCCGCTGGCGGCCAGCGCGTTCTGGATTTTGCCCATCTCCCACAACTCGGGAAACGCCTTCAGCGTGGGAACCAGTCCGAACTTGGCGAAGTTTTTCGTCGACGGGTCGTTGACAAGAAGGTAGCCCGCAATCGACCAGAGGATGGCCAGGATCGCGATACCCCCCGCGGCCCAGCCAATATTCTGTACGACCGGGTGCTTCATCAGGCGGCAAATGCCGCCCTCCTGGGCGGTGGTCACTGCAACACTCATATCACAATCACCTCTTTGCGCTCGAACGGATCGCCTTTTTGCGGCACGCTCAGATCCTTTCTCCATGCCGGGTTGGCTTCAAGCGCTTTTTTGATGTAGGTGTAGTTGACCAGATCCTTGGCCACGTGATCGGCGGTCAGGTTCTTCAGGAAATCCAGGTCGCCGCCCACCACGGTTTCCCTCATGTCCTCGACCACATCCTTGGTGGCACTCGGGAACGGCCAGCCCTGGAAGTTGATGCGGCTCTGCTCCCATTCCGGATGCTTGATGGCGGGTGGCTTCGAGTAATCGGCCGGGTTGTAGAACAGGATCGCGCGTTCGATCACATCGGCCGGGAACGGCATGTAGCGTTTGCCATCCTTGGACATCATCTGCGCCACCGCCTTCTTGTTATTGGTGATATAGAGCTGCGCCTCGACGATGGCGTTATGGACGTGCTGCGCCCACTCGGCGCGGGCAGGGTCCATGACATCGTCCTCGTGCATGATGACCACGCAGCAGGGGTGTCCCTTCCAGATGTCGCCGGTGAAGCGCAGCATCACGCCGCCCGCCTTGAGTTCGCCGAGCGCATTGAACGGTTCGGCGACGCAATAGCCGTCGATCTGCCCCGCCGCAAGCGCGGGCGGCATGTCGGGCGGAGTCAGCACAATGAGGTTGCACTCGTTGGGGGCGAGCTTCGCATTCTGGGGCCGGGCCACCGGCGTAATGCCGGCTGCACGCATGACTTTCTGCGAGATGATATTGTGGATCGAATACCAGTACGGGACGGCAAACTGCTTGCCGCCCAGTTGCTCGGCCGACATGATGCCGCTCTTCTTGCTGACGATGATGCCGGAGCCGTTGGTGTGGTTCCAGGCCGTGATCTTCACCGGGAACTTGTTGTTGTACCGCATGTAGATCGGTACCGGAATCAGCATGTGCGTGAGGTTGAAACGCTGGGACGAGAAGGCCTCGACCAGGGGCGACCAGCCGCGAATCAGCGTCGGCGGCTCCGATTTGAGCCCTTCTTTCTTGAAAAAGCCCATTTCATGCGCGACCAGCAGCGTCGTCGCATCGGTAATCGGGAGATATCCGATCTTGACCACCGGATCGAAGGGTTTGGAGAACTTCTTTTTTTCTGCCGCGAAGGCGGACGATGACATCATCCCGCCCAGGCCGCCAAAGCCCCCCATGGCGGCGATTCCCGCCATCTTGAGCATGTCGCGCCGGCTGACACCCGTACCGAGAGCTGAACTGAAGAGCGGGTCGTAATCGATCGCCAGGCTGGGATCTTCCATGCCATCGGCGATATCCGGATTGCCGGGCATCATGGCCTGCATGCGCGGGTCAACAATCGGACGGGCCTTGCCGCACGTACCGCATGAACATCCATCGACATGCACCAACGGACGCGGCTGGCCATGCTCTTCGTATAGATACTTTTTCATTCTCGGTCTCCTAATTATGTGAAGGCCGGCGGGTCCGGCCGTTATGTGCCCATTCCATCCGGAAGGGTTCGAGCAATCTCAATCCATCAGGACCATCCAATCAGGCAGCCAGCGTGGCGGACTGCGGTTTGGTGTAGTTGGCGGCTTCCTGGAACGTCGCCATCAGACGCGTACGCAAGGCCTGGACCGCATCATCGTGACGATCGCGCGGGTCGGGCAGGTCGATATCCAGTTCGTGAACGATATTTCCCGGCGAGCCCGCCATGATCACGGCGCGATCGCCCATGATCACAGCCTCGTCGATGTCGTGCGTCACGAAGACGATGTTGAAGCCCTTGCGCTTGGCGATGCTGCGCACGTCTTTCTGGAGGGAAGCACGCGTGAAGGCGTCGAGCGCCGAGAACGGCTCATCCAGCAGCAGGAGTTCCGGTTCCATCACCAGCGAACGCGCAAGCGCCACGCGCTGCTGTTGCCCCCCCGAGAGATCCTGTACGTTGGCCGTCGCGAACTCCTGGAGTTCGACCAGCTTGATCGCCTCCGTCACGCGTTCTGCGATTTCCTGTTTGGACCAGCGTCCAAAGCTCAGGCCGACGCCGACATTCTGGGTCACCGTCATCCAGGGAAACAGATGCGGCGCCTGGAACATCATGACCCAGCGGGGCGAAGGGGCGGTAATTTCCGTACCGTTGAGCAGAACCTTGCCCTCGGTCGGCTTCAGGACGCCTGCCAGAATATGAAGAAGTGTCGACTTGCCGCAGCCGGAACGACCGATGATCGCCAGCGCCTCACCGGGCGGCGACACCAGATCAACACGATTGAACGTCACGCCGCTGCGCGAACCGTAGCGGTGGGTCAGGCCCTGGATCTTGATTTCTGTTCCGCGTATTGCCATCTGCCTATCCTCTGTTGTCTATTTTTACCGCCGGCGCCGCATCGGCTCCGGCGGGATTGCGGGAACCGACGCTACTTATCCGGCCCCATCAAACGCTTTTGAGACGCTTCCCGACTTCCTCCAGACGGCTGGCCAGTTCCGCTTCGTCAATCAAGCCCCGCTTGATCAGCGAATGCGCCAGCGCCAGAAGCTGCCGCTCGGGAAAAGGCACGTCTTCATAAAGCGTTTCAGACAACTCATCCTCTTCAGCCCGGCGCTCGAGCGAAGGCAGCGCGCAAGAGCCCGCCTCGACCTGATCGTATGGCTTGACGCACGAGTCGCCGGCGAGCATGTCGCACGTCGCCTCCAGGTCGATTTTCCAGGGCGGATCGGGATTCGTGACGCCATATTGCGCCGCCAGATCCTCCCAAACCCGTCCATGACTGCGAACGCTCTCAAGCACCTCGATCTCGGTCAGGTCGATGCCGGTCCAGCGTCTTGCCGAGCCGGCAGCCCCTTCTTCAACTATGGCCATGATTGACTCCTTAGGCTAATCTGCGTCAGTACTCAGTGGTCGTGATGAACCGGACGAATCGCCTTGATTTTCGGACGCTTGGTGTTCGAGGTAATGCCGGGTTTCGGCACCGCGACGCCAATCAGGCAATCCCGCGTCACGATCTCGGCCAGTTGATCCTCGGTCCAGCCCTCCGTGCCCTCGGGACGGGTCGGCATGACGATGTAGCGGGTCTTCTGGTTGGAATCCGCCACACGGACCTGAACTTCCGCCGGCAGTTGCAGGCCGAACTCGGCGAGCACCTGACGCGGCCAGCGCACCAGGCGACGCCGGTAATTGGGCGTGCGATACCACTCGGGCGACTGCCCCAGAATCGGGCGGGGATAGCACGAGCACAGGGTGCACACCACGACATGCTTCAACGTGGGCGTATCCGCCAGAACGCGCAGGTTGCAGTAATCGCTGGGGGTGCCGAACTGGGTGGGCGGGCTGGTGACCCAGTTGACGCCCACTGCCTTGCTGGCCTCGACGCCATCTTCAATACAAAGCTTCTTGTACTCGGGATCCAGCCAGGCCTTGGCAACCAGGCGCGCCGCGGGCAGCGGGCCAAGGGTATGCACGTATTCCTTCCAGACGCGGTGGTCTTCAGCGGAAAAAAGTCCCTTTTCGATGGCCAGTTCGCGCACCGCCATCTCGAGAATTTCAAAATCACTGACTTCATCAACCATCGGAGCCGGCTTGTGGCCGTGGCCGTGGTCATGGTCGTGGTCATGGTCGTGGTCATGGTCGTGATCAGACATGTGTATTTCCTCTAGTCAATAAATGTCCGCGAGCCGATTCAAGCCGACTCAAGATAGCGTTCCGGAACCTCGGTCTCCAGCGTGTCGTTGCTGAAGGTATCGCTGTACTCGGGCCAAAGTTCCTTCTGCGCAAACACGATGCTGTAGAACCACTCCGGATGGTCCACGTTGCCAAAGGCCTCGTCTTCGGCCGCGGGGCTCTCATACACCAGCTTGACGACAGTGCCCGTCGCGCCTCGCGTATAGGTCATGGTGCGGGTGTAAAACAGATCGGGCAGATCCTTGATGCGCACGCGATCGCCTTCCTTGAACTTGGCCGGACCGGCCTTGCCGCTGAAGCACTGGGGGTCGCCAATGCCCGTGGCCATCTTGGCATGATGGGTTCTGTCGTAAACAGGTTTGGTACTCATATCATCTTCACCTCTGGAAAATTTACTTGGCCTGGGGCGTGACGTATTCACCCAGTTTGTGTTCGGCCTTGGCACGTTTTTTCAGCTCGTCGATCTTGTTGACGAGTTCCGTGAGCGTGACGTACTGCTTGTCAACCAGGATGCGGGCCGCGGTCAGCAACCACCGGCCGTAATAGGGCAGCCCCAGATACTGCGTCTGGCCGACATCCACGTTCTGCTTGCGGCGGCGCTCCTCGGCAGTCCATACCCCGCGCCAGGCGAGGCACTCGCAGGTCGCGAAGGTATTCAATTCCCAGATTTCCTCTTCCTTCTCGGCCCACACGATCGGAACATCCGCCTCGCCGCCGACGTCGTGCGACGCGCGGGTATACGCGCGATACAGCGTATGATCGATCAGGTCGGGCGAAGGCGCATGTGTCTGCTTGTGCAGCGCTGGCTGCATGTAGCCGACCGTCTCGAGATGCCGGTGTACCTCATTTCTGGTAGACGATGACATTGTGTTGACTCCTTTGTGGATTACGAACAAGTCGGCCGTCACGCGGGATACGATTGCCTGACTTCCGTGCCAGCCCGACTTCTGCAAATTACCCGTTCAAGAAACCGGCCCTTTCCGGTGACACCATCGCTTCACGTCGTGGTGAATCCCAGTACCGATCTCTGATGCTGCATCATGCGTCATCCGCGTAATTGCTTCCAAGTCTTAATTCCGATGGCTCCCATAGGGTTTTGCTATGGGGCTGAAACACGCTTGCAGGCTGGCTTTGCGGCGTGTGACAAGGGGGAGATCACATGACGGCCAAGATTCAAGGCCGCGCGTTTCGAGCATTCCAGGGTGTGCGACGGATCCACCGCTCCAAACCCTTCAGCGTACGGGCCGGATCGTCACGAGCGCTGCGGCTCTATGGACACCCTGCGTGGATTTCGTTTGTCGCGTGAATCGGATGCGGGCCATGCGCCTTCCGGTCTCTGAAGGAAGGGTTACGCGTGGCGAGAAGACCGTTCATTCGACGCGCGCGTCATCCCGGCCTGCCGCGCGTGCCCGCCCGGCAATCCCATGCGGAGAACGTGCCGGGTCGATCCGCCGGATGGCGCTGGCTAACGATCGGTTTTTCTGTCGAATGAAGCGGGAGGCGTGCCCGCGCGGCTCCCTTGCCCCGCCATGACCGCCACGGGCGCCACCGCGGCCTGATCGATCACGACATCGATCACGGCCGGCCGGTTCGCATCGATCGCTTCCCTGATCGCCTTGCCGATATCGCGCGGATCCGTCACACGAACGCCCCAGGCGCCCATCTCGCGGGCCATGGCGGCGAAATTCGTGTCTCCGAACTCCGACAGCTTGTCCAGATTGGGGGAGCCCGGCCAGACGCTCCGCAGCAGATGGGTCTGAAAAGCCATGGCCTGATTGTTCAAGACCACCGTGATCAGATTGATCTCGTTGCGCACCGCCGTCTCGATCTCGGCCAGATGGTAGAAAAACCCGCCGTCGCCCGTAAACGCCACCACGGTCCGTTCGGGCGCCGCCGCCTTGGCGCCCATGGCCGCCGGAAACGCCCAGCCGAGGCTCCCTTCGCAGTGCAGAAAATTCCTGCCCGCGGGAAGATCCATGAAAACCCCCGCCCAGGTGCCGACATACCCGGTGTCCGCGACGAACAGCGTATTCCGCGGACAGGCGTTCACCAGTTCGTCCGCCAGTTGTTCCGGCCGGATCGGGATCCTGTTTCCGTGCATGTGCGCATGTTCGCCCGCACGCCACGCCTGCAGATCCTGTTGCGCCTGCCGCACCCACTCGCCTGGCCCACTTCGCTTCGTCACGCCTGCCGCGTCCAGCAACTGCCGCAAGACGGTGCGCGCATCGCCGATCAGCGGCAGGACGTTCGGATAGTTCGCGCCGGGCTGCGCCGGATTGATGTCGATGTGGATCACGCGAACGCCCGGCTTCGGCAGCCGCCTCATATTCGTCGTGGCGCCGCCCTGGTGCCCTCCCACGTAGAGCACCAGATCCGCTTCGGCGATCACCGCGTCGGTGGGGGGGCGCCGGTAGGTGCCGGTGACGCCGAGCGCCAGCGGATGGCGTTCATCGATACTACCCTTGCCGTTCAAGGTGGTGGTGACCGGCAATCCCAGTTGCTCGGCCAGCGCCGTCACTTCCTCCCAGGCGCCGGACACGACCGTGCCGCGGCCGCAGACCATGACCGGGCGCGCCGCGCGCCGGATCTCCAGCAGGGCCTGCCCGACCAGTTCGTCGTCCGCTCGCGGACGGAATGCCGGATAGGAAAAATAACGCGGGTCGAGATAGCGGAAATCAAACTCCGCCTCCGCATCCTCCAGCGCGCCATCCAGGTACAGATGGACCGGCCGCGGCGCCCCGGTCGTCATTTCCCGGTAGGCCTTGCCGAAAAACTCCGCCATCCGGTCGATCGATCTCACTTCCGCGTCGTATTTGGTCACCGGGCGGAAATCCACATAGGCTTCCTGATACGAATTGCCCTGGTAGCGCGAACCCGGCAGCACGGGCGTCACCGCGAGCAGCGGGGTATGGCTCTGCCAGGCATCCGCGAGGCCGGCATACAGATTGGTGGCGCCGGGCCCGCCTTGCACGATCACCATCGTTGGCCTGCCCGAAGCCTGGGCATAGCCGTCGGCCATGTAAGCCGCGGCCTTTTCCGAGTGGCACAACACGCGCTTGACCGGATCCTTCGCCAGCTCGACGAGCGTGGGGTACAGGAAGGTCGGAACGAAAAACACCGCCTTGACTCCCGAGCGCCGCACCAGCTCCGCCAGGAACTGCTGGCCCTTCATTCTCTGCGGGCACTCAGCCACCGCTTCGTCCACGGAAGACTCATGCTGATCCATTGCTGCAAGGTTCATCGGTTTCTCCTTGATCGTCTCGTCGTCCCGGTCCGGATGCCCGCCTCGGGCATGGCCGCCCGCGTCAATCGCGATGGCCGCAGGTCACTTCGCCGCCGTCCGCCGCCGCCGTCGGCGGGCTGTCGCCATCCGGGCGAATCTCGCGCGCCAGCGCGACGACCTGCGGATAGAGGCGCTCCATATCGACATCCGCGGGATCCTGGCCGTAACGCTTTTTCACCCCCTGCTCGTGCAGTTGCAGGTAGCGGGCGGGCGCCACGCCGTGGCGTTTCAGACTCTCCCTGACGCAGCCCAGCGGACAGCCGTCGAGTGCGAGGATCGGCCGGCCGGACGTGGCCTGACGGACGAAGCGCGGGATGTCGGCCCCGACACCGGCGATGCAGGACATCTGCGCCTCGCCGTCATGATCGAGACACAGGGCCAGCCTGTTGGCGGTTTGAGCCGCGCTGGAGCAGCCCGAGCAGCTGTACACCAGCGGAAGATGGTTGCTTGGTCGAGCCATGACCCCTCCTGGAACACACACCGGTCAGTTGTCAGCGGGCGTGGATCGCGTTCGCGTCGCCACGCCGACCTATGCCGGCTCCAGCCAGCGTTCGGGCATCTCAGCCTGTACCGTGTCTTCGGGATGGGTATCCGGGTCATCGGCCCCCCATAGATCCACATGCCGGAAACTCACCAGATAAAACCATTCCGCCTGATCGATACGGCCCCAGGCCTCGTCTTCCGGGGTGGGACTTTCGTACACGACGGAGACGACCGTCCCCGCTACCCCGCGGGTATAGCCCGGGGTCTGGTTATAAAAAACATCCGGCAGATCCTTGACCCGCAGCTGATCGCCTGCCTTGAACCTGGGTGGGCCACCTGCCTTTCCCTTGTAACACTGCGGATCGCCCACACCTTCGGCGATTTCAGCGATCCGCAGACGATCGTACAGGGGCGAGTCGGTCGCTTTGCCCTGGCACTCATGGGCGCCTGACCCCATGGCCAATCCGGCATCGTCATTTCTGTTCATAGCGTTTTTTCACCTCATCAATCTTGTTGGTCAGTTCCGCCAGCGAGACGAGCCGCTTGTCGACCATGGCCCGCGTGGCGGAAAGCAGGAATCTCCCGGCGTAGGGCAGGGCAAAGTATTGCTTGTCGCCCAGGTCGACGACCCGGCGAAGCTTTTCCGTATGGTTCCAGATGCCGCGCCATGCCAGACATTCGCAGGTCACCATGGTGTCCTTCTCCCAGGCCATCGGCTCTCTTTCCTGCAACTGGATCGGGCCGCCTTCTTCGCCGCCGAGGTCATGGGCCGTTCGCATGAACTCCTTGAACGTGCCGCCGAATAATTCCGGATTGGGGAATTCCCTGTCGTCGATATGTTCTGAAGCGGTCGAATTCGTGGCAGCCCCCGGCTGCCGGAAGGGCTTATGCGTGGTCATGAGCGCGCCCTCCCTGCCGGATGGATTTCAGCCGGAACCCCTGAATACACGCTGCGTGCCCGCGCCTGGATACCGTTTCCGGCATGAGAACAGGCGTCGCGTCGCCCGCCCGGTCACCGTTTTCAGCATTTTCCTGTCTGCTCAATGCAATCATTCCGCTCTCCTTGTTCCACGCCATCAACGATCGTGACGAACCTGACGGATCGTCCTGCTGCCGGAGGCCTGACGTTCAAGGCCATCCGGACCCCACGCTCCACCGGGCGGCCTTCCGTCCGCTATCCACCTCTGTATTTCGAGGGCCCGACATTGCCCGCCCCTCGATCATCGTCACCGGCACACAGCCCTCGACATACAATTTATTAACATCTTCATATCCTTTTTAAGACGCAACCCCGCGCGCACGCCGCATCTCGCCATGGGTCACCAACAAGTCGGTTTGACCATTGAGCCGGCCACGCCGATGCCATTTGACTATGCACCCGCGCAATCATTGTTTCAAAGTCTTAATTCCGATGATCCCCATCGGATTTTGCTATAGCGCCCCACTTCTTCCGAATGATCCCTGCATCTCCCGCCGGTCGATGATACGAACGGATCAGAGGCGACGCGCCATATACGTGTAGTAATTGCACGCGGCGAAGAAGGTTCCGTTCTCCATCGCCCGACGCTGCGCGTCGTGCCAGGCTTCCAGCGCGTCCCCGGGCACCAGCCCCGCCTTCCTGACATAGGGCACATAGGTTTCCGCAAACGATTTGAAATAGCTGGCGTGCCCGATTTCAATCACCGCATCGCCCCACGCGTCGGCCAGCTTCAGACCCAATTCGGGCAGAATCCGCGGCAGATCGCGCATGATCCGCGGATTGTTGAAGGTGACGTTCGTCAGCGCTTCGTCGACGCGGCGGCCGAGGTCATGGTCGGGATAGGCATAGGTCAGGGAAGCGTAGTCCCCATCAAAAACGACCACCGTCCCGCCTGGACGGACAAGCCGCGCCATCTCGCCCAGCACGGCGAGCGGCGCGGTGACATGGCTGATCAGCGTATGGGCGATCACGACATCGAAGCTTGCGGCGGGAAGATCGACGCCATGCGCATCGCCGACCCGGAAAGCAATCCGGCTGTCGACACGTTCATCCCGGGCGAACCCGTTTGCGGCATCGATGAAAGAACCGCATTGGTCCACGCCCAACGCCTGACCGGTGAAATCGTCCCGCCGCGCGAGCGTCCGCAGTACGACGCCCGTGCCGCAGCCCACCTCCAGGACCCGGGCCAGCGGAGGCAAGGCCAGCCGTGCCACATATTTGTCGAGCAAGCGCGTAAAGACGTCGTCGCGCGCGCGGCTTTCGAGCCGTGCGGCAAGGCGCTCACGCGCAGGCTCATCGAGTTCGTTGACAAAACGGTGGGGATCACGCGCAACCATGCATCACCTCATTTCCAGACCCGAGCCGATCGTGCAGCGATCCGCGTCCGCCATGAAATGGCTACGCGGCTCGCCCGGAAAAAAAAGCCGCCTCGCGAAGAGGCGGCAACCCTAGGACATCCGGCACAGGAGGAGTAGATACCGGATTGAGGAGCCCTAACACTTGTGTTCAATAAATCGCCGATTCCGCGATCATTCCAGCCCCGCAACACTCGCTTGCCCCGAGCATCGTCACGGGTGCCTCACCATGATTTATAAGGCAGGAACTTGCCGCTGATGGTGACCAGCACGCGGTCGCCTTTCGGATCTTCCTGCCGGTCGATGTTCATGGTGAAGTCGATGGCGCTCATGATGCCGTCACCGAATTTTTCGTTGATCATCTCCTTGATCGTTTCGCCATACACGTTAAGCATTTCATACCAGCGATAAATCAATGGGTCCGTCGGAATGGGGCGGTCCCAGGTCTTGGTCGGGAAACATTGCAGCGCAGTCGAGACCGCGTCATCGAGACCGAGCGCCTTGGCCACCGCATCGGCCTGGGGCTTCTCCAGGTGGTTCATGCCCAGGCAGGCCGAGCAGACAAATTCGTCGGACATGCCCGCAGCCCTGGCAATATCGGCCCACTTCAGGTTGTTCTTGAATTTGGCCTGAAGAATGGCCTCTTTCATTTCAGCTTTATTCATTCCGTACCTGCTCCTTGCAAGCCAGCCGGGCGGGCGGGCCGCCCGGCAAGCGTTGTCATTCATTCATCGAGCGCCACGCCACCGCTCTGATGCTCGCCGGGATCAGCGCCCCATGTGGGCGGCTACCCGATAAAAACGCTGCTGGAACACCGTGCTGTCCCGAAGCTGGTGCAGATGCTTCACGGCGGCAAGAATGGCCAGGTCCAGCAAGGGCTCGACGAGGATCACCGACATGTAGGCCACACCGAACGTCCCGATCTGCGCCAGATTCGCGGCCCCCACGCCCTGGCCATAGATCGCCCAGAAAGCCACCCAGGCCACCACGCCGCCCTGGAAGGCGGTCGACAGCGCCAGGCACTGGCTGTATTTCACGTCTTTGTAAGCCGTTTTTGCCGGAATGTAGCGATGCGCAATGGCGCTGAGCGCAAACAGGGGCACCAGCAGCGTCGTCACGTTCATGCCGTATTGCGGCAGATCCCACGGGGCGAAGAAGAGTCCCTGGACCAGCAGTCCCAGCGCCAGGCCAATGGCCGCCGGTGCCGCGCCAAACATGAGGAAGAGCGTGGAGCCCAGGATCAGGTGCACCTCGGACACGCCGATCGGATAATGGGGCAGCACCTCGAAGAAGCTGAATACGAGCAGCGCGGCGATCAGGCTGCGAATCCCCAGGCGGGCGATCCCGTCCTGCCGGATTGCGTTCAATGCCTGTTTCGCCGTATAGCCAAACACCCCGACCGCCGTCGCGTAGCTCAGTGTCAGTTTGGCGCCTTCGACAATACCTGGTTCAATATGCATGGTGTTTTCTCCTTTGTGCAAACGCTCTAATAACCCCGTTACCCGGTTCCGGCCGGTTCAAGACCCCGTCCGAATGACCCGGTGCCCCTCATGAACACGCACCACATGAAGCCGTATCGCACTTTCCGTCATACGCGGATCCGCCGCATGTGATACAAATCACATGTTCACAACAATGGATCAACTGGCTATAGTTTTCCATGTCTTAATTTCGATTGGTGCTATAAGCTTTGACTATGCAACGCAATCTCGTCTTCCCGCGCTCCATTCGCTACCTGATCGCGGTCGCGGATATGCAAAGCTTCACGCGAGCTGCGGAATTCCTGTGCGTGTCGCAGCCCACGTTATCGCAGCAGATCAAGAATCTGGAAGACCTTCTTGACGTGCAACTGCTGGACCGGTCCGGACGATCGATCCAGTTGACCGCTGCGGGAGAGGTCTATCTGCACTATGCCCGTCGCGCCCTGCGGGAACTGGACGAAGGGAAGCGCGCCATTCATGAACTGCAGGACCTGAGCCGCGGCTCGCTCCGTCTGGGGATGACGCCGATTACCGACCATCTGGTCAGCCCCTTGCTCGAATCCTTCAACACCCGCTATCCCGATATCACCGTCAGCACACGGGAACTGCCGCAGGATGCCGTCGAGACCGAAGTGGCGGAAGGCAACCTCGATATCGGCATCGCCTTTACCAATGTGCTCTCGACCATCGCCCGCTCGAACGAGATCGACACGCATGTCCTGTTCGATGAAACGCTGGATCTTGCCGTGGGTAAATCCCACCCCCGCGCCGGACAGACCGGGGCATTGACTCCCCAGATGCTGGAGAACGAGTCGCTGGTCCTGCTCAACACCGATTTTGCCCTGCGGCGTCACGTCGACCAGTACTGTCACGAGCAGGGCATCACGCCGCGTATCGCGATGGAAACCAATTCGCTCAGCGTCATTGTCGAAGTTGCCCGCCTGGGCCGGCTGGCCACCATCCTGCCCCACAGCATCATCTGCTCGCATCAAGGCCTCTATCCGTTGCCGCTGCAACCCGACATGCCTCATCACACGATCACCCTGATCTGTCGTAAATCAGGGTATAAAAGCCCCGCCTGCACGGCGTTCGGCGTACTGGCAACCCTCTGGAGCCCGCATCGGCCAGGCCAGAAACCATTGGAGGCCCATACCGACTCCGGCCTCGAATCGAAATCGGGATCCGTCACTTCCGTGCAGTGACGCCTGTTGCCGATTGGCCCGGGATCACGCAGACACGCCGGAAACCTTGTGATGGCCCATGCCGGGAATCCATAGCCCATTTCTATTGGTGCAATCGGAATAAGGTCTTGGACAAGGATTTCCGGCTCGCCCATAGTCCCTTCCAGGACGGGCCATGAATGAAATGGCCGCCGCACGCGCCCTGTTGCGGCGGGATGTGCGCGGTACGGACCACGCGCGAACGATATGTCCAGTCAATCCGCGCATCCGGACTGCAAGATCGCACTTCGGGCGGATGAACGAGCATCAGGTGTTTCGACACGGAGGAGCGGAATGAAAATCAAACTGGGCGAAACCTATCGCGATACCGACCTGGGACGCGAGGCGGAAGCGCTTCTGCTCCCTTGCGTGCAATGCGGTCAATGCACCTTCACCTGCCCCACCTTCCGTCTGCTCGACGACGAATGGGATGGACCGCGCGGCCGCATCTACCTGATCAAGCAAATGCTGGAAGAACAGCCGCCCAGCGCAGCCGATCTGCTCCCCGCCTATTCCCTGGCCACACTTGAAGGCAGGACACCGGGCGCGAACGTGCAATGGCATCTCGATCGCTGCCTCGGCTGCCGCTCCTGCGAAACCAGTTGTCCGCAGGGCGTTCATTATGGCCGCCTGCTCGACATCGGACGGGAACTGGCGGAACAGGAAGCCCCCCGCCCGCTGAAGGAGAAACTGGCGCGGCGGGCGCTGCGTGCCGTGGTTCCGCACCGCTACCGCTTCACCGCGTTGCTGCGCACGGGCCAGGCGCTACGGCAATTCCTGCCGCAGGATCTTCGCGCGCGGATTCCCCGGCGCCGCCGGGCAGGGCCCTGGCCCGACCGCTCTCATGGCCGCACCATGCTGATCTGGCAGGGCTGCGTGCAGCCCGGCCTGGCGCCGGACATCAATGCCGCGGCCGCCCGCGTGCTGGATCGCTTCGGCATCCGGCTGATTCCCGCAAGCGACGGCTGCTGCGGCGCCCTGAGCCATCACATGTCCGAGACCGGCGAGGCGCGCGCGTACATGCGCAGGAACATCGATGCCCTGTGGCCGCACGTCGAAGCCGGCATCGAAGCCATCGTGCTCACCGCCAGCGGATGCGGCATGCACTTTCGCGAATACGGCCAGTTGTTGCATGACGATCCCCGCTACCGCGACAAGGCGGCACGCATCTCGGCGCTGACCCGGGACATCGCGGAAATCGTCGCCGCGGAATGGCAGGATGACCCGCTTCATGCCCTGCCCGCGTCCCGGCCGCCGCGGCGCATCACCTTCCAGTCGTCCTGCAGCCTGCAGCATGGCGAAAAACTCAATGGCGTGGTTGAAAAACTGATGAAGCGCGCCGGCTTCAAACTGCTCCCCGTCGCCTACCCCTTCATGTGCTGTGGCGCCGCGGGCTCCTATTCCCTTCTGCAACCGACGCTCTCGGCATCGCTGCGCACGCGCAAGCTGGAAACCTTGCTGGCCAGCCGTCCGGAAGCCATTGCAACCGCCAACATCGGCTGCCTGACGCATCTGGCCCTGGCGTCGCCGGTACCGGTCAGCCACTGGATCGAACTGCTGGACGAAACATTCCGCGCGGCAGACTCCCGGCCGCACGGCCAACCGGAATCATCCATGAACCCGGCGTCCGTCAACGCCCCTTCCTGACCTGGAAGCGCACGACCGGCCGCCCTGTCACACGAACGGGGCCGGCCGTGACCATCCGATAAAATAAAAACGGGTTCAGTGGCACACACCAGGGAATGAAAACCAGCACAAGAATCGTGAGCCACGTCATGCTGCTCGCCTCCAGCCAATGGCCTGCGGCAGCGCTGGGAGCCCACCCCCTGCTCACGGAGGACACCGGCACCCAGGGCGCCGGCCATGTTCAACTGGAATTGACGCACGATCTCAGCCGCACGAAGGACACGTCCACCTACACGCGCGATCAGCACATCAATGCCGTGCTATCCATCGGCCTCACGGATACCCTCGACGCGATCGTCGCCCTGCCGCATGAGCGCCAGACCGACCGGCTGGCCGCCACGGACGCCACCCTGCGGGGATTTTCCGACATGGAACTCGCCGCCAAATGGCGTTTCTACGATGAAGGCGCGCTGAGTTTCGCCCTGCGCCCCGGGCTGGGAGTGCCGACCGGAGACGACGACAAGGGGTTGGGCGCGGGGCACGCCACGCCCAGCCTGTTCGCCGTGATGACGTATGCGGGCGAGCCCTGGACCTTTCATGTGCATCTCGGCTACACACGCAATATTCACGACGGAGCGGACGAACGGAACCACATTTACCACGCCTCGCTCGCAGCGGAATACGCGTTGGGCGAATCGCTGCGCCTGGTCGGCGACGCCAGCATGGAGAGCAGCGCCGGACGTTCGGATCATCCCAACACGGGCTCCATGGTGCTGGGGCTGGTCTATTCCGTCACGCCGAGCCTGGATATCGACTTCGGATACCGCAAAGGGCTGACCAATCCCGCCGCGGATTCCGCCTGGCTGACCGGCCTCGCCATACGTTTCTAGGCGCGCGCCGCACGCGGGAAAAGCTTTTATACTGTCCGGTTGATGGTTGCCGGGCAGCACGGCCATGACATACCCTTTCCACCTCGTCGACGTCTTTGCGGAACGGCCCTACGCCGGGAATCAACTGGCGGTGGTCACCCACGCCGACGACCTCTCCGACGAAACGATGCAGCAGATCGCCGCCGAGATGAATTTCTCGGAAACGACTTTCGTCTACAGCGCCCGGCAGGACGATGGCGGCCACCGGGTCAGGATCTTCACGCCGGCACGGGAGATCGCCTTTGCCGGGCATCCGATCCTGGGGACGGCCTGGGTCATCCAGCGACATCTCGCGCCCGATGCGTCCGCTCCCCTGCAACTGAATCTCGCGGTCGGCCCGATTCCCGTCACGTTCGAACTTGCCGCCGGAGAAGACGAAACCGTCTGGTTTCAGGCGCCCCGGGCAACCCCGGGCGCGACATGCGCGCGCGAACCTGTCGCGGCCGCACTGGGCATCTCGCCGGAAGATATCGACAGCGGAAGCCCGATCCGGCAAATGACCGCTGGCATCTCGGCCTTGATCGTTCCGCTGCGCAGTCTCGATGCCCTGCGCCGCTGCAAGCTGGATCTCGCTGCATTCGCGCCGCTGGCGGCGCAAGGCTTTTCGCCTCTCGTTTATCTCTTTTGCCCGCAGACGCGCCAGACTCAGAACGATCTGAGCGCCCGTTTTTTTTTCGAGGCGAACGGGGTACGCGAGGATCCGGCGACGGGTAATGGCGCGGCGTTCCTCGGCGCCTACCTCCTGGAACACCGCGTCCTCGCCCAGTCGAAACTGTTTCTGCGGATCGAGCAGGGGCATGAAGTGAACCGCCCTTCGCAGGTGCTGCTGCACGCCGAAACGCTGGCCGGAAATCACGTTGTGAGCGTGGGCGGGCGCGTGATTCCCGTCATCAGGGGAACGCTGCTTTGAACCAGCCGGCCGGATTTCCCCGCCAGCCTGCCGGGGCAGGCACCGCGGCCCTGCACGGCACGCCGGGCGGCGCGACCCCGGCCGTGACAGGATCCGCGGATTCAATCCGCGCCGAACCGGTCAAATGGTGTAGCCAGCCGGTCCGGGATCATGCGCAAATCGGATATGCTGGAACACCACGCCTTGTGATCGCCCCATGAAAGACAATATCCACCCCCTGATCCGGCACATGCCCCCCGATTCCGGGAATGTCAGCATCCCGGCATTGCGCGTGCTGTCGGAAATCACCACCAGCCTGTCTTCGGACTCCAACGTCGAACAGTTGCTGGGGCGTTTTCTGGCGACCATGATCCGGCTGGCGGGCGCTCAGGCAGGCGCGGTGCGCATCATCACCGACGACCGCACGCACCTGCGGCTGATCGGCTCGGTCGGGCTGCCGCCCGAACTGGTCGAACACGAAAGCATCGTCAGCGTCGATTGCGGCGTCTGCGGCAAGGCCGCGCGCGAGGTCACGGTAAGCAGCTGGAACAATGTCGCTTTCTGCGAGCGGCAGGCCAACGATGCCTTTTTCAGTGACACCTGCAAGACCGTGGTGGCTGTCCCGTTGATGCACAAGAATCAGGTGATGGGGGTCTACAACCTGTTTCTGGAAGAAGGCCATAACGTCCCCGAGGACGTGCAGCTGCTGTTCCGTTCGATCAGCGAGCATCTCGGCATCGCGCTGGAAAATGCCCGTCTGACACGCGAGAACATGCGCATCTCGCTGATGAACGAACGCCAGATGCTGGCCAACCAGATTCACGATTCGCTGGCGCAGACCCTGGCGTATGCCAAGATGCGGCTGACCGTGCTGTCGGACGCCATGCACCATGAGGACTACCCCAAAGCCAATCGCTATCTGGGCGACGTCGAAGAAGCGGTCGATCTCGCCTACGCCGATCTGCGCGACCTCATCACCCAGTATCGCGACCGCATCAATCCGCGCGGACTGGTGCCGGCCATCCAGGAAATGGCCCGGAGCTTCCGCAAGAAGGCCAGTGCCGACGTTGATTTTCTCAACCTGGTGCAGGACGTCTCGCTGTCGCCCGACGAGGAAATCCAGGTCTTCCACATCATCCAGGAATCGCTCTACAACATCGCCAAGCACGCCCGGGCACGCCACGTCGTCATCACCCTGGACCTGGAAGACGGCCAGTACATCGTCAACGTTGCCGACGACGGGGTCGGCGTACAGAAAAAGAACGACGAGTCGTCCAGCCTGGGCAAGAGCTTCGGCCTGACCATCATGCGCGAGCGGGCCGCCCGGCTCAACGGCAATCTCAAAGTGGAGTCCCGCCCTGCCGGCGGAACCGTCATCCGGCTGGTCTTCCCGCAACGCGCCGCGCCCCATCCACACAGCGAGCATCCTGCAGCATGAGCCTCACCCGCATCGTCCTCGTCGATGACCACACCTTGTTCCGCAAAGGTCTGGCCGAACTCCTCGAACAGAGTGGGAGCATCGAAGTCACGGCCTTCACCGGCAACCCGGACGACGTCTCCCAGCTCCTGCAAGCGCATCGTCCGGACGTTCTCATTCTCGATCTCAACATGCCGGGAACGGACGGCATCACCCTGATGCAGCAGCTCCGAACGGAAGATTTCGATCTGCCCATTCTGATCCTGACCCTGTCGGAAGCCGAGGATGACCTGGCGCGAGCGCTCCGGGCCGGCGCCAACGGTTATCTGCTCAAAAGCATGGAGCCCGATGAAGTGGTCGACGCCATCCTGCGTGCCCGGCGCGGCGAGACCGTCGTCGCCCCGGCCATGACCGCCAAGCTGGTCAAGCTGTACGACCAGAAGGGGCAGGATGCGGGGTCCCTGCTCGATGCCCTGACCCCGCGCGAACGCGAGATTCTCACCCACCTGTCGCGCGGTGAAAGCAACAAGGCCATCGCGCGCACCCTTGACATCAGCCACGACACCGTCAAACTGCACGTCCGCCATATTCTTGCCAAACTGAATCTGTCTTCGCGGGTGGAAGCGGCGGTGTTTGCCGTGGAGCACCGGGTCGCGCCCACCGGAAAAAACGAAGGACGCTGAAACACGGCCGTAAACGGAATACTTGCCCGCTCTGGATTCCGTTCAAGAACAATCGTATTCATCGTCATGCTCCGCTCGTGCCTCAACCACCGCATCCTGCGCCTCTGGCTGGTGTTTGCCGCCCTGCAGGGGCTGTCACATTCCGCCCTGGCCGTGGAGACGCTGCGCATTCTTGCGTGGCCCGGCTACGCCGACGCGGATCTGGTCAAGGCATTCGAACAGCGTCACGGGGTGCGTGTGGAAGTCACCCTGGTCGGCAATGACGACATTCTGCGGGAGAAGATGGCGGCCGGAAGCGGTGCCCACTTCGATGTCATCGCCGCCAACACGGCCGAGATGGTGCATTACATCGACAGCGGTCTGATCCAGCCGATCGAGACAGGCAACATTCCCAATCTGCGCCGGCAACTGCCCCGCTTCAGGCCCTTGAGCGCCATCCCCGGTATTACCCGGGCCGGCAGCGTGTACGCCATTCCTTATACCTATTCCGAAATGGGCCTGATCTACGATCGCCGACGCTTCAAGACCGCCCCGGCTTCGTACGCCGACTTGTGGAATCCCCGCTACGCCGGGCAGATACTGCTGTTCGATGGCGGCACGCATAATTTCTCGCTGGCGGCCATGGCGCTCGGACTCGATCCGTTCCGCATTCCGTCCGCAGAATTCCCGCGCGCACTGAAGAAGCTGCTGGCTTTGCGCCGTAATGCACTGGTGTTCTACAGCCTGCCCGAAGAAGCGGCCCGGTTGTTTCGCGAACAGTCCGCTGCCCTGCTGTTTGCCAACTACGGCAGCCAGCAGGTCAAGTTGCTGCGCGACGCCGGGGTCGACATCGGCTATGCCGTCCCGCGCACCGGCGCACTGGCCTGGCTCGATTGCTGGGCCGTCAGCCGCGGAGCGCGTAACAAGGCACTGGCGGAAGCATGGATCAATTACACGCTGGAGCCCGGCGTCAGCCACGCCTTGAGTGTGCGCCAGGGACTGGCCAACACCCTGGAAACCTCCGCCGCCTCGCGCCCCGGCGATCCCCTCATCTGGCTCGAACCGGTAGAAGACGGCGCCCGGCGTACCCGGTTATGGCAGCGCATCCTGTCCGGCGAGCGCGAAGCCCTCCTGCTGCAATGAAACTCGGCATTCGCACCCGCATTACGCTGCTCACGGCCGCGCTGGGCATGCTTGCGTCGGGTCTGACCGGCTATTACGCCTACCGGGCAAGCCAGGGCCTGCTGGCCGAGGCGGCAGAGCGCGAAATGCTGACTTCGGCGCGTGTACTCGGGCGCCACCTCACCCTGAACATCCGTGAAGCCGCCAGGGATGCCACCTTGCTGTCGGGCCTTCCGGCTACCCTGGCCGTGGCCGACTTGCGCGAGCCGTCCACGCACGCCACGGTCGCTTACAACAACCTGGCGAGAATCTTCGAATCGATGCTGGCCATCCAGCCCCAGTACTTCCAGATACGCCTGATCCGCGCCGACCGCCACGGACTGGAGGTCGTACGGGTCGATCGCGACGGCACGGATCTGACCCGGGTCGACGGTGCCATGCTGCAGGAAAAGGGACACTATCCCTACGTGTTCCAAACCCTGAGGCTCAAGCCCGGGGATACCTATCTTTCACCGATCCGCATCAACCAGGAACAGGGCACGCATACCGGACACGGCCAGCCGACGCTGCAGGTCGCGCGCCAGGTGTTTGCGTCGGACGGGCGGCTGTATGGCCTGATCATCATCAATATCGATCTCAATGGCCTCTTCGGCCTCCTGAAAGCCGATCTGCCGGCCACTCAGGGACTGTATCTCACCAATGCCCAGGGCGATTTCCTGATTCATCCCGATCCGGAACAGACCTTCGGCTTCCAGCGCGGTCACCGCATCCTGGCGCAGGACGTGTTTCCATCCGTAGCCGACATCATCAATGAGAAAGCCGATTACCGGCTCATCTCGTTAAACAGTCCGCCCGTTCTGCGCGGCCACCCTGCTTTACCTGCCACAGCGGTTTTTCTGCGCCAGCCGCTGGGAAACTATGTGTCGGACGACTCCTTTGTGCTCATCGGGCTGTCGATGCCGCAACGGGAAATCACGCGTCACACCCATACGCTGGCCATCGCCTCCCTCAATATCGTGCTCGTCTTCAGTGCCGTCGCCTTCGTTCTGGCGCTCTGGATGTCACGCGCACTGACCTCTCCGCTGCAACGCATCCTGCAGGCGGTCGGGCGCGTCTCGGCCGGAGGCGATCCGGGCGAACTCCCCCTCAACCGCAAGGACGAACTCGGCGATCTGGCGCGCGGCGTGGCCCACATGCATACACAGATTCGCGACCAGATGGCGGCGCTCGACGAACGCCGGCGCACGGTCGATCATCTGTCGCGGCACGACACGCTCACCGGCCTGCCCAACCGGCGAATGTTCTTCGACGTGCTCAAACACGCCGTGACGCAGGCCGAACGGACCGGTGCGCAGCTTGCCGTGATGTTCATCGACCTCGACCACTTCAAGGCCGTGAATGACACGCATGGCCATGCGACAGGCGATCGCGTCCTGCAAATCGTCGCGGCCCGCCTGCAGCACTGCGTCCGCTCAGGGGATACGCTGGCCCGCCTGGGCGGCGACGAATTCATCATACTCATCGAGTCGCTGAGCACACGGGAGCCGGTCACCGCGATTGCGCAAAAGCTGATTGCCCAGTTCGAAACCCCCTTCTCCGTCGGCCCGCATGAGGCCCGGCTCGGCCTCAGTATCGGCATCAGCGTCCTGCCGGAAGACGGCGTCGAGGCGGAAACCCTGGTTGCGCGCGCCGACGAAGCCATGTATGCCGCCAAACTGGCCGGACGCAATGGCTATCGCTTCTTCACCGACCCCTCCTGACCCGGATATTTCAGCGGCCCGCCATTTGAGCGATATCCGCAGCCCGGCAGATTGTCATGGCCTTCCCAGAAGACCCTGCAAAACATAACATCGGACATGACGGGGCAAGCGGTTGGCGTTGGACGGTTTGGCGACTGCCAATCCAGCAACCACCCCCTCGTCAACCCATGCGTCTCCAGGATTCCGCGATGAATCTATATTTGGCGAATACCCCGACTACAGCGGCATGTTGAAATCATTCACGAACCTGGTTGTCTGCGAGCACTGCGACGCCACCTACACGCGCGTGGCTCTGGCACCCGGAGAGGTGGCGCGTTGCGGGCAATGCGATGCGGTGCTGTATCGTGCCAGTCTGCTCGACGTCGACCGCTGGCTGGCACTGACCGTTGCCGCGGCGGTCGCCTTCGTGATCGCCAACGTCAGCCCGGTGGTGAAAATCAGCCTGCAGGGACTGCACAGCCAGGCGACCTTGTGGCAGTCGGCCGCGGCACTCGCGCACGGCCCAGCCGCCCCGATCGCCGTCCCCACCGCCCTCGCCATCATCGTGGTTCCCTTCATGCAGGTCAGCCTCTTGCTGTGGGTGCTGGGCCATGCGCGCCGCGGCGGCCGGCGCGCGCCAGGCTTTCGCCTGGCCATGCGCATGCTCGCGGGACTGCGCCCCTGGAGCATGGTGGAAGTGGCTCTGCTGGGCATTCTGGTCTCCGTCATCAAGCTGTCGAGCATGGTGGAGGTCGCGCCCGGCGCGGGCATCTGGGCGACGGCGGCATTGATGATCCTGATCACCATCGTGGCCAGCCGCGACATCCACTGGCTCTGGGAATTCACCGACCGCGGCAGGCCCCGTGGAGAGGGGAGGTCATGAGCCGCCCGGCCGCGCCGGACGCTCATGGCAGCGTGGCGCATCAGCGCGAAGAGGCCCCCATGTCCAGGCCTGCGCGCGCCCTGGACCTGGGGCTGGTGTCCTGCCATGCATGCGGGCTGGTCTGCGAGGATGTGCTGGAGCGGCAAGGCCGCGTGCCCTGCCCCCGATGCGGCGCGGCGCTGCACCGGCGCAAGCCCGACAGCCTGGCGCGCACCTGGGCGTTGCTGATCGCGGCCCTCATCCTCTACATCCCCGCGAATGTGCTGCCCGTCATGTACACCAGCCTGCTCGGCAGCGGTAGCGACAGCACCATCCTGAGCGGCGTCGTGGCGTTCTGGAGCACGGGCTCCTATGGCATCGCACTGGTGATTTTTATTGCCAGCGTGGCGGTTCCTTGCGGCAAATTCCTCTCCCTCGGCCTGCTTCTCGCGAGCACGCGCCGTGGCAGTTCCTGGGCCAGGCGTGAACGCAGCAAGCTCTACCGCATGGTGGAAGTGGTCGGCTACTGGTCGATGCTCGATGTGCTCGTCGTCGCCGTGGTCGCGGCCCTCATCAGGTTCCACGGCCTGGCCGATATCGAGCCGCGCGTCGGCATCCTCTACTTTGGCGTGGTGGTGATTCTCACCATGCTCTCGGCCATGAGTTTTGATCCCCGTTTGATTTGGGACGGAAAAGATGAATGATCCCCACGGCGCAGCGTCGCCCCCCGCCCCGCCCATCATTCAACGGCGCCGCATGCGGCCATCGCTGGTCTGGCTGGTGCCGGCGATTGCGGCCCTGATCGGCGTGTCGATGCTGGTGCATGCCTGGATGTCCGCGGGGCCAGAAATCACCATCACATTCAGGACCGCCACGGGATTGGAGGCAGGCAAGACGCCCGTGAAGTACAAGGACGTCACCGTGGGCGTCGTGACGGCCATCAGTCTGAGCGACGACGCCACCCATGTGATCGCGCAGGTCGCGCTGGACAAGAGCGCCGCGCGTCTGACGCGCCAGGGCACGCGTTATTGGGTCGTGCGGCCACGCATTGGCGTTGGCGGCATTTCGGGCATCGACACGCTGCTCTCCGGCGCCTACCTCTCGGCGGACGCGGGTAGCGGGCAAGCGTCCGCCACGGCCTTTACCGGCCTGGAGACTCCCCCCACCATCGTGGGCGGCGCGGCCGGCAAATCCTTCATCCTGCTGGCCGACGACCTGGGCTCCCTGGATGTCGGTTCGCTCATCTACTACCGGCGCATTGCGGTCGGCCGTGTCGCGTCGTATCAGTTGGACGCGGCGGGCAGGCAAGTCAGGCTGCAGGTCTTTATCGATGCGCCTTATGACGCGTTCGTCACCACCGACACGCGCTTCTGGAATGCCAGTGGCGTCGATTTGTCGGTCGGCGCCGATGGCCTGAAGCTCAAAACCCAATCCGTGGCCACCATCGTTGCCGGCGGCCTGGCATTTGCCACGCCCGCGTACCGCCAGGCGCCAGCGGCTGGCGAGAACACGGAATTTGTCATCTCCCGGGACCAGGCCGAAGCCATGGCGCCCCCGGATGGACCGGCTCGGTTCCTTCAGTTGCGTTTCCGGCAGCCGTTGCGCGGCCTGTCCACCGGCGCTCCCGTGCAATTCGCCGGCGTGGATTTTGGCAGGGTGGTGTCGATAAGCGTGGACTACGACAGCGCGACGCGCCGCTTTCCCACCGTCGTCGGGGTGCTCATCTATCCTCAGCGGCTGGGACGGGTGTTGGAGAAGCTCCCGAGACACCCGACGGATTCTCCCGACGAGGTGACAGCGCGGCTCCTGCAGGGCCTGGTGGAGCACGGCCTGCGCGCCCAGGCGCGCTCGGGCAATCTGCTCACGGGTCAGCTCTACATCGCGCTGGATTTCGTGCCCAACGCTCCCAAGGTGGCATTTGACGTCGCCGCACGACCGATCTCCGTGCCCACGGTCGACGGCAGCTTCGACAAGATGCAGGAGCAATTGGCCAACATCGTCACCAAGATCGAGAAAATGCCGCTCGACTCGATCGGCCGCAATCTCGACGCCTCATTGTCGCAGCTCAACCAGACACTGGCGCGGGTCAACACCCAGGTGCTGCCCGAGACCACGCGCACGCTGCAGCAACTCCAGCAAACCGCCCATGAGTTCCAGCAGACCGCTCAATCAGCACAAGGCCTGACCGCCGCAGACGGCCCCCTGCAGCAGAATCTGGAACAAACGCTGCAGGAAACCCAACGCGCGGCCAGGTCGTTGCGCACCCTGACCGATCTGCTGGGGCGCCACCCCGAGTCGCTGCTGCGTGGCCGCCCCAACGACCCAAGACCGGCCCCGGACACTTCACCACCCTCCGACCCTCTGGACTCACCGCAATGAGACGCTTCTTCGGTATTGGCATGCTCGCGCTTGCCGGCGGCCTGCTGGGCTGCCAGGCCGCGGCTCCCGTGCGCTTTCACACACTGGCGTCGCCCATGGCCGCTCCAGCCAGCCCCGCCACATCGGCCGCCTTCCTCATCGATGTACTGCCCGTGGGCATCCCGGCGCAGTTGGACACCGCCCAACTGCTGGTGCGCCAGGGCGACAGCAGCGTCGTCGCCCTGGATGGCGAGCGCTGGATCGGCCCGTTCGCCGACGAGGCACGCGGCGCACTGTCGGCACAGTTGACGCAACGCCTTGCCACGACGGATGTTGCGGGGCTGGCGCCGCCCGAGGGCAAGCCAGTCCTGCGCATCAAGGTGCAGATCCGCCGCTTCGACGCCTGGCCCGGCCAGCAGGTGCGACTGGATGCGGACTGGAGTCTGGGTTTCGCGCACGATCCGAATGGCGCGCGCCTGGTGTGCAGCACGCGACACGCAGTGCCCGCCGGCCCCGACTACCCCCAGGTGGTGCAGGCGCAGCGACACGCGCTGGCCGATCTCGCCGCACAGATTGCGGACAGTGCCAGACAGTGGGAAATCTCACGCGCCGCACCCTGTGCGCGCCCGGGGCCGGGGCCGGGGCCGCAGCAGCCGTCATAGTGAATCTTGGACGGTCTTCGATCCGGTCTGCGCGCGTAGAGAGATACAGATCGGTGGCTCGCGAATAAAGTATGGACTAGAGTGAATATGTCTGAAGCATGTCACCCAAGAAAGGATTTTGTATGCACACAGTTTCCATACGTTCTGCCGTGATCGCCGCTGCCGTCGTCGTGGGCAGCATTTCCACGGTCGCCTGCACCACGACCAAACCCGAGACGAGTTCGGCGCAGCGATCCGATAGCACCACGCTGCACACCCGCGTGAATACAACGCTGCAGCGCCTGTACGAGACCGCCCCGGGCTCTCGGGAAATGGTGCAGCGTGCCAGGGGTGTGCTGGTGTTTCCCACGGTCATCGGCGGCAGCTTTGTGGTCGGTGTAGAACATGGCCGCGGCGAATTGCTTATCGGTAGCCATGTGCGTGGCGAATACACGACCACTGCGGCCTCCATCGGTTGGCAGGCCGGGGGGCAGTCCAAGGCGGTGATCTACGTCTTCAACACGCAGGAGGCGCTGGACAAGTTTCTCAAGAGCGATGGTTGGGCCGTCGGGGCCGATGCCACCGTGGCTGCCGGCAGGATCGGCGCCAATGGCAGCGTCGATTCGACGTCCTACGATGCCCCGGTCTCCAGCTACGTGTTGACCAATGCGGGTCTCGAAGCCGGGGTGGCGCTGGGTGGCTCCAAGATCACGCGCGTGACGAAGTAAGTCCGGGGAGAACCTCGGACAGCGCCTGGGCAATCACCCAGGCGCTTTGTTTCTTCACCGGCTCATCCGGATAACCGGCCAGGGCAGCGAAGCACGCGTGTCTCGCGGACAGGAGGCTATTCACGATTTTTTCCGTGTTTCGTCGTGGCGGCTTGCGGTTCCGGCAATCCTCGCGACATGGCAAGGGCACCCGCTCACGACCAGACGCCCGGCCGCGTGGTAAAACTGTCCAGCACGCGCAGATAACTCGCACGCGCGACCAGCGAGGGATCGGGCAGATTCTTCTGGCTCATGCTGCCTTTCATCTGGCTGACCGAGACATATTCCCTTTCCTCCATCCAGTGCTGCATGGCCGCAAGCATTTCGGTCAGCCTGTCAGGGCCGTGCCGCAACAGGCAGGAGGCCATATGCACGACATCGGCCCCGGCCAGAAGAAGCTTCAGCGCTTCGCGCTCGCTGTGGGCGCCGCCCGTTGCCGCCAGGGTCAGGCGTATCCGGCCATGCAGGATGGCGATCCAGCGGATGCGCAGCAAGGCCTCTTCGGGCGTGGACAGATGCAATTGATCGGTCATGCACATCTGGTCGAGATCGATATCGGGCTGGTAGAAGCGATTGAACAGGGCGACGCCATTCGCACCGGCCGCTTCAAGCTGTCGCACGAAATGCGGCAGCGACGAAAAGAACGGCGAGAGTTTCATGACGATGGGTAGATTCACCACGCGGCGCAGTTCGGTCAGCAACTCGATGTAACGCGCCTCGACCGCCTCGCCGGCGGCCTGCATGTCGGCGGCGACATGGTAGACGTTCAGTTCGAGCGCATCGGCGCCCGCCTGTTCCAGTGCGCATCCAAGCTCCACCCAGCCGGAAGGCGACACGCCATTGAGGCTGGCCACCACGGGAATCTCCAGGCGCTGCTTGAGTTGGCACAGATGCGACAGATAACGTTCGAGACCGCTCTGGAGTTCGCCAAGGTCGGGCAAAAAGCCGTCCTCCGCTTCGCTGCACCCAAGACCGGTGTGCAGCAGAAAGCGGTCCGTCATCGCGTCCTCCGCCCGCAGTTCTTCCTCGAACAGCGAATACATCACCAGTGCGGCGGCACCGGCATCCTCCAGTCGCAGCGCGGTGTCGACATTGCGCGACAGCGGCGAGGCCGAGGGAACCAGCGGATTCTTGAGCTTGAGGCCGAGATAGTCGGTGGAAAGATCGATCATGTCAGGCTTCCTTTTTCGGCTCGTCTGCAGGGCGCTGTGCCATCTCCTGATACGTCCTGAAACGGCGCTCGGCATCCTGCTGGGCCTGTTCCATGAACTGCTGCGCCGCTTCGGGATGGCTGCGCGCGAGCATGGCAAAGCGGGTTTCCGATTCCATGAACGCCTTGATCGGCTGGCTGGGGGCGGCGGAATCGAGCTTGAAGGGATTGGCGCCGGTTTCCGCCAGCCGTGGATCGAAGCGGAACAGCGGCCAGTGCCCGCTCTTCACCGCCATGTCCTGCTGGCGCAGGTTGTACAGCATGTCGTAGCCGTGGGCGATGCAGGGACTGTAGGCGACGATGAGCGACGGGCCGTCGAACGATTCCGCTTCGTGAAACACGCGCAGGGTATGCACGTCCTTGGCGCCGTAGGCGACGGTCGCGACGTAGGCATGGCTGTAATTGCTCGCCAGTTTGGCCAGATCCTTCTTCGCCGCGGCCTTGCCGCCAGCGGAGAACTTGGCGACCGCGCCGAGCGGCGTGGCCTTGGAGGTCTGGCCGCCGGTGTTGGAATAGACCTCGGTATCGAGCACCAGAATGTTGACATCGTACGGCAAGGCCAGCACATGATCGAGGCCGCCGAAGCCGATATCGTAGGCCCAGCCGTCGCCGCCGATGATCCACACCGAACGGCGGATCAGCCATTCGGCGACGCTGGCAAGCGGTTGCGCGCGCGGGTGCCTCGATGACGCCAGTTTGTCGAGCAGCAGGCCGACGCGTTGACGCTGATCGACGATCCCCGCCTCCTTGCGCTGATCGGCCGTGACGAGCGCGTCGGCCAGATCGCCGCCGATTTCCGTGGCCATTTCCCTGACCAGCTGCTGCGCGTAGCCCATCAACTGGTCGGCGGCCAGCCGCATGCCGAGGCCGAATTCGGCATTGTCCTCGAATAGCGAATTGCTCCACGCCGGACCACGCCCGGCGCCGTTCACCGTATAGGGCGTGCTCGGCAGGTTGCCGCCGTAGATCGACGAGCAGCCGGTGGCGTTGGCGACCAGCATGCGGTCGCCGTAGAGCTGGGTGGCGAGCCGGATATAGGGCGTCTCGCCGCAACCGGCGCAGGCGCCCGAAAACTCGAACAGCGGGTCGAGCAGCATCGAGCCGGGAATGGTGCCGTGCTTGATCAGGCTGCGGTCGAACTCGGGGAGCCGCAGGAAGAAGGCGAAGTTGTCGCGCTCCTGCGCGCGCAGCGGCTCGATCGGCGCCATGTTGACGGCGCGGCGGGAGACGTTCGATTTGTCGTGGATCGGGCAGGCTTCGACGCAGTCGCCGCAGCCGGTGCAATCCTCCGCCGCCACCTGGTAGCTGATGTGCGTGCCGGCCGGCAGATCCTTGCTGCGCGCCGGCACGTGCTTGAAGGTCGGCGGCGCATCCTGGGCGGCCTCAGCCGGGAACGCGCGCGCGCGGATCGCCGTATGCGGACAGACGAGCACGCACTTGCCGCACTGGGTGCAGAGGTCGGCGTCCCACACCGGGATTTCCAGCGCGATGTTGCGCTTTTCGTATTGCGCGGTGCCGAGCGGATAGGTGCCGTCGACGGGTAGCCGCGATACCGGCAATGCATCGCCATGGCCGTGGTAGATCGGCAGCGTCAGATCGCGCACGAAATCGGGAAGCGCGGCAGGGGTTCCGGAAGCGGCAGTCTGCCCGGCGGCCATGTCCTGGAGTTCATGGGCCGGCATGGCAACCCGATGCAGTCGGGACAGCGTCATGTCGATGGCGCGGTAATTCAGCTCGACCAGGCGCGTGCTCTTCCTGCCGTAGGTCTTGTCGACGGCCTGCTTGATCGCGACGATCGCCTCTTCCTTCGGCAGGATGCCGGAGATGGCGAAGAAACAGGTCTGCATGATGGTGTTGATGCGGCGCCCCATGCCGGCCTCGGTAGCGACGGCATAGGCATCGATCACCCACAACTGCAGGTTTTTCTCACGTATCTGCGCGCGCAATGTCCGCGGCAGCGTCTCCCACACCCCGTCCGGCGGCGCGGCGGTGTTGAGCAGGAAAACGCCGCCGGGGGCGGCATGCTCGAGCAGTTCATAACGGTCGACGAACATCGGCTGGTGGCAGGCGACGAAACCGGCCATCCCGTTCTCGACCAGATAGGGGGAACGGATGGGGGCCGGGCCGAAACGCAGGTGCGACACGGTGACGGCACCGGATTTTTTCGAGTCGTAGACGAAGTAGCCCTGTGCCTGCAGGTCGGTGGCCTCGCCGAGAATCTTGATCGAGTTCTTGTTGGCCGATACCGTGCCGTCGGCACCGAGCCCCCAGAATACGGCGTGCTGCAGCTGCCGCGAGGCGTCGGTGCGGAACCCTTCGTCCCACGGCAGCGACAGATGCGTGAGATCGTCGTGGATGCCGAGGGTGAACTGGCGCACGCGATCTTTCGCGGGCACGGAATTCGACAATTCATCAAACACCGCCTTGACCATGCCCGGGGTGAATTCCTTGCTGGCCAGGCCATAACGGCCGCCGATCACGCGCGGCATGACGCGCACGCCGTCGGCCGCTGCCTGCGCCAGCGCGGTCACCACGTCCTTGTACAGCGGTTCGCCATCGGCCCCCGGCTCCTTGCTGCGGTCAAGCACGGCGACGGCCCTGGCGCTCGCCGGCAGTGCCGCCAGCAGCGCATCGGCCGCAAACGGCCGGTACAGACGCACCTTCAGCACGCCGACCCGCTCGCCGCGCGCGTTGAGATGCTCGACCGTCTCGTGCACGGTCTCGGCGCCGGATCCCATCAGCACGATCACCCGCTCGGCGTCTTCCGCGCCAACGTAGTCGAACAGCCTGTAATGTCGTCCGGTCAATTCGCCGAAGCGGTCCATGGCCGCCTGCACGATGCCGGGAAAGGCGTCGTAGAAGGGGTTGGCACGCTCGCGCGACTGGAAGAACACATCGGGATTCTGCGACGTGCCGCGCAGGACCGGATGCTCCGGCGACAGCGCACGTGCACGGTGCGCCGCCACCTGGCCGGCATCGATCATCGTGCGCACGGTCTCCGCATCGACCGCGACAATCTTCGCCACTTCGTGCGAGGTGCGGAAACCATCGAAGAAATGGATGACCGGAATACGCCCTTGCAGCGTGGCGGCCTGTGCGATCACGGCGAAATCCTGCGCTTCCTGCGGTGAATTGGCGGCCAGCATGGCGCACCCGGTGGCGCGGCAGGCCATGACGTCGGAGTGGTCGCCAAAGATCGACAGCGCATGAGTGGCCAGCGTGCGCGCGGCAACGTGCAGGACGAAAGGCGTCAGCTCGCCGGCGATCTTGTAGAGGTTGGGGATCATCAGCAGCAGCCCCTGGCTGGCGGTGAACGTGGTCGCCAGCGCACCCGAAGTCAGCGCGCCATGCAGGACCCCCGCGGCGCCGCCCTCCGACTGCATCTCGATGATTTTCGGTACCGCCCCCCACAGGTTGAGCCGGCCCTGCGCGGCCCATTCGTCGGCCCATTCACCCATGCTGGATGCGGGCGTGATGGGATAGATCGCGATCACCTCATGACCGAGGTAGGCCATGCGGGCAACGGCTTCGTTGCCGTCAATGGTCAGGCTGGTGCTCATGGGCGCATCTTTCAGACAACTTGATCTTCAATTCTAAACCGTAATGGCGCATGAGCCGTTCCCGCGCGTGCTGTTTTTATCCGGCGGGCGCCCGCATCCGGCGGCGGGCGGCATCCAGAGCGGTCAGCGCAGGTGATCGACGGTCTCGAGCGGCGTACGGTAAGCCTGTTCGCTGTGCAACTCGGGTTGATACCAGCCGAGTTTTTCGCGCAGCTTGACCACGTTGCCGACAATGATGAGCGTCGGCGCCTTGAGGCCGGCCTGCTCGGCCAGCGCGGGCAGCGTGGAGAGGTCGCCGGTGATGACGCGTTGCGTCGGCAGGGTGCCATGCTGGATGATGGCGGCCGGCGTGTCCGCGGTCAGACCGTGCTTGATCAACGCCTCGCACAGCAGCGGCAGGCCTTTCAGCCCCATGTAGATGACGATGGTCTGATCGCGGCGCGCGATGCCTTCCCAGTTCAGGTTGAAGGTGTTGTCCCGCAGATGGCCGGTGACGAAGGCGACCGAATGCGCATAGTCGCGGTGGGTCAGCGGAATCCCCGCGTACGACGCCACGCCGGCGGCGGCGGTGATGCCCGGCACCACCTGGAACGACACGCCGTGTTCGACCAGGGTTTCGATTTCCTCGCCGCCGCGGCCGAAGATAAAGGGATCGCCGCCCTTGAGCCGCAGCGTGCGCTTGCCTTCCTTGGCCAGCCGCACCAGCATCAGATTGATCTCCTCCTGCGGGACGGCGTGGTCGTCGCGTTCCTTGCCGACATAGACACGTTCGGCATCGCGGCGGCACATATCGAGAATGGGTGGCGAGACGAGGCGGTCGTAGACGATCACGTCGGCCTGTTGCATCAGACGCAGCGCGCGGAAAGTCAGCAGATCGGGGTTGCCCGGGCCGGCGCCGACCAGATAGACCTCGCCGCGGCTGATGTCGTGGGTGGCGGAGTCCGCGATCATGGCGTCGAGTTGCGCCTCGGCTTCGACATCGCGCCCGGAAAACACCATTTCGGCAATCGGTGAAAGAAATACCTTTTCCCAGAAGGCACGCCGCTGTGCCGGCTTGATCGCGTCGCGCACGCGGTCCTTGTAGCGCCCGGCCAGTGCGGAAAGACGGCCATAGGCGGCGGGAACCAGCGTTTCCAGCCGCGCACGCAGCATGCGCGCGAGTACCGGCGATTCGCCGCCGCTCGATACCGCCACCACGATGGGCGAGCGATCGATGATCGACGGCAGGATGAAGCTGCACAGCGCGGGCTTGTCGGCCACATTGACGGGGATATGACGCGCACGCGCCGCGTCGGCGACGAGTTTGGCCGCCACGGCATCCTCTTCCACCACGATCACCGCATCCTTGCCATCGAGCAGGCTGGCGGTGAAGACGTCCGCCACCCGCTTGACATGTTCGGCATGCGGCAGTCGCGCGAACCCTTCATGCAGGGAGGGCGCCACGACATCGACCCGCGCGCCGGCCTGCAGCAACAGTTCGGTCTTGCGGGCGGCGGTTTCGGACCCTCCCACTACCAGGCAGTGACGGCCGCGCAGATCGAGGAAAATCGGCAGGTAGTTCATGGTTTACTCGGTGGGCGAGGGGTCTGCGCCGGGCGCCGCGCCGGATTCGCCGGACTCGTCTTCCGCCGAATAAGGCGGGATGAAAATGAAGCGCATGTCGCCCGGGTTCAGTTCGACAAAATCGAGCGTCACGCCCTGCAGATAAGGTGTGCTGGACGCGGCGATCAGAATGGCGATGCCATTGACGATAAGATGTTCATCGGCCTCGCGCTCCTGATCGAAGCCCATGCCGAAGTTTACGTCGCCATTGTCTTCCTGGTAGGCCGCAACGCGCAGGATCATATCGAACACGTCGGGGTTGTTGTTGGCGACGCGAATCTGCGCGGCGGCGGCGTCGGTGATCTTGATCATGGGTGGATTCCTCGGTAGTTAAGCTGCTGTGCGGGCCTTGTATGCGCGCACCTGGTTCAGAAATGGCGCAATCCAGCCCTGTTTCCCGCTGCCACGGCGATGCGAATAGCTGGCCAGCAGATTGTGCCGTTGGTAGCCATCGTGTTGCCCGTCGATGCCATGGCCGCGTTTCACCTGGTATGCATAGATAGAGCCGGCGGGCAGATTTTCCAGGCTGGAATAGTGGAATTCGTGCGCGGGAATGGAGGCGGACTCCTGCCAGCGATCATCGCCGGTGGGCTGCAAACTTGCGTATCCCCGTCCAACCGGACGCTCATGCATCACGGTATCGCCCGGTACCACACCGACCATTTCGCAGGTGCGTCCCTGCCAGCTGAGACGCCTCGACAGGTACATCAAACCGCCGCACTCGGCATAGGTTGGCAGCCCGGCTTCGATGGCGCTGCGAATTTGAGTACGCAGCGCGGTATTGGCCTCGAGTTCCGCCATGAATACTTCGGGGAAGCCGCCGCCGATAATGAGCCCATCCACCCTGGGCAGCGAACGCGCATGCAGCGTATCCAGTTCGACCAGTTCGACGTTGGAGGCACGCAGACTGTCGAGATCCTCGCTGTAATAAAAGCCGAATGCGGGATCGTGCGCGACGGCCAGCCTCACCCGCTCGCCCTGGATCGACGCCGCAGTCTCCGCAGGCAGTTCACGCGCGGGCGCCCCGTCGGCAATGGCCAGCAGGCGATCCAGATCGACCTGCGCCGCAATCCGCTCACCCACGTGCCGGACGCGTGCCGCGGCAGCCTGCTGTTCATTGGCGGGAATCAGCCCCAGATGACGTTCCACAATCTGCAGGCCGGCATCGTGCTGGACTGCCCCGATCACCTCGACATCCGTGTAATGCTCGATCACTGCGCGCAGTTTGGATTCGTGGCGGCTCCCGCCAAGATTGTTGAGAATGACGCCGACAATGCGTATGGCCGGGTCGAAGCCCTGATAGCCAAGAATCAATGGCGCCACGCCGCGCGTCATGCCGCGTGCATCGATCACCAGCACGACCGGCACGTCCAGCTGTTTGGCGAGCGCGGCATTGCTGTTGCTGCCGTCGAGGTCGAGGCCATCGTACAGCCCCTTGTTCCCTTCGATCAGGCTGATGCGCGCGCCGGCCGAAGCACGTGCGAACAGCCGTTCGATTTCTTCCCGCTGCATCATGTGGAAATCGAGGTTGTAACAGGGGCGTTGCGCCGCCATGCTCAACCACAACGGATCGATATAGTCCGGCCCTTTCTTGAATGGCTGGACCACATGGCCGCGAGCGTGCAGCGCTGCGCACAGGCCAAGCGCAAGCGTGGTCTTGCCGGATGATTTGTGCGCGGCCGAAATGAAGACGCGGGGCCTGTGAGCCCCGCGCTTCGCAGTGTCGTTCAGGATGGCTGGCTGGTTCATGACGGACGATTCCCCGCCAGTCCGTAGCCTGGCGGGTTCAGTAAATCAATGTTCCAGCTTGGCGATGGTGGCGTCGTCCAGATTGACCGGGAGCAAACGCAGCACCTTGACCCCGAAAATGGTCGCCAGCAACGCGATCGCCACGCCACCCAGTCCCAGGAAGAATTCCGCCATGGTGGGTGAATATTCGTGGATCACGCCGTCATAAAAGCTGCTCTTCACCGTCATCCCCGGAAACAGGTCCAGCGGGTAAGCCTGGGCACCGATGATGGTGACATACATCTGGGCAATGCCGCCCAGAATGACCAGCGCACTGGCAATCATGATCCAGCTGCGCTGCCTGCCCAGGCCAGTCAGCAGAATCACCAGCGGAATCACGCAACCGATCGCGATCTGCGCCACCCAGAACAGCGTGGTCAGGATGCCGCCATCGCGCAGGATGAAAGTTTCGGCGCTGCCCATCTTGGCGAAATACAGGTTGGTCAGGTGATACACCACCACAAAATAGAGGACTGCGGCGACGAACACCGCCAGCAGGGTCTTCAGGCGCATCATGACGGCATCGCCAAGCGGCCGTCCGGTCCAGGCGTAGGCGGCAACCAGTACCATCAGGTAGATCGCCAGGCCATAGGCAAACGACATGATGATGAACATGGGTGCCAGCATGGCGGTGCCATACAACTGGCGCGCAATGAGGAAACCGAACAGCGAACCGGTACCGGTCGTCAGGGTCAGTCGCCAGATGAAGGCCGCTGTGCCCGCAGCCTTGGAATACGCCTTGACGTTGCGGTCGAGCATGGTCCACAGGTAGATGCCCACCAGCACGAAGAAGCCGGTATAGAGGAACACGTTCCAGGTAAACATCGACATGAAGTTGAAGTGCGTCATCGCCACGATCAAGCGATCGGAACGCCCCAGGTCGAGCACGAGCACCAACAGTCCGCCGAGCAGCAGCGCCAGCGCCAGAATCGCCGACAAGGGCGCCAACGGCTTGTACATCGGCTTATTGAACACCGAGGCGATGGACGCGACGTTCAGGGCGCCCGAAGCGGCCACGATCAGGAACACCGCGAATACGTGCGGAAGGCCCCAGACGATCTGGTTGTCCATGCCCGTCACGACGTGGCCGTGGTGGTGCATGTACAGATAGGACAGAAAACCGAACAGCACAAAGAGGCCGGTCCCCCCGAACAGCATCCAGTATTTCAGGCTGCTGCCTTCTACTTCGCGGAAAGTCATGCTTGCCATGTTGAGTTAGATTCCGTGATAGCGAACACTGAGGTCCAGGTTGAGGTCAGCACGCACCTCCTTGGTCGGCAGTTCGCGCAGACGCTTGGCGATCGCACTGTCCGGATCGTTCATGTCGCCGAAGAGGATGGCGTCGTTGCCTGCGGCGGTGCAGGCTTCGGCGCAGGCGGTCGTGCCATCGCCACGGTCGAGTTTCTGTACGCAGAAGGTGCATGCCTCGACACAGCCCACGCCGCGCGGGACATCCGGTTTCTGGGTGTCGTTCAGCGGCTCATGCACCAATGAACGCGCCTTGTAGGGACAGGCCATCATGCAGTAGCGGCAGCCGATGCAGGTATGACGGTTGACCAGCACGATGCCGTCGGCGCGTCTGAACGAGGCGCCGGTCGGGCACACATCGATACAGGGGGCATCGCCGCAATGCTGACACAGCATCGGCAGGTTGGTTTCCTTCTGCGTCAGCGGGTCCTGCAGTTCGAGCTTGCGAATCCACTGCGGCGCCTGCCTCGGATGCTGACTTTCGGCGACCGGCGTCCAGCCGTTTTCAGTACTGCATGCGGACACGCAGTCATCGCAGCCGGTCGCACACCGGGTCGCATCGATCAGCATGCCCCAACGGACCGCGCTGCTGACCGCCTGGTCTTCCGGTCGGCCATGCGCCACTTCGAACAGCATCACCCCGGGAATCAGGGCCACGCCGGCCGCAGCGGTCGCGGTACCGATGAAGCGGCGCCGCTCGGGAGAATTCAGCGTATTGTCGGGCATTGATTTCATATCGTTCATTGAGCAATCCCGGCCATCTCTTCCGCGCTGACCTTGCTGTGGGCCTGCGCGGCCAGCTTGTGCGCATAATGCGCCGTTTCGGCATTCAGCGGATGCATGGCCATCGAGCCTTGCGGCTTGGTGGAGTGGCAGTCGAAACAATCGATTTTCACTGACGCATAGCTGTGGCAACTCACGCAGAAGTCGTCCTTGGAAGCGGCAACGCTGCCTGTTTTTTCACTGGCATGGCAGTTGATGCATTCCTTGAGGCTGTATTTCTTGGTGCGGATACCATCAAGCACGGTTTCATCGCGCTGATGCAGCAACACTTTCATGTGGTTGCGGCGCATGAAGTCATTCGGCTCGACACAGTGCTCGCCCTTGATGGCCTTGGTGATCACCGGTTTTGGCACGCCGCTGGTCTTGGCCGGGTCATCCGACCCGGCCCACGCCAGGGCGGCAGCCGTCAATATGGCCGCGCCCAGAGCCAGGAGGCGTTTCATCTTGCCTGTCGCCACGCTCAGTCACCCATCCCCATGATGATGTAGCCGGTCGGGCAGACGTCCGCGCAGATATGGCAACCGATGCATTTGGTGTAGTCGGTGTCCACGTAGCGGCCCATGGTGGGAGTGTCCTTCTTCTTGACCTTGAACACAGCGGTCTGCGGGCAGTAGACGACGCAGTTGTCGCATTCGAAACACAGGCCGCAGGACATGCAGCGCTTGGCTTCGGCCTTTACGGTCGTTTCGCTGAGCGCATGCAGGCGCTCCTCGAAGTTGCCCAGGGCGCCTTCCTTGTCAAGCATGGTCACGTCACGGATATTCCGCGATACGCTCTGGAAGTGTCCCAGGAACAAATCATCGTACGGGATGATATGACGCGACGAACGGTCTTCGAAATTGTGCAGGATATCCTTCCGGGCCGACGTGCCCCAGGCTTCGCCGTGAATATCACAATTGTATTCGTGACCCGCTTCAAGCCATTTGCGGATTTCGTCGAAGTGGTGAACGTCCACTTTCGGCCGCTTGTCGACGTCCTTGCCGGCCAGGAAGGCATCAATGCCATCCACAGCGATGGAAGCATGGCCGATCGCGGTGGTCAGCAGGTGCGGACGGATCACGTCGCCGCCGACGAAGATCTTTTCGCTGCCGGGGAAGCGATAGTTCTTGTCGGCCTTGATCAGGCCATTATTGTTGTTGAATTTTTCCAGGCCGGTGAAGTCGACGCCTTGCCCGATCGCGGAGACAATCAGGTCGGCCGGCAGATCACGTTCGGTGCCTTCGACGATCTTGGTTTCCTTGCCTTCCATCACGAAATCGGCAACCCGCAGGGCTGTTGCACGGCCTTGCGCATCCACCACCACGGCAACTGGCGTCACGCCACCGAGGATTTCGATCCCTTCCTGTTGGGCATGCTCGATTTCGTGCTTGTTGGCGGCCATTTTGTCGATGCTGGCGCGCGAGACCAGGACCACCTCGGCGCCTTCCCGCGCGGAGATTTCAGCCACGTCCTGCCCCATGTAGCCGGCGATCACCGCCTCGGGGCGATCCTGCGTGCCCGATTTGGTCACCTTGCCGAGACGGCGGGCAACGGTCACGACGTCGATCGAGGTGTCGCCGCCGCCGATGACGACCACGCGGTTGCCGACGTGCTGCAGGCGGCCTTCGTTGAAGGCACGCAGGAACGCGACGGCCGTCACGCAGTTGGGCGCTTCGGCACCGGGAACGGGCAGCGGCCGGCCGGCCTGGGCGCCCATGGCCATGAAGATGGCATCGTAATCCTTTTCAAGCTGTTCAAAGCTGACATCGGAACCGATGCGGGTCTTGAGTCGAGTTTCCACGCCCAGCGCGATGATGCGGTTGATCTCGGCATCCAGCATTTCGCGAGGCGTACGGAAGCCCGGAATGCCGTAGCGCATCATGCCGCCGAGTTCTTCGTGCTCGTCGAAGATGGTCACGCCATGGCCGCGCAGGCGCAGCTGATAGGCTGCGGCCAGACCGGCAGGGCCGGCGCCAATCACGGCCACCTTCTTGCCGGTTTCGGCCGCCGTGGACGTGTAGGTCATGTTGTTTTCAATCCCCCAGTCCCCGATGAAGTGCTCGACCGAGTTGATGCCGACATGATCCTCAACCATATTCCGGTTGCAGCCGGATTCGCACGGTGCGGGGCAGACTCGGCCCATCACGCCGGGGAAAGGATTGGCTTCGGTGAGGCGACGGAAGGCATATTCCTGCCAGGTCACGCCCGCTGGCGGCTTCTCGATACCGCTCGTGATGTTGAGATAGCCACGAATGTCTTCGCCGGCGGGACAGGAACCCTGGCAGGGCGGCGTGGAAAGCATGTATTCCGGACATTTATGCGTCCAGCTCGCCTGGAAAATGATGTCCTGATTGGAGCGAATGTCGTCATGCGTCTCGCCATCCTTATAACGACGCCATTGAACGCCTTCGGTTTTTGCTTTGTTCGTCGTGACAGCCATGTCCGTTCTCCTAACGCCTACGAAATGAATTGATTTACCTAACCCTGCGATCAGTCGAGCTTGATCGCCTTGCTGACCAGTTGGTGTATACCGCCCACCATGCTCATGTCGAAACCGTACTTGGGTAAAACCTTGGTGAATTGCGCCTTGCAGATCGCGCAGATCATCGCCATGAAATTGACCTGATGTTCCTTGACGACATTGTTCAAGGCCGTTGCGCGCGGCAGCGCGCCCTTGACCCGGACCTCCATCAGATCGTCGGTCAGCAGACCGCCGCCGCCGCCGCAACAGAAGGTGGCTTCGCCGATCGTGCCGTCTTCCATGTTGTGGAAATTGTTCACCACCGACTTGATCAGTTCGCGCGGGATCGTGAACTGTCCGCCCGCTTCAGTGCCCATGCGCGATCCACGCGCGACGTTGCATGAATCGTGAAAGGTCACGACCAGATCGTCATTCCTGGATGGATCGACCTTGATCTTGCCGGACTTGATCAGGTCATTGGTCAGCTCGCAGATGTGCTGCGGCTGCGGATAAGCCGGATCGAGCTGCTTCTGCATTTCGATCGAGAACGGGTCGTTGCCGCCATAGCCGATACCCGTCAGAGTGTTCCAGAAGCTGTAGGCGACGCGCCATGCGTGGCCGCATTCGCCGACCACAATGCGTTTGACGCCAAGTTCCAGCGCGGCGTCGCGGATCCGCATGGCCGCCTTGCGCATGACGTCGTAGTTGGCGTCGAACAGGCCGAAGTTGGCGGCTTCCGATGCGTACGTGGACATGGTCCAGCTGATGCCGGCGGCGTGAAATACCTTGGCATAGCCAATCAGCGATTCCACATGCGGCTCGGAAAAGAAATCCGCCGACGGCGTGATCAGCAGTACTTCGGCACCCTTCACGTCGATCGGCATTTTTACCGCCACACCGGTGTCGGCTTCGATATCTTCTTCCAGTCCTTCCAGCGTATCTTCCAGTGCGGGGCCGGGAAGGCCCAGGTTGTTGCCGATCTTCAGGACCTTGCCGAGAATTTCGTTGGAATATTTCTGGCCCAGACCGACATGGCTGAGGATTTCACGGCCGGCCATGGTGATTTCGGCCGTATCGATGCCGTACGGGCAATACACCGAGCAACGGCGACATTCCGAACACTGGTAATAGTAGGAATACCAGTCGTCCAGCACTTCGCGGGTCAAGTCCTTGGCGCCGACCAGCTTGGGAAACAGCTTGCCCGCGGGAGTGAAATAGCGGCGGTAAACCTGACGCATCAAATCCTGACGCGCCACCGGCATGTTCTTCGGGTCGGACGTCCCCAGATAGTAGTGGCACTTGTCGGTACAGGCGCCGCAATGGACGCAAGCGTCGAGAAACACCTTCAGGGAACGGTACTTGCCTAGCAGGTCGCCCATCTTGTCGATGGCGCGTTCCTTCCAGTCTTCAGTCAACTCGCCGGGATAACCCAGATTTTCCTGTATCGGCTTCGAGGCAGGGAATGTCCTGGCATGCGCCATCACCCCTTTCCGATACTTGGGAACCTCGATATCGCTTTTTATTTCCGGAATGTCAAAATCAGCAACAGCCACTTGAGTGTCCTCTGTCCGTACTTAATGTTCGTTATTCAGCGTTAACGAATCAGTTGTTCTGATCGAGCCGGGCTGCCCACGCCGCCACATGGCGGTGTTCGCGCGGGTTGTCGACCTGGTTCCGGGTAGGGCTGAAGAACAGGCCCGGCGCATGCAGGAGTTTGCTGACCGGGAAGATCACCATCAGCAACGCCACAAGAGCCAGGTGCACCATCAGGATCCCATCCTGCGGAAGCGGTTGTACATCCAGATACATCAGTCCCAGGACAAACTCTTTCAGCGCGATGATGTCGGTATGCGAAACGAAAGTCATGAGCATGCCGGATACGCCGATCGCGATCAGCAACAGCAGCATCAGATGATCGGAAGGCGTCGAAATATAGCGCACGCGATCAACCAGGAAACGACGCGCCCACAGACCCGCAAGGCCCAGCACCATGATGATGCTGGCGTACTTGCCGAAGGGCTGCACGATGTCGACCCAGAACCAGACGGGCTGGGTGAAATAGCGGAGATGGCGCGCCAGCACCAGAAGCAGGCCGAAATGGAAGAGGAAGCCGAACACCCAAATCCATTTGTTGGACTTGAACAGGGACTCGAACACCACGACCTCTTTTGCCATCCGGTACGCCACGCCGGTTCGCGTAGTCGGAGCAGGGGTCGTCGGGATGACCAGTGGCGCCGGCGTACGGCTGTAGTCAAAAATCTTGTAGATCAGTCCCACCGCCAGCAACAAGGTGGCGATGTAGAACATCCCGGCGTAAATCATCGTCACAGTAGACAAACTCACTCTCCTATCGGACTCCGCCCCGCCACGCACTGAAACGCCTGACGGACCCGTATTCCCTACCAACGTTTTGTTTACAAATCAAACGCAAGCGTGAACTCACCCGTGCCACATTTGATTAGTGAACACAACCCGGATCGAATCGCTCCGGAATTTGATCCGGCGCGATTCGAGGTATTTTTCTTTTTAGATGCAGCCGGTCGGCTTCGGCAGGCCCGCAATCTTACAAGCCTGCTTGGCAGGCCCGTAGGGGAACAACTCGTACAGGTACTTGTTGTTGCCTTTATCCGGACCGAGCTTCTTGCCGATCGCTTTGGTCAGAACGCGCACAGCCGGCGCAATCTGATATTCGGCGTAGTATTCACGCAGGAAATTGACGACTTCCCAGTGGCTTTCTGTCAGATCGACCTTTTCTTCGACCGCCATGTACTTGGCGATGTCCTCGTTCCACTGAGACAGGTCGACCAGATAGCCTTCTTCGTCAACTTCGACCTCTTTACCGGCGATTTCTACCATGGGCATAGCAATACTCCTTCTGTTAAAAGTTACAGCCAAGACTGACAGTTGCTGTGCTCTGCGACCAGATCCACAAAACCGCCGTAATCCACGACATTGACTCCGTCCAGCACGCGTGCGGCCATGCCACGCGCTGCCAGATCAGGACCGAGCGCGTAAATCTTGAGGCCAGCCTTGGCTGCCTGGATTTTCGCCGCTGCCGCGTTGCCGGTCGTCGCCGCGTATACCGCGTCTTCGATCAGCAATACAGCAGAACCTTGAGTGGCCATACGCAGGCAGCTTTCCAGCGAACCGCGGTCTGTGGCCGATTTATTTACAATATGCAGCATGTCAGGCCCCCTAGAAACTGATCACGACGTCTTGTTCGGCCATGAGATTCGCCATCTCATCGACGGAAAGCACCGTCACATCGACGATCAGATCATCTTCGCTCAGACCGCGCGCATCCATCGAAACCTGGTCGACATACAGCTTCTCGATGTCGTAGCCTTCCAGGGCACGGTAGGTCTTGGAGAAGTCCTTGACCTCGATACCCTTGGTGTCGATCCCTTTTACCAACTGATAGACGCCATCATCGGTAAAAGCCATGCTCACGTCCTGATCGAAAGCCGCGGTAATCAGCACCACTTCCAGACCTTCCAGCGCGTACACGGTACCGTGCGGCGCCTTGCGGTTCAGGAACATGAATTTCTTGACGATGCCGGCGTCGTCATCCATATCATCCATATCGCTCATCCCGTTACCCCTCAATCACCGAACGTCACGAGACGATCGTATTGGATTCCCATTTCCACCAACTGGCCCAGGCCCGAGATACGGAAGTTATCTCCCAGCACGCCGTCCGTGATGCCACGACGCTGCGCAGCCGCTACGCACACGACCAGGTCAATGCCATGATCGGCCGCCAGTTTTGACCAGCGCGCACTGACGTTACGGTCATCCTGCGGCGGCGTGGCGAGACGCGAGGCGTTATACACGCCGTCATGGTAGAAAAACACACGTGGAACTTTGTAACCCTTTTCAATCGCAGAACGGGCGAACAGGTAGGCCGAATCACTGGCCTGATGGCTGTAAGGCCCTTCGTTTACAAGAATGCCGAATTGCATGGCTAGCTCAAACTCCGAAAAATCCAGTCATTATCGTCAAGGCTCCACCGCAGGTCACCGCGGTGAAGCCATCACTCCCTGAAACTTCCTAGAAGCGAATGTGCGTCGAAGCATTGAGGTTGACACGACTGCCACGCCAGTTATCAATGTGATACTTGGTGAAGGGCAGGCCGGTCTTCTCGAAGAATGCGGGCCAGCCAATGCGCTCGATCCAGTCGTTCATACGCTCCCACGGCTTGCCGTCAGCCTTGTAGGTGTAGAGGATCTTCTTGACCACTTCGGCCACCTCAGGCAAACGCGGCAGGTTGTTCGGCAGGCCACTCGCCACCAATTTGTGGAAAGTAGGCTTGGAACGGGCGTTCGAGTTTTTGCCGCCCACCCAGATCGCGAACTTGGAATGCTCGGGATCGTTGATCTGCATCGGCGGGCAGGGCGGGTAGCAAGCGCCACAGCAGATGCATTTCTTCTCGTCGACTTCCAGCGAGGGCTTGCCGTTCACCAGTGCGGGGCGGATCGCAGCCACCGGGCAGCGCGCAACGACCGAGGGGCGTTCGCACACGTTGGCGACCAGATCATGGTTGATCTTCGGCGGCTTGGTGTGCTGCATGATGATGGCGATATCCGCCTGGCCGCCACAGTTGATCTCGCAGCAGGAGGTGGACAGCTTGACGCGGTTGGGCATCTCGCAATTGATGAACTCGTGATGCAGCTCGTCCATGACCGCCTTGGCGGCGCCGGATGCGTCGCTGCCCGGAATGTCGCAATGGAGAAAACCCTGGGTGTGCGCAATCATCGACACCGAGTTGGCCGTTCCACCGATCGGGTAGCCCTTGTCGTTCAGCGCCTTGATCAGCGGCTCGACCTTTGATTCGTCGGTCACCATGTACTCGATGTTGGAGCGGATGGTGAAGCGCACGAAACCGTCGGCATACTTGTCGGCAATGTCAGCCAGTTCGCGGACCGTATAGTGATCCAGCTGGCGCGCCGTGCCCGCCTTGACGGTCCAGACCTCATCACCGGATTCGGCGCGATGATAGAGAACACCCGGTTTCGGATGGCTGTGGAAAGCCCACTTGCCATAGTTCTTCACCATCACGGGATGCATGTAAGGCATCGGATCCGGTGCGCCGGATTCGATAGGAGGACGCAATTCTGCCATGTTCTTTCTCCATCTGATTTAATGCATGGACCCCGGCGCTCGCCAGGGCCCACGGTAAACGACACTCAAGCAGCAGTCGATTGCTTGTACTCGTTCCACTTCTCGACTTGCTCGTCCCAGTCGTCGGAACGGAAGTAGGGGTTGGCGCGCGGCTCGCTGATCATGTTGGGATCGACCGGAAGATCCATGCCTTCGAGGAAGTTGGCGATCCCGATACGCTCGATCATTTCGCCGGTACGCTCATGCTCAAGGGCATTTTCGGCGAAGAAGTCGATCGCGTTGCGTGCCAGCTCATTCAGCCTTTCAAAATCCTCGTCGGACTCGAGCTTCATGAACGGAACCACCACAGTGCCCATCGTGGCGCCAATCTTCAGCACGCTCTTGCCGCCAATCAGGATGGTGACGCCCTTATCCAGACCGGTCCGCAGACCACCGGGGATGACGTTCAGGCAGTGCATGCAGCGGACGCAATTCTTGTTGTCGATGCACAGGGTGTTGCCATCGCCCAGATTGGCAGCGGAAACGTGCTCGCTGGCCTGGAACTTGTCGCTGGGCACCAGGGTAATGGCCTTGGTCGGGCACTTGCTGATCACGTCGTTGACCAGGTCGTTCATGCCATGCGCTTTGTAGTAGTCCCGCACCTGCTCTTCATTGACGCGGATATTGTCGCGCCAGGTGCCGATCGTCGCGAAGTCGGAACGCTGGATGGCGTTGACGCAGTCGTTCGGGCAGCCGGAAAACTTGAATTTGAACTTGTAGGGCAGCGCCGGGCGATGCATGTCGTCGATGTTATTGTTGATGACATAGCGCAATGCCTTGGCTTCGTCGAAGTTGGAATGCTCGCAACGAGCCGCGCCCACGCAGGACATCGAGGTACGCAGCGCGGGACCGGCACCGCCCAGGTCGAAGCCCATTTCATTGAACGCATCGAACGCGCGTTGCACGTCCTCGGTCTTGCAGCCCTGCAGCATCAGATCGCCGGACTGGCCATGGAAGCCGAGCAGGCCCGATCCGCCATTGTCGACCCAGGCGTCGCAAATCTTGCGCAGCAGGTCGGAGGTGTAATGCATGCCGGCGGGCGGCTGGATACGCAGCGTATGGAACTCGGCCGCCTCGGGGAACAGCGGCTGATGGTTTTCGTCCTTCAACTCGGTAAAACGCGGAATGATGCCGCCGCCGTAGCCGAAGACGCCGACCGTACCGCCCTTCCAGTAGCCCTTCCTGTGCTGATAGGAAGTTTCCAGCTGGCTCACAAGGTCAGCCATGTAGTCACTATCCTTGGCCAGACGCTTGAGATTGGTCACAAAGCTGGGCCACGGGCCACTCTCAAGCTGATCAAGCAGGGGCGTATCAATCGTCTTCTTTGCCATAGTCTTCTCTCCTAGAACATTTCGAAATGCCCGCTCAGCAGACGGCTCAACGGTATAGCAGCCATCTTATTGGCTGGGCACCCACACTGCCATCATCCTCATGGGGAAATTGACCTACTCCCTATGGGCGGGCCTATACCTACCCATAGGGAGTAGGTCGGCCCTCCCAATTCGGTAATCGATTCTTGCAACGAATCATGAGACATTTGCCGCCGTCCAAAGACCCGTCACATTGATGGGCGAGCGTTTTATGAGTGAGCGTATTAAAATGCTGCTCGAAACGCAAGCCCATGTGTGGGTTGTGGTTGAAATACCCGGCGGCGGCCTCACCTAGCATAATGGCCGTTTCCGGTTCATTCGCCAGCCAGGCTGATTTGCATGGCTGCGGCCACGCAAGCCTGTCAATTTACCAACCCACGCCATAACGGATTGAAACTTCATGCCTGAGATTACGTTTCTAGAAAAGATGCGGCTGCCGTTCGGCGGGCAGGAAGTCGAATTTCAGCATCTTGCGCACGAAGCCGGCGGTGTGCCGTTTCTGCGCATCCGCATCCGTGAGAACAAGCGCTTCACGATTTTCGACGTTGACCCGGTCAGCGCGCGGAAATGGGGCGACCTGATGCAGGCATGGGCCCGCGACCACGCCGGAGACGCCCCATGAGCTGGGACTGGCCCGAGGTCAAGCCGGAGGAATATGTGCCCCGCATGATCGATCTGCAATTCGACCTGGTGGGCACCATCATTCCGGTCGAGCATGCGCAGTTGCTCGCGGACGGCCTGCAACGGGTACTGCCCTGGCTGGGCGAGGAAGCGGGTGCCGGCATCCAGCATATGAAAGGCGCGGAAGCCAACAGCGGGGACGTCACGCTCTATATCAACCGGCGTACCAAGCTGTTCGTTCGCGTTCCCAAAGCGCGATTGGGCGACATGCAACGACTGACGGGGCAGACGCTCGATCTGGCGGGCCACATGCTGCAGATTGGTCGTTTCAAGCCCCGCGAATTCAGCCCGTTTTCCCACATCTACTCACACTTTGTCGATACGGGCAGCGCGGGTGAAGAGCAATTCGTGCAGGACGTGATGCGTGAACTGGACGGTCATTTCCAGTTACGATGCGGCTTCATCTGCGGCAAGGCGCAGACCCTGCAAACCGCATCCGGTCCGTTGCACGGCTTCAGCCTGATGCTGCATAACGTGCCTCCTCACAAGTCCCTGCAACTGCAGGACGAAGGACTGGGCCGCAACCATTTGCTGGGCTGCGGAATATTCATTCCGCACAAATCCATTGCGCCGGTCGCACCGGCGACTTCCTGAACCAGGCGCCGGTGCGACCGGCGATCCCTTAGTTACCCACCCGAAAGGAGAAAACATGTCCTATGTTGTAAACGGCGAAGAACTCGAAACCGGCGACGAGAATTTTCTGCTGGAAGCCAACTTCAGCGATGACGTTCCCCCGGTCATCGCCGCGGCGGAAAAAATCACGTTGACCGACGATCACTGGACGGTCATCAACTACCTGCGCGACAAGTACAGGGAAGACGGCCAAACACCGAACTTCCGCAACATGGTGGCGGAAATCGAAGACCTGCACCCGGGCACCGAATGGAAGAAAAAGCTGTACGATCTGTTCCCCAACATGCCTGCGCGCCAGGGTCCGCGCGTCGCAGGCCTGCCCAAGCCTTACGGCAAGGGCGGCTACTGACCGCTCCCGGAAGCGGCACGAAGGCGGGCAGCGCGAACCGCGCTGCCCGCTTTTTTCCCGGTCCCTGCTCTCTGCACCAACCATGTTTTCCAATACCCTCGTCACCACCGAAGACCTGGCTGCGCACCTGAACGACCCCCACTGGGTTGTTCTCGATTGCCGCTTCACCCTGACCGATACCGGGGCGGGGCGCCAGGCCTACGAGAAAGCGCACATCCCGGGCGCACATTATGTGCACCTGGACGATGACCTCTCGGCCCCCGTCGGCGAAGCCACAGGACGGCACCCGCTACCCGATCCACGCCTGCTGACCGAAAAATTCTGTACATGGGGCATCGGGGTCAACAAGCAGGTTGTCGTATACGACGACAGTTATGGCTCCATGGCCTGCCGTTTATGGTGGATGCTGCGCTGGCTCGGCCATCCTGGCGTGGCCTTGCTGGATGGCGGCTATCCGAAATGGCTGCGTGAAAAACGCCCGGTCGACACCCGGGTGCCGGCGCCGCACAAGGCTGCCTGCGCATGCCTGCCCGAACCGCATCACATTGCCACCGCGGACGAAGTGCTGCATGCGTCCCGAAGCGGCGAACAACTCATCCTCGATGCGCGCCCCGATCGACGCTTTTCCGGCGAATACGAACCGCTCGACCCGGTGGCCGGACATGTGCCGGGGGCCATCAACTACCCCTTCGACGAAAATCTCGACATGGACGGCACCTTTCTGCCTCCCGAAGCACTACGCGAGAATTACCAGGCCCTGCTGAAGGGCAAACCCGCCTGGCAGGTCATTCACATGTGCGGTTCCGGCGTCACCGCCTGCCATAATGTACTGGCGATGGAAATCGCCGGCCTCCCTGGTTCACGCCTTTACCCCGGCTCATGGAGCGAGTGGATCACCGATCCCTCCCACCCCGTGGCCACAGGAGAATAATCATGGTCAAACCCGTGCGTGTACGAACCATCTGGTTCAAGAAAGACGACGCGCGCAGCGCCGAGGAGATCGCCACGGTGGTGGCGGCGACGATCTGGCGCGTCGCCGACAAGGCCGTGGACAACCTCGGCCGTGAAAATTACGACATCATCACCCCGGCGCGCGGCTTCAAGCTGATCGCCGAGTTCGTCGCCTTCCTTGCGCACTATTGCGACCGCATGGCCTACGCCTCGCTCCCGGCGGAACGCCGCACCGCGGTCCTGCAGACCGTTGCCAATCGGCTCGGTGAAGTGATGGCGGAAAACATCATCAGTACCGTCGGCGCGGATTCCGGCCGTGATTTCAAGGCCGAGTTCATCGACTTCCTCAACCGCCGCTTTGCCGACTACGCGGAGTTCGAGTTTCCCGACGATGAAAAGGCCAGCTTTCCGGCGCTGCGTTTTCTCGGCCTGCAGATTCGCGACGAAATGGGCGACAACGACAAGACCTGGATCATGGACCAGATCATGGATATCGAAATGCCCGAAATGATGGGCACGGTCAGGAAGAGTTTCAAGGGGCTTCTGTCCGACGCACCCGTCAAGCGTGGCTTCGGTTCGCCCGACATGCTGCCGCCGGAATAAACCTTGCCATGGCGAATTCGCCTTTCGATCTGACCAGCGAGACCGGCTATCGCGCCTGGCGCACCGCCAAACTCGCCGCGTATCCGCGCAGCGTAGACGAACTGATCGTGCCCCTGGCCGATCCGCGGCAGCTTTCTGCCGCCGAAACCGTGGCGATCGAATCCTGCTGCGCGCGCGCCAATATGGCGATCTATCGCTCGTCGCATCTACCCGCAGCCGACAAATCGATCCCGCGTCAGTTGTCGCTGCAACTCGGCCTTGTTCGCCTGGAAGGCAACTATCTCGCCGACGAAGACGGGCTGTCCAGCATCACCCCCGCAAGCGACGAGCACGGCGTGCGCGGCGAGTTCATTCCCTACACGCACAAACCGATCAACTGGCACACCGACGGCTACTACAATGCGCTCGACCGCCGCATCCTGGGCATGACGCTGCACTGTGTACAGGACGCCGAGAGCGGCGGCGAAAACGCGCTGCTCGATCACGAAATCGCCTATCTCCAGTTACGCGACGTCAACCCCGATTATGTCGCCGCGCTGATGCAGGCGGATGCGATGACCATCCCCGCGCGCATGGACGAAGGCAACGTCGCCCGTCCCGCACAAAGCGGGCCGGTATTCGCGGTCGACCCCGTGCAGGGTTTCCTCACCATGCGCTATACCGCACGCACCCGCTCGATCGTGTGGAAAGACGACGCCATCACACAAGCCGCCGTCAGGACGCTGGCCGACATTCTCGCCAGTTCGGAATACATTCTCAACGCGCGCCTGCAACCCGGCATGGGCCTCCTCTGCAACAACGTGCTGCACACCCGCAGCGGGTTTTCCGATTCTCCCGGCCGCCGTCGCCTGCTCTATCGCGGGCGCTATTACGATCGCCTGCGTTTTGATTTGAACTCGGCCCCCGCGCGCCCGCAGTAGCACGGAGCGGGTAAAATAGCGGTCTTCTTTTTTTCGGCCATCTGCCGTCATGCAGCTTCTCGCCCTCGGGGTCAACCACCACACTGCGCCGCTCGCGATCCGCGAGCAGGTGGCGTTTGGCCCCGAGAAACTGGCGCAGGCACTGCATGAGCTGACGCAAAGCCAGCGCGCATCCGAAGTGGCCATCCTGTCGACCTGCAATCGTACCGAGCTGTATTGCAATACGCCCGCCCCGGAAGAAGTCACGCGCTGGCTGGCCGATTTTCACCATATCGAACGCCGTGAGCTCGCGCCCTATCTCTACACCCTGCCGCGCGAAAAAGCGGCACAGCATGCCTTCCGCGTCGCCGCCGGGCTCGATTCGATGGTGCTCGGCGAGACCCAGATCCTCGGCCAGATGAAACAGGCGGTACAGGCCGCCGAAGAGGCCGGCACGCTCGGGCTCCTGCTGCACAAGCTGTTCCAGCGCACCTTCTCGGTCGCCAAGGAAGTGCGCACCAGCACTGAAATCGGGGCCAATTCCGTATCGATGGCCGCCGTCGCGGTTCGACTGGCAGAACGCATCTTTCCCAGCATTCAGGATCAGGCCTGTCTGTTCATCGGTGCCGGCGAGATGATCGAGCTGTGCCTCACCCACTTCGCGGCGCAGCATCCGCGCCGCATGACGGTGGCCAACCGCACCGCCGAACGCGCGCGCCCGCTGGCCGAACGTTTCGGTGCGGGGATGATCCCGCTCACCGAACTGCCGGACGAACTGCCCGGCTACGACATCATCGTCACCTCGACCGCGAGTCCGCTGCCCATCCTCGGCAAGGGCATGCTCGAACGCGCGATCAGGCAGCGGCGTCACCGGCCGATTTTCATCGTCGACCTGGCGGTGCCCCGCGATGTCGAGGCCGAAGTCGCCGACATGGACGACGTCTTTCTCTACAGCGTGGACGACCTGGGCCAGGCGGTACGCGAAGGCATGGACAACCGTGTGGCGCAGGTGGCGCAGGCCGAGGCCATCATCGAAACCAGCGTCGAAAGTTTCGTGCACTGGATGGAAGGACGCGAGCTCGTGCCGATGATCCGTTCGCTACGCGACAGCGCCGAGCGCCATCGCCGCCACGAAATCGAAAAAGCCGAAAAGGCGCTGGCACGCGGCGACGATCCACGTGCCGTGCTTGAATCAATGAGCCATGCGCTGTCCAACAAACTGCTGCACGCCCCCTCCCACGCGCTCAATCACGTGAACGGCACGGAACGCGATCAGCTTGTCCGTGTGATCAGTCAGCTTTACGGGCTGCATCACGAATGAAAGCCACGCTGACCGTCAAACTCGCCCGTGCCGACGAGCGGCAGGAAGAGCTCGACGCGCTGCTGTCGCAGCCTGAAATCGCCGGCGACATGGACAGATTCCGCAAGCTCTCCCGCGAACGCGCCGACCTCGATCCGGTTGTCGCACTCTATCGCCAGTACAAACAGGCCGTGGTCGATCAGCAGGACGCTCGCGAGATGCTCGCCGACCCCGACATGCGCGAACTGGCCGAAACCGAACTGGCCGGCAGTGCAGATCGTCTGGCGCGACTGGAAACCGAGTTGCAGACCGCCCTGCTGCCGCGCGATCCCAACGACGAGCGCAACATTTTTCTGGAAATCCGCGCCGGCACCGGCGGCGACGAATCGGCGCTGTTTGCCGGCAACCTGCTGCGCATGTATACGCGCTACGCCGAGCGTAGCGGATGGCGTGTCGAAGTGGTGTCGGAAAACCCCGGCGAGGTCGGCGGCTACAAGGAAATCATCGTGCGCATCGTCGGCCACGGTGCTTACTCGCGCCTGAAATTCGAATCCGGCGGGCACCGCGTGCAGCGCGTGCCCGAGACCGAATCGCAAGGCCGTATCCACACGTCGGCCTGCACCGTGGCAGTGATGCCCGAAGCCGATGAGGTCAGTGAAATCATCATCAACCCGGCCGACCTGCGGATCGATACCTTCCGCGCTTCCGGTGCCGGCGGCCAGCACATCAACAAGACCGATTCGGCGGTGCGCATCACCCACCTGCCCACCGGCCTGGTGGTCGAATGCCAGGACGACCGCTCGCAGCACCGCAACCGCGCGCAGGCGATGAGCGTACTGGCCGCCCGCCTGAAAGACCGTGAGATACAGGCACACAATGCCGCCGAGGCGAGCACCCGCAAGAGTCTGATCGGAAGCGGCGACCGTTCCGACCGCATTCGTACCTACAATTTTCCACAAGGCCGCATCACCGATCATCGCATCAACCTGACGCTGTACAAGATTGACGCGATGATGGACGGCGATCTCTCCGAACTGTTCGATGCCCTGGCAGCCGAACATCAGGCCGAATTGCTGGCGACCCTGTCCGGCGAAGCGTGAAGCTTGCCCGCGAGACGGCGACCGTCGCCAGCCTGCTCCATGACGCCACGGCACGCATTGGCGCGACGCTCGGACTGGACACGCGCGAAGCACGACTGGAGGCGCGGGTGCTCGCCGCGTTCGCCTGGAGCGTGGCGCCCGCCTGGCTGATTTCGCACGACACCGATCGCCCCGCCCAGGCGCAGATCACGCAATTCAATGACTTGGTGGCGCGTCGGCTGTCCGGCCAGCCGGTCGCCTATCTCACCGGCACGCGCGAGTTTTACGGTCGCGGCTTTCAGGTGTCGCCCGATGTCCTGATCCCGCGCCCCGACACCGAATTACTGGTGGAACAGGCACTGCTGCATATCCCGGCAGATCAGAGCGTCGCGGTACTCGATCTCGGCACCGGCAGCGGCTGCATCGCCATTACCCTGGCGCTGGAACGGCCGCTTTCCCGTGTCACCGCCGTGGACCGTTCCGTTGCGGCGCTTGCCATGGCGAAGCGCAACGGCGACCTGCTCGACGCACCTGTCGAGTTTCTGGACAGCGACTGGTTTTCTGCGCTGGCCGGACGGCGCTTCGACCTGATCGTCGGGAATCCACCCTATGTCGCCTCCAGCGACCCCCACCTGACACGGGGGGATGTGCGATTCGAACCGCTTTCAGCGCTCGCGGCGAGTTCAGCGGGTCTGTCCGATCTGCGCCACCTGATTGCGACGGCACCCGGCTATCTCAAACCCGGCGGAGCGCTGCTGCTGGAACATGGGTACGATCAGGCGGGGGCCGTTCAGGACCTGTTGCGGGCAGCCCATTTCGAATATGTCCGGTGCTGGACGGACCTCTCTGGCATCTATCGGGTCAGTGGCGGAGTACTGTCGGAATAATTTACACATTGCGTCGGCCGGGGTTGCACCTGCCACACCGGAGAACAACACGTAGCGGGCAATTCAGGCAAGTTCGATGTATATTGGTGCGATTCTTGCTGCATTTGCCTGTACAGAATCCAATACGATGATCGAGGCCCGATATGTCTGACCGCACCCCCGAAACGCAAGACACCTCGCCCCAGGCATTACCTGAAGGGGTCGACCCTTCGCGTCGCAAGCTGGCAGGCGCGGCACTCGGTGTTTCCGCCATGTTCACGCTGGCCAGCCGTCCCGTGTTGGCGGGCGGTCAGTGCCTGTCGCCTTCAGGTGCGATTTCGGGGAACCTGAGCCAGCATGGCACCCCGATTTTGTGCAGCGGCAGGACGCCGGGCTACTGGAAAACGCATTCAGGATCCTGGCCGTCGCCTTATCTTCCCGGAAGCTGCAACGCCGGCAATGGCTGCAACAAGGTCCAGAACTGGAAAAACGGCACCTTGTTCCACCCGCTTTTTTCCGGCACCCAGTTCATGGCGGATCTCGATGGCAAGCCCAGTACACCCAAGACCTCGCTTTCCTTGATGCAGGTGCTGATGCTGAATAATGGTTCCAACCCCTGGGGTTTGACCGATCCTGACAATCTGGGCGCGCATATCGTGGCGGCGCTGCTGAATGCCAAGGCGGGGTTGACCCCGGTCCTGTCGGAAATGGATGTGATCGGCATCTGGAACGAATGGGTCAGCAAAGGCTATTTCGAGCCCACTGCCAACGTAAAATGGAACGCTGCGCAGATCGTGGATTATCTCAAGACCACCATGCCCGTATGACCTGAGTCTTTCTTCAATCCGTTTCCCGACTCACACGATTGGCACGTTTCCAGATCAAATCCTTTGAGCAGGAAGCTGTCGTGTTCGACACGGCATCCGGTGATACCCACTACCTCGCGCCGTTCAACGTAGTGCTGTTTCATCTGCTCCAGAGCAACCCGGGCATGACGCTGGACGACATGCATCGGGCCCTGGCCTCCCGGCTCTCCCTTGAACCCGGCCCGGCCCTCCTTCATCAAACGGATCAGGCACTCGCCAGCCTGCACCGGATCGGCCTGCTGGAGGCGCCATGAAACTGCTCCAGCTCTCTCCATCCAGTTTGCGGCAGCAACTCGCCGGCAGCGGCATGTGGCTGCGTACCGGTCCCTTCTCACTCAGGGTCCGCTCGCGCCTGCCGACTGTCGCAGAGGGGTTGACGCAACTTTACGGCCAATTTGAAGTACGCAATTCACACGAAGCCTTTGCGGATTTTCATGTCGAGCTGAACGCTTCTTCCCGCCTGCGGCGCTGGCTTCGGCCCCAGGTCAGTTTTTCCTTCGACGGCGCCCAGCCTTTCAAACCGCTGCCCATGGACCAGGCCTACCCCATGCTGGAATGGGGCTTGAACTGGTGCGTCTCGATGCATGCGCATCATTACCTGATCATTCATGCCGCCGTGGTAGAGAAACAGGGCCTGGCCGCCATTCTTCCGGCACCGCCCGGCTCGGGAAAAAGCACTCTCACCGCAGGGCTGGTCCTGTCGGGCTGGCGTCTGCTTTCAGATGAACTCACCCTGATCGATCGCCGGACAGGTCTGCTCCATGCGCTACCGCGTCCCGTCAGCCTGAAAAACCAGTCGATCGACGTCATCCGCGAGTTCAGCCCTGAGGCTTTCATCAATCGCGTCTCCCATGACACCGCCAAGGGTTCCGTCGCACACATGCGCCCGCCCCGGGACAGCGTGCTGCGCCAGCACGAACCCGCTCGCCCCGGCTGGGTGATTTTTCCCAAATGGGAAGCCGGCGCCGACACGCGGCTGACTCCCCGCTCCCGCGCAGAGACGTTCATGTTCCTGGCCCAGAACGCATTCAACTACAGCCATCTGGGCGCGGACGGTTTTCGCGTCGGCACCACCCTGATCGACCACGCGCACTGTTACGATTTCCGCTACAGCGCACTGCGCGAGGCAGTCGCCGCGTTCGATCGCCTGGCAGAGCGCGGGGCTGCGTGACAGTCATGCCATCCAGGCCTCGCGATCTGCTCAGCCGCACCTTGCGTTCGCCCGATTCCGTCACGCGCTTTTCGATGGCCGATTGGGACCTCCTGGTGCGGCAGGCACGTAGCGCCGGCCTGCTGGCACGGATTCGGCACGTTCTGGCTCGACAGCAGCTGACCGCAGCCATTCCGTTCGCCGCACGCTGGCATTTCGATGCGGCAGACACGCTGGCCACGAAACAACAACTGGCGGTGCGCTGGGAAGTGGAAAAGATTCGCGCGGCCCTGAACGGACTGACGCTTCCCCTCATCCTGCTGAAAGGAAGCGCCTATGTCATGGCCGACCTGCCGGCAGCAGCCGGGCGTCTGTTCAACGATATCGACATTCTCGTGCCACGCGAACAGCTCGGCCCGGTCGAAGCTGCGCTCATGCTCGCGGGCTGGCATCCGGCTCCCTTATCGGACTACGACCGGCGCTACTACCGCCGCTGGATGCACGAAATCCCGCCGTTGCAACATGTCATGCGCGCTTCGGTCATCGACGTGCATCATGCCATCCTGCCTGATACCGCACGTTATCATCCGGATTCCGCCACGCTGCGCAGCCGTGCCGTCGCCGTGGCGAACATGCCTGGCGTCCAGGTGCTGGCGACGGAAGATCGCATCCTGCATTCGGCCACTCACGTATTTCATGACGGCGAATTGCCGCACGGCTTGCGCGATCTGACCGATCTCGACCTGCTGCTGCGCGATGCCGCGGCCACCCCCGATTTCTGGCCGCGCCTGACGACACGCGCCCGCGAACTGCAACTGGGCCGTTCGCTGTTCTATGCCCTGCGTTATCTGCGCTATTTTCTCGATACGCCGGTTCCTGACAGCGCGCTGGCGGCGCTCGGGAGCGAGGCACCGAATCGTTTCACCCTGGCGCTGATGGACGGCATTTTCACGCGGGTTCTCGCACCCGACCACGCGAGCTGCGCGGATGCCTTCACTCCCGCCGCCCGTCTGGCTGCATTCGTGCGCGCCCACTGGCTGCGTATGCCTGTGCACCTGCTGATCCCGCACCTGTTCCACAAAGCCTTCATCAGTCCGTGGCAACGAAACGCGAAGCCGGCTTGACGCCGGTTTCGCCCCGCGTATAATTTCCTACTATTCCAGTCAAGTATTGTTCAGGAGCCGCCATGACCCCCCTCGACCGCATTCGTGATCAAGTCACCCACAACACCATCGTGCTCTATATGAAAGGCACGCCCCAGTTTCCGCAGTGCGGTTTCTCGTCGCGAGCGGCGCAGGTGCTGCAGGCCTGTGGCATCAAGGATTTTCTGGCGGTGAACGTACTGGCCGATCCGGAAATTTTCGAAAACCTGAAGTATTACGCCAACTGGCCAACCTTCCCGCAGCTCTACGTCAAGGGCGAGCTGATCGGCGGCTCCGACATCATGATCGAGATGTACCAGAAAGGCGAAATCCAGAAATTGTTCGAAGAGGCCCAGGCCGCCTGATACGCCCGCCCCGCCTGCACACAGGGACTCGGCTGGGCCGATTGCCTGTGTGCCATTCGCCGCTCACGCGGCCGATGGTCCGGACGTCTCGCCTTCGGGTTCTGCGTCCATCCCCAGTTCATGGATTTTCCGGGTCAAGGTATTGCGCCCCCACCCCAGGAGATGCGCCGCTTCGATCCGACGCCCCCCGGTATGGCGCAGCGCCACGTCGATCAGCGTCTTTTCGTAATCCCGGGTCAGATCATCCAGGATGCCCGCGTCGCCGCGCGCCAGCCGCGCACTGGCCTCGGCAGCCAATCCCTGTAGCCAGTCTCCGTTGGACTGTTCGGCCGATCCCCGGATCAGATCGGCCGGAAGATCGCCCGCCTCGACCACCTGGCCCGGCGCCATCACCGTCAGATAGTGACTGACGTTTTCGAGCTGACGCACGTTGCCCCCCCACGGCAGATTGACCAGGGTCTTCATCGCGGCATCCGACACGTTCTTGGTTTCCATCCCCAGTTCACGTGCGCTTTTCTGCATGAAATGGCGCACCAGCAATGGAATATCCTCGCGCCGCTCGCGCAGCGGCGGCAGGCGCAGCCGGATCACATTCAGACGGTGGAACAGATCCTCGCGGAACACGCCTTCGCGTACCCGCACCTCCAGATCCTGGTGGGTGGCGGCGATCACCCGCACATTGACCTTGATTGGCGTATGGCCGCCGACCCGATAGAACTGTCCGTCCGCCAGCACGCGCAGCAGGCGGGTCTGCAGTTCGGCCGGCATGTCGCCAATCTCATCCAGAAACAGCGTGCCGCCGTCGGCCTGCTCGAAACGGCCGCGCCGCTGCGCCGCGGCACCCGTGAAGGCGCCGCGTTCGTGGCCAAAGAGTTCGGATTCCAGCAGATCCCGCGGAATGGCCGCGGTGTTCAGTGCGATGAATGATCCGCCGGCACGCGGGCCATGCCGATGCAGCGCCCGCGCCACCAGTTCCTTGCCGCTGCCCGATTCGCCGGTGATCAGCACGGTGGCATGCGACTGGCTCAAGCGCCCGATGGCGCGGAACACCTCCTGCATGGCGGATGCCTGCCCGAGGATTTCCGGCATCGGCGCGTCGCTGCTGGCGGGCACGTCGCGGCGGGCATTTTCCGCCAGCGCACGGCGTACCAGTTCGAGCGCCTGGTCGACATCGAAAGGCTTGGGCAGGTATTCGAACGCACCGCCCTGGAATGCCGCCACCGCGCTATCGAGATCGGAATACGCCGTCATGATGATGGCGGGCACCTTGGGCAGCCGCTCTTTCAGGACCTGCAGCAGCTCCAGGCCACCCACCCCCGGCATGCGGATGTCGGACAGCACGACGGTGGGCGTGCTGCGCGCCAGTTCGCGCAGCGCGTCGCTGGCCGAATTGAAGGTCATGCATGCGATATCTTCGCGCAACAGGGCTTTTTCCAGCACCCAGCGGATGGAACGGTCGTCGTCGATGATCCAGACACAGTTTGATGTCGGCATGATGTTCAGCCCGGCAAGGGGAGGAAAATGGAAAACACGGTACGGCCGGGACGGCTTTCGCAATCGATGGTGCCATGATTCTGCGCGACCAGCGTCTGCGCGACGGCCAGGCCAAGCCCGCTGCCGCCTTCGCGTCCGGACACCAGCGGAAAGAAAATCTGTTCCCGGATTTCTTCGGGTATGCCCGGGCCGTCGTCGATGATCTCGACGCGCATCCCGAGCTGATAACGCCGGCTTTCCAGCGTGATCTGCCGCGCCACCCGGGTCCTGAAAACGATCCCGCCCTGGCCATGCCCATGCCCATGCCCGTTACCGTACCCATGCCCGTTACCGTGCCCATGCCCGTTACCGTACATTGCCTGCACGGCATTGCGCGCGATATTGAGCGTCGCTTGAATCAACTGTTCGGCATCGGCCTGGATTTCAGGCAGACTGATATCGTAGTCGCGGCGCAGCGACATGCTCGGGGTTTCAGCCAGGATCAGGCTGCGAACCCGCTCCAGGACTTCGTGGATATTCACTGCACCAAAACGGGGCATGCGATGCGGGGTGAGCAGCCGCTCCATCAACGACTGCAGCCGATCGGATTCCTTGATGATGACCTGGGTATATTCACGCAGGGATTCGCGCGGCAATTCGTGTTCCAGCAATTGCGCCGCGCCACGGATGCCGCCAAGCGGATTCTTGATCTCATGCGCGAGGTTGCGCAGCAGTTCGCGATTGGCTTCCTGTTGCAGACGGGCCTGTTCCAGCCGGGCGATACGAAGATGCGGATCGACCGCGCGCATTTCGATCAGCACGGCGTCCCGTGGCTTGTCCAGCGGCGACACGCTACAGCCAAGACGAATCGGCGGATGACCGCTCACCACCACGTCGAGCTCGTATTCGATCACGGTTTCCTGCTGGGTGCATGCCGTCTGCACCGCGGCGAGCAACTCGGGGCTGCGCTCGAACGCCGACCTGGCATTTTCGCCAAGCAGGAGAACGCCGGATACGCCCAGCAAGGTCTCGGCTGCGGGATTGACGTACAGAATGCGACGTCCGGCGTCCAGAATCATGGTGCCGGTGGCAAGGTAATCCAGTCCTGAATACTCAGCGGGCGAGAACGGCGGCATGCTCATGTACTCGGTTGAAGCACTGATTGTGCCACTTGCTGACTCTACAGCCATGGCTTCCCCTGCGCGCGCAGAGGGCTTACTTCAGATTGGCCAGCTCACGCTGAATGGAAATGACGTTCTGATCGTGCTGCTGCACGGTCGTGCGCAGTTTGTTCACGCGATCGAGATAGGTCGCGTCGGTTGTGCGCTCACCGGGCTGTGTCCGCTCGCCGAGCGTCATCTGACGGCGTGCTTCGTCGGCATTGCGCCGCTCACTGGTCAGCTCGTCCTGCAGCACCTGGCGACGGATATCGTCGCGCCGTTTCTGGGTACCCGGGTCGATACGCGGAAAGTCCGCCGGGCTGGGGGTATAGGATACCCGCCGGGGGGATTTGGCCTTGGCCGGCAACTGCGCCGGGCCACCTGGCAAATCGATGCGCTTGGCGCCCTTCTTGTAGACATCGGTGAACGTCACCTGCCCGTTTTCATCGACGTACTTGTAGATTTCCGCCTGCGCGGGCGCAGCCAGAATCAGGCACGACAGAAAGAAAAAGCGGGCAGTCTGCATAGGAACGAGTGTAACGTACCCGTTTGTTAACGGCTCAAACCGGGTAATCTTGACCGCCCTGCCAGACCACGCAAAAGGGCGGCCGAAGCCGCCCCTCTCACTGCATGCCGCGCATTTACAGCGAGTAGTACATGGCGAACTCGACCGGGTGCGTGGTCATGCGGAACTTGGTGACTTCCTCCATCTTCAGCGTGATGTAGGCGTCGATCATGTCGTTGGTGAACACGCCGCCGCGGGTGAGGAACTCGCGATCCTTGTCGAGTTCTTCCAGCGCCATTTCCAGGCTGTGGCAGACCTTTGGCACCTTCGCGTCTTCTTCCGGCGGCAGGTCGTACAAGTCCTTGTCCGACGGATCGCCGGGGTGGATCTTGTTCTGGATGCCGTCGAGACCAGCCATCATCAGCGCGGTAAAGCACAGATACGGGTTGGCCGTCGGGTCCGGGAAACGGGTTTCGATGCGGCGCGCCTTTTCACTGGAGGAAATCGGGATGCGGATCGAAGCCGAGCGGTTGCGCGCCGAATAGGCCAGCATCACCGGTGCCTCGAAGCCGGGCACCAGGCGCTTGTACGAGTTGGTCGACGGGTTGGTGATCGCGTTCAGCGCCTTGGCGTGCTTGATGATGCCGCCGATGTAATACAGGCTCAGCTCGGACAGGCCGGCATAGCCGTTGCCGGCGAACAGGTTCTTGCCGTCCTTCCACAGCGACATGTGCACGTGCATGCCGGAGCCGTTGTCGCCGACGATGGGCTTGGGCATGAAGGTCGCGGTCTTGCCGTAGGCGTGGGCGACGTTCTGCACGATGTACTTCAGGATCTGCGTCCAGTCGGCGCGCTTGGTCAGCGTGCTGAACTGGGTGCCGATTTCGCACTGGCCGGCGGTCGCCACCTCGTGGTGGAACACTTCCACCGGAACGCCGGCTTCTTCCAGCGCCAGCACCATGGCGGCGCGGATGTCCTGCAGGCTGTCGACCGGCGGCACCGGGAAATAGCCGCCCTTGATGCCGGGACGGTGGCCGGTGTTGCCGTTCTCGAATTTCTCGGCGGACGACCAGGCGGCTTCCTCGGAATTGATCTGCACGCCGCAGCCCGACAGATTGTCGTGCCAGGTGATCGAATCGAAAATGAAGAACTCGGGTTCCGGGCCGAAGTACGCGGTATCGGCGATGCCGGTCGATTTCAGATACGCTTCGGCGCGCTTGGCCACCGAACGCGGATCGCGCTCGTAACCCTTGCCGTCGGACGGCTCGATCACGTCGCAGGTCAGGATCAGCGTGGACTCGTCGAAGAAGGGGTCCATGTAGGCCGACTCGGGATCGGCCTTCAGCAGCATGTCCGATGCCTGGATACCCTTCCATCCGGCAATCGAGGAACCGTCGAAGGGATGGCCGTCCTCGAACCAGTCCTCGGTCACGAGGCGGGCAGGAATCGAAACGTGCTGCTCCTTGCCACGGGTATCGGTAAAGCGCAGGTCGACGAACTTGATTTCCTCGTCCTTGATTCTCTTGATCACATTGGCCACGGCCATGCTGAATCTCCTCAAACTGAATGAAATGGATTGAATTACGACGCCAGATGTCGCCCAAATCCGCCACCCATAACGTCACGTCAAGAAGTTATTAGCAGCAACTGTGCCATACCAAAAATCAAGCGCCAGACATTGTGCCATAAGGCCTGAGCAAGGAGATAGCGCGTCTTCATTGGCTCTTTTGCACCAAAAGAATGCATGTGGATGACGATGCGCACCAATATGATGCATATTGCATCGGGCACGAGGGGTCATATACTGAACCAAGAATAAAAAAGGAATTGTCATGGGACGCATCACTCAGTTGCTCGATACCGCTCACCAGCGTAGCGAGTCGAATTGCTGGCCATTTGCCGGCGCCTTATTCCCTCACGAAGCGCATGAATTGTTGCAGATTGCCCCCGGAGCCCGCCTGATCGACGTGCGTTCGCATGCAGAACTCGAACTCAACGGCATCATCCCCGGGGCGCTGCATGTCGAATGGCAGTCCTGGCCTGGCTGGATTCTTAATCCCTATTTTCTCACCCAGCTTGCGCAAGCCACCGATCCGGAATCCCTGCTGCTCTTCATCGATCGCAGCGGCGAGCGTTCGCTTCGTGCCGCCGTCGCCTGCGCCGACGCCGGACGAGGCAGTTGCTACCACGTGCTGGAAGGCCTCGAAGGTGACCTCAACAAGGCCACCGGCCACCGCAACGAACTCAACGGCTGGAAACACCGAAGCCTGCCCTGGACTCAGAGCTGACGCGGCGACCCGGACAAACACGCATGGCAGCCGGTTGAAGGGCTAGAATACGCCCGCCATGACCGACCGTTACGCCGTATTCGGGCACCCGATCGCCCACTCCAAATCGCCGCAGATCCATACCGCCTTCGCTCGCCAGACCGGCCAGGACATGCGCTACGAAGCCATCCTCGCACCGCTCGACGGCTTTGCGGCGAGCGTGGCGCAGTTCATCGCCGCAGGCGGTCGCGGCGCCAACGTCACCGTCCCGTTCAAGGAAGAAGCCTTCAAACTGGCCAGCCGCCTGAGCCCGCGCGCGCAACGCGCCGGCGCGGTCAACACGCTGGTGTTCGATGCCGACGGCATCCTCGGCGACAACACCGACGGCGCCGGCCTGGTCGCCGATCTCACCCGTAACCTGCGCTGTACGCTCGCCGACCAGCGCGTCCTGCTGCTCGGCGCCGGTGGCGCGGCGCGCGGCGTGATCGGGCCGCTGCTCGACCAGCGGCCCACGGCGCTCGTCGTCGCCAACCGCACCGTCCGCCGCGCCGAGGAACTCGCCGAGCTGTTCGGCCGCGGCGTCCGTGCCTGCGGGCTCGACGCGCTCGACACCCCGTTCGACCTCGTCGTCAACGCCACCGCCGCCAGCCTCGCCGGCGACCTGCCGCCGCTGTCGCCGCGCGTGTTTACCGCGGACACGCTGGCCTACGACATGATGTACGGGCGCGACACGCCTTTCCTCGGCTTCGCCCGCGCGCACGGCGCAGCGACGGCCGACGGCCTCGGCATGCTGGTGGAACAGGCCGCCGAAGCGTTTCATCTGTGGCGCGGCGTGCGCCCCGACACCGCACCCGTCATCGCGAACCTCCGCACATGATGCGTGCCGTGTGGCGCTGGCTCGGCAAGGGCATCGCGGCGGCGGTCACGCTGGTGCTGCTGTATCAGGTGTGGCTGTTCGCGCACGTGCTGTGGTGGATCGATCACAATCCCGCCTCCACCGCCTTCATGGCAGCGGGCCTGGCCCGCCAGCAGGAAAAAAATCCCGACGCCGAACTGCGCCACCAGTGGGTGCCTTACGACCGCATCTCCATTCACCTGAAGCGCGCCATCGTCGCCGCCGAGGACGCCAGGTTCCTCGAACATGAAGGCTTCGACGTCGAAGGCATCCAGACCGCAGTCGAGAAAAACCTGAAGAAGGGCCGCCTCGTCGCCGGCGGCTCCACCATCAGCCAGCAGCTCGCCAAGAACCTCTTCCTCTCCGGCGAGCGCAGCTTCATCCGCAAGGGCCAGGAAGCCGTCATCACGCTCATGATCGAAGCCACCTGGAGCAAGCGCCGCATCCTCGAGGTCTACCTCAACGTCATCGAATGGGGCAACGGGATCTACGGTGCCGAAGCTGCCGCCCACCGCTACTACAAGACTTCCGCCGCCAGCCTCGGCCGCGACCAGGCCGCCCATCTGGCCGCCATGGCGCCCAACCCGCGCTGGTACGAGACCCACCGCAGCTCGCGCGCGTATCAGCGGCGCGTCGCGGTGATCAGCCGGTACATGGGGAGTGCGCAGGTGCCGCGCTGACGCTCTTCATCGTTCCCGCAGGCTTTCGCCCGCCACCTGCATCAGCGGACTGAGGAAATACTCGATCACCCGCCGCGTGCCGGTCTTGACCTCGACCGTCACCGCCATGCCGGGGCTGAGCCGGACGGTCTTGTTCTCCACCCGAATGGTGTCCCTGGCGAGCTTCACCCGCGTCGAATAGATCAGCCCCAGTTTCTCGTCCTGGATCGCGTCGGACGACACCTGGGTGATCGTGCCATGCAGGGTGCCGTATTTGGTGAACGGGAAGGTCTCCACCTTCACCTCGGCCTCCTGGCCGGGATTCACGAAGCCGATGTCCTTGTTGGGCAACATGGCTTCGACCTCCAGCACGTTCTCTTTCGGCACGATCACCATCAAGGGCTGGGCCGGCGTCACGACACCGCCCACCGTGCTGACCGCAAGCTGCTGGACCGTGCCGGCGACCGGTGCGGTCAAATGCATCAAGCGGCTGCGCCGCGCTGCCTTGATCAGCTCCTGCTCCAGCGACACGGCTTTTTGGGAGGCCTGGTTGAGTTGATCCAGCAACTGCCGGCGCGTCCCGGCTTCGAGCGTGGTTTGCTGGCGTTGCGCTTCCACCAGTTGGGCACGGATTTCCACGACGTGCGATCGGCTGCCGGCCAGATCCTGCTCCTGTTCGATGCGCGCCTGTTCGCGTTCCAGATAGCCATGCCGGGACATGAACTTCTCCTGCATCAGCTTCCGGTAGTCCTGCGCGCGCTGGCGGGCGATCGGGACGGTTTGTTCGAGCTTGCCGACCTGTTCCCGGGTCGTCTGAAGCTCCGCCCGACGGCGGGCGATCTCGGCCTGCAATTGCAGTTGGCGGGCCTGGTATTCCGCGTACTGGCCGGCAGCCTGGCTCTGTTCGGCAAGGAGACGGTCCGCCTCCACGCCGGCCAGCGGCTCCAGTCTGGGGGGCGCGCCGCGTTCCAGCGCGGACAGCAGCGCTTGCGCGCGCAGGGCTTCCAGTTGCGCGGTCAGCGCTTCGCTGCGCAGCCGGTCGCTGTCGGCGGCGGCACTGGTGGCGTCGAGCTCGATCAGCAACTGGCCCGGTTCGACTGCCTGTCCGTCGCGCACGAGGATTGCCTTGACCACGGCGGTTTCCACCGGCTGGATGAGCTTGGTGCGGTCGTTGGGGATGATCTTGCCGACCGCGGTGGCCACGACATCGATGCGGCCGAAGACCGCCCACAGCAGCGCAATCAGGGCGAAGGCCATGATCAGCCAGAGCGCCATGCGCGGCGCGGGGTGCACCGGCGTGTCGCGCAAGGCCAGTGCGGCGGGCAGGAACTGGGCTTCGTGCACGTGCAGCGCGGGGGCATCCGTCGCCTGACGCTGCGACCAGGCGTGACGGAAGACCTTGAGGTAGCGTGCGAGCAGATCGGCCAGAGCGCGTCGTGTCATGTGTCGGCTCAGGCGTGTTGCAGGCGGTGCAGGCGGGAGTAGTGCCCGGCTTCGTGTTCCAGTAGCTCGGCGTGCGTGCCGGCCTCGACGATCTGGCCGTGGTCCATCACCAGGATGCGGTGGGCCTGGCGTACCGCGGACAGCCGATGGGCGATGATGACGACGGTGCGCCCCTGGCAGATGGCCTGCATGTTGTTCTGGATGATGCGTTCGGATTCGTAATCGAGCGCGCTGGTTGCTTCGTCGAGGATGAGGACGCGCGGCTGCGTCATCAGGGCGCGGGCGATGGCAATGCGCTGGCGCTGGCCGCCGGACAGGGTCGAGCCGTGTTCACCGACCACGGTGTCATAGGCCTCGGGCAGTTCGAGGATGAATTCGTGCGCACCGGCCAGCCTGGCGGCCGCGACCACCTGCTCCAGCGGCGCGCCGGGGTCGGCCAGGGCGATGTTCTCCCTCAAGGTGCGATTGAACAGCACGTTCTCCTGCAGCACCACGCCGATCTGCCGCCTCAGGCTGGAGGCGTCGGCCAGGGTCAGATCCATCCCGTCGATCAGTACCCTGCCGCGTTCCGGCACGTAGAGGCGCTGGATCAGTTTGGTCAGCGTGCTCTTGCCCGAACCGGAGCGGCCGACGATGCCGATGACCTCGCCGGGCTGGATGTCGAGGGTGATGCCCTTGAGTACTTCGGGGGTGTCGGGCCGGTAGCGGAAGCTGACCTGGTCGAAGCCGATGCGGCCGGCAATCGGCGGCAGGCTGCTCTTGGCGCCAGCCACTTCAGTGGGGGAATTCAGGATGTCGCCCAGCCGCTGGACCGATATACCGGTCTGCTGGAAGTCGGTCCACAATTGCGCCAGCCGCATGATGGGCTGCGCCACCCGCCCGGCCAGCATGTTGAAGGCGATGAGCTGGCCGACGGTGAGCTGCCCCTCGATCACCAGCCTGGCGCCGAGCCACAGGGTGCCCACGGTGACGAGCTTGCCGATGAGGTGGGTGCTTTCGTGCGCCAGCGTGGAAACCGTGGCGGACTTGAAGCCGGCCGAGACGTAGCCGGCCAGTTGGGCATCCCAGCGGCGCTGCATCTGCGGCTCCACCGCCATGCTCTTCAGGGTGTCGATGCCGGCCACGGTTTCGACCAGGAAGGCCTGATTCTCGGCGCTGCGGTTGAATTTCTCGTGCAGCCGCGCGCGCAAGAGCGGCGTGATCAGGAGAGCAATCACGAAATACAGCGGCAGCGAAGCCAATACCACCAGCGTGAGCCAGCCGCTGTAGAACAGCATCACGCCGATGAAGACGACCGAGAACAGCACGTCGAGCACGACGGTGATCGAGTTGCCGGTGAGGAAGGCGCGGATGTTCTCCAGTTCCCTGACACGGGCGACCGAGTCGCCGACCCGGCGTGCCTGGAAATAACTCAGCGGCAGATGGAGCAGATGGCGGAACAGCCGCGCGCCCAACTCGACGTCGATGCGGCTGGTGGTGTGGGCGAAGACGTAACTACGCAGGCCCGACAAGCCCACTTCGAAGATCGACACCAGCAGGAGACCGACTGCGATCACATCCAGTGTCGTCAGGCCATGGTGCACCAGCACCTTGTCCATCACCACCTGGAAGAACAGGGGCGTGACCAGGGCGAAGAGGTTCAGCACGAACGACACCAGCAGCACCTCGCCCAGCAGCTTGCGGTATTTGACGACGGCGGGGATGAACCAGGAGAAGTCGAACTTCGCCATCACGCCGACCAGCGAGGCGCGCGAGGTGAAGAGAATCAGTTCTCCGCTCCAGCGCGCCAGCAGTTCGTCGCGCGACACCACCTGCGGCCGCTCGGCCCTGGGGTCGTGGATCAGGGCTTTGCCGGCGTCGAAGCGGGCGAGGATGAAGTGGCCGCCTTCGCTGTCCACCGCCATGGCGGGCAGTGGGGTGCGATCCAGCCGCTCGACCGACGTCCTGACTGATTTGGCCTGCAAGCCCAGATGCCTGGCGGCGAGCAGGATTTCATGCCTGCCGAAAGGCTCGCCGGAGGCCTTGAACTGATGCGCCAGTTGATCGGGGTCGGCCGCGACCTGATGAAAGCGTGCGAGCATGACCAGACAGGTCAGACCGGTGTCTACGCCGGGCACAAAGGATGCTTCGGAAGTTGAATTCATTCTCTAGCCAAATACGCACTTCCCGAAACCAAAGACGGGTTCGGGACGTGCGCTCCGGATGTTGTTGTATGTGTTGCAGCGCCCCTCCCCGACGCGCCGCAACCCTCCTTTTTTTTCTTGTTACTGCCAGTTGGCGGCGATGACGCCCGCGAGGGCATCCTGGTAGGTCTGCGGCAGCGTGGTCTGCCCGGCGGCCGGCGGCGCGAAGCTGGCCATGGCGTTGACCAGATTTTGCACATTGCTGTCGAGCAGGGTCTGCGCGCCGTCGGTCGTCTGGAACTGTTCGACGTGATACGCGCTGCCGAGATACCAGTCCTTGATCACCAGCTTGTCAGCGGTGCCGATGATGCTGGTTTCAAGGTTGTTGCCGACTTTCTGGAACCAGAGCTGCTCGGCGCTGACACCCGACAGGAATTGGGCGATGTCAGTGTTCCCTGCGGTGGCGTCGTTCTCGATCACGGTATCCATGCCGTCCCCTCGCCCCAGGATATAGGTATCGTTCCCACGCCCGCCTGCGATGCGATCAGCGCCCGTGCCGCCAGATATGACATCATCACCCTGGCTGCCGGAAATCTGGTCATCACCCGCACCGCCCTCGATGCGGGCGATGTTCACGAGCTCCGTCGCGCTGAAGTCCAT